>NZ_RKIF01000008.1:258073-548110 GCF_003752545.1 Curtobacterium sp. PhB172
CGCACCGTGCGCACCTCATCACCCCGTGCGAGCTTGCACGCTCCGTGCCGCGCCACAAGCGCGCACCCAGCGACCAACCCCGCACCAGCCCACGCACGCCGCACCATGCTGGCACCGGGCCACGCACCGCACCGCGCCCCGCGCACCGCGTCAGAGCGCGACCGCAGCCGACTGCCGCGCGATCTCCAGTTCCTCGTTCGTCGGGATCACGAGCACCGCGACACGTGACGTGTCCGTGGAGATGACCCGGGCCTCCCGGGATCCCAGCTCGTTGCGGTCCGCGTCGATCTCGATGCCCAGGTGCTCGAGCCCGGCGAGCACGCGCCGGCGCAGCAGCGCGTTGTTCTCGCCGACGCCGGCGGTGAAGACCACCGCGTCGAGCCCGCCGAGCTGCGCCGTGTAGGCGCCGACGTAGCGACGGATGCGGTGGCGGTACACGGCGAGCGCCGCCTCGGCGACCTCGTCGCCGTTGAGGGCGGCGTCCTGGACGTCGCGCATGTCGCCGTTGCCGGTGAGGCCGAGCAGCCCGGACTGCTTGTTGAGCATGGTGTCGAGCTCGTCGAAGGACAGCCCGGCCTCGCGGTGCAGGTGCAGCAGGACGGCGGGGTCGAGGTCGCCGGAGCGGGTGCCCATGACGAGGCCCTCGAGCGGCGTGAGGCCCATCGACGTCTCGATCGACTTCCCGCCGTCGATCGCCGCGGCCGAGGCACCGTTGCCCAGGTGCAGCACGATGGTCTTCAGCTCGGACAGCGGGCGGTCGAGGAAGACCGCGGCCTGCTCGGAGACGTACTTGTGGCTCGTGCCGTGCATGCCGTAGCGGCGGATGGAGTACTTCGCCGCCAGGTCGGCCGGGATCGCGTACGTGTACGCGTGCGGCGGCATGGTCTGGTGGAACGCGGTGTCGAACACGGCGACGTGCGGCACGTCGGAGAACACCTGCTTCGCGGCCCGGATCCCCTCGAGGTTCGCCGGGTTGTGCAGCGGCGCGAGGCTGTTCAGCGCCTCGATCTGTCGTTCGACGTCGTCCGTCACCACCGTTGCGCGGTCGAAGGTGGTGCCGCCGTGCACGACGCGGTGGCCGACGACGGCCGGCGGGTGCTCGTCGAACGACGGACCGACCTTGGCGAACGCGTCGATCATCGCCTGGAACCCAGCGGCGTGGTCCGGCACGGACGCGGCGTCGTTCGACGACGACTCCCCCGTCAGCGCGTTGGTGTGCTTCCACGCGCCGGCCGACTCGCCGATGCGCTCCACGAGCCCGGAGGCGAGCGTGCGCTCCCCCTCGAGTTCGATGAGCTGGTACTTGAACGAACTCGATCCGGAGTTCACGACGAGGGCTGCGGTCACGGGTGGTGTCGCTTTCTGCTCATGGCCTGGTCGGCCGGACGGGAGGCGCGGTGTGCGTCGCGCAGGTCAGGCCGCGTCGGACGCGGTGCCGGCCTGGATCGCGGTGATCGCGACGGTGTTCACGATGTCGCTGACGAGGGCGCCGCGGGAGAGGTCGTTGATCGGCTTGCGCAGGCCCTGCAGGACCGGCCCGATGGCGACCGCTCCGGCGGAGCGCTGCACGGCCTTGTACGTGTTGTTGCCCGTGTTGAGGTCCGGGAAGATGAAGACGGTCGCCTTGCCGGCCACCGGGGAATCCGGCATCTTCGTGCTGGCGACCGTCGGGTCCGCAGCGGCGTCGTACTGGATCGGGCCCTCGACGAGCAGGTCGGGACGGCGTTCGCGCACGAAGGCGGTGCCGGCGCGGACCTTGTCGACGTCGGCGCCGGTGCCGCTGTCGCCGGTCGAGTAGCTGAGCATCGCGACGCGGGGGTCGATGCCGAACTGGGTGGCCGTCTCGGCCGACGAGATCGCGATGTCGGCGAGCTGTTCGCTCGTCGGGTCCGGGATCACCGCGCAGTCGCCGTAGACCAGGACGCGGTCGGCGAGCGCCATCAGGAAGACGCTCGACACGATCGACGTGTCCGGACGGGTCTTGATGATCTCGAAGGACGGCCGGATGGTGTGCGCGGTGGTGTGCTTCGCGCCGGAGACCATGCCGTCGGCGAGTCCGAGCTGGACCATCATCGTGCCGAAGTACGAGACGTCGGTCACGGTGTCGCGCGCGAGCTCGATCGACATGCCCTTGTGCGCCCGGAGGCGGGTGTACTCCTCGGCGAAGCGTTCGCGGAGCTCGGGGTCGAACGGCGACACGAGCTGGGCGGCGTCGAGGTCGAGTCCGAGCTCGGTCGCGCGGGTGCGGATCGCGGCGGGGTCGCCGAGGATCGTCAGCTCGCAGACCTGGCGGGCGAGCAGCGTCGACGCCGCGCGGAGGATGCGGTCGTCCTCGCCCTCGGGCAGCACGATGTGCTTGCCGTAGCCCCGTGCCCGGTCGAGCAGCCCGTGCTCGAACATGAGCGGCGTGACGACGCCGGACGGCGTGAGCTGCAGACGGTCGCGCAGGGATTCGGCGTCGACGTGCTGCTCGAACAGGGCGAGCGCGAGGTCGGCCTTGCGGGGCGAGTCCGCCGCCAGGCGCCCGCGGGTCTGCGTGATGCGGAGGGCGGTGTCGTACGTGCCCAGGTCGTTCTGCGCGATCGGCAGCGAGCTCGACAGCCCCTCGAGCAGCCGGGAGATCTGCGGTGCGGTCTCGAACCCGCCGTTCAGGATCACGCCGGCCAGGCTCGGGAACGTGTCCGACTGGTTCGCCAGCAGGGTCGCGATGAGCACGTCGCTGCGGTCACCGGGGACCACGACGATGCCACCCTCGATCAGGCGCGGCAGGACGTTCTCCATGCTCATGCCGGCGACGACGGTGCCGAGTGCCTCGCGGTCGAGCAGGGCGTCGTCCCCGCGCACCAGGGTGGCGTCGGTCGCCTGCAGCAGCGCACGGACGGTCGGGGCGACGAGGACGCGGTCCTCCGGGATCGCCCACACGGGCACGTCCGGGTGGTCGTCGTGCACGGCCCGCTCGACACTCGCCACGATCGCGGCGAGGGCCTCCGGGTCGGCGCGGTTCACGACGACGCCGAACAGCTGCGCGTGCGCCGCCCGCAGTTCGCTCGTCGTGACGTCCGCGACCTGCGCCATCCCCTCGGGCGTGCGGGCACCGCGCTCGGCGGCGTCACGACCACCGAGGACGAGGAGCACCGGGGCACCGAGGTTCGCGGCGACCTTCGCGTTGAACGACAGCTCGGTGGGGCTGCCGACGTCCGTGTAGTCGGACCCGAGCACGACCACCGCGTCGCACTGCCGCTCCACCTGGGCGAAGCGGTTCACGATGGTGCCGAGCGCGGCGTCCGGATCCGCGTGGACGTCGTCGTAGGTGACCCCCACGGCGTCGTCGTACGAGATCCCGACCGCGGTGTGCTGCAGCAGCAGTTCGAGCACGTAGTCGGGTTCGGCGACCGAGCGGGCGACGGGGCGGAACACGCCGACGCGGCCGACGGAGCGCGCGAGGGTCTCGAGGACACCGAGGGCGACGGTGCTCTTGCCCGTGTGCCCTTCTGCTGACGTGATGTAGATGCGGGTCGACACGCGCCCCAGGGTAGTCGCCGGACATGTCACGACAACTGGGAGCACCCGCCTCGACGACACACGGTCGTGAGCACCCCCGGGAACCTGTACCATTGGGTGTCGCCGTCGCGAGACAGCGCAAGGAGAATTCGCCTAGTGGCCTATGGCGCACGCTTGGAAAGCGTGTTGGGTGCAAGCCCTCGGGGGTTCGAATCCCCCATTCTCCGCCAGCAAGGCCCCGCACCGAGTGCGGGGCCTTCGTCGTTCCAGGCGGCGCGCGTCGTGATCGCGCCGGCTGGTCCCCCACGCGGCGGACCCATCTGTCCCCTGTTCGCCAAGGACTGGCCGTCAAACGCCGATCCGGGGTGGAACGGGCTGTCCTCGGTCCCCGTCGTGCACCTATGCTTGCCGGAGCGGACGACTCCGGGACGAGTCGAGCGCGGTGCATCGAGCGGCAGGGGCGTCGCTCGCAGGGCGGCCGATTCGGCGTGCCCGGGAGACCCGAGGGTTCAGGAGACGCGCATGGGGGACATGACGGTGCCAGCGACGCCGCACCTGCGTGCCACCGTGTACGACGTCGTCCTCCGCCCCCGCCGGTCCCTGGTCCGTTCGACTGCGCTGAGCATCGTGTTCTCGGCCGTGCCGCTCGCCGTCGCCCTGGTCTGGGTGTCGTTCCCGTTCCGGACGTGGGCGATGGTCGCGACGGTGGTCGTCGCGCTGGCGGTCCTGGTCGGCGTGGTCTTCGTCCGACTGAGCACGGCGTACATCGGCATCGACCCCGACGGCCTGACGATCCGGGGCGTGGTCACCGCGCACCGTCGGATCCCCCGCGACCGTGTGCACAGCCTGGTGCTCGCCACCACCTACGGCAGCTCGGTCGACCGCACCATGCGCGAGCTCGTGGCGTTCGACGCGACGGGCGCCCACCTGTTCCGCATCCGTGCCGACGTGTGGGGCGACGACGGGCTCGCTCAGGTCGTCGACGCCCTGGGCGTGCAGGTGACGGAAGAGGCACGTCCGGTCTCGGCCCGGGTCTTCGCGAAGCGCTACCCGTCGAGCCGCGCCTGGTACGAACAGCGGCCGGCCTACCTGCTCGTCGGCGGCGTGGCAGCACTCGTCGTCCTGGGTCTGCTCGTCGTCGAGTTCACCGGCCTGCTCGGTCGCTGACGCTCGGCGCTGCTGGACGTCACCGACGTCGGCGCAGCGTCGAGAAGATCCCCTGCACGACCTCCTTCGCGATCGTGCCGCCGAGCCGTGACCCGAGCAGGTCCGACAGCGGGTCGTCCGCCTTCCGTGAGGTCGTCGTCCGCGTGCTCCGCCCCGAACGGCCCGAACGCCGCGACGCCGCAGCCCGCTCGGCCTTCTCGAACTCGCGCTGCGTCCGCTCGTACTCCTTCTGCGCAGCAGCCCGCTCGCGTTCCTCCTGCTTGGCCTGCGCCGCGGCCTCCTTGGCCGCGGTCGCCGCCGCCCGCGCGGCTTCCTTCTCGGCCTCGGCCGCCGCGAGGGCTGCGTCCTTCTGCGCGTCCGCCGCCGCCGCCTCGGCAGCAGCTGCCTCCATCCGACGTGCCAGCATCTCGTGCGCCGAGTCAGGGTCCACCCGGGTGCCGTACGTCGCGAGCAACGGCGATGCCTGCACCCGCGACTGCATCTCGGCGGCGGGCATCGGGTCCATCGAGCCCTGCGGCGCGCGCAACCGGGTCCACGCGACCGGCGTCGGCGCGCCCTTCTCGTTCATGACGGTGACGATCGCCTCGCCGGTCGCCAGCGAGGTCAGCACCTCGCCCAGGTCGTAGTCGCTCGACGGGTAGGTCGACACCGTCGCCCGCAGCGCCTTCGCGTCGTCGGGGGTGTGCGCCCGCAGCTGGTGCTGGATGCGCGAGCCGAGCTGCGCCAGGACGTCGTTCGGCACGTCCTTCGGGGTCTGGGTCACGAAGAAGATCCCGACGCCCTTCGACCGGATCAACCGCACGGTCCGCACGATCTGGTCCGTGAAGTCCTTCGACGCCCCGCTGAACAGCAGGTGTGCCTCGTCGAAGAAGAACACCAGCTTGGGCTTGTCCTGGTCGCCGACCTCCGGCAGTTCGTTGAACAGGTCGGCCAGCAACCACATCAGGAACGTCGAGAAGACCTCGGGCTGGTCCTGCACGCCCGGGACCTCGAGCAGGCTCACGATCCCCCGGCCGTCCGCCGCCGTGCGCAGGAACACCTGCGTGTCGATCTCGGGCTCGCCGAAGAACTGGTCGGCGCCCTTGTCGGCGAACGTGATGAGCTCGCGCAGGATCACCCCGGCGGTCTGCTTCGACAGACCACCGAGCTCGGCGAGTTCGCCCTTGCCCTGGTCGCCCACCAGGAACGTCAGCACGCTCCGCAGGTCCGCCAGGTCGACGAGCGGCAACCCGGCCTGCTCCGCGTAGTGGAACACCAGTCCGAGCGAGGACTCCTGGGTGTCGTTCAGGCCGAGCACCTTCGACAGCAGCAACGGCCCGAACCCGGACACCGTCGCGCGGATCGGCACGCCCGTGCCCTGACCACCGAGCGAGAAGAGCTCCGCCTGGCTCGCGACGCCCTGCCACTGCTGGCCGATGCCCGCGGTGCGCGCGAGCAGCTTCTCGTTCCCCTGCCCGACCACCGCGAGCCCGGACAGGTCGCCCTTGATGTCGGCCGCGAAGACCGGCACGCCGTTCGCCGCGATCTGTTCGGCGAGGACCTGCAGCGTGCGGGTCTTGCCGGTACCGGTCGCGCCGGCGACCAGCCCGTGCCGGTTCAGCATGCCGAGCGGGATGCGGACCTGGACGTCGGGCTGCGCCTCGCCGTTCACGAGGGCACCGAGTTCGAGCGCCTGCCCCTCGACGGTGTAGCCGGTGCGGATCGCGGCGACGGCGTCCGGTCCGAGCGGGCCCCCGCCACTGCCGGGAGGCGCGGTGCCGGCCGCAGGGGCGTCCGCCGGTGCCAGGACGGCCGCGTCGGGAGCCGCCGGCACGTCGTCCGGGACGGCTGCGGTGGGCCCAGCGGTGGTGGGCTCTGGAGCCGGTGGGGTGGCGGCGGCGGGCTCCGCGTCGGGGGCGAGCCGGGCCTCCTGTCCGGAGGGTGCCGGGGACTCGACGACCGCCGGTTCGGCGTCCGGCGTGAGTGCCGGTGCTTGTGCTTGTGCCGCGAGTGCGGCGGCGAGCTCCTCGGCCCGCTGCACGGCTTCGTCGGCCAACCGGCGTGCCTCGTCCGCTGCCTGCCTGGCGGCCTCGGCCGCTGCCCGTGCCTGCTCCACCGCGTCGCTCATGGGCACAGCCTATGGACGCGCGGGGGCCGCTGTCCGGCTGTCCCGGGCAGCTGTGGAGAACCCGTCAGTGCGTGAGCTCGGGAACCGTCCGGGGCCGCACCACGAACCACAGGATCAGGATGGCCATCAACGCGGTCGAGGCCATCACCATCGCCATCGGGGTCGCGGTGGTGATGCCGAGCCAGCCGACGATCGGTGAGATCAGGCCGGCGACACCGAAGTTCAGGGCACCGAGCAGCGACGCCGCTGTGCCGGCCTCCTTGCCGTGCGCAGCCAGGCCGATGACCTGGACGAGGGGGAACGAGAACCCGCACGCCGCGATGAAGAACCACAGGGGCACGAGCACGCCCACGAGCCCCGCACCGAGCTGGTCGAGCACGATGATCGCGATCGACGCCAGGAACAGGGTCGCCGTCGAGCACGCCAGGATCCACTGCGGCCCGACGCGCTGCGCCAACCGCGCGGAGATCTGCACACCGAGCACGACGCCGACGGAGTTCACCGCGAAGAGCAGCCCGTACTGCTGGGCGTCGAGTCCGTAGACGCCCTGGAACAGGAACGGCGACGAGCTGAGGTACGAGAACAACCCGCTGAACACCATCGCCCCGATGAGCGCGACCCCCACGAAGATCCGGTCGGAGAACAGCGCCTTGTACCGCTGACCGATCGTGGAGTGGCCGGCCTCGCGACGTCGGGCCGGGGGCAGGGTCTCGACGATGAGCAGGATCGACGCGATCACCACGGCCAGGCCGTAGCAGGCGAGGAAGACGAAGATGCCGCGCCAGCTGGTGAACTGGAGCATCTGCGAGCCGATGAGCGGCGCGAGGATCGGTGCCAGCCCGTTCACCATCGCCAGGCGCGACAGCATCCGGACGAGCGGCTTGCCGCCGAACAGGTCGCGGACGGTGGCCATCGCGACGACACCGCCGGCGGCCGCGCCCATGCCCTGGAGCACGCGGAACACCGCGAGGAGCTCGATGTCGGGGGCGGTCGCCGCGCCGATCGACGCGGCGATGTGCACCGTCGTCGCGATGATGAGCGGCAGCCGGCGGCCGACCTTGTCGCTCCACGGACCGACGAGCAGCTGCCCGAACGCGAACCCGAGCGTCGTCGCCGTGAGCGTCAGCTGCACGGCGCCGTCGGTGACGCCGAACTGCTCCTTGATCGCCGGGAACGCCGGCAGGTACAGGTCGATCGTGAACGGCCCGAGCGCCGTCAGGGCGCCCAGGACGAAGACGTAGACGAGTCGCTGCCCACGGGAGAGGGAGTCTCCGGGGTGCAGGACGACCCGGAGCGAACCGGTGGTGGCGGGCGCGGTCACGAGCAGGAGTCCTTCGGCGGTGAGGGGCGGGGAGGTGATCGCGGCGTCGATCGAATCGATTCGTCCGCGGAACCATCTTACGGGCCGACGGAGCGCTCCCAACGCCGTCGGCACGGATTGCCCGCGTGTTGCCACCCGCCGTCAGCGTGCCGATCCCGCGCCATGCGGTACCGTCGGACTGCTCGGGGGCCTCCGGGTGAACCGGATCAGAAGGGGGTGGGCGTCATGGTGGATGCCCGGATCCTGCACACGACCGCCGCCCTGCGTGAAGCGATCCTGCGACTGGCGGCCGACCGCCCCGTCTCCGAGATCACCGTCGCGGACGTCACCCGTGCCGCCGGCATCAACCGCGCGACGTTCTACTCGCACGCGGTCTCCCCCGGATCGCTGCTCGCCGACGTGCTGACGCCGGAGCTCGACCGCATCCGGCAGGACGACGCTGACGACCGACGGGCCGCAGCCGCCCGCGGGGCCGACGCGGGCGAGCTCGCGACCATCACGCGGCGGGGCATCAACGCGGTCGTCGAGCACGTGACCACCCACCGCGACATCTACGCCAAGGCCCTGCCGGACCCGAACGACGCGTCGCTGCACCGGCTGCTCGTGGGCCACTTCACCGAGTCGAGCGCTCTGCACATCCGCGAACTCGACGCCGACCGCCGCCCGGAGCTCCTCGACGACGTGGCCGCCGGCTACGTCGCGCAGGGCTTCGTCGGGGCCATCGAGGCGTGGCTCGCCGGACCCCGACGGTCGCGGAAGGCGCTGGTCGAGACGATCACGCTGTCGTTCCCGGCCTGGTGGAGCTGAGCTGAGCCGCCTGGTGGAGCTGAGCTGAGCCGCCTGGTGGCACGGCGCTGACCGGCCTGGTGGCACGGCGCTGACCGGCCTGGTGGCGCGGCTCGGCTCGGCTCACTCGGCGTCGGTCGTGTCGCCGTCGCTCGGTTCGGTCTCCGGCTTCTCGCCGCGCTGCAACGACTGCACGACCTCGACCGCGGTGGCCGCCAGGTCCGCGTCGTCCGCACCGGCGGGCACCCGGTAGTCGGCCGACACACCGTCGCCGCCGGTACCGCTCGCCGGCAGCGGATCACCCAGGGACACCACCACGACGCCGGCGTCGTGCGCGGTCTGGATCACCCCGGTGAGCGCGGACGGCCGAGCCGCGTGCACGAGCAGGGCCTTGGCGCCCTTGCTGACGAGCTGCGCGACCGCGGTCCGCTGGGACGCCGCCGCACCGGACGCGGGTGCGACCCGGACGTCGGGACGGAACCCGGCATCGGACAGGCCGGTCCGCAGGTCCTCACCCAGGGCCGCGTCGTCGTCGAGCAGCACGACGCCGATGACGGCCTGCTTGTCGAACCCGCCGTCGGAGCTGGTCAGGTCCGTGCTCTGCACCGGCGTGGGCGCAGCAGAGGTCGTGCCCTGGCAGCCGGCCAACGCGAGGGCGGCCGTCAGGACGACGGCTGCAGCGACGATGCGCACCACGGGTGTCTCCTCTTCCGTCCGGTCTGCCACGCTACCCGGCTGCGCGGTCCGGCGACGCCGACGACACCGGTGCGGGGACGGGTCCGAGCCGCCGGACCGCGGCGATCGCCAGTGCGGCGAAGCAGATCATCGCCGCGAAGACCAGCGGGAAGGACACCGTGCCCTCGGCGCCGCCGGTCGCGGTGAACAGCAGCCCGGTGACCGCCAGGCCGATGACGCTGCCCGCGGCGTCGGCGATGGTGAGCGCCGAGCTCGCGAACCCGTCGTCGCCCTCGCCCGAGAACCGCAGGGTGAGCATCGACGTCCGCGGGTAGATCGCCCCCATGCCCGCGCCGCCGACGAACCAGCCGCCGACGAGCACCCACCACGGCAGGTCGAGCGTCGCCACCGCGAAGGCCGCCAGCAGGCTCACCAGGACGAGCGCGAGTCCGACACCAAAGGTCCGACGTGCGGTCAGGCGCTGCTCCCCCAGCCGACCGTGCGCCCAGCTCGAGGCCGCCCAGCTGAGTGCGGCGACGGTCAGCGCGAGCCCCGCTGCCGATGCGGACAGGCCGTGCTTCGCCTGCAGCAGGAACGGCACGTACGCCTCGCTGCCGAAGAACGAGGCTGCCACGAGCCCGCGCAGCAGCACCACCGACGGCAGTCCGGCGGCGGCGCGGAAGGTGCCGGTCGGCAGCAGCGGGCGCAGCGCGAACCACGTCCCGACCAGTCCGACCACGACCGCGGCCACCATCCCCCACGGGGTCAGGTCCGGCGCGACGTTCAGCAGCAGGATCGACACGGCAGCGGCGACCGACCACCCGATCCGGATCCGCTGCCACGGCGGCCGCAGCTCGACCGCCGGTGCCTGCAGCCGCCCGAGCGTCGGTACGAGCACGCTGAACGCACCCACGGCGATCACGAGCGCCCCCGCGAAGACCCAGTGCCAGTTCCACGTGTCGGTGACGATGCCGGCGATCGCCGGGCCGATGAGCGCCGGGACCACCCACGCGGCCGCGAACCCGGCGAACACCGGTCCGTGCAGCTCGGCGGGGAAGATCCTGGCGACGAGCACGTACAGCACGACGTCGATCGCGCCGGCACCGAAGCCCTCGACCAGTCGACCGACGAGGAAGACCTCCATCGTCGGCGCGAGCATGACCACGGCGGTCCCGACGGCGAACAGCAGCGCGGAGACCCAGGCGACGATCCGGCCGCCGGCGCGGTCGGTCCAGTTGCCGGCGAGCACCATGCCGGGCACCCCGGCCGCGAGCGGTGCCGCGAAGGCCAGGGCGTACAGGGCCTCGCCGTCCAGATCGCGACTGATCACCGGCATGATCGTCGTCATCGCCAGGTTCTGGAACGCCGCGACGCCCACGATGGCGACCATGCCGATCGTCGCGAGGGCGTACCGCCCGCTCAGCAGGCCCGTCCTCGTCGCCGTGGTGCTCACCCGCTCATCGTAGGGGCGAGGGACGACACCGCCGACGGCGCGGGGCGGAAACCCCGCGCGATGCGCGTCAGCGCGTCAGCGCCTGCTGCAGGTCCGCGATCAGGTCGCCCGCGTCCTCGATGCCGACGGACAGCCGCACCACGTTCTCGGGCACCGCGAGCTCCGTGCCCTTCACCGAGGCGTGCGTCATCTCGCTCGGGTACCCGATGAGCGACTCCACACCCCCGAGCGACTCGGCCAGCGCGAACAGCTCCGTCGACTCCGCGAAGCGCCGGGCCGCGTCCGGTCCGCCGGACAGTGCGACGGACAGCATCCCGCCGAACCCGCGCATCTGGCGGGCGGCGACGTCGTGCCCCGGGTGGTCGGAGAGGCCCGGGTAGTAGACGCGCTCGATGCCCGGCGCGGCGACGAGCGCCTCGGCGACGGCCTGCGCGTTCGTGGAGTGCCGCTCCATCCGGACCGCCAGGGTCTTGATGCCGCGGGTGGTCAGGAAGGCGTCGAACGGCGACGAGATCGCACCGGCGCCGAACTGCAGGAACTGCACCTTCGCCGCGAGCTCCTGATCGGCGAGCACGACGGACCCACCGACGACGTCGGAGTGGCCACCCAGGTACTTCGTCGTCGAGTACACGACGACGTCCGCACCGAGCGACAACGGCTGCTGCAGGTACGGCGACGCGAAGGTGTTGTCCACGACGACGAGTGCACCGGCCTCGTGCCCGATGGTCGCGAGTCCGGCGATGTCGGCGATCTTCATGAGCGGGTTGGTCGGCGTCTCGACCCAGAGCACGGTGTCCTCGGGGGCGCCCTGCAGCGCGGTCCGGACCTGGTCGAGCTCGCTCATGTCGACGACGACGAGCTCGACGCCCCACGGCACGTGCAGTCGGCTGACCAGACGGTGGGTCCCGCCGTAGACGTCGTTCCCCATCACGACGCGGGCCCCGGGACGGAGCGCCGCCCGGAGCAGGGCGTCCTCGGCGGCGAGACCGGACGCGAACGAGTACGCGGCCACGCCGCCGTCCAGGTCGGCGAGCAGCGTCTGCAGGGAGTCGCGCGTCGGGTTGCCGGCGCGGGAGTACTCGTAGCCGTTCCGCATCCCGCCGATGCCGTCCTGCACGTAGGTGGACGTCAGGTGGATCGGCGGGATGACGGCGCCGGTGAGGCCGTCGGGCTCCTGGCCGGCGTGGACGGCGCGGGTGCTGAACTCGGTCATGCTGGCTGCGTTCCTTACTCGGAGAGGTAGGTCAGGAGGTCGTGGCGGGTCAGGACCGTGACCGGCTTGCCGTCCTCGACGACGAGCAGGGCGTCCACCGTCTCGAGGGCTCGACGCGCTGCGGACACGGACTCGCCCACGCCGATCAACGGGAGCGGTTCGCCCACGAAACCGGTCAGGGCGTCCGTCATCTTCGCGGCACCGGTGAAGACCTGTTCGAGCAGGTCCTTCTCGGCGACGGCGCCGATGACCTCGCCGATGACGACCGGCGGTTCCGCGCTGAGCACGGGCATCTGGGACACCCCGTACTTGGTCATGATGTCGACGACCTCGCGCACGGTGTCCGCCGGGTGCGCGTGCACCAGGTCGGGCAGACGGCCGTCCTTGCCAGCGATGAGCGACCCGACGGTGCGCGCCTCGTCGGTCTCGGCGAAGCCGTACGAGCGCATCCACCGGTCGTTGAAGATCTTGCCGAGGTAGCCGCGACCGCCGTCGGGCAGCAGCACCACGACGACGTCGTCCTCGGTCAGGTCGCGGGCGGCCCGCAGCGCTGCGACGACCGCCATCCCGCTGGACCCGCCCACGAGCAGGCCCTCTTCCCGCGCCAGGCGGCGGGTCATCGCGAACGAGTCGGCGTCCGACACCGCGATGATCTCGTCCGGCACCTCGGGGTCGTACGCAGTCGGCCAGAAGTCCTCGCCCACACCCTCGACCAGGTACGGCCGGCCGGTGCCGCCGGAGTAGACCGAGCCCTCGGGGTCGGCCCCCACGATGCGGACACGGCCGCCGGATGCCTCCTTCAGGAAGCGCCCGGTGCCCGAGATGGTGCCACCCGTCCCGACACCCGCGACGAAGTGGGTGATCTGCTGCTCGGTGTCGCGCCAGATCTCCGGACCGGTGGTCTCGTAGTGGCTGCGCGGGCCGTTCGGGTTGGCGTACTGGTTCGGCTTGTAGGCGCCCGGGATCTCGCGGACGAGCCGGTCGGACACCGAGTAGTACGACTCCGAGTGTTCCGGCGGAACCGCGGTCGGCGTGACGACGATCTCGGCGCCGTACGCGGTCAGGACGTTGCGCTTGTCCTCGCCGACCTTGTCCGGCAGCACGAACACGCACCGGTAGCCGCGCTGCTGGGCGACGAGGGCCAGCCCGACCCCGGTGTTGCCCGAGGTGGGTTCGACGATCGTCCCGCCGGGTCGCAGGTCACCGGAGGCCTCGGCCGCGTCGATGATCCGCGTGGCGATGCGGTCCTTCGACGACCCACCGGGGTTGAGGTACTCGACCTTCACCAGGACGGTCGCGCGCACCCCCTCGGTGACGCGGTTGAGCTTGACGAGCGGGGTGTCGCCGACGAGGTCGACCACGGAGTTCGCGTAACGCACGGGCCCGAGTCTAGGACGCCGTCACCGCGTTCTGCTGGGATGCGACGTGCGCGGACACCGCTGCGGACACCTCGGCACGTCGACGGTCGATCACGTCGCCCATGTCGCGCGCCAGCGCCGGGGTGGACCGGACGATCTGGTCGAGCGCCGTGGCGGGGATGACCAGCACCGAGACCTCGGTGAGCGCCGTGGCGGTCGTGAGCAGCGCCTCCCGGGTCAACGCCGTCTGTCCGACGTAGTCGCCGGCCTCGACGCGGGTCGCCGGCAACTCGGCGTCCTCGAACGGGACCCGGAGGTCCACGCTGCCGGACAGGACGAACCGGACCGAGTCCGGCACGGTCCCCACCCGGTGGATGACCTCGCCGGCGGCGTAACGCTCCAGGCGCACGACCGGGGCGAGTGCGACGCTGTCGTCCCCGCTCAGGTACAGCGTCGCGGCGATGGCCGCGACCGCCTCGTCGCGGCGGGCGTCCGTCACGAAGTCGTCGGTGGTGTCGCCGTCGAGCCCGAGTCCGGCGCGACGCGCCGCGTACCAGAGCCACATCCGGAACTGGGCGAGCGCGTCGGCCTCCTGTGAGGGGCCGCGCACCTGGAACGACACCGTGTACGCCGCGCCCCCCGCAGGCACCGCCGTCGGTCGCGTCCCGGTGTACAGCTGCGGGAGACCGCTGGCGACCCGCTCGAGCAGGGCGACCACGGCGGCGGGTGGGTCGTCCGTCGTGAACGTGACGTCGGTCGACACCGGGAACGTGCCACCGGTGCGGCTGAGGTTCGTGAACGATGCCCCGGCCAGCGATCCGATCGGGGTGATCAGGATGCCCTCGCCGGTGTCGACGTGCACCGATCGCCAGTTGACCTCGACCACCCGGCCGCGCGTGCCGCCGATGTCGAGCCAGTCGCCGAGGCGGAACGGCTGCTCGAACAGCAGGAACAGGCCGGCGACGATGGGCCCGACGGCGGTCTGCAACGCCAGGGCGATCACGAACGACCCGACCCCGAGCGCTGTGAAGATGCCGCCGATGTCGGTCCCCCACACGATGCGGAACACCACCGCGAGTCCGATCGCCACCAGGATGACGCGGGCGATGTCGACGAAGATCGACGGGATCTTCTCGCGCCAGGTCCCCTTCCGGGCGTTCGTGAACATCAGGATGTTCAGCCCGTTCAGCACGAACACGATCAGCAGGAAGCCGAGCACGGTCGCGATGACCTGGCTGACCACCGGTCGACCCGGGTCGACCGCGTCGGTCACCTGCACCGACAGGACCAGGATCGCGATGACCGGGACGACGGCGTTGCGCAGCAGCGCGACGACCTTCGACATCGGGTTGTGCCGACGCTCGAGGCTCGACTGCACCTCGGTGAGCAGGAGCAGCAGGAGTGGCAACCCGACGATCACGCTGATCGATGGCCAGAACCACGCCTGCTCCCAGAAGGCGATCACGACGCCACCCGCTCGAGCTTCCAGACCTTCTGCGGTCCGCTCTGGGTCTGCACCGTCGCGACGTCCTGCACGCCACTGCGGTCACCGAGCTTGTCGATCACGCGCTGCGTCGCGTACACCCCGGGCGCGGGCGCGATGCCCTGGACCCGGTACGCCAGGCTGACGGCATCGCCCCACATGTCGTAGACGATGCTGGAACGACCCACCAGACCGCTCGTCACCTGGCCGGTGTCGATGCCCGCGCGCAGCCCGACCTTCGAACCGTGCTGGGCGTTGAACCGCTCGAGCGCACCCTGTGCTTCCTCCGCCCAGTCGACCACCCGCCGGACGTTGTCGACGCGGGGCACGCTCAGACCGCAGCTGGCCAGGTAGCCGCTGCGCGTCGTGCGCACCCGCTCGATGCCGTGCCGACCAGCGGCTTCGTCGAGCGACCGCCACAGGTCGTTGAGCAGCGACAGCGACTCCTCCGCCGTCAGGCCGGCGGCGAAGTCGTCGTACCCGATGATGTCCGCGTAGACGACCGCGACGTCCTGGTGGTCCGAGGCGATGGTCTCGTCGCCCTGCTTGTACCGCCGGGCGACCTCCTCCGGCATGAGCGTCAGGAGCAGGGTGTCGTTCTGCCGTCGCTGCTCGTCGAGCAGGTCCTGCTTCACCTGCAGGCTCCGGCTCATGTCGTTGAAGGCGAGGCCGAGGTCACCGATCTCGTCGCCGGGCTTCGTCTTCACCTCGACGCCGAGATCGCCACTGCTGACCCGGTTCACCGCGGTTTGCAGGCGACGGATCGGGCGGACGAAGACCTGTGCCAGCAGCAACGACAGCAGGCTCACCAGGACGATGATGGCGACCAGGGACAACCCGATGTTCCGGGCGAAGTCGTTCACCGGAGCGAAGGCCTCGGCGGTGTCCATCTGCGCCACGACCACCCAGCGCAGGCCGTCCACCTCGAGCGGCGCGTACGCGGACAACACCTCCTTGCCCCGGTAGTCGTTCGAGATCACCGTGCCCGACTTGCCCTGCAGTGCCCGGCTGACCGGTGTGGTGTTGACCTCCTGCAGGAGTACCGAGCCCTTCACGGCGGCCTGCCGCGCGGCCGTGCCGGGCGCGGTCCCCGCGGCGATCACGTCGCGCTGGTACTGCTTCGGGTGCTCGAGCAACTGGCGCGGGTAGGACCGCATCAGGTGGTCCGCCCCCACCAGGTACGACTCCCCCGTGTCGCCGAGCCCGTCGTCGGCCCAGTCCTGGTTGCCCGTCATGACCTGGTTGATGAGGTCCACGGGCACCTGCACGGCCATCACGCCGATGATCTTGCCGTCGTCGGCCACCGGGGACATCACCCACAGCGTCGGCACGTTGAGGCTCGGTGCGTACCGGGCGAAGTCGGTCACCACGAAGTCGTCCGCACTGGTCAGCTGCAGCGCCTGCTCGTACCCGCTCGCCAGGTTCGAGTCGCGGTACGGACCGTCCCGCAGGTTGGAACCGAGGTCCGCCCCGGAGTAGGTCGAGTACGTCACGTCGCCGTCGGTGTCCATGAGGAGCAGGTCCTCGTAGCCGGCGGACTCGACCGCCTGCCGGAAGTACGGCTGGTACTCGGCGTGCGCCTCGGACCATGTGCTGCCGTCACCGGCGTCGTCGAGCTGCGCGGCCTTGTCGTAGTCGTCGAAGGGCGCCGTGTACCGGGCCTGCAGGTACGCCTGCGGATCGGTGGTCGGCGCGAACTGGTCCGGGTTCGCCGAGCCGCCGCTCCGGGCGTCGAGCTGCGGGACGAACGTGTCCGCGTACCAGGCGTCGACCTTCGTGTGGTCGGCGTCCGACACCGGACGGTCACGCAGGTCGTCCCACCCGGCCGAGAACGCCTTCGTCGCGCCGATCACGCTCTCGTTGCGGGTCTGGGCGACGACCGTCTGCGTGAACTGGTCGAACGACCGCTTCAGTTCGGTGATCCGCGCCTCGCGCAGCGACGTCACCTGGTTGAGCGCTGCGGCCTCGAGCGAGGCACGACCGTTCAGGTACCCGACGACACCGACCACCAGCGCCGCGACGATGCTCACGGCGAGCAGCATCACCAGCAGCTTCGACTGGATGTCGAGTGAGCCGCTCGTCAGGAACGCCCGGAGCTTGCCCTTCCGGCGCGGTGCGTCCTCGACGACGCGAGGACCGCCCGTCTGCGAGTCCGTCGCCGGCGGGATCGGGTCAGGACCGGGGCTGCTGGTGTCGGACGTCGGTGGGACTGCAGTCACTTCGAACTCCGCTCAGGAGGGCAGGGTGCACGCGTGCGCGTCAACCACAGCTACCACGCGAGCAACACTCGTGTCAGGTATCCGACGTTCGTTGCGGCTTCGTGACCTCGGTGGTCGCGTTCGCGACATCTGTCGCGGTGCGGGGTGGAGACGGCGGGGCGGAGACGGCGAGCGCGAGACGGCGGGCTGGAGACGCGGGCGGGCGGCCGGGAGGCGCGTTGCGGCGCGGTCACGGGCCTCCTGTCCGCCGTCGGGTCACCTGTCCGTTCCGCGCACGCGCCGCGCACGCTGGCACCGGTCGGTCTGTGCGCACCGGCACCGGCCGGCCAGCTCAGCGCTCGACGGCGTCTGCCGGGGTGTTCTGCTGCCGGTGCAGGAGCGCGTAGGTGCCGTCGAGCGCGAGGAGTTCATCGTGCGTTCCCTGCTCGACGATCCGCCCGTGGTCGAGCACGAAGATGACGTCGGCGTCCCGGATCGTCGACAGCCGGTGCGCGATCGAGATGGTGGTGCGCCCCGCAGCCGCGGTGTCGAGCGCGGTCTGCACCACGCGCTCCGAGATCGAGTCCAGCGCGCTCGTGGCCTCGTCGAGCACGAGCACTGGCGGGTCCTTCAGGAGCACCCGTGCTATCGCGATCCGCTGCTTCTCGCCGCCGGACAGCCGGTACCCGCGCTCCCCCACGACGGTGTCGTAGCCGTCCGGGAACGAGGCGATCGTGTCGTGGATGTTCGCCGCGCGTGCCGCTCGTTCGACCTCGTCGTCGGTGGCGTCCGGTTTGGCGTAGCGCAGGTTGTCGCCGATCGTCGCGTGGAACAGGTACGTCTCCTGGCTGACGATCCCCACGTGGCGCATGAGGTCCTCGTGCACGAGGTCGCGGACGTCCTGCCCGGCGAACCGCACGGAGCCCTCGGTCGCCTCGTACAACCGTGGCACCAGGTACGACACGGTGGTCTTGCCCGCACCAGACGGACCGACGAAGGCGGCGAACTGGCCGGGCCGGAGATCGAACGAGACCCCGCGGAGCGTCGGCTTGTCGGCCTCGCCGTCCGGGTACGTGAACGTCACGTCGTCGAACGCGACGTGACCGACCATGGTGTCGTCGACGGGCTTCGCCGTGGGCGAGTCCGTGATCGCGGGCTTCAGGTCGAAGTACTCGAAGATGCGGGCGAACAGCGCTCCGGAGGTCTGCAGGTCGAGCACCACCCGGAGCAGTCCGACCGTCGGGAACAGCAGGCGCGACTGCACCGTCGTGAACGCGACGATGGTGCCGGCGGTGATCGGGACGTCGCCGATGATCAGCCAGGCCGCGACGAGGTAGATGATCGCCGGGATGATCGACAGGAAGATCTGCACGATCGCGAAGAACCACTGCCCGGACATCTGCTGGCGGACCTGCAACTGGATCTGGTTGCGGTTCTCGTCCCCGTATCGGCGGGTCTCACTGCGCTGCTGGTTGAAGCTCTTGGCCAGCAGGATGCCGGAGACGCTCAGTGCCTCTTGCGTGATCGCCGTCATGTCGGACAGCGACTCCTGCGTCTGCCCGGCGATGCGGGCACGGACCTGCCCGACCCGACGCTGCGCGATGACGAGCAACGGGAGCAGCACGACCGCGACCAGGGTCATCTGCCAGCTCAGCAGCAGCATGGCGACGATGGCGGCGATGACCGTGACGGTGTTGCCGAGCACCGACGAGATCGTGTTGTTCAGCACGCTCGCGACGCCGCCGACGTCGTTCTGCAGGCGGGACTGGATGACCCCGGTCTTCGTGCGGGTGAAGAACGCGAGTTCCATGCGCTGCAGGTGCCCGAACAGGCGCATCCGCATGGCGCCCATGACCTTGTTGCCGACTGTCGCCGTCAGGTACGTCTGCCAGACGCCCACCCCGGCGCTCGCGATCCAGAGGAACACCATCGCCGTCACGAGCTCGACCAGCACCGGGACGTCGGGGCTGCCGGACGGGGGAAACAGGCCCCGGTCGAACGCCTGCTGCGTCAACAGCGGCGGGATCACCGAGATCGCCGCGCCGATCAGCACGAGGACGACCGTCAGGATGATCGACCTGCGGTGCGGGACGAACAGCCCGGCGATCCGCTTCACCAGGTGCGGGATCTTCGGCGCTTCGGCGTTGGCGGCCTTCTGCGCACGGAAGTCACCGCTGGAGATCCGGCCGCCGCCGCGCGGACCACCGCCCCCGCGCATCCCGCCGCCCATGCTCATGCAGCAACCGTATCCCCGCGGTCGGACATCGGCGCGCGCTCGACGACCGCCGTTCCGCGGTGCAGTCCGACGGCCGTATTTGACCCCGTTCAGGGGGCGTGCGAGCATGTGCCGTCCCCGCCCCCGCACCACCGAGGTCCCATGACGTCCGCGCCGTCCCGTCCCACGTCCCTCCGCCAGCAGCTCGCCCGCCGCAAGCCGATCGAGCAACTGCAGTCCGAGGCGGCCGTCGGCGTCAACGGCGAACCGCTCCGCCGGTCGCTCGGTGTCTGGCACCTGACGATGATCAGCGTCGGCGCGACCCTCGGTACCGGCATCCTCGTGGTGCTCGGCACGGCCGTGCCGCTCGCGGGTCCCGCCGTGTGGATCTCCTTCGTCGTCGCCGGGATCGCGGCCCTGCTCTCGGCACTGTCCTACGCCGAGATGGCCGGAGCCGTCCCGACCTCGGGGTCGAGCTACTCGTACACCTACGCCACGATGGGCGAGGGCATCGCATGGGTCTGCGGATGGTGCCTCGTCCTCGAGTACGCCGTCTCGGTGGCCGCGGTCGCGGTCGGCGCGAGCGAGTACGTCGACGAGACCCTGCGCGTGTTCGGGTTGCACCTGCCGACGGCACTGTCCGCACCTCCGGGCGACGGCGGCGTCGTGAACCTGCCGGCGGCCGTCCTGGTCCTGCTCGCCACCGTCGTCCTGATCCCCGGTGCCCGCGAGAGCGCCTGGGTGAACACCGTCATGGTCGTCGTGAAGATCGCACTGCTCGTGTTCTTCGTGGTCGTCGCCTTCACGGCCTTCCAGGCGCAGAACTTCGAGCCGCTCGCGCCGATGGGTGCCGCCGGGGTGACGGCCGCGGCGTCCAGGCTCTTCTTCTCGTACATCGGGTTCGACGCCGCCTCCACCGCCGGCGAAGAGGCGAAGAACCCCCGCCGCGACCTCCCCCGGGCGATCATCGGTTCGATCGCGCTCATCACGGCGCTGTACATCCTCGTCGCCATCGCCGCCATCGGTGCCCGTTCGTGGACGGACTTCTCGTCGTCCGAGGCCTCGCTCGTCCGCATCGTGGTCGACGTCACGGGTCAGCCCCTCGTCGCGCTGGTGTTCTCGATCGGCGCGGTGATCGCGATCGCGAGCGTGGTGCTGACGGTGCTCTACGGCCAGACGCGGATCCTGCTCACCATGGCACGCGACGGCCTGGTGCCGAAGGTCTTCGGTCGGGTCTCCCGGCGCACCGGCACCCCCATCGCGAACACGTTGATCATCGGCATCGCGGTGACGATCGTCGCCGCCCTGGTCCCCCTGGGCGAGCTCGCCGACGCCACCAGCATCGGCACCCTCGTCGCGTTCGCGCTCGTCAACGTGTCGGTCATCGTGCTCCGTCGCTCGCAGCCCGACCTCGAGCGCTCGTACCGCGTCCCGCTGTTCCCCGTCGTGCCGGTCCTCGGCGCCCTGAGCTGCGTGCTACTGGCGGTGTTCCTCGGCGCCACGACGTGGATCGCCTTCGGCATCTGGATGGTCGTCGGCGCCGTGCTCTACCTGGCCTACGGCCGCCGTCACAGCACCTTGCGCTGACCCGCCCGCCCCGCCCTCCGGCCGGCCCCGCCCTGGGTGCGCCCCCCTCCGCCAAAGCGACAGGGTGCCGCCAACTGTTCGCAGACATCTGTCGCTCTGCTAGGAGGCCCGGCCCGGCGCCGGTAAGAAGTGTCGCTTTGGCAACACGATCGGTCTGACCTCCGCCCACCCACCGACAACCGAACCGGTCAGCGGCACGGCACGCCGTGCTGTCGGAACAGCGAACGGAGCCGTTCCGGTGCCACGACGTGCTCCCAGTAGACACGGACGAAGCCGTTCACCTCCGATCGACCCCGGACACGGTCTTCACGCTGCTTCTCGGTCCACACGGCTTCGACGCCGGTCTTCCCTCCGAGCATCCCGGCGTCCTCGTACTTCTGTCGACCGTCGAACTCCACGACGATGCCCTGGCGTGGCAGCCAGAAGTCCACGCGGTCGACACGGCCGTCCGGCGAGCGGAACTCGTGCTGCGGTTCCCAGTCCGGACAGTGCAACTCGGCAGCGCGGACGGCCAGGTACGACTCACCGACCGACTCGTGGCGCACATCACAGATCGCCAGGGCCTGCTCGAGCCGCACCGCACCCCACGGACCTCCGGCGGCGCACAGACGCTCGAGTTCCCCGCGTTCGACACCGCTCCGCATCGCATGATCGAGCCCCACGACGGCATCGGCGAGGGTGCCACGCCGAGCGTTCTCGACGGTGGTCTGCGCCAGCGCGGTGAACGGGACACCGTGGAACAGCTTTCCCGACCGCTCGGGCGCACCGGCGTGGACGGTCAGTCCAACGCGGTGCCGATCGTGCTCGAGCCCGGCGTCGACGGCCTGGACACGCTCGGGCCACGGATCGAGTCGTGGCAGACCGAACGCTGCGGCAGCCGAGTCGAGCGCGAACACCGCGTCGGACCGGAGCAACGGGATGACGGCCCGCATCCGGACGAGGTGTCGGGAGCGACCGTCCAGAGCCTCCCAGTGCGCACGTTCGACGTAGACGCCGTGCCGGACGCGCACGAGCTCGCCAGCCCGCTGCCGTCGCTGGAGATGGCGGGCGCCAGCCCGGTCGAGGTCGTTCGTGCGGAGGATGTCGATGGCGTTGGCGGGATGCATGACAGCACACTGTCGCTCCAGACGACCGGTCTCAGGAAACTGAGCCGATCTGTGGACAACCGCCGCGCCTCCCGGCGGTCAACAGTGTCCTGCCAAAGCGACAGATCTCAGCAGTCCCCGACTGGCTGTACTGCCATCGCGACAGAATGCCGCGAACAGTTGGCGCCACTCTGTCGCTTTGGCGGAAGCGCCACACACCCGCACACGCACCGCCGCACCGCACCCCGAGCAACGACGAAGGCCGCCACCCCGAGGGGCAGCGGCCTTCGTGAACCGAACGGTCGAGACTACGCGAGCTCGATCGTGGCGCCAGCGGCCTCGAGGGTCGCCTTCGCCTTGTCGGCGGTCTCCTTGTTCGCACCCTCGAGGATCTTGGCGTCGGCGGTCTCGACGAGCGCCTTTGCCTCACCGAGGCCGAGCGACGTCAGGCCACGGACCTCCTTGATGACCTGGATCTTCTTGTCACCAGCGGACTTGAGGATGACGTCGAACTCGGTCTTCTCCTCAGCGGCCTCGGCCGGGGCAGCGGCGGCCGGAGCGGCAGCAGCGGCCGGGGCAGCAGCGGTGACCTCGAAGACCTCTTCGAACTTCTTCACGAAGTCCGAGAGCTCGATGAGCGTGAGCTCCTTGAAGGCCTCGATGAGCTCGTCCTGCGAAAGCTTCGCCATGATTTTCTCCTACTACTCAGTAATACGTGTGGTTGTGGAACGCGAGCCTGATCAGGCCGCGGACTCCTGCTTCTCGCGAAGGGCGTCCACGGTGCGGACGGCCTGCGAGAGGGGGGCCTGGAACAGGTACGCAGCACCGAACAGCGAGGCCTTGAAGGCGCCGGCGAGCTTGCCGAGCAGAACTTCACGGGACTCGAGGTCGGCGAGCTTGTCCACCTCGGTCGCGGTGAGCGGGTTACCGTCGAAGTAACCGCCCTTCACCACGAGCTCGGGGTTCGCCTTGGCGAATGCACGCAGCGACTTCGCGACGGCGACGGTGTCACCGTGGACGAAGGCGAGAGCGGACGGACCGGCGAGTTCCTCGTCGAACGAGGAGATGCCGGCGTTGTTCGCCGCGATCTTGGTCAGCGTGTTCTTCACCACGGCGTACGTGGCGTGCTCACGGATCGAGTTGCGGAGCTCCTTGAGCTGCGCGACCGTGAGACCGCGGTACTCGGTGAGCAGAACGGCGTTCGAGCTACGGAAGGACTCCGTGAGCTCGGCGACCGCAGCTTCCTTGTTCGCCATGGTTCTCCTTGGGGTTTCTTGCCGGTAGCCCCAGGTCCACGAACGAAAAAAGCTCCGGCGCAGAGGCTCGGAGCTGCTCTCACCAGATGGTGGGAGTGGTTCGGAACACCTGCGCGGGATGCCTCACGAGTGAGGACCTTCGGTCACGATGTTCACAACCACGTTGCGAGCAGCACGACATCCGGCGGTCTTTGGCTTCGAGAACAGTAGCAGATGCCGTGGACGAGACCAAACACCGGTCTGGAGGCGCGGTGTGGGCCCGCCCCGCGCCTCCTGGCCGTCAGTGGGGCGTGTCCACCGCAGCGGGCGTCCCCGACCAATCAGCGGACACCGCAGAAGCAGCCGACGCGGCCGACGCCGACGCGGCCGACTCCGACGCAGCGGACGGATCCACCGGCAGGTGCACCGTGAACACGGTGTCGCCCGGCACGCTCGCCACCTCGACGCTGCCGCCGTGCGCCTGCACGACCGCGTCCACGATCGCGAGCCCGAGCCCTGTCGACCCCACGGTGCGCGACCGGGAGCTGTCGGCACGGGCGAACCGCTCGAACAGCTTCGGCAGGAACTCCGGGTCGATGCCCTGGCCGGTGTCCCGCACGGTCAGGTCCACGCCGGGGCCGGACGGCGACGGCGCGAGACCCACCGTGATGCGGGTGCCCTCTGGTGTGTGGGTCCTGGCGTTGGTGACGAGGTTCACGATCACCTGGTGCAGGCGTGCGGCGTCCCCCACGACCACGACGGGCGAGGACGGCACGTCGATCTCGA
The DNA here is from genome assembly GCF_003752545.1 of Curtobacterium sp. PhB172. Classification (NCBI taxonomy): domain Bacteria; kingdom Bacillati; phylum Actinomycetota; class Actinomycetes; order Micrococcales; family Microbacteriaceae; genus Curtobacterium; species Curtobacterium sp. PhB172. The sequence goes on from NZ_RKIF01000008.1 coordinate 282,244, forward strand.
TGACGTGCTCCGGCGATGCCGCGTGGGCGTCGTTGACGGCGTCGAGCACGAGGCCGGTCAGGTCGACCTCGTCGAACTGGATCTCGCGCCCCTCGTCGAGGCGGGCGAGGAGCAGCAGGTCCTCGACCATGGACGTCATCCGGATCGACTCGGACTCGATGCGGCTCATGGCGTAGACGACGTCCTTCGGCAGGTCACCGCCCATCCGACGGGTGAGTTCGGCGTACCCGCGCACCGAGGCGAGTGGGGTGCGGAGCTCGTGCGAGGCGTCCGCGACGAACTGCCGGACCTTCTGCTCGGAGCGTTCCCGGGCCTGCATCGCGCTGCCGATGTGCCCGAGCATCCGGTTGAAGGCGCTGCCGACCCGGCCCACCTCGGTGCGGGGGTCGGTGTCGGGTACGCGGACGCCATCCAGGGCGTCACTGCGGTCGAGGGGCATCCGGGCCACGGTCGAGGCGGTCTCGGCGACGCGCTCGAGCGGGCGCAGCGAACGCCGGACCACGACGGCGGCGACGATCGACGCGGCGAGCAGCGCGGTGCCGACGACGATGACGACCACCCAGAACAGCGACCAGACGCTGGCGTAGACCGGGGCCATCGGCAGCCCGACGACCAGGACGGCGGGACCGACGGTGACGGCGGTGAGCCGGTAGCGCCCGATGTCCGAGCCGAGGTCGACGGTCTCCGGGTCGCCGCCGACGCGCACCTGGCCGAGGGCCGAGGCACTCGACTGCGTGATGGAGCTCGGTCGCCCGTAGTCGTCGAGGACGTTCGCGATGACGACCTGCCCGTCCACGAAGTAGGCGGTCAGGGTCCCCGCGGCCTGCCCCGACGGACGGGACAGGTCGATGCTCGGCTGCCCGCTCTGGTTCTGCTCGAGGTAGCGCTGCGCTCGGTGGGTGGCGCTGGTGATCTGCTTGTCGATCGCACCCGTCTGGATCGACGAGAGCGCGATGATGCTCACCGCCCCGATCACCGCGCTGACGGCGACGACGAGGGCGACGATGCTCAGGACGAGCCGACGCCGGAGGGTCACGAGGTGGGCTTGATGACGTACCCGACGCCGCGCACCGTGTGGATCATCGGGGTCTCGCCGGCGTCGATCTTCTTGCGCAGGTAGGAGATGTAGATCTCGACGACCGAGGACTTGCCGCCGAAGTCGTACGACCACACGCGGTCCAGGATCTGCGCCTTCGACAGCACGCGCCGGGGGTTGCGCATCAGGAAGCGGAGGAGCTCGAACTCGGTGGCGGTCAGCTCGATCGGCCGGCCGGCACGGTGCACCTCGTACGACTCCTCGTCGAGCACCAGGTCGCCGACGACGATGCGGGAGTCGCCGGCCTCGGAGATCGAGATCTGCGAGCGGCGGATGAGGCCTCGCAACCGGGCTACGACCTCTTCGAGGGAGAACGGCTTGGTGACGTAGTCGTCACCGCCGGCGGTGAGCCCGGTCACGCGGTCCTCGACCGAGTCCTTCGCCGTGAGGAACAGCACCGGGGTGTCGTCGTTGTTCTGCCGCAGCCGGCTGAGCACCTGCAGACCGTCGAGGTCCGGCATCATCACGTCGAGCACCATCGCGTCGGGCTTGAACTCCCGCGCCGTCGTCAGGGCGTCCTGCCCGCCGTTCGCGCTCTTGACGTCCCAGCCCTCGTAGCGGAGCGCCATGGACAACAGGTCGGTGAGGCTGGCTTCGTCGTCGACGACCAGGATGCGCAACGGGGTTCCGTCGGCACGCGTGAGGCGCGGGGCTGCTGCAGGCTGGGAGATGGTCACGTCTTCGAGTATCGAGGAATTCCTATGAGCTGTCTGTGGGCTGCCCCTCCGCGCTCTGTGGATCGCTCCGAGTGCACTCGGCCGCTCCTTCGTAGGTTGGGGGGATGCTGCGATCCTCCGCTTGGCCACCGTCCGCCAGGCACGTCGACACCGCGGGGATCGAGGAGACGGCCGGGAGGCCCGGCTCGAGTCCGGCAGACCGTCTGACGGCCGCGCGCACACTCGCCGCCACCACCCCGCTCCTGTCCGCGGGGACCGCCGGCGGCTTCCTCGCCACACTCGCCGCCGTCGCCGCGGGCGACGTCGCGACCGCCCGCACCGTCGAACCGCACCTCGACGCGCTCGGCATCCTGCAGCAGGCCGACGTGCCGGTCCCCGCCGACTCGACCTGGGGCGTCTTCGCCGCCGAGGGCCCGGGACTCCGCCTCGAGGCCGCACTGCAGGACGACGGCACGGCGCTCCTGACCGGCACGAAGCCGTGGTGCTCCCTCGCGTCGACGCTGTCGCACGCGCTGGTGACCGCGCACGCCGGCGACGACCGTGTCCTCGTCGCGGTGGACCTGCGACAGGACGGCGTCACCGCGCACGACGAGGCCTGGGTCGCCCGGGGCATGCCCGACGTGCCGAGCGGCCCGGTGGACTTCGACGGCGCCACGGCACGGCTCGTCGGCGCACCCGGCTGGTACCTGCGGCGACCGGGCTTCGCGTGGGGCGGCATCGGCGTCGCCGCGTGCTGGTGGGGCGGTGCGGTGGGCCTCGGCCGGATCCTGCGCGCGCTGGCCGCGGCGCACCCGGAGTCCGAACTGCTGCAGGCCGCGCTCGGTGCGACCGTGCTCGACCTCGCGGACGCCGAGGACGCCCTCGCCGACGCCGCCGCCCGGATCGACCGGTCCGAGGCCGCCGATGCTCCCGACACCGACTGGCCGCTGCTCGCCCAGACGGTGCGCTCCCGGGTGCGCCGAGCGGTGGACGCCGTGCGCGAGCGGGTCGTCGCCACCGTCGGCCCGGCTCCCCTGACCTCGGACCCCGCGGTCGCGGCGCGGGTCGCCGACCTCGAGCTCTACGTGCTGCAGGACCACGGGGCCCGTGACCTCGCCCGGATCGGCCGCATCGTGACGGAGCGCGGCGGTGTCGCGTGGTGAGCTTCGACCACCGCGAGCCGGGCACCGACCCCGCGGTGTGGACGCCGTTCCTCGACACACTGTCGGCCACACCCGTCGACCTGGACGGCATCGGCTCCGTGGTGGTCCTCGCGCCGCACCCCGACGACGAGACCCTCGGTGCCGGCGGGCTCATCGCGACCGCAGCCGACGCGGGACTCCCCACCCACGTCGTGCTCCTCACCCGCGGCGAGCGCTCGCACCCGGACTCCCCCACCACGACGGCGTCGGAGCTGGCCACCGTGCGCGACGACGAGTTCACCCGGGCCCTCGCCACGCTGCACCCCGGGGCGACGGCGTCGTCGGTCGGGATCCCCGACGGCGGGACGCGGGAGCACCGGGACGAGGTCACCGACGCCCTGCGGCGAGCGCTCGACGACGCCGCGCGGCCGACGCTCGTGGTGGCGCCGTGGCGCGGGGACGGTCACCGGGACCACCGCATCGCTGGTGAGGTCGCCGAAGCGGTGACCGCCGATGCCACCGAGGTGTCGCTGCTGACGTACCCGATCTGGGCGTGGCACTGGGACGACCCGTCCGCGTCCGCACAGCCGTGGGACCGAGCCCGGGGCCTGCCGTTGGCCGACGCCGTCCGGGAACGGAAGCGCGCCGCCCTCGACGCCTACGCCTCGCAGGTCCGCCCGCTGTCCGGTGCCGCCGGGGACGAGGCGATCGTCGACGACCGGCACGCCGCGCACCACCTGCGGTCGACCGAGTGGTTCTTCGCGCCCGAGCCGACGGCGTCGCGCTCGCGGGAGTCGTTCGACGCGCACTACGAGCGGAAGCCGGAGGGCTGGGACTTCGAGCGCTCCTGGTACGAACGCCGCAAGCGGGCGGTGACGCTCGCCGCGCTCCCCCGCGAGCGGTACCGGTCCGCGCTCGAGCTCGGCTGCGCCACGGGCGTCCTCACGGCAGCGCTCACCGAACGGGCCGACGCCGTGCTCGGCACCGACATCTCGGCCGCACCGTTGGCCCGGGCTGCCGTCCGTGCGCCGGGGGCCCGGTTCGTGCAGGCCTCGCTGCCCGCCGAGTGGCCGACGGGTCGGTGGGACCTCGTCGTGATGTCCGAGGTGGGTTACTACCTGTCCCCCGCCGACCTCGACGAGACGATCGACCGGGTGCTGGCGTCGCTCGACGACGACGGCGTGCTGGTCGCCTGCCACTGGCGCCACCCCGACGACGAGGCGGTGTCGAGCGGTGACGCGGTCGACGCCCGGCTCGCGGAACGGTGGCCACGACCGGCGCTCGTCCGCCACGTCGAACCGGACTTCGTGCTGAGCGTCCTGCCCGGCCCCGGCGTCGTGTCGGTCGCACGGGCCGAGGGACTCGTCCGGTGACCGCGCCCTCCGGCGTCACGCGGATCGACGTCGTGCTGCCCGCCCACGACGAGGAGGACCGCATCGCCGCCTGCCTCGACGCCCTGCTCGCCGCCCGCGCCCGACTCGCCGAGGAGCACCCCGATGTGGCGGTCTCGGTGACCGTCGTGCTCGACGGCTGCACCGACGACACGGCGACGGTCGTCGAACGCTACCCCGTCGACGTCGTCGCGACCGCCCACGTCGGCGTCGGTCGGGCGCGCACCATCGGGGCCACGCACGCGCTCCGGCAGCACCCCGCCGACCCGGCGTCCCGCTGGCTCGCCCACACCGATGCGGACTCGCGGGTGCCGGAGGGCTGGCTCGTCCAGCAGGCCGACGCCCTCCGCTCCGGGGCGCACGTGCTCGTCGGCGCCGTCGTCCCCGACCCGGACGACCTGGACCCGGTCGTGCTCGCCCGGTGGACGCAGGCGCACCCACCCGGTGCCGCGCTCGGGCACGTGCACGGCGCGAACCTCGGCGTGCTGGCATCGGTGTACCTGGCGCTCGGCGGGTTCGACCCCGTCCCCGAGCACGAAGACGTCCGGCTCGTCGAGCGGGCGCACGCGATGGGGTTCCGCGTCGACGCGACGGTCGACCTGCCCGTGGTGACGAGCGGTCGGTTCGCCGGCCGGACGCCCGGTGGCTACGCGGAGCACCTGCGTCGGGAGTACGGCGACGCGAGCTGAGGGCCCCTTAGACAGCTCATAGGCTGCCGATGGGGCGGCCACTGACCGGCTGCCTACGTTCTCCTCCGTCGGCCCCGCCGTGCGCTCTGCGCGGCCGGTGACCCCAGCCGGCCACCACCGAGGAGAACCATGTTCCTGACCTACCTCAGGCGCGAACTCACGAACCGCAAGAAGCAGACCGTCATCATCGCGATCGGCATGGCGTTGGCCATCGCCCTCGTGGTCATCGTGTCCTCGATCGCGGGCGGCGTGAAGGCGGCCCAGTCCAGCGTCCTGCAGTCCGTGTACGGCGTCGGCACCGACATCACCGTCACGAAGACGACGACCCCGAGCGCGTCGGGCTCCGGTCGGCCGAGCTTCGACTTCGGCAGCCAGAGCGGTGACGACAGCGACAGCAGCGGTTCGACCGACCTGTCGCAGTCACGGCTCGCCGTCGCCCGCGGCACGAGCACGCTCAGCGCCACGAACCTCACGACCGTGACGGGCACCGACGGCGTCAAGGCGGCGACCGGTGTCCTGACCCTCGAGAACAGCACGTTCTCGGGGCAGGTCCAGCAGTCGACCGACGGCAGCAGCACGGACAGCAGCAGCTCCGACAGCAGCAGCACGGACAGCTCCACCCAGCAGGGCCCGCCGAGCGGCGACTCCGGCCAGGGCGGCGGCTTCGGCGGCGGCTCGTTCAACGTCGACTCGTTCACCGTGACCGGCATCCCGGTCTCCGGCGACGCCGTCGGCCCCCTGACCAGCACCGAGCTCACCAAGGGCCGCACGTTCACCGCGAAGGACGCGGGCAAGGACGTCGTCGTGCTGGACGCGTCCTACGCGAAGAGCGAGTCGAAGGCGGTCGGCGACACCGTCGACATCGGCGGCACCGACTTCGAGGTCATCGGCATCGTCACCTCGACGGGCTCGTCGTCGACGACCGGCTCGAACACCTACATCCCCCTCGACACCGCGCAGGCACTGGCAGACCTCGACGGCAAGGTCACCTCGATCTACGTGTCCGCCGAGTCCTCGTCGGACGTCAGCGCGATCAAGACCGCCCTGCAGCAGAAGCTCACCACCGCCACGGTCTCCACCGAGTCCGACCTGGCGTCGAGCGTCTCCGGTTCGCTGAGCACGGCGTCGAGCCTCGTCTCGAACCTCGGCACCTGGCTGTCGATCGTCGTGCTGGCGGCGGCGTTCCTCATCGCGATCCTCTTCACGATCTCCGGCGTCACGAGGCGAACCCGCGAGTTCGGCACCCTCAAGGCCATCGGCTGGTCGAACGGCCGCATCACCCGCCAGGTCGCCGGCGAGTCCCTCGTGCAGGGCCTCATCGGCGGTGTCCTCGGCGCCGCAGCCGGCCTGATCGGCATCCTCGTGGTGAACGTCATCAGCCCGACCATCTCGGCGAGCGCGTCGAGCACGACCGGTGGCGGCGGCGCGGGTGGCGGCGGCATGCCCGGTGGCGCGGCGACCGCGGCCGCGGGCAGCGGCACGACGGGCGGTGCCCCGGCCGGCGGCTTCGGCGGCGGTGCGAGCACCGCGTCGACGACCGACGTGGTCCTGCACGCCCCGGTGACCGTCGAGGTGATCCTGCTGGCGATCGGCCTCGCGATCCTCGGTGGCCTCATCGCCGGCGCACTCGGCGGCTGGCGCGCGAGCAAGCTCCGCCCGGCCGAGGCTCTGCGGAGCGTGGCCTGATGCCCGGCCCCGCCACCGGCGCGGTGCCGACCGCCGGACCCGCACCGACCCCGAGCACGCGACCAGAAGGAGTGACCGTGACCAGCACCGACACCGCACCGGGCCAGGCGGAGGCGAGCCGCGCCTCCAGTCCGATGTACCGACTGACCAACGTCAGCAAGACGTACAAGCAGAAGAACCGAACCGTCACCGCGCTGACGAACGTGGACCTGACGATCCCGCAGGGACAGCTCGTGGCGATCCAGGGGCCGACCGGCGGTGGCAAGTCGACGCTGCTGCAGATGCTCGGGGCGCTCGACCGGCCGACGGCCGGCTCGATCCACCTCGGCGGCGACCGCGACGTGGCGAAGCTCGGCGACCGTGCGCTGACCGACCTGCGGGCGACCGAGATCGGCTTCGTGTTCCAGAGCTTCAACCTCATCCCGACGCTGACCGCGCTCGAGAACGTCGAGACGGCGTTCGCGGGGTCGCTCGCGAACCGGGCACGCTCGGAGATCCGCGAGCGGGCCACGGCCACGCTCCGCGAGGTCGGTCTCGGCGAGCGGATGGAGCACCTGCCGGCCGAGCTCTCCGGCGGGCAGCAGCAGCGCGTGGCGATCGCCCGCGCCCTGGTGAAGAACCCGAGCGTCCTGCTGGCAGACGAACCGACCGGCGCGCTCGACGAGGGCACCCGCGACGAGATCATGGGGCTCATCGAGAAGCAGTGGAAGGAACGCGGGCTGACGGTCGTCATCGTCACGCACGACTCGTGGGTGGCGAAGCGGGCCGAGCGTCGCCTGCACCTCAAGCAGGGGCAGGTGCGCGAGGTCTGAGGTGACCCGAGTCTCGCGGTGGGCGACAGTCCTCGTGGCCACGAGCCCGAGGACTGTCGCTCAGACCGAGTCTCGACCCACGGGGTAGTCGCAGTAGGCGAACCACCGCGAGTCCGGGGACCACGGCGGCACGTTGACCGTGCCCTGGCCGCCGTCGAGCACGACGAGGGTCTCCGGCACCGGCATGATCCGGGCGCCGCGGACGAGCACTCCGGGCAGCCGCCGCAGTTCCACGCGGTGGTCGGCCGGGTGGCCCTGCACCCCCGGCTCGTACGACAGGTAGAGCAGGTGCTCCCCGTCCGGCGAGACGTGCGGGAACCAGTTCACCCGGTCGTCGTTCGTGATCCGGACCGGGTCGGTCGCCCCTGGCCAGAGCGCGACGAGCTGCGCGGTGCCCGGCGTGAACCGCTCCGAGTTCCACACGAGCATCTCGCCCGCGAACGAGACGCCGTCGTCCGGGTGCTCGTCGCGGGTCAGGAACGTCGGTTCGCCGGTGGCGGGGTCGACGAGTGCGACGTCGGTGGTCCAGACGCCCGCCTCGGTGCGCTCCCCGACGATCGCCGCGAGGATTTCCCCGTCCGGGGCGATGCCGTGCAGGTAGAACTTCCGGACGACCGGCAGCGCAGTGGTGACGTCGGTGAGGGTCGCCGCCGCTCCGCCGGCCGGCACGGGCACCCGGTACAGGTCCCCGTCGCGGCCGCTCACCACGACCGAGTTGCCCGAGGGATCGAGCACGTGGTCGTTGTTGATCTCGGGGACGCCCGGCATCGGCACCGGCACGAGCGCGGTCTCGTCGAGCACCTGCCCGCCGTGCTCGAGGAGCCAGAGGTCGCCGTCGCCGTTCAGCAGGATCGTGCCGTCGTGCAGGACGTTCGGCGCCTCGACGAGGAGGGACGACGACTCGAAGACGAGGCGGCTCGTCCGTGACTCGAGGTCGTACACGTGCACCCGGCTGGTCTGTCCTGGCAGCAGTTGCCGCCCGCGCGCTCCACTCATGCGCCCCATCCTGCCCGGGCGGCACTGACCGGAACGCGAAAGCGACAGATTCCCGGCGATGTTCGCCGGGAATCTGTCGCTTTCGCGGAGCTGGAGCTGGAGCTGGAGCTGGAGCTGGAGCTGGAGCTGGAGCCAGCTGCCTACTTCACCGCACCGGCGGTCAAGCCGGCCACGAACTGGCGCTGCACGATGAGGAACGCGATCACCACGGGGATGGACACGACCAGGGACGCGGCCATGATCTGGTTCCAGTACACGTTCGTCTGCGTCGAGTACTGCTGCAGACCGACCGCCAGGGTCTGCCCGTCGCCGTTGGTCATGACCGAGGCGAAGAGCACCTCGCCCCAGGCCGTCATGAACGAGTAGATGCCGACCGCGACCAGCCCCGGGCGGGCCGAGGGCAGGATGACCCGGAACAGGGCACCCATCGGGCCGGAACCGTCGACCATCGCGGCCTCGTCGAGCTCACGCGGGATGGTCTCGAAGTAGCCGGCGAGCATCCAGATCGAGAACGGGAGCGTGAAGGTCAGGTACGTGATGATCAGGCCGGTCCAGCTGCCGACGAGCTGGATGCCGAGCGAGTTCCCGAGGTTCGTGAAGATGAGGAACAGCGGGAGCAGGAACAGCACGCCGGGGAACATCTGGGTGGAGAGCACCGCGGTGGTGAAGGTGCTCTTGCCCTTGAAGTTCCAACGCGAGACACCGTAGGCGGCGAACGTCGCGATGATCAGCGAGAACACCGTGGCGACCGTGCAGACCACGAGCGAGTTCACGAAGTACTTGCCGAGCGGCACCGTCGACCACATGTCGATGAACGGTTGGATGGTGATGTTCGTCGGGATCCACGTGAAGTCGTTCTGCACGTCACCGAGCGGCTTGATGGCCGTGGTGATCATCACGTAAAGGGGCACGACCGTGAACAGGGTCAGGATGACCAGGGTCACGACCTTGAAGGACTTGGCGCCGAATGTCTCACGCACGGACGGACCTCCGGTTGGTCACGGCGAGGTAGATGCCGGTGACGATGAGCAGGAAGATGAGGAGCAGGACGCTCATCGCGGCACCGGAGCCGAAGTTCCAGGTGATGAAGGACGCGTTGTAGATGTGGAAGCTCAGCAGGTCCGCGGCCGGGGGCTGCGCGGTCGAGCCGAACAGCACGAACGGCGTGTTGAAGTCGTTGAAGGTCCAGAGGAACATCACGAGCACGAGCGTCACGTTGACCGGGCGGACCATCGGCAGCGTGATCGAGCGCCACTGCCGGAACGGCTTGGCGCCGTCGACCGAGGCGGCCTCGTACACGTCGTTCGGCACGGACTGCAGGCCGGCCATCAGCATCAGGAAGGCGAAGGGCCAGGTCTTCCAGATCGCCACGACGACGACGGAGACGAAGGCGTTCGAGCCGATCAGCCAGAACGGGCCGGTGCCGTTGAACAGGTGCAACTGGTCGACCAGGACGTGGTTCACCGCGCCGGAGTCACGCTGGAACATGAACTTCCAGGTGATGATGCCGGCGTACATCGGCAGCGCGTACGGCACCAGGAACAGGGTGCGGAACAGCCCGCGGCCCCTGAACGGCTTCTGCAGCGCGACCGCGGCGGCCATGCCGAAGGTCCAGGAGAGGCCGACGACGAGCACCGTGAAGCCGCAGGTGATCAGGAAGGAGTGCAGGACGCCCTTGCCGATCGCCTGGTCGAAGTCGACGACGACCGAGTAGTTGTGCAGTCCCGCGAAGGGTGCAGCGCCCCAGTTGGCGATGAAGTACTTGGTGAGCTGGATGAACGAGATCCAGATGCCGGTGAGCATCGGGACGATGTGGATGAGCAGCTCGAACAGGATGGCCGGCGCGACGAGCGCGTAGGGCAGCCAGTTGGTCTTGCGCTTGCGACCTGGCGGACGGCCCGACAGCGTCGAGCCCTTCGTGTGCGTCAGGTCGATGCGCTCCGCATCGGGCAGGACCGTCGTGGACATGGGCGGGGGCCTTTCGGCAGGAGGGGGTTCGGGTGCTTCGCACTCCGGTCCGTGGCAGCGGACGGGAGGCACGGCGTGCGTGAGACGGGACGCTCACTGCCGGCGGATGGCCGGCTCTGGGGCTGTGGGGCCGGTGACGACCTGCCCCGGCGCGTCCGGCTGTGGACGCGAGGGGTGGAGGCCCGGGGCGTCCTTGCGGACGCGCCCCGGGCCTCCTGGGTGGATCAGCCGTTCGCCTGGGACACCTGGTCCTGGGCGGTCTGCAGCGCGGTCTTGATGTCGCTGTCGGACACGGAGCCGCCGGTGGCGATCTTGGCGAACATGTCGTTCATCGCCTTGCCGACGGTGGATTCGAACTGGTCCTCGGCGGGGACCAGCGGGAGGGGCTTGGCCTTGTTGTTGTAGATGTCGAGGAACGTCTTCGTCTGCTCGTCGGTGACCGAGTCAGCCGCGGCGGCGAGCACCGGGAGGGCCGAGTACGGCTTGTCGAGCGTGGTCTGCGTGTCCGCGCTCGTCATGTACTTGACGAACTTGAGCGCGCCGTCCTTGTTCTTCGTGTTCTTGAAGATCGACAGGTTGATGCCGGCCGGGAACGACGCGATGTCCTCGCCGTCAGCGGTGGTCGGGAACGGCACGACGCCGAACTCGTCCGTCGTCATGCCCTGCGAGGTGATCGTCGCGTTCGCGTTGTTCTGCGTCAGCATCATCGCGGCCTTGCCGTTCGCGAAGTCCGAGACGGCCTGCGTGCCGTTGTCGTACTGCGCGTTCGAGGTGTTGACCACCTTGTCGGACTGCATCAGGTCGAGGTAGCGCTTGATGCCGTCGACGTTCGCCTTGTCGGTGAAGGTCGGCTTGCCGTCCTTGTCGAACCACTCGCCACCGTTCTGCGCCGAGGTGATGAACGCGAAGTGCGAGTTCTCGGTGTACGAACCACCGGCGATGGTGAAGCCGTACTTGCCGCCGGTCGTGAGCTTCTTGGCGTCCGCCGTGAGGTCTTCCCACGTGGTCGGTGCCTCGAGGCCGGCGTCCTTGAACATGGACTTGTTGTAGTACAGGCCGTACGCGAGGCCGTAGAGCGGGACGCTCGTGACGGTCTTGCCGGGGGCGCCACCGGTGGAGAGCGCGACCTTGCCGAACTTGTCGGCACCGCCGATCGCCTTCATCTCGGAGTCGCCGTACTCCTGGAACGCACCGGTCGCCTGGAGCGAGGTGGCCCAGGTGTTGCCGATGTTGACGACGTCCGGGCCCTGGCCCGAGGTGACGGCGGTCTGGATCTTCGTCTGCAGGTCGTTCCAGCCGATGACCTGGAGGTCGACCTTGATCCCGGTCTCCTTCGTGAACTTCTTGAGGACGGGGGTCAGCACCTCCTTGTCGTTCTGGAGCGACGTGCCCTGGTTGGACGCCCAGTAGGTGAGCGTCTTGGAGTCGCCGGAGGAACCGGACGATCCGGAGGAGCAGGCTGCGAGGCCGGTCACGGTGAGTGCGGCGGCCGCGGTGATGGCCAGTGCGCGGATGGCAGTGCGCATGACTCTCTACTTTCTCGTCGTTGAGATGGTGCAGGGATGGTGCAGGGGTGGTGCGGGATGGAACGTCGGGTGCTGCTGTGGTGTGCGGGGCGGATCCGGGCCGGTCAGGCCAGGGTCTGCTCCGCGGGGTCCCAACCCTCTGGGAGGGTCTGGGAGGGCGACACGGTGCTCTCGACGAGCACCGCCTCGCCACGTTCTGCCGCCTCGGCGATGGAGACCATCACGTCGAGGACGTGGAAGGCGAGGGCACCGGGGACCCGGTTCTCGTCGCCTGCGCGGAGCGAGCGGGCGAGGTCGACCACGCCGGTGCCGCGCGAGTAGGTGGAGCCGACCGCGGGGATCGTCTCGGGCTCCTCGGCGCCGAGCGCGTACAGCTCGGTGTCGCCGTCGAAGTTGTTCGGGTCCGGGAACACGACGGTGCCGGTCTCGCCCGCGATCTCGACGACGCCCGTGCGACCGCGGTCCGACTCGAACGAGAAGACGCTCTGCGCGCTCCCGCCGTCCTCGAACTCGATCAGCGCGGAATGGTTCGTCGGGACGTCGACGGAGAACTCGGTGCCCGCCTTCGGGCCGGAGCCGATCGTGCGCGTGGCGCGGGACTTCGACGCCGTCGCCGTGACCTTCTTCACCGGACCGAACGTCTGCACCAGGGTGGTGATGTAGTACGGGCCGATGTCGAACAGCGGGCCCGCACCGTACGCGAAGAGGAACTCGGGGCTCGGGTGCCAGGACTCCGGGCCGGGGCTCTGGAAGAGCGTCAGGCCGTTGAGCGGCTTGCCGATGCGGCCGTCGCGGATGGTGCGGAGCGCGGTCTGCAGGCCGGCACCGAGGAAGGTGTCGGGTGCGACGCTGACCGTCTTGCCCGCGGCGCGTGCGGCGTCACGGAGTTCGGTCGCGCTCTCGCGGTCGAGGGCGTAGGGCTTCTCGCCCCACACGTGCTTGCCGGCGGCGAGGACCTGCAGGGCGACCTCGACGTGGGCGGCCGGGATCGTGAGGTTGACGACGATCTCGATGTCGTCGTCGGCCAGGAGCTCCTCGACGGTGCCCGACCCGGCGACGCCCCACTTCTCGGCCTGGGCGGCTGCGCGCGGCAGGTCGATGTCGGCGATGAAGCGGACCTCGACGTCGGGGAAGACGGTGAGGTTCGACAGGTACTGGTCGGAGATGACCCCGGCGCCGATGACGCCGACGCCGACGCGGCCGGTCCGGGTGCTGCTGTCGAGGGCGGTGGACGCCGTGGTGTCGGTCATGCGCGGGCCCCCTCGAGGAACGTGTAGGAGTCGGCGACCGCCTGGAAGACGTCGCCCTCGTGGCCGTCGAGCTCGACGACGTGGAGTGCGTCGGGTGCGGCGGCGAGGATCTCGCGGACCGGCATGATGCCGTTGCCCACGGCGACCTGCTTGTCGTCGTCGTGCGAGCCGTCGCCGTCCTTGACGTGCAGGAACTCGATCTTGTCGCCGTACTTGCCGATGATCGCCACCGGGTCGTCACCACCGACCTTGACCCAGTAGGTGTCGAGCTCGAGCACGACGTCGTCGGACAGCGCGTCGGCGAAGACCTCGTAGGCGCTGACGCCGTCGATGCGGTTCGAGAACTCGAACGCGTGGTTGTGGTAGCCGAGCACCAGGCCGTGGTCGGCCGCGCGGGGGGCGAGGGCGCTCAGTTCGCGGGCGATGGCCTCGACGTCCTCGCGGGTGGTCCAGCGGGCCTCGTCGATGTGCGGGTCGATGAGGGTGCCGAGTCCGACGGTGACGCTCGCGTGGAAGATCCGCTCGAGGTCCTGCTCGCCGGCGTCCAGCAGCCGTGCGTGTCCGCTCGGGGCGGCCAGGCCGGCGTCGCGCAGCGCGGCGGCGAGTTCGTCGGCGTTGTCGACGAAGCCGAAGGCCTCGACGTTCGTGTAGCCGATGTCGGCGATGCGCTGGAGCGTGCCGGGCAGGTCGGCCGAGAGGGCGTCGCGGACGGTGTAGAGCTGAACCGAGATCGGTTGGGTCACCAGGGGTTCTCCTCGTCGAGATGGTGCGGTCGTCACTGACCGAGCGTCACACTATGACCACTTCTGTCGGCGGTCAAGCAGAAGTTCGTGGAAGGTCGACGAACTTCGTTGCGTGGCGCGTTCGATGTGTGCTTCACTCCCCCCATGGTCGACTTGACTCGGACGGCAGCGTCGCCTCCGGTCGGGACGAGCGAGCTCTTCCAGATCCTCCGCGACGGCGTGCCGCGGACCCGGGCCGAGCTCGCCGCACTGACAGGACTCGCACGCTCCACCATCGGCGTGCGCCTGGACTCCCTCATCGAGGTCGGTCTCGTCGGCCCCGTCGACACCGCCGTCTCCACCGGAGGACGGCCGCCGGCCCAGGTGGCGCTGAAGCCCCGCGCCCGGCTCGTGATCGCCGCCGACCTCGGCGCCTCGCACGGCCGTGTCGCCGTCACCGACCTGGTCGCCGCCCCGCTCGCCACCCGCGAAGCACGCATCGACATCGCCGCCGGCCCGGTGGAGACCCTCTCGTGGCTCGTCGCCACCATCGACGAGCTGCTCGACGAGGTCGGCCGCGCCCGACAGGACGTCATCGCCATCGGCATCGGCGTGCCCGGTCCGGTCGAGTTCTCGACCGGGCGCCCGGCGAACCCCCCGATCATGCCCGGGTGGGACGGCTTCGACGTGCCGTCGTGGCTCCGCCAGCACATCGCGGCGCACGTCCTGCTCGACAACGACGTGAACATCGCGGCCCTCGGCGAACGGGAGCACGGCTGGCCCGACGTCGACCACCTGTTGTTCGTCAAGGTCGCCACCGGCATCGGGTCCGGCATCGTGTCGGACGGCGAACTGCAACGCGGCGCCCAGGGCACCGCCGGTGACATCGGCCACGTGCGGGTGTCCCGCGCCGGCGACGTCCCCTGCCACTGCGGCAACACCGGGTGCCTCGAGGCGGTGGCGTCCGGTCCGGCGATCGCCCGTGCCCTGCGCGCGAAGGGGCACGACGCCCACACCGGCGCCGACGTGCTGGACCTGGTGAACCGCTCCGACCTCGACGCGATCTACGCCGTCCGACAGGCGGGCCGCGACATCGGCGAGGTGCTCGCCACGTGCGTCTCGCTCATGAACCCGTCGGTGATCGTCCTGGGCGGCTCGATCACGCAGGCCGGGGAGCACCTGCTCGCCGGCGTCCGCGAGGTCGTCTACTCGCGGTCGATGCCGCTCGCCACCGAGCACCTCGTCATCGCCCAGTCGCGTGCGGGGTCGCTCGCCGCGCTGCAGGGAGCAGCGGCGCTCGCGATCGGCTACGCGCTCTCCCCCGCCGGCGTCGACGAGCTGGTCGCCTACGCCGAAGGGCGCGAGCTGGTCTCCTGACGGGTGCGCTGCGCCTCGTGAGCGCGTCGGATTCGGTCTTGCCGGTGGTCGGGGGGAGAATCGTCGGGTGACGATCGTGCAGCCCACCCTGTGGGGCGACCTGGACCCCGGCCTGGGCCCACGCGAGCCGGTACCCGGGCGTCGCGAAGCGGCGGGCGGGCCGAGCTCGTGGGGAGAGGCAGTGTCTGCCTCCGCCACGCCGGCTGCGGTCCCGGGGCGCGACGCGTTCACCGCCCTGCGCGGCCACACCGAGCGGATCGTCGCGCACTCCTCGGACCGCTTCGCCTGGCTCCGCGCCCGCGCCGCGGGCATCACCGCGACCGACGTCGCTCGGCTCGCCTCGCTGCACGCGGTCGAGGCCGTCGTCACCGAGAAGCGCTACGGCTCACGGTTCTCCGGCAACGCGTTCACCGAGCACGGCAAGGACCGCGAGCCCCACATCGCCGCCTGGGTCGCGGCCACGCACGGCATCCAGCCCTCGGCGCACCTGTTCCACGCCGCTGCGAACCGGGCGCACCTCGCCACCCCCGACGGCGTCGGTGTCCAGGGCTCACGCGTGGTGCTCGCCGAGATCAAGACCACCGCGAAGGGCTGGCGGAGCATCCCCCGGCACTACCTGCGGCAGATCTGGTGGCAGCAGTACGTGCTCGGCGCCGATCGCACCCTGTTCGTCTGGGAGCGCCACGACGGCTTCGTCCCCGTCGCCGACGAGCCCGAGTGCCGCTGGGTCGACCGTGACGACGACCAGATCCGCGGGCTCGTGCAGCTCGCCGACCTGGTGCTCGACAAGCTGCGCGACTTCCGCTCGTAGCCCGTCAGCTCAGACCTTGACGAGTCTCAGCCGGCTCATCCCCACGACCAGGACGCCGAGCAACCCGATCGAGACGCCCACGCCGACGCAGTAGATCGCCACGACGCCGTACCCCTGCGTCGGGTCGAGGAACGGGTACGGCACCCAGCCGTCGGTCGCGCCCCGGATCAGGATGACGATCGTCCAGACCGCCGGGTAGATCAGGAACCACCAGACGTGGCGGAGGAGCAGCTTCGACCGGTCGGAGAACAGCAGCCAGTCGAGGACCGCGTACGCGGGGATGACCTTGTGCAGCACGTCGTTCGACCACTGCACGCTCGCCGACACGTCGACGTTCGTCAGCAGGGTGTTGTAGACGATCCCGGTCGTGGCGATGTAGACCGTGCCGGCGCCCCGGAGCAGGCTCACCCGCAGATCCCCACGCTTGCGGCGGGCCGAGGCGACGAGGGTCACCGCCAGGCCCACGGCGATGATGACGTTCGACTGGATCGTGAAGTAGCCGAAGAAGTTCCACGGGTTGTAGACGTCCGTCTTGGAGCTGACGAGCCACTGGGCGACGATCGCGACCACGACGGCGATGACGGCGATGAGCCGGAGCGAGTTCACGAGGGTGCGCACGGGACCACGCTACCGGGACGCGCGCCCGGACATGCGAAGAGGCCCGCACCGGAACCGGTGCGGGCCTCTTCGAGACTGATCAGGAGATCAGATGCTGTTGACGTCCAGCGGGATGCCGGGACCGAAGGTCGTCGAGACGGCGCCCTTCATGACGTAACGGCCCTTCGAGGAGCTCGGCTTGAGGCGGTTGATCTCCTCGAGCGCGGTCGAGATGTTCTCGTCGAGCTGCTCCGGCGTGAACGAGGCCTTGCCGACGACGAAGTGCACGTTGGCGTGCTTGTCGACGCGGAACTCGATCTTCCCGCCCTTGATGTCGTTGACGGCCTGCGCCACGTTCGGGGTCACGGTGCCGGTCTTCGGGTTCGGCATGAGGCCACGCGGGCCGAGCACCTTGCCGAGACGACCGACCTTGCCCATGAGCTCGGGCGTCGCGACGGCGGAGTCGAAGGACGTGTAGCCCTCGGCGACCTTCGCGATGAGCTCGTCGCCACCGACCTCGTCGGCGCCGGCTGCGATCGCGGCCTCGGCCGCTGCACCCGTCGCGAACACGATGACGCGGGCGGTCTTGCCCGTGCCGTGCGGCAGGATGACCGTGCCGCGGACCATCTGGTCCGCCTTGCGCGGGTCGACGCCGAGCTTCAGCGCGACCTCGACCGTGGAGTCGGTCTTCGCAGAACCGGTCTCCTTGGCCAGGGCGACTGCCTCGGTCGGGGTGTAGAACTTGTCGGCCTCGATCTTCGCGGCCGCGGCTTCGTAGGCCTTGGACTTCTTCGCCATGGTGGTCTCCTTGCGAGATACGTGGTTGACGAGCCGGCGCGGCTCTCCCACGGAAAGGTGTCTGGGTGTGGGCCGGAGCCCGATCGGTGCTTAGGCCTCGACCGTGATGCCCATCGAGCGTGCGGTGCCGGCGATGATCTTCGCGGCCTGCTCGATGTCGTTGGCGTTCAGGTCGGCCTGCTTGGTCTCGGCGATCTGACGGACCTGGTCCATCGAGATCTTCGCGACCTTGACCGTGTGCGGGGTCGCGGACCCCTTCTGCACACCAGCAGCCTTCTTGATGAGCTCAGCGGCCGGCGGGGTCTTGAGGACGAACGTGAACGAACGGTCCTCGTAGACGGTGATCTCGACCGGCACGACGTTGCCACGCTGCGACTCGGTCGCCGCGTTGTACGCCTTGCAGAACTCCATGATGTTGACGCCGTGCTGACCGAGTGCCGGACCGATCGGCGGGGCCGGGTTGGCGGCTCCCGCGTTGATCTGCAGCTTGATCAGGCCCGTGACCTTCTTCTTCGGTGCCATGACTTGTCTTCCTCCTGGAATCGAACGCACGGGGATCCGTGCACTCTCCCGCTGGTCCGGCCGTTCCGGACCGCGGTGAAGGCCCACACGCACGAGGCGTGCGGGCCCAAACTCGATGAGTCTACCCGAACGGGGAGACCTGGACTAGAGCTTCGTGACCTGGTCGAAGCTGAGCTCGACCGGGGTCTCGCGCTCGAACAGCGAGACGAGCACGGTGAGCTTGCCGCTCTCCGGCTTGATCTCGGAGATCGAACCCGGCAGGCCCGCGAACGAGCCTTCCTTGATGGTGATCGTCTCGCCGACCTCGAAGTCGACCTCGGCCGCGGGCTGCGCCTGCAGGGAACCGCCGGACTTCGAGCCACCCTTGGTCGGGGCGGCCTCGGCGACCTGCACGAGGGACTTGAGCATGCCGAACGCCTCGTCGAAACGGAGCGGCGTCGGGTTGTGGGCGTTGCCGACGAAGCCGGTGACACCGGGGGTGTGCCGGACGACGGACCACGAGTCCTCGTTGAGGTCCATGCGGACGAGCACGTACGAGGGGATCCGGACGCGGGTGACCAGCTTGCGCTGCCCGTTCTTGATCTCGACGACGTCCTCCATCGGGACCTCGACCTGGTAGATCGACTCCTCCATCGACATCGACACCATGCGGTTCTCGATGTTCGACTTCACGCGGCGCTCGAAGCCCGCGTAGGAGTGGATGACGTACCACTTGCCCGGCTTCATCCGCAGCTCGACCTTGAAGGCCTCGTACGGGTCGACCTCGGCCTCTTCGGCGTCGTCGTCCTCGGCGTCGATCGCTTCGTCGGCGGCGAGGGTCTCGTTCGCCTCTTCGGCGGTCTCGGACTCGAGTTCGATCTCTTCCTCGTCCTCGACGGCCTCCACCGCGGCCTCGGCCTCGTCGGTGGAGTCGATCTCGAGGGCGTCCTCGACGACGGCGTCGGCCTCGGGGTCCTTGGACTCCTGCAGTGCCGTCAGCTCCTCGTCGATGCCGAGGGACTCGTCGTCCTCGGACTCGACGGAGATCGCGCGCTCCTCGGCGGACTCGGCGGAGCGCTCCTCGCCGGTCTCGACGTCGCCTTCCTGGTTCTCCTCGACCTCGGAGGACTGCTCGGCAGCCGTCGCTAGGTCGATGTCGTCGCGGGAGTAGTCAGACACAGTCGATTCTTTCCGTTCGGTGGTGCGGGTCGGGATGGCGGACGGTCCTGGTCACGATCGGCACCGTCTCGGGCGACCGTACTCCAGTGGACTGCCGCACTCGGCAGTCGACGTCCGGGTCAGGCCGTGGGCCCGTTGCCGAAGACGTACCCGACGCCGAGACCGAACACGAAGTCGAGGATCGACACCAGGATCATCATCACGACGACGAAGACGAGCACGACCAGCGTGTAGCTGAAGAGCTCCTTGCGGGTCGGCGTCACGACCTTGCGCAGTTCGCCGATCACCTGACGGATGAAGAGCACGATGGCAGCGATCGGACCCCGGCGCTCGGCCCGGTCCTGCTTCGCCTTGGCGACGACGTCGTCCGCCGTCGTCTCCATGTCTTTGCTCGCCAACTTCTACCCTTCCAGAGTTGCAGGGCGGACAGGACTCGAACCTGCAACCTGCGGTTTTGGAGACCGCTGCTCTACCAATTGAGCCACCGCCCTTCAGAGCACGTCCGTCACCGATCGTGTTCCGGTGGTCGAGTGTACGGGAGTCCGTCACACGGTGTCCACTTGGCCCCCTCCACGGCGTGCCGCGCCGATAGGCTGGCACCCGTGAGCACCGCAGCCCCCGGCCCCGAGTCCACCGCAACCCCCGCCGCCGCGCCGACCGATCGGCCGCGCATCGCGTCCCGCATCGCGGCGATCGCCGAGTCCGCGACGCTCAAGGTCGACGCGAAGGCCAAGGCCCTGAAGGCCGCGGGCCGTCCCGTCATCTCCTTCGCCGCCGGCGAGCCCGACTTCGCCACGCCCGACCACGTGGTCGTCGCCGCGGTCGAGGCCGCACAGGACCCGAAGAACCACCGGTACACGCCGGCGACCGGGCTGCCGGAGCTGAAGCAGGCCATCGCCGAGAAGACCGCACGCGAGTCCGGCATCACCGTCGACCCGTCGCGGGTGATCGTCACCAACGGCGGCAAGCAGGCCGTCTACCAGGCGTTCCAGACGATCGTCGACGCCGGTGACGAGGTCCTGCTCCCCGCCCCGTACTGGACCACCTACCCCGAGGCCATCCGTCTGGCCGGTGGCGAGCCGGTCGAGGTCTTCGCCGGCAGCGACCAGGGCTACCTCGTCACCGTCGAGCAGCTCGAGGCCGCGCGCACCCCGAAGACGAAGGCGCTGCTGTTCTGCTCGCCGTCGAACCCGACCGGCGCCGTCTACACCGCCGAGCAGACCACGGCCATCGGCGAGTGGGCACTCGAGCACGGCATCTGGGTGATCAGCGACGAGATCTACCAGGACCTCGTGTACGACGGACTCCGCTTCACCGGCATCCTCGACGCCGTGCCGGCCCTCGCCGACACCACGATCCTGGTCAACGGCGTCGCGAAGACCTACGCGATGACCGGCTGGCGCGTCGGCTGGTTCATCGGTCCCGCCGACGCAGTCAAGGCCGCGTCGAACCTGCAGTCGCACCTGTCGTCGAACGTGTCGAACGTGTCCCAGCGCGCCGCGATCGCCGCCCTCACCGGGCCGCAGGAGCCGGTGACGGCCATGCGCGAGGCCTTCGACCGCCGTCGCCAGGCCATCGTCGCCGGGCTCAACGCGATCCCGGGCTTCGTCACGCCGACCCCGCAGGGCGCCTTCTACGTCTACCCAGACGTCACCGCGTTGCTCGGTCGCGAGTGGGCGGGCTCGACCCCGACGACGACCCTCGAGCTGGCCGACCTGATCCTCGAGCACGCCGAGGTCGCGGTCGTCCCGGGCGAGGCCTTCGGTCCGTCCGGCTACCTGCGCCTGTCGTACGCGCTCGGCGACGACGACATCGCCGAGGGTGTGGCCCGCTTGGCGGAGTTCTTCGCGTAGTCCCCCCGAACGCAGAACGGGCCGCCTCGTCGAGGTGGCCCGTTCTGCGTTCCGGGAGGCCCGTGGCCGGGTCGTGCCCGTGCCCGTGCCCGTGCCCGTGCGCTCAGTCGAGCAGGTCCCCCACCACGACGGGCTCCGGCACGAGCGACACCCCGAAGCGGTTCAGGACCGTGACCTGCACGTACCGTGCGAGCTCGGCCACCTGGGCCGCCGTCGCGCCGCCACGGTTGGTCAGGGCCAGGGTGTGCTTCGATGAGATCGCCGCGCGCGACCCCGGCACGGCGTAGCCACGGTGCACCCCCGCGTGCTCGATGAGCCAGGCGGCGCTGAGCTTGACGTCGTCGCCGGCCGGCCATCGTGGCGCGTCGGCGGGGAGGGTCTCGGCGAAGGCCGCGGACACGATCGGGTTCGTGAAGAACGACCCGGCGCTCCAGGTGTCCCGGTCGTCGGCGTCGAGCACCATGCCCTTCGAGGCGCGCAGGCGCAGGACCTCGTCGCGGACCGTCGCGGGTTCCACGAGAGCACCGAGGTCGACCCCGAGCGAACCGGCGAGCTGGGCGTACCGCACCGGGACGCCGTGCTCCCCCGCCGTGCCGAGCCGGAACTCGACCGTCAGCACGACACCGCGGCGCCCGTGCTTGAGGGTCGACGTGCGGTAGCCGAGCGCCAGCTCGGCCGCGGGCACCCACGTGCGCTCCCCCGTGGCGGCATCGAGGAACTCGACCCGGGTGAGGACGTCGGAGAGCTCGACCCCGTAGGCGCCGATGTTCTGCACGGGGGCGGCGCCGACGGTGCCCGGGATGCCGCTGAGGGCTTCCAGGCCGGTCCAGCCGTTCGCGACGGTGGTGGCGACGAACGCGTCCCAGGGTTCACCGGCCGCGACGCGGACGGTGACGCCGTCGGCGTCCGTGTCGGCATCCACCCCCGTCGTGCGGACCAGGACGACGGTGCCGTCGAAGCCGGAGTCGGCGACCAGCACGTTGCTGCCGCCGCCGAGGACCAGCCACTCGTGGTCGTCCCACGCGGTCTGGGTGTGGGCGACGAGCTCGTCGGTCGTCGTGGCCGTGAGCAGCCGCGCGGCCGTCCCACCGACGCCGAGCGTCGTGAGGTCGGCGAGCACCGGCTCGTGCACGGTCAGCGGAACGCCACCGTGACCTGCGCCTTGCCGAGCACGGTCTGCCCGCCGGCGGTCACGGTGAGGTCGATGCGCTTCGGTCGGCCGTCGTCGTCGACGGTGCCGACCTTCGCGACGATGCCGATGGTCGCGCCCTGCTCCGGGTCCACGACGACGGGGCGGGTGAAGCGGACGCCGTAGCCCGCGACCCAGCCGCTGTCACCGAGCCACTCGGAGACCGGCTGCACGGCGAGGCCCATCGTGAGCATGCCGTGCGCGAGGACGCCGGGCAGACCGACCGAGGTGGCGACGTCGTCGCGGTAGTGGATCGGGTTGAAGTCACCGGAGGCGCCGGCGTAGCGGACGAGCGAGTCGCGGGTGACGTGCACCTCGCGCTCGGCGACGACCGTGCCGACCTCGATCGCGGTGGCGGGTGCGGCGGTCATGCGTCGTCTCCTCGGACCACGAGGGTGGACGTCGCCGTGACGACGTGCTCCCCCGAGGCGTCGTTCATGGTGCTCTGGGCCGTGACCATCGCGTTGCCGCCGAGCGTCTTGACGCTCGTGACGGTCAGGGTCGCGGTGAGTTCGTCACCGGCCACGATGGGCCGGTCGTAGGTGAAGGACTGCTCGCCGTGGACGACACGGGAGAAGTCGATGCCGGCGTCCGGCTCGGCCAGGAGCTGCGCGAGCGTGGCTTCCTGCACGACGACCGCGAAGGTCGGCGGGGCGACGACGTCGGCGTACCCGGCGGCGCGGGCCGCGTCGGGTTCGTGGTGGACGGGGTTGGTCGCGAACACCGCGCGCGAGAACTCGCGCACCTTCTCGCGACCGACCAGGTAGGGCTGGGCCGGCGGGAACGTCCTGCCGACGAGCTCGGGGTTCACTGACACGTCGGCAGTCTACCGACGCCCGGCCGGGGGCCTGTCGATGCTGAGGATGCATCGGCTAGGCTTGCTGCGCCGGTTCGGGGGAATCGGCGGTCCGGTCGCGACACCGGATCAGGGGACGGGGGAGCAACGATGGACACCAGGACCGAGTTCGCCGTGCACACGGGCGACCGGTGCACCGCGATGGAGGTCGCCGGCGCGGCGCTCCGCACGGCGGGACACCACGTCGAGTCGACCGGTGGGACCCTCACCGCGACGACCGGCAACCGGCTGCTGACGATCCTGCTCGGCGCGCTCGTGCACCCCTCCCGCGAGTTCCGCCGCTACGAGTTGTCGACGACCGTCACCGGGACCTCCACCACCATCACACTGCGGCACCGCGGACACGGCACGGCCGTCTCCGGCGGCAGCATCGGCGCGAGCCGGCGACGGGCCGCGTGGCACGAGGTGAACGCGGCGATCGAGCGCGCGCTGCGCGCAGCCGGCGTCCTGCAGACGCGGACCGACACCGGGTCGCACTCCGCGCTGTAGGGCCGGCCCCAGGGCGGACGGGAGGCCCGGTGCGCGTCCGCCACGTGCCTCCTGGCCGAGACGCCGTCGTGTCCACGGCACGCGCCCGACCAGGCGAGACGCCGCCGGCTCTGGAGGCGTCCTGCGACGACCGGGGCGTCTCGTCGGGACGACGGCGTCTCGTGACGGCGGCGTCTCGTGACGGCGGCGTCTCGTGACTGCGACGTCTCGTGACGGCAGAGAACAGCCCGGGAACGACGAAAGCCCGGCGAACAGATCGCCGGGCTTGCTGTAGCGAGGGCGGGACTTGAACCCGCGACCCCACGATTATGAGTCGTGTGCTCTAACCAACTGAGCTACCCCGCCAGAGATCCGGAGCGACACGCGCACCGGGTCGGAGCCCCGAGTCAGGATTGAACTGACGACCCCCTCCTTACCATGGAGGTGCTCTACCACTGAGCTATCGGGGCGATGTGCCGCGAACGGCACCACACGAGGATAGCAGACCTCCGACGCTGCTCCGGAACCGGGCGAGACGCCCGGGCGTGCCGCGCCCAGGACCGCTAGTTCGCGTTGGTCTGGAGCCACGCGAGCGGGTCCACGGGGACCCCGTCGACGTGCACTTCGAGGTGCAGGTGCGGGCCCGTGGAGTTGCCCGTGCTGCCCACGAGACCGAGCTCGTCGCCGACCTCGATCTGCTGACCGGTGACCACCTTGAAGGAGTTGTCCTCCATGTGGCCGTACACGCTGACGAACTGCTTGCCGTCGACGTCGTGCTCCACCCAGACGTCGTTGCCGAAGCCGCCGTCGTTCGCCTGGACCTTGATGACGGTGCCGGCGGCGATGACCCGGATCGGGGTGCCCTCGCCGGGAGCGAAGTCGACGCCCATGTGGTTCGTCGAGCAGAACGAGCAGCCCGCGACCTGACGACCGCCGAAGCCGGAGGTGATCGGGACGCCGGTGAGGAACGGCCACTGGATCGTGCCGGTCGGGTCGTTGGTGAAGCTCGACGAGTCGACGTTCTTGTACTGCGTGGCGTCCGACACCGTGTACTGGTCGCGGCTCGTCGACCCGTCGGCTGCGGCGCTGACGCTCATCGACTGGGTCGCACCGCTCGCCGTCGACCGGGCCGCGGTCGAGCCGGTCTCCGGCACGTAGAGCGCCTGGGCGGGCAGTGACGTGGAGACGACGAGGCCGGCGACGAAGAGGAGCGCACCGACGGCCGTCACGCGCGAGGCCGCACGGCGGAACGAGGCACCCTGCTTCCGGGCAGCAGGAGCCGGGGCAGGCACGGCGGCGGTGCGGCTGGCCGCGATGTGCCGGGCGGCGCGGTCGACCTGCACGGCCGGTGCGGCACGGCCGGTCCGCCGACGGGACGCCGGGACCTGGCCGATGACACGACGGGGCTGCGGTGCGACGGACTCCGCTGCAGCCGTCGCGGTCCGCGGCGCCGTGGCGCGGACGTCCGGCGACGTGGGAGCCGGCGGCGTCGTGATGCGCGAGGCCGGACGGACCGCCGACTCGGGCAGCGCGGGCGACACCGGTGCGAGGTCGATCGGCGACACGGGAGCGGCGGCCGACGACGGCGTGGTCAGCCCGACGACCTCGTCGAACGACGGGCCCGCGGCACGGTCAGGTGCGACGTCCTGCGCGTGGTCCTGCGTGACGGGAGCACCCTTCACAGCCACTCGCTCCGCCTCGATCCGTGCTCGTCGGGTCAGGTGGACGACCGGGGTGGCGGCGTCGACGGGACCGGTGGGGACGGACGTCAGTGGGGAGTGGGGCATGCGTGCGGTGGCGATCCTGATCGGGGAAGGGGCGCGCTCGTTGGTAACGAGCAGATAACGGGACCTGAGCACGGTAGCAAACGTCGTCGCACGTCGCCAGTCGTGGTCATGTCCACCGGGCACCCCCAGACCGAGGGACCGACGGACCTCAGACGCCGAGCGCCTCCGCTTCCAGCCCGCGCAGCAGCGCCTCGAGGTCGCCGGCCACCGCGGGGCTGGCGAACAGGAAGGAGCGGGTGCCGCCGGCCTCCCAGATGCGGACCGACGCTCCGGCCTCGCGCGCGACGATGGAGCCGCCCGCCATGTCCCACGGGTTGATCCCGCGCTCGTAGTAGGCGTCGACGACCCCGGCACCCACCGCGCAACAGTCGAGCGACGCCGCTCCCCCGCGCCGGATGTCCCGCACCTCGCCGATCAGCCCGGCGAGCACGGACACCTGCTCGCGGCGCCGGTCCGCCGTGTACCCGAAGCCCGTCGCCACGAGCGTCTCGGCGAGCGAGGCCGGAGCACTGACGGACAGGGGGACGCCGTCACAGGTGGCGCCCTGTCCGGCGGCGGCACGGAACACCACCCCGGTCGCGGGGGCCACCACGACGCCGGCGATCGGCTCCCACGTCGTCGGGTCGGCGGAACCCCGCACGACGCCGATGCTCACGCCGTACTCGGCGCTGCCGTACAGGTAGTTCACCGTGCCGTCGATCGGGTCGACGACCCAGGTGATGCCCGACTCCCCCGACGCCGAGCCGGACTCCTCGCCGTGGAACGCGTCGTCCGGCCGGGCCTCGGCGATCCGGGCGCGGACGAGCGCCTCGACCTCGCGGTCCGCCGCCGTGACCACGTCGACGATGCTCGACTTCCGGTCGGCGACCTCGACCCCCTCGGCCCGTCGTCGGGCGGCGAGCGTGGCCGCCTCGCGCGCGATCGTCTCGGCGAGGTCGGCGAACTGGGACGGTGTGCAGTCGGATGCCATGCACCGATCCTGCCAGGGACGACGAAAGCCCCGTCCGAGTCGGACGGGGCTTCGCGATGGTGGCAAGTGAGGGATTCGAACCCCCGAAGGCTACGCCGGCTGATTTACAGTCAGATCCCTTTGGCCGCTTGGGTAACTTGCCATGCGCACCCAGCCGGTGTGATCACCAACCGAAGGCGCGCACAAAAGCATAGCGGATCCGGAACGGTGGTCGTGACCACCGCGAGCCGATCCGCGCGACCGGAACCGTGCCTCCAGTCCGCCGTTAGGCTGTCCGGCATGGCAGACAGTTCCTTCGACGTGGTCAGCAAGGTCGACAAGATGGAGGCGGAGAACGCCCTCAACCAGGCGGCCAAGGAGATCGAGCAGCGGTACGACTTCAAGGGCGCGGACGCGTCGGTCGCCTTCAGCGGCGAGGACGTCCTCATCAAGGCGAACTCGGAAGAGCGCGCGAAGGCCGTCCTCGACGTCCTGCAGAGCAAGGCGATCAAGCGCAACATCAGCCTGAAGAGCCTCGACGCCGGCGACCCCTACCCCTCGGGCAAGGAGTACCGCATCGAGGTGAAGTTCAAGAACGGCATCGAGCAGGACGTCGCGAAGAAGATCGGTGCGTTCCTGCGGGCCAACGCCCCGAAGACCGTGAAGAGCCAGATCCAGGGCGACGAACTGCGGGTCTCCTCGAAGAGCCGCGACGACCTCCAGAACACGATCCAGCTCCTCAAGGGTGAAGAGTTCGACGTCCCGTTGCAGTACATCAACTTCCGCTGACGTCCGTGGAGCACTGGCTCACCGTCGCGATCACCGTCCTGGCCGTCCTGCTGGACCTGGCGATCCGCGTCTTCTCGATCATCTACGTCCCGATCAACCGGAAGCCGCAGACGGCGACCGCCTGGCTGCTGGCGATCTTCCTCATCCCCTACATCGGCTTCATCGTCTTCCTGGTCATCGGGTCGACGAAGCTTCCGCGTGCCCGGCGTGAGAAGCAGACCGAGATCAACGCGTACATCCTCGAACAGACCGAGGGCATCGAACGCGTGCGCCGTGACCACCCGTGGCCGCTGTGGCTCGAGAGCATCACCACGCTGAACCGCGAACTCGGCGCGATGCCGCTGGTCGGCGGCAACTCGGCGGAGCTCTACCCCGACTCCGAGGAGTCGATCGCGGAGATGACCCGGGCGATCGACCAGTCGCGCCGGTTCGTCCACGTCGAGTTCTACATCGCGACGCTCGACGACACCACGCGACCGTTCTTCGACGCGCTCGCCCGCGCACAGGCCCGCGGCGTCACCGTCCGGTTCCTGCTCGACCACTGGGCCAGCCGCGGTTACCCCGGGTACAAGGACACGCTGGCGTTCATGGACCGCGCCGGCATCGAGTGGCACCTCATGCTCCCGCTGCTGCCGCTGCAGGGGAAGTTCCAGCGCCCCGACCTGCGCAACCACCGGAAGATCATGGTCATCGACGGCTCGGTCGCGTTCACCGGGTCGCAGAACCTGATCGACCCCTCGTACGACATCAAGTCGCACATCGAGAAGGGCATGGTCTACAAGGACCTGTTCGCCCGGTTCGAGGGACCGGTCGTCGCGGGGTTGAACGCCCTGTTCGTCACCGACTGGTACAGCGAGACCGACGAACTGCTGCTCCGTGAGAGCGACCCCGTCCAGCGGGCCGACCGCGGCGACGCCCTCGACTGCCAGGTGGTGCCGTCCGGGCCAGGGTTCGACGGCGAGAACAACCTGCGCCTGTTCAACGCACTGCTCTACTCGGCGCAGAAGAAGGTGTCGATCACCTCGCCGTACTTCGTGCCGGACGACTCGATGCTCTACGCCATCACGACGACCGCCCAGCGCGGCGTCGAGGTCGAGCTCTTCGTCGGCGAGATGGGCGACCACGCCATGACGTGGCACGCGCAGCGCTCGTACTACGAGGGACTCCTCCGCGCCGGCGTGCGGATCTGGCTGTACCGGGCACCGACGATCCTGCACGCCAAGCACTTCACCATCGACGACGAGGTGTCGGTGATCGGGTCGAGCAACATGGACATGCGCTCGTTCAGCCTGAACCTCGAGGTCTCCGTCATGGTCCGTGGACACCGCTTCGTCGATGCCCTGCGCGAGGTGCAGGACGCCTACAAGGAGCACAGCTTCGAGCTGACGCTCGACGAGTGGGTGGACCGTCCGCGCCGGTCCAAGGTGCTCGACAACGTCGCGCGGCTCACGGCAGCGCTGCAGTAGCGGACGACCGGGAGGCGCGGCTCGTCTCTGCCGCGCACGGTGCGTCGTCCTCCACCCGGTGCGACCTTGGCAGCACGGTGCGTCACGACAGCGTGTCACCCAGCGGGCAAGCCCGCGGCGAACGAACAACCCTGCACCGTGCGGCGGCGCTCCGACCAGGTCAGGGCGCCGTGCAACCACCCACGCACGGTGCGGACGGGAGGCGCGGCTCGCCTCCGCCGCGCACGGTGCGTCGTCCTCCACCCGGTGCGACCTTGGCAGCACGGTGCGTCACGACAGCGTGTCACCCAGCGGGCAAGCCCGCGGCGAACGAACAACGCTGCACCGTGCGGCGGCGCTCCGGGACCGGATCGGCCCCGGCAGGGGCGCTCAGCGCATCGGGACGGTGGACGCCAGGGCCGCGATGGCCCGCTCGAGCGGGCCCCGGCCGAGGAACCGGCGCCAGACCATCGCGAACACGACCGAGCCCAGCGCGAACCAACCCCACGCGGACACCGACTCCGGGTACTCGGGCAGCATCGCGATCACCACGAGGTGTCCCGAGTAGATCGTCAGGGGCATCGACCCGACGGCGGCGAGCGGGAACGCGATCCGCTCGGCGACCCGCCCGCGCCCGTCCAACAGCAGGGTGCAGAGCGCGATGACCGCGACCGCCACCCCCGCGGTGCCGATCACGTCGACCGTCGTCGACGAGTGGTCGCGCGGTGACAGGAAGAGCTGGGCGAGGGCCTCGGCCGGCGTACTGCCCTCGGCGGCGTACGGGACCCCCGGGAACGCGAACGCGGCCCCGGACGGAAGCGGCGCGAGGACCGTGCCGACGACGTACGCGGTGGCGGCGACCAGTGCGCCGGACGCGAGGAGAACGACCTGCGTGCCCCGCGCCTCTCCCCACCGGCACGGCCCGGACGCCGCTGGCGCGTCACCCGGGAACCGGCGGCGTGGGCCCAGACCGGCCCGGGCGACGGCGAGACCGACCAGGACGTACGCCAGGAAGGTGACCACGGGGTAGACCAGGCCGAGCTGCTGTCCGACCATGCCCGCATCGGCGTAGGCCGGTGCGGTCGCGACGGCGACGATCGGCGACAGCACGGCGCAGGCGCCCGCGATGGCGAGGAGCCACGCCGGGCGGACCCGGAGCACCGGGATCACCAGCAGGAACAGCACTCCGTACGTCGGCAGGATGACGTAGACGGGGGTGTCCAACGCGATGAGCACGAACCCGATGCCGACGACCGCCGCGGCCCGGACCGCCAGGCGGGCCCGGACCCGCCCGATCGTCGGGGGTCCTGGCGGAGTCGTGCGACCGCTCGTCAGCCCGATCGAGACGCCGGCGAGGACGGCGAACAGCGTGGACGGGCGCCCGTGCGCCACGGCGGACCACGTCGAGGGATCGGACCAGTCGAGCTGGTCCGCGATGCCGCCGATGTGTGCGGCCATCATGCCGAGCAGCGCGACGGCCCGCGCGACGTCGACGCCCTGCAGTCGCACGCCGGACGCGGACGCGCCCCGCACCGCGGTGGGCGGGACGGGGCGCGTGTCGGTCATCGGTGTCAGTTCGTGGGCACGTCGACGCGACCGAGGGACACGTCGATCATCTCGTCGCGGGGCACGACCTTGATGCGCTCACGGCCCTCGGCAGCACCGAGCGCGAGCTCGTGGGTGTCCAGGTGGTGCCAGCCCTCGAGGTCGGTGTACTCGACACCGCGCTCGCGGAGCAGCGCCGGGATCGCACCCTCGGAGGGGTCCTCCGGCGTCCACCAGCTCGCCTGGTCGTTGACGATGTGCTGCACGGTCTCCATGGCATCGGACTTCGTGTGGCCGATGAGACCGACCGGTCCGCGCTTGATCCAGCCGGTGGCGTAGACGCCCGGGATCTGCTGGTTGTCGTCGTCGAGGACCTGGCCCTCGTGGTTCGGGATGACGCCGTGGCGCTCGTCGAACGGCAGCCCGGGCAGCGGGGAACCGAAGTAGCCGACGGCACGGTAGGCCGCCTGGATCGGGATCTCGCGGATCTCGCCCGTGCCCTCGACACCGCCCTCGCCGTTCGGCCGGGTGCGCTCGTACCGGATGGCGGTGAGGTTGCCCTGCTCGTCGCCGACGAACTCGGTCGGCTTCGCGTAGAAGTGCAGGTGCAGCCGCCGGCTCGCCTGACCGGTCTCGCGGGTGCGCCACTGCTCGAGCACCCGGTTGATGACCATGACCTGCTTGTTCGTGGCGATCGCGGTCTTCGACGCCTCGTCGTGGTCGAAGTCCTCGTCGTAGACGACCATGTCGACGTCACGGACCTCGCCGAGCTCGCGGAGCTCGAGCGGCGTGAACTTGACCTGGGCAGGACCACGGCGGCCGAAGACGTGGACGTCCGTGACGGGCGACGCCTTGAGGCCCTCGTACACGTTCGCCGGGATCTCGGTCGGCAGCAGGTCGTCGGCGTGCTTCGCGAGGATGCGGGAGACGTCGAGCGCGACGTTGCCGACGCCGATCACCGCGACGCTCTCCGCGGTCAGCGGCCAGGTGCGCGGGACGTCGGGGTGGCCGTCGAACCAGCTGACGAAGTCGGCGGCACCGTAGGAGCCCCGGAGGTCGACGCCGGGGACGTCGAGGTCGGCGTCCTTGATCGCGCCCGTCGAGAAGACGACCGCGTTGTAGTGCTTCTTCAGGTCCTCGAGGGTGATGTCCTCGCCGAAGCGGACGTTGCCGAACAGCCGGACGACACCGCGGTCGAGCACGTCGCGCAGGGCGTTGACGATCCCCTTGATCCGCGGGTGGTCGGGGGCGACGCCGTACCGGACGAGTCCGTACGGCGCGGGGAGCTGCTCGAACAGGTCGATCGACACGTCGTGTCCGTGGGCCTCGCGCAGCAGGATGTCCGCGGCGTAGATGCCGGCGGGTCCGGCGCCGACGATGGCGATTCGGAGGGTGGGCACTGATCGTCTCCAGTTCGTTCGGGTGGGGTGCTCCCGGTGGTGCGTCCCGCGCGGCGACCGTGGGGCCGTCCGGTCGCGGGTGGTGTTCAGCGGCTGCGGTCGACGACGGAGTCGGCGAAGCGGGTGAGTGCCCGCTTCACGGTGCCGTCGGGCAGCGGGGCGAGGGCGTCCACGGCGTCGCGGGCCCAGCGGACCGCGACCGTGCGCGTCGACGCGGTCGCCTCGTGGTCGCGCAGTGCGGCGACGGCCGACTGGTACGGCACGGAGCCGACCGCGTCGTCCGGGGCGCCGTTCACGTCGCGCTCGATTCGTTGGACGAGGTCCTGCGCCGCCGGGTCGGTCGCCGCGTGCCGCCGCAGGTGCAGCATCGGCAGCGTGTCGACGCCGGCGCGGAGGTCGTTGCCGGCGATCTTGCCGGTCTTGTCCGTCGCGGGTGCCAGGTCGATGACGTCGTCGACGAGCTGGAAGGCGACGCCCACCTTCTCGCCGAAGGTCCCGACGGCGTCGAGGTAGGCACGGTCGGCGCCGGAGAACATGACACCGGCGCGGGCGGCGGTCGCGATGAGCGAACCGGTCTTGTCGCTGAGCACCTGGATGTAGTGCTCGACCGGGTCGTCGTCGGGCTGCGGGCCGGTGGTCTCGTGCAGCTGCCCCATGCAGAGGCGCTGGAAGGTCTCGGCCTGCATCCGGATGCCCTCGGTGCCGAGGTCGGCGGTGATGAGGCTGGCGCGGGCGAAGAGCAGGTCGCCGGTCAGGATCGCGACGTTGTTGCCGTACGTGATCTGCGCTGCTGGGACCCCGCGGCGGACGGGCGCTTCGTCCATGACGTCGTCGTGGTAGAGCGACGCCAGGTGGGTCGTCTCGATGCTCACGGCCGCCTTGACCACGGCGTCGGTCACCCCGTCGCCGAGCTGCGCGATGAGCAGCGTCAGCGTCGGACGGATCCGCTTGCCGCCCGCGGACAGCAGGTAGCGGCTCGTGGTGTCGGCGAGGGTGTCCGTGGAACGCATGGCGTCCTCGAGCCCCTGCTCGACGAGCTCGAGACCGTCGTCGACGGCGGCGATGAAGCGGCGGTCGGCGGGCGTGGCGAACAACCGCTCGCCGATGCCCAGCGAGGCGCGGAGGCTCGGCGCGCGACGTGCGACCGGGACGCTCGGATTCAAGTGCTGCTCCGTCTTCGGGGGATGGTGACCGGTCAGTCGTCGGCCGGGTCGACGCGCGGCTGCTCGCCGGTGGTCTGGTGGTCGCGGCGCGCCTTCGCACGACGGGCCGCGGACTCGCGCACCGTGTCGGCGACGGGCTTGCGGCCACGGTGCAGTGCGACGATACCGGCCGTGAGGTTGCGGTAGGCGACCACGGAGAACCCGACGCCGCGCAGCCACTGGGTGAGGACCTGCTGGTCCGGCCACGCGTCGATCGACTCGGCGAGGTAGCGGTAGGCGGCGGGGTTGCTGCTCGAGAGCTTCGCGATGCCCGGGAGCACGCGCTTCAGGTAGGTGCCGTAGCCGAGGCGCAGCAGTGCACGCGGCGGCGTCGAGAACTCGCAGATGACCACGCGGCCGCCGGGCTTGAGGACCCGCAGCATCTCGGCGAGCGCCTGCTTCGGGTCGTTCACGTTGCGCAGCCCGAACGAGATCGTGACGGCGTCGAACGTGTCGTCGTCGAAGGGCAGGTGCTCGGCATCGCCCTCGACGAAGGTGATCTCGGGGTGCCGCTCACGACCGACCGCGATCATGCCGGCGGAGAGGTCGAGCGCGCTGACCTCTGCCCCCTTCTTCGCGAAGGCCGCGGCACTCGTCCCGGTGCCCGCGGCGATGTCGAGGACCTTCTCGCCGGGCTGGGGGTCGACCGCCCGCACCGTGGCGACACGCCACAGCGGTGCGTTGCCCGCCGACAGGATGTCGTTCGTGAGGTCGTACTTGGCCGCGACGTCGTCGAACATCGCCGCCACCTCGTCCGGCCGCTTGTTCAGGTCCGCTCTGCTCACCCGACCAATCCTAGAGGTCCCGACCGTACGTTCACCGGACTCGCAGCAACGGCCCACACGTCGAGCGCGCGGCCAGGTGGTCCACCGACCGCGCGTAGCATCGGAGCCGTGACCCGAACCACCACGGCGGCGCCCCCGCTGACGGTCTCCACCCGGATCCTCGACGACCCGGGCACCGTCCTCCGCCACACCCTGCGCGACCGTCCCCTGGCCTTCGTCCGGAACGGTGACGGCATCGTCGGCATCGGGGAGGCGCTGCGGTTCACGTTCACCGGCCCCGACCGGATGCGCGACGCCGCCGCGGTGTGGCGCACCGTCGTGGAGTCGGCCGTCGTCGACGACCCGGTGCAGCTGCGCGGCTCCGGCCTGGTCGCGTTCGGCTCCTTCGCCTTCGCCGACGACTCCGCCGACGAGAGCGTCCTGATCGTCCCGCGCGTGGTCATCGGCCGTCGGCGCGGCAAGGCCTGGCTCACGGCGATCGACACGACCGTCGGCGCCGAGCCGCTCACGTTCACGCGGACCTCGGTGCCGGTCCCCCACGTCGGACCACACGTCTCCGTCGCGCTGCACCCCGGCCGGATCGACGAGGCCGCCTACGCCGCGAACGTCGCCGAGGCCGTGCGGCGCATCGCCGTCGGGAGCGCGCAGAAGGTCGTCCTCGCCCGCGACCTCGTCGGCAAGATGCCAGCGGACGCCGACCACCGCGCCCTGCTGCTCGACCTCGCCGCCGCCTACCCGCAGTGCGTCACGTTCGCCGTCGACGGCCTGGTCGGTGCGACCCCCGAGACGCTCGCCCGCACCGACGGCACCCGGTTGACGGCGCGGGTGCTTGCCGGCAGCGCCGCACGCGGTGCCGACGAGGTGTCGGACCGTGCCGCTGCCGAGGCCCTCGCCGCCAGCGCGAAGGACGTCGAGGAGCACGCGTTCGCGATCGACAGCCTGCTCGCCTCGCTCCGCCCGCTCGTGACCGAGTTGCGCGCCGACCCCGAGCCGTTCCGGCTGCAGCTTCCGAACCTGTGGCACCTGGCGACCGACGTGCAGGCGACCCTGCCGCCGGACACCACCTCGCTCGACGTCGCCGACGCCCTGCACCCGACGGCCGCCGTCGCGGGCACCCCCACCGACGTGGCCGTCCGGCTCGTCGCCGAGCTCGAGGGCGTCGACCGCGGCCGCTACGCCGGCCCGGTGGGCTGGATGAGCGCCACCGGCGACGGTGAGTGGATGCTGGCGCTCCGCAGCGCCCGGATCGACGACGACGGCACCGTCCGGGCCTGGGCGGGTGCGGGCGTCGTCGCGGGGTCGGAACCGGCGCGCGAGGTCGCCGAGACCGCCCTGAAGTTCCGACCGGTCACCGACGCGCTGGCCTGAGCGGCGCAGCGGCCACGCGGTCGCGCTGCGCCGGCCCGCGCCGCGTCAGTCGGCCAGCGGCACCTCGATGACGACCCGCTCGGCCGGGTCGGTGAGCACCCGCTCGAGGTCGCCCCACGTCTCTGCGCGGCGGTACTCCCAGCCGAGGCCGGTCACGACCCGTTCGACGTCGACGTGCTGCGGGGTCGACATCATCCGGCGCATGTCCTCTGGTGGAGTGGTGCGTGCCACCTCGAGCCCGCGGAAGATCGCGCCGCCGTGGTCGTTGCCGACGACGACCTGCACCCTGTGCGTGCGCTCCTCGGTGCCGGTGACGAACGCCCCGAGGTCGTGCAGCAGGGTCAGGTCGCCGAGCAGCACGCGCGTGGTGCCGACCGACGCCGACGACTGCTCGAGGGCCGCGGCGATCCCGAGGGCCGTCGACACGGTGCCGTCGATGCCGGCGAGCCCACGGTTCGCGTGCACCCGGATCTTCTTGCCGAGCACGCGCCCGTCGGCGACGCGGATGATCTGGGAAGCGCCGAACACGAGCCGGTCGTGCGGCCACGTCACGCCCCACACGGCGTCGGCGAGCATCGCGCGGTCGACGGGTCGTCGGCGGAGGGCGACCTCGTCGCGCAGGAACTTGTTGCGCTCGGCACGGTCCGGGGACCGCTTGGCACCGAGGTCGGGTCCGGCGTCACCGTCGCCCAACAGCTGACGGCTCGCACCGACCCAGCGCCCGACCCACGCACGGTGCTCCGGCCGGGTCCGGCCCGTCACGCGGACGTCGGACACGAAGGTGGTCAACGATTCGCTGGGCCCACGCCGCCGGTTCCCGGGCGACGCGCCAGCGGCGTCCGGGCCGTGCCGGTGGGGAGAGGCGCGGGCCGGGTCGAAGGGGTCGGCCGCGTGTCCGCGGACCACGATCGTCTCGACCCCCTGGCGCTGCAGGAGCGCCGGGACCTCGCGGCTCAGGGTGGGGTGGCCGAGCACGACGGCACGACGGACCGCGCCGCCGAAGTCCTGGTCGCGCAGGAGTTCGCGGTAGGTGACGACGAGGTTCCGGCCGAACCGTGCGCCGCTGGAGACCTCGGCGAGGAGGGGTGCCCCGAGCTCCCACGCGACGCGCTCGGCGTCCTCGCCGGCGTCGTGCCCGGCGATGACGACCGTGCCCGGCTCGTCGTCCGGCGACAGCTCGGCCACCGGGAGTCCGCCGTGCGCACGACGGGTGGCGAAAGCGGTGTCGACCTCGTCGTCGGGGACGCCCTGCACGTGCTCGGCGTCGAGGCCGGCGGACAGGGGTTCACGGAACGCGACGTTGAGCTGCGCCGGCCCCGGCTGCCCGGTGTGTCCGGCGGCCGCCGCGACGGCCTGGCGGGCGAGGTCACGGAGCGCTGCACGCACCGAGGCGTCGGCTCCGTGCGCGGACGGTGCCTCGACGTCGCGGACGAAGGCGACCGCGTCGCCGAACATCCCAGGCTGGACGGTGGTCTGGTTGCTGCCGATGCCACGGAGCTCGTCCGGCCGGTCGGCGCTCAACACGATCATCGGGACACCGGAGTGGTGCGCTTCGAGGACGGCGGGGTGCAGGTTGGCGACGGCGGTGCCCGAGGTCGTCACGACCGCGGCTGGTCGACCGGACTCCACCGCGAGCCCGAGGGCGAAGAACCCGGCGGTGCGCTCGTCGAGCCGGACGTGGACGGTCAGGCCGCCGGCACGCTCGAGGGCGACGGCCGCGAGCGCCAGGGCCTGGGACCGCGAGCCCGGGCTGACGACGACGTCGGTGACGCCGGCGCGGACGAGTTCCTGCAGCAGCGTCAGGGCAGCGTCCGTCGCCGGACTGCCCGATCCGGCGGGACCGTCAGCGATCGGTGCGGCCGTCGTCGTCTCGGTCGTGGAACTGGTCTTCGAGGTCTCGGAGGGTCGCGTCGTCCTGGTCCTTGTCCGTGAGGGTGTCCCCCGGAACGGGCGTGGTGCCGAGGAAGTCCGGGTCGTCTTCGGGTCCACGGTACCGGGCGGTCGTGCCCGGGGACGCCGGCGAGCGGCCGAGCAGGAACCAGAGCACCCCACCGAGGACGGGGAGGACGATCACGAGGAGGATCCAGACACCGCGCCTGAGGGATCGGACACGTTCGCGGGGCATCGTCGCGCAGTCGATGGCCGCGTACACCGTGAAGGCGACAGCGGCGACGACGACGATCAACCACAAGCGGACCATGCCCAAGAGTCTAGGTCGCGAGCCTGTGACGACCCTGCCGGTCGGCCGTCCGTAGACTCGCAG
Organism: Curtobacterium sp. PhB172; assembly: GCF_003752545.1. NCBI lineage: Bacteria > Bacillati > Actinomycetota > Actinomycetes > Micrococcales > Microbacteriaceae > Curtobacterium > Curtobacterium sp. PhB172. The sequence goes on from NZ_RKIF01000008.1 coordinate 319,340, forward strand.
GGTGAAAGCGTGGCTCCTGTACACCCTGGCCCGGCTCGGCATCTTCGCGGCGGCGCTCGTGCTCCTCCTGCTCCTGACCCCGATGCCCTGGTACTGGGCGACGATCATCGCCGCCCTCGTCGGGCTGCTGGTGTCCTACATCGCGCTCGCTGGGCTCCGGACGCAGGTCGCCCTGAGCCTGGCCAACCGCCGCGGTGGCCCGGAGCGCGATGCGGACACCGACTTCGAGGACGACTTCGTCGATGCGGCGGACACCGACGCCGCGGACACCCCGACCGTGCGCCCCGTGTCGGACGCCGACCGGCACGCCGCGCGCCGGGACACCGACGCCGAGTAGTCCGGCGGAGTCCTACGGCTGGACGGCGAGCGTGATGCCGAGCACCACGCCGAAGACCAGCGATGCGAACGACGACAGCTGCAGTGCCGTGATGAGTTCACGGGGCTTGCGGGACGACACCCCGATCGCGAGCGCCGGCAGTGCCAGCAGCAGCGAGAAGTACGTGAAGCCCGTGCGGAAGTAGAGCAGGACGAACCAGAGCAGCACGACGTACGGCAGCAGCAGGAACAGGCCGTACAGCACCCGTGCCACCGGTCGTCCGACGACGACGGCCAGGGTGCGCTTGCCGGCGAGACGGTCCTCGTCGATGTCGCGGATGTTGTTCACCATCAGCACCGCGCAGGCGAAGAACCCGGCGGCGACCGCGGCGGCCCATCCGCTCGTGGTGGCCTGGCCGATGAGCACGTACTGGGTGCCGAGCACGGCGACGAGTCCGAAGAACACGAAGACGAAGACCTCGCCGAGCGCGTTGTACCCGTAGGGCTTCTTGCCGCCGGTGTAGAACCAGGCAGCGACGATCGCGGCGGCGCCGACGAGCAGCAGCCACCACAGCTGGGTGAGCACCACGATGACGATCCCGGCGACGGCTGCCAGCCCGAAGAACGTCAGCGCGACGGTCAGCACCGTGCGGGGCTTCGCGAGGCCGGCCCCCGTCAGTCGTGCCGGGCCGACGCGGTACTCGTCGGTGCCGCGGACCCCGTCGGAGTAGTCGTTGCTGTAGTTCACGCCGATCTGCAGGAACAGTGCCACCGCCAGGGCGAGCAGCGCGATGGCGAGGTGCCCGTCCTGCGCCAGGAACGCACCGAAGTCGCCCGTGGTGCCGCTGTCGACGAAGCCCACGGTGGTGCCGAGCACCACGGGGACCACGCCGAGCGTCAGGGTGCGGAGTCGTGCCCCGCCGATCCAGTCCCGCGCGGTCGCCCGGCGCTTCGAGCGGACCGGGGTCGCAGCCTTCGCCGGGTTGCCCGAGCGGCCCTGCTTGTGCGTCGTGTTCTTCGTTCGTGCCACGACCACCGATCCTATCCGCGCCGCGACGCACTGCACCGCGGTGCCGTCGCGCGGGCCTACGAGGACGCCAGGTCCTGGATCGCCCGCCGGTCGGGCTTGCCGGACGCGAGCATCGGCAGCCGGTCGACCACCACCACCGCGGCCGGACGCGCGGCTCGGCCGAGGGCGTCGCCCACGTGAGACCGGACGGTGTCGAGGTCGAGCGGTCGCTCGGTGACCACGACCGGCACCTCGCCCCACTCCCCCGAGGCCCGTCGGGTGACGACTGCACCGTGCTGGTCGGGCAGGTCGCGCACGAGCCGCTCCACCGCGCCGAGCCGGACCTTCTCGCCGCCGGAGATCACCACGTCGTCGAGGCGTCCGAGCACCCGGACCACGCCGTCGGACACCGTGGCGACGTCACCCGTGCGGTACCAGCGCAGGCCGTCGCGCTCGACGAACGTCGCGGCCGTGCGGTCGTCGTCGCCGAGGTACCCCTCGGCGAGCATCGGTCCCGACAACTGGAGCTCGTCGTCCACCACCGCGGTGCGGACGGTCCCGAACGGCACGCCGTCGTACACGCAGCCGCCGCTCGTCTCGCTGGCGCCGTAGGTCGTCGCGATGCGCACGCCCGCGGCGACCGCTCGCTCGCGGAGCGCCGCCGGGGTCGCCTGCCCGCCGACGAGGACCGCGTCGAACCCTGCCAACGCAGCCGTCGCGCGGTCGTCGTCGAGCACGCGGGCGAGCTGCACGGGGACGAGCGACGTGTAGCGACGGGGGGCCGCTGGGCCGGTGACGAGCTGGTCCGCGGCGTCCGCGAACGCCGTGGCATCGAAGTGCCCCGGTGCCACGACGACCGGCGTCGTCCCCGCGGCGATCGAGCGGGTCAGGACGTTGAGGCCCGCGATGTAGTGCGTGGGCAGCGCCAGCACCCAGCTGCCCGGTCCGCCGAGCGCTGCGTCCGCCGCTGCGGCACCGGCGAGGAGCGCCTCGGACGAGAGGGCCACGCGCTTGCCGGTGCCGGTGGAACCGCTCGTCTCGACCACCAGGGCGACCCGCTGCCGGACGTCGGCAGGTGGCGGGGTCGGCAGCGCCGGTGCCCCTTCGGCGACGGGGAGCAGCGCGGGGCCGCCGGCGAGCGCTGCCTCCAGGCCGCGGAGCACCGCCAGCGGATCCGACGTGCTCAGCGCGACCAGCGGACGGGTCATGCCGGCACCGCCGGGCTCAGTAGTGCCACGGGAACAACGTCCACTCGGGGGCGCGCTTCTCGAGGAACGAGTCGCGGCCCTCGACGGCCTCGTCGGTGCCGTAGGCGAGCCGCGTCGCCTCGCCCGCGAAGACCTGCTGGCCGACCATCCCGTCGTCGACGGCGTTGAACGCGTACTTGAGCATCCGGATCGCCGTCGGGGACTTGCCCAGGACGATCTCGCCCCAGCGGATCGCCTCGCGCTCGAGGTCCTCGTGTGGGACGACCGCGTTCACGGCCCCCATCTCGTACGCACGCTGCGCCGAGTACTCCTGCGCGAGGAAGAAGACCTCGCGCGCGAACTTCTGGCCGATCTGCTTGGCGTAGTAGGCGCTGCCGTACCCACCGTCGAACGACCCGACGTCGGCGTCGGTCTGCTTGAACCTGCCGTGCTCGGCGCTCGCGATGGTCAGGTCGCAGATCGCGTGCAGCGAGTGCCCGCCGCCGGCGGCCCAACCGGGGACGACGGCGATGACGACCTTGGGCATCATGCGGATCAGGCGCTGCACCTCGAGGATGTGCAGTCGTCCCATCGACGCCTGCGCGGCGGCGGGGTCGACTCCTTCGGGCGGTGCTCCTTCGTCGCCGACGTACTGGTAGCCGCTGCGCCCCCGGATGCGCTGGTCGCCGCCGGAGCAGAACGCCCAGCCGCCGTCCTTCGGGCTCGGCCCGTTGCCGGTCAGCAGGACGACGCCGACGCGGGGGTCCTGGCGGGCGTCGTCGAGCGCGCGGTAGAGCTCGTCGACGGTGCGCGGACGGAAGGCGTTCCGCACCTCGGGCCGGTCGAACGCGACCCGGACGATCCCCTTCGAGACGTGCTTGTGGTACGTGATGTCCGTGAACTGCTCCGCGATCGGAGCCGCGGTCCAGACGTCGGGGTCGAACAGGTCGGAGACGGGAGCAGCCATGCCCCCAACGTACCGCCGCCGGTCAGGCGCCCATGCCGGTCAGGACCTCGGGCGCGACGAACACCATGATCACGATGAGGATCACCGGGTTGGCGAAGAAGGCCACCACGACGCCGATCGCCCCGTACCACCGGCCGAGGCCACCGACGGCCGCGACGAAGCCGAGCACCGCCGCGATGAGGGTCAGGAACACCACGACGAAGCAGATCCCGAACGCGAACTCGGTGTCACCGCCCATGAAGACCGCGAAGGCGCTGGCGTCCACCGCGGCGGACACCACCGCCAGGCCGAGGGCGATCTTGCCGACGATCGGGCTGCGGCGCTTCCGACCCGCCGTCTGGCGGACGTCGACGGTGTTCTGCTGCATGAGCCGCGCGAACTCGTCGGTGTCGCGAGCGGGGCGCTGCGCACGCTGCTGCGGTTCCCGCGCCACCGCGCCTCCCTCGTTCCGGACGGTTCGATCCGGGTCGTGACCAGTGCCGACCGGGGCCGACCGATGCATGCTAATGCCCTGCCCTGGCGGTCCCCTCCGAGGAACCGGCAGGTGCCCTGGGTGCGGTGGGAAGATGGCCGACGTGCTCCCCGACCTCGCTGAACTCACCGCCGACGCGCACGTGGTCGCCCTGCCCATGCGGGTGCGGTTCCGCGGCATCACCACGCGCGAGGCGGTCGTCCTCCGCGGCCCCTCGGGCTGGACCGAGTTCTCGCCCTTCGTCGAGTACGACGACGCCGAGGCCGCCGCGTGGCTCCGGGGCGCGATCGACTTCGGGTGGACCGAGCACGAGGCCGCCGCCGACTCGGTGCCCGTGAACGCCACCGTGCCGGCGATCGCCCCGGACCAGGTCGCCGCGCTGCTCGCCCGGTACCCCGGCTGCACCACCGCAAAGGTCAAGGTCGCCGAACCCGGCACCACCGTCGACGACGACGTCGCCCGGGTCGCCGAGGTCCGACGGGTGATGGGCCCCGCGGCCGCCGTCCGGGTGGACGCCAACGGACTGTGGGGCGTCGACCAGGCCACCGAGGCGCTCGAACGCCTCGCCCCCTTCGACCTGCAGTACGCCGAGCAGCCCTGTCGGACCGTGCCGGAGCTCGCCGCGCTGCGGGCACGGATCGACGGCCTCGGGGTGCGGATCGCCGCGGACGAGAGCGTTCGCAAGGCCGCTGACCCCCTCGCCGTCGCACGAGCCGGAGCGGCTGACGTCCTGGTCGTCAAGGCACAACCGCTCGGGGGCATCACCGCGGCACGATCGGTCATCGCCGAGGCGGGATTGCCGTGCGTGGTCTCCAGCGCGCTCGACACCTCGGTGGGCCTCAGCATGGGCGCGTTCCTCGCCGCGGCTGCGATGTCCCCGGGGTACGCAGCCGGGCTCGGGACCGCCGCCATGTTCGCATCCGACGTCACCGCGGACCCGCTGCTGCCCGTCGGGGGGCGCGTGCCGGTGCGACGGGTCGCGGTGTCGGCGGACCTGCTCGACCGGAACGCCGCGTCGCCGGAGCGCACGGCGTGGTGGCTCGCGCGGGTGGCGCGGGTGCACGCCGTACTGGCCGCCGCGTAGACCCGTCTTCCCGGCCCTGCACGCGACCGGACGACGGACGGGAGGCACGGTGCCAGCTGGCACCGTGCCTCCCGTCCGGTCCTGGTCGTGACCAGAGCCGCGTCAGTGACGCGCGTCGCTCACAGGCCCGAGTAGCTGTGCAGGCCCTTGAAGAAGACGTTCACGACCGAGAAGTTGAACATCACGGCGGCGAAGCCGATGAGCGCCAGCCACGACGACCGCGCACCGCGCCAGCCGCGGGTCGCACGGGCGTGGATGTACCCGGCGTAGACGACCCAGATGATGAACGTCCAGACCTCCTTGGTGTCCCAACCCCAGTACCGGCCCCAGGCACGCTCCGCCCAGACCGCACCGGCGATCAGGGTGAAGGTCCAGAGGACGAAGCCGACGAGCAGGACGCGGTAGGTCAGGACCTCGAGGCGGTCGGCGTCCGGCAGGGTCGCCATGAAGCGGAGCTTGCCCGAGGCGGTCCGGCCCTGGCGGTACGTCTGCACGAGCTGCGCCACCGCGAGCCCCGCACCGAGCGCGAAGAACCCGGTGCCGGCGATCGCCACGAAGACGTGGATGACGAGCCAGTACGACTGCAGCGCCGGCTGCAGCGGCACGACGGGCACCCAGTAGTTCACCGTCGCGATGCCGAGCAGGATGATCGTCAGCCCGGTGATGAAGACGCCGAGGAACTTCAGGTTCTGCCAGAACTGCACGAGCAGGAAGATGAGCGTGATGAGCGCCGTGCCGGTGAGCGAGAACTCGAACATGTTGCCCCACGGCACACGGTCGGCCGCGATGCCGCGCAGGACCACGGAGCCGACGTGCAGCACCAGGGCGAGCACGGTCATGGCCATGCCGACGCGCTCGAACTTCGTGCCGCGCCCGGTCGAGCCGCCGGCGTTCGCCGGGGGTGCCGCGACCGGTTCGAGCACGACGGTGCCGCCCCGGACGGTGGCGACGGTCTTCGCCGAGCGGGCCGCGCCCACCGAGGCGGTCGCCGCAGCGTCGTCCGAGTCCGCACCAGCGTTCTTCGCCGCTGCCGTCACCTCACCGGAGCGTTTCGCCATGTCCAGCGCGAACGAGATGAACGCGATGACGTAGACCGCCATCGCGGAGTACGTCAGCACGACCGAGTAGGTCGCGAGGTTCGTGGTCATGTCGTTCACTGGGGCATCCTAACTCCGAGGTCCGACGTGTGGCGCTGTGCGATGTCCGCGACGGCCCGTTCGAGGTTGGGGTCCTCACCGCGGGCGAGGCCCGCGTACTCCAAGTCGTACTCGCCGTGCTCTGCACCCTTGCGGGGGACGACCTTCACCCACACGCGTCGGCGCGGGACGAAGAGCGACGTGAGCAGCCCGAGTGTGGAGAGCAGCGCGAAGGCGGCGACCCACGCCTGCGACGGGTCGTGGTGCACGTCGAGCGACACGTAGCGCTTGACGCCGTCGAAGGTGATCGACCCGGCACCGTTCGGCAGCTTCTTGGTCTGCCCGGGCTCGAGCGCGATGCTCGCCGTGTCGGACTGACGGCCGGCGATCTGCGTGAGGCCCTTGGTGTCGAGCGTGTAGACGCTCTGCGGCACGCCGCTGTCGAGGCCGAGGTCGCCGGTGTAGACCTGCAGCGTCAGCAGCGGGTTCTGCGTGTCCGGGTAGGCGCTCGTGTACGCACCCGAGGCGAGCTTCGACGCCGTCGGGTAGAAGAACCCGACCATGCCGAGCTGGTCCGGCAGCGCGTCCGGCACCTTGATGACGCCGGTGGACGTGTAGTTGGCGTCCTCGGGCAGGAACGGCACGACGTCCTGGAACGCCACGTTGCCCTCGCCGTCGCGCACCGTGACGTTCATCGCGTAGCCGTTGCCGAGCAGGTACACGTTGGTGCCGCCCACGTGCAGCGGGTCGTTCACGCCCAGACGGCTGGTCGTCGAATCGCCGCCCTTCTCCTTGCTCGTCACGGTCGCCGAGTAGTCGAGCGCCTGGCCGAGGGCGTCGAGGTTGCGCTCCTCGTACTTCGTGACGAACTTGTCGAGCGTCAGGTTGTAGCCCTTGAGGTCGGTCTGCTGGAACCAGCGACCCGGGTTGAACGAGTCGTAGGAGCCGAGGACGTTCGAGAACGTCTGCCCCTCGACCAGCAGCCGCTGGCCGGTGAACCCGAACCCGCCGCCGACACCGACGGCCAACAGGACACCGACGAGCGCCGCGTGGAACACCAGGTTGCCGGTCTCGCGCAGGTAGCCGCGCTCCGCGCTCACCGAGTCGCCGAAGCGCTCGACGCGGTACCCGGAGCGCTTCAGGATCGCCATCGCGCGCGTCACCGCGTGCTCGCTGGACGGGAGGCCCGTGGCCGCGTCGATCCCGGTGGTGCCGTCGATCATCGCGTCGGGTTGCACCGCCACGGTGCGGAAGCCCGCCAGTCGCGTGAGGCGGACCGGGGTCCGGGGTGGACGGGTCCGGAGCGCCTGCCAGTGGTGCTTCGTGCGGGGCACGATGCAGCCGATCAGGGAGACGAACAGCAGCAGGTAGATCGCCGAGAACCACACCGAGGTGTAGGTGTCGAAGACCTGCAGCTTGTCGAGGATCGGGTAGAGCGTCGCGTGGTCGGCCTTGTACTGGACGACACCGTTCGGGTCGGCGGTGCGCTGCGGCACGAGCGAGCCCGGGATCGCCGCGAGGGCGAGCAGCATGAGCAGGAACAGCGCGGTGCGCATGCTCGTGAGCTGTCGCCAGAAGAACCGGAGGGTGCCGACGAAGCCGAGCTTCGGCTGGTTGATGCCGGCGTCGCCGGGGCCGAAGCCGTCGACGTGGTCGGACGGTCGCTGCGGGTCCGACGCGGTGTCGGCGCCCGTCGCTTCGGTTTCGGGATCAGACCGCGGGGACAAAGCTCTGGATCACCGCCCCGACGCTCGACATGACGGCCGACCAGATTCCGGTGACCATGAGCAGACCGATGACGATCAGGATCGCTCCTCCGATGATGTTGACGGTGCGCATGTGCCGCTTCACAGCGCGGATCGCACCGGTCGCCCAGCCGGCCCCGAGGGCGACGAGGACGAACGGGACGCCGAGGCCCAGGCAGTACGCGACGCCGAGCCACATGCCCTGCCAGGCACTGCCCGACTGCACGCTGAGCAGGTTGATGGCCGCGAGGGTCGGGCCGAGGCACGGGGTCCAGCCGAGGCCGAACACGATGCCGAGCAGCGGTGCGCCGACGAGTCCGGTCGCGGGCGTCCAGCTCGGCTTGATGGTGCGCTGCATGAACGTGAACCGGCCGACGAACACCAGCCCCATCGCGATGACGACGACACCCAGGATCTGCGTGATGAGGTCGCGCCACCGCACGAGCCAGAACCCGAGCGCGCCGAACACCGTCGTGTACGCGACGAAGACCGCCGTGAAGCCGAGGATGAACAGGAGCACGCCGAGCACGACCCGCCCACGGCGCTGCCCGCCCTCGGCGATCCCACCGACGTACCCGAGGTAGCCGGGCACGAGCGGGAGCACGCAGGGCGACAGGAACGAGACGAGTCCCGCGAGCGCCGCCACGGGCAGCGCAACGGCCATCTGGCCGCTCAGGATCGCCTCGGCGAAGGGGTTGGAGGCCACGGGTCAGGAGGCCTTGCCGGCGTCGACTTCGTCGCTGATCAGGGTCTTCAGGATGCTCGTGCCGTCGACGGCGCCGAGCACACGGGCAGCCACGCGGCCCTTGGTGTCGAGGACGATCGTGGCCGGCACGGCGTTCGGGGCGATCTGACCGGACAGGGCGAGCTGCATCGTGCCGGTCTTCTGGTCGAGGACGGTCGGGTAGTCGACGCCGAAGGTGCGCTCGAAGGCGGCTGCGGTCGCTGCCTCGTCGCGGACGTTGACGCCGATGAACGCGACGTCGTCGGCACCGGCGTAGGACTCGTGCACCTCGTTGAGGTACTTCGCCTCGGCGCGGCACGGCGGGCAGCTCGCGTACCAGAAGTTCAGGACGACGACCTTGCCCTTGAGGTCCTTCGACGAGACGGTGTCGCCGTCGGAGTCCTTCGCCTCGAAGTCGACCGCGTCGGACCGCTTGTCGGCGGTGACCTCGGTCACCGCGCCGTCGCCGGAGATGTAGTTCTGGGTGGTGCCGTTGCCGTACTGCTTGGCGAGGCCACCGTTGTCCGACGAGCACCCGGACAGGACGAGCGCCGCGGCGACCGCCGTCGCTGCGAGGACCGCGAACCGCTTGCTGATGACGCTCACACTGCGCGTGCCGTTCACACTGCTCGTGCCGTTCACACTGCTCCTTCGTCGATGGCGGTCGCGCGCAGCTCCTGCGCGGGATCCGTGTACCCGACCTCGGTGAACCGACCGGTCGACGTGGCGGGTACCCGTTCGACGGTCGTGATGCTCGACAGGTCGCAGCGGCGCCTGCGTGGATCGTGCCAGAGCGACTCCCCCGCGAGCTTCCGGTGGACCGTCCAGATCGGCAGCTGGTGGCTGACCAGGACGACGTCGCCGCCGTCCACGCTCTCCCACGCCGTGGTCATCGCCGCGAGCATGCGGTTCGCGATCGACTCGTACGCCTCGCCCCAGCTCGGCCGGAACGGGTTCGCGATCCAGGGCCACTCCGCCGGACGGCCGAGCGAACGCTTCGTGAAGCCCGGAGGCTGCCCCTCGTAACGGTTCGTCGGCTCGATGAGGCGCTCGTCCAGCGTGACGTCGAGCCCGTACGCGGCCGACCACGGCGCCGCGGACTCCTGCGTGCGCTGCAGCGGCGAGGCGACGATCCGGCGCACGTCGACACCGGCGTCCTTCCACGTGGTCGCCGAGGCGAGGGCCATCTGCTTGCCGAGGTCGCTCAGTCCGAAGCCCGGGAGCCGCCCGTACAGGACGCGGTCGGGGTTGTGCACCTCACCGTGCCGGACGAGGTGGAGTCGGGTGGCGGGCATGGGTTCCAGTGTAGGTCGCCCACCGGTGCTCACCGGCCCCACAGCCGATTCACCGGATGCGGAAGCGCTCAGCCGAGCTCGCCCGACAACCGCCCGTGGATGGCCACCGACCCGGTGTTCAGGCCCACGACCTCGACCGTGGACCCGTGCTTGGCGAACCGCTGCTCGACGCCGTCCAGCGCCGCGACCGTCGAGGCGTCGAAGACGTGCGCGTCGGACAGGTCGATGACCACGTGCTCCGGGTCGTCGGCGTAGGAGAACCGCGTGACGAGGTCGTTCGACGACGCGAAGAACAGGGCGCCGCGCACCCGGTACCGCACGGTGTGCTCGTCGACCGGCTCGCGGACGACGGTGACGACGTGCGCCGCCCGGCGAGCGAAGACCAGTGCTGCGACGACGACCCCGACGAGCACGCCGGTCGCGAGGTTCTCGGTCACGACGACCACCACGACGGTGATCAGCATGACGGCGGTCTCCCCGAGGGGCATCCGCCGCAGGGTTCGCGGACGGATGCTGTGCCAGTCGAAGGTCGCCACGCACACCATGAGCATCACGGCGGTCAGCGCGGCCATCGGGATCTCCGCCACGAGGTCGTGCAGCACGATCGTCAGGACGAGTACGGAAGCACCGGCGACGAAGGTCGAGATCCGGGTCCGTGCGCCCGCGGTCTTCACGTTGATGACCGTCTGGCCGATCATCGCGCAACCACCCGTACCGCCGAAGAACGCCGACGCGATGTTGGCGACGCCCTGCCCCCAGGACTCCCGCCACTTGCTCGAGCCGGTCTCGGTGATGGAGTCGACGAGCTGCGCGGTCAACAGGGTCTCGATGAGGCCGACGATCGCGACGCCGAACGCGTAGGGCGCGATGATCTGCAGCGTCTCGAAGGAGAACGGGGTGACGATGCCGTTGAACCCGGGCAGTGCGGTGGGCAGTTCGCCCTCGTCGCCGACCGTGGGGACGACGACGCTGAAGAGCATGGTGATGCCGGTGATCACGACGACCGCGATGAGCGGCGCCGGGACGGCCTTGGTCAGGAACGGGAAGCCGACGATGATCGCGATGCCGAGGGCGGTGAGCGGCCAGACGATGAACGGGACGTCGGGGCCGAGCAGGTTGGGCAGTTGCGCGGTGAAGATGAGGATGGCCAACGCGTTGACGAACGCCACGTTGACGCTGCGCGGGATGAAGCGCATCAGGCGCGCGACCCCGAGGAACCCGAGCACGAGCTGGAACACGCCACCGAGCACGATCGCGGGCACGAGGTACTCGATGCCGTGTTCGCGGACGAGCGGCGCGATGACCAGGGCCACCGAACCGGCCGCGGCGGACACCATCGCTGGACGGCCGCCGACGATCGAGATGACGACGGCGATGATGACGCTCGAGAACAGGCCCACCGCGGGGTCGACCCCGGCGACGACGGAGAACGAGATCGCCTCGGGGATGAGCGCGAGCGCGGTGACGACACCGGCGAGGACCTCGCGGGTCAGCATGCGGGGTGAGCGGAGGGCGGTGAGGACGCTCGGGGCCGCCGGCGCGTGTGTGATCACGGACATTGCTCGGAACTCTACCCTCACGTGAGGGTAGAGTTGTGCACCGTGAGCACCACCGACACCCCGGACACGATGCACATCGGCGAGCTGGCGGACCGTGCCGGCATGTCCCTGCGGACGATCCGCCACTACGACGAGGTCGGGCTGCTCGTGCCGAGCGGCCGCACCACGGGCGGGTTCCGGGTCTACACCGCGCAGGACCTGGACCGGCTGCTCGTGATCCGCCGCATGAAGCCACTCGGGTTCACGCTCGACGAGATGGCGGACCTGCTGCGGGTCGTCGATGCGCTGGCGGCGAAGGACCCCGACGACGAGCCAGCGCTGGCTGCACGCCTCGACGAGTACCTCGACGACGCCCGGGCCCGGCACGCCAAGCTCGTCGAGCGCGCCGGCATGGCCGAGGAGTTCATCGGCACCCTGGGGTCACTCCGCGCTTCACTCCCCTGACACCCCGCTGTCCTCGGCGAGCACCCGAGCCCGCATGCGCTGCCGCTCGAGCTCGAGCTTCAGCTCTCCTTCTTCGACGTGCAGCTGCCAGTCGATCGCTCCTCGTTGCGCCCAGTCCCACATGCTCTCGCCGGGCGCAGGACCGATGTGCGGCCGCTCGGCAGGAGCCGCTTCCTTCCGTACCAGTTCTCGCCAAGCACGACGCAGACGAGTCGTCATCACGGTCTCCTCTTCTCGATGAACAGTTCCGCCAGCACCCTTGCAGCGGGTTCTTCTCCGGCGGGCACTTTTTGCATGTCGTACATCGCCTGCGCCAGACTGCGTCCGATCTCGCGACGTCCGACCTCTCTCGCAGTGATCAGGTCGAAGACCACCGTCAGCCGCGTCCAGTAGCGGTCCCGCTGCTCGCGCGCGACGTCCCGCCGCCACCGGATGACCGCCCACAGCCCACCGACGAACGCCGCGAGCAGCGTGAACGCCGCCGTGCACAGCGCTGCTGCCACGACCGCGACCGCCGCAGGCGGCCAGGTCGCGAGCTCCCCCGTCCCCGTCCCCACCCGGTCCCCCTCTCGTCTCGCGACCCGGCCACGTCGAGAACGCTACGGACCCGCGTGACGCCCCACGGGCCTCCCGGTCAGACCTGTGGACGACGCCGGAAGCGGGCCGCCCTGTGGAGGGGAACACCCTGCGGACCGACGCCGCCGGACGCAGACGGTTAGACTCGACCACCGTGATCGAACGCACCCGCATCGCCGACCTCGCTGCCCTCCCCGACGGCCCCGTCTCCGTGGCCGGATGGGTCGAGACCGTCCGAGACCAGAAGAAGGTGCAGTTCGTCGTCCTCCGCGACGAATCCGGCGCCGTCCAGCTCGTTAACCCCGCCACGCGCGAGGCCGAGGACGGTGACGACGCCGCCCAGGCCGCGCTCGCCACCACCACCGAGATCTCGGCCCTCGCCCACGGCACCTTCATCCACGCCACCGGCACCCTGAAGCACGACGAGCGCGTCAAGCTCGGCGGGCTCGAGGTCAAGGTCGGCACGCTCGAGGTGGTGAGCGCCGCGATCCCGGAGACCCCGATCGCCGACGACTCGTCGCTCGACAAGCGGCTCGACTGGCGCTTCCTCGACCTGCGCAACCGCAAGCAGAACCTCATCTTCCGCATCCAGACGACGCTGGAGCACGCCTTCCGCACCTACTGGGTGGACCGCGACTACATCGAGATCCACACCCCGAAGCTGATGGCGTCGGCGTCCGAGTCGCGCGCCGAGCTCTTCCAGCTCGAGTACTTCGAGACGACCGCCTACCTGGCGCAGTCGCCGCAGAACTTCAAGCAGATGGCCCAGCCGGCCGGCTTCGGCGCCGTGTTCGAGATCGCCGACGCGTTCCGCGCGGACCCCTCCTTCACGAGCCGCCACGCGACCGAGTTCACGAGCGTCGACGCCGAGTTCTCGTGGATCGAGTCCCACGAAGACGTCATGGCGATGCACGAAGAGGTCCTGGTCGCCGGCATCACCGCGGTCAAGGAGAAGTACGGCAAGGACATCGAGGAGGTCTTCGGCTTCGAGCTGCAGGTCCCCGCGACCCCGTTCCCCCGCGTGACCCTGGCCGAGGCCCGGAAGATCGTGGCCGACAGCGGACACGACGTCGTCCGCGCCGACGGCGACCTGGACCCCGAGGGCGAGCGCCGCGTCGCCGCCTGGGCCAAGGAGCACCACGGGTCGGAGTTCGTCTTCGTCACCGAGTACGACGCCTCGATCCGGCCGTACTACCACATGCGGAAGCCCGGCGACCCGTCGCTCACGAACAGCTACGACCTCATCTTCAACGGCGCGGAGATCTCCACGGGCGCACAGCGCGAGCACCGCGTCGACGTGCTCGAGGCACAGGCCGTCGAGAAGGGCCTCGACCCCGAGGAGCTCGGCTGGTACCTCGACTTCTTCCGCTACGGCGTGCCGCCGCACGGTGGGTTCGGCATGGGCCTCGCGCGCGTGCTCATGCTCATGTTGGGTGAGCCGTCCATCCGCGAGGTCACGTACCTCTTCCGGGGACCGACGCGCCTGACGCCGTAGTCACGTCACGCGTCGCCCCGCGCGAGCGCACGTCGCGCGGCGCCCGCGCGAGCGCACGTCGCGCGGCGCCCGCGCGAGCGCACATGGTGAACAGGAATGGTCGCCTCCCGATGTGGGAGGCGACCATTTCTGCTCACGAAGCGCCGCGGCGCACGCAGCGCCGGGGGCGGACGGGAGGCCCGGCTCAGCGCTGCCAGTCGATGGCAGCCCGCCCCGTGACCAGTCCACGGATCTCGGCTGCGGCAGCCTGGTGGTCCGGGTGCACCTGGTACTCGTCGAGTCCGGCGAGGTCGTCGAACGACGCGACGACGGCGACGTCGCTGTTCTTCTCCGGGTAGGCGACGTTCTCGACGACCTCGAGCGAACGGATCGACCCGATGGTGCCGGTCAGGCCGGTCAGGAGTTCACGGATCCGGGCGATGGACGCGGCGCGGTCGAGGTCTTCGCGCAGGGTCCAGGCGACGACGTGGGAGATCATGCGGGGGAACCGGCCTTCTCGAGGGCACGTGCGAGCCGGTCGGCGTCGACGTGCCAGTTGCTGTGGACGCGCCCGTCGACCAGCACGACGGGGATGTCCTCCGCGTACTCCTGGCGGAGGGCGTCGTCGTCGAGGATCGAGCGTTCCTGCAGCGTCACGCCGGGGTGTTCGGCGACGACGCGTTCGACCACGGGCCGTGCGTCGTCGCAGAGGTGGCATCCGGGCTTCGTCAGGAACGTCACTGCGGGCATGGCTCCAGCGTAGCCCGCGGTCCGCGTCCCCTGGGGAATGCGAAAGCCCCGGCGAACCGGGGCTTGACGCTGCAGGCTCGGGGCCTACTTCTTGTTGCGACGCTGGTGGCGCGTCTTGCGAAGCAGCTTGCGGTGCTTCTTCTTCGCCATGCGCTTGCGACGCTTCTTGATGACAGAACCCATGTGGACCTCGCTCGGACTGTGCTGATGTATCGGACACCGGGCCGTCGAGACCGCGGAAAATCAACCCGGCCGAGTCTACCGGAGGGCTGACGCGATGTCGAACGCGCCCGGAACGGACGGGTGTGCGCTCAGCCGACGTCTGCGATGCCGCCGCGCAGCACGTCGGCGACGGCTGACTCGGGGACACGGAAGGACCGGCCGAAACGGATGGCGGGGAGCTCACCGGCGTGGACCATGCGGTACACGGTCATCTTCGAGACACGCATCATCTCGGCGACCTCAGCGACGGTGAGGAAGCGCACGTCGTCGAAACTGCCGGTCATGATCCGCCTTCGGTGGCTCGCACGCGATCCGCGCACGGGTTTGGTGTGACCTGTGTGGTCACTGGTAACTGTAGAGGCGCGTGCGACCCAGTGTCCAGGTTCAGTCTTCGTCGCCGCGGCGCGTGAAGCGCTTGCGGCTGCGGTCGACGACACGCTCCCAGCCCTGCTGCGCACCGGAGATCGCCGCGGTGGCCCGGTAGGACGCCTCGGCCATGACACGCCCGAGCTCGGTCCCGACCTCGACGGTGGTCTTGCCGGCCGCACCGTTCCGGCGGACGGACACGGGCTGACCGTCGGGGGTCCAGGCCGTGGTCGCGGGCATGCCGTCGGCGTCGACCGCGCCGGTGAACGGCAGGACCCAGTCCTCCAGCGACACGAGCGGTTCCGGGTCGAGCCGGTAGAAGCGGTGCTGCCCTTCTTCGCGGCTGGTGACGAGCCCGATGTCGCGCAGGACCCGGAGGTGCTTCGACACCGTCGGCTGGCTGACGCCCAGTCGTTCGACCAGTTGCCCGACGCTGAGTTCCCCGCCGGTGACGTCCGATCCGTACGCGGCCAGGAGGGTCCCGAGCAGCTCGCGCCTCGTGGGGTCCGCCACGACGGAGAAGATGTCGGCCATGCGGGCAAGGCTAGCCGGGGCACCACGGATGTACCATGACGAACCGTCCCGGCCCATGTCCTCGGAGGCATACGATGCTCGACCGTACCGAGCCGCTCCCGCGGCACGTGACCGTCACCCGACGACGCGGCGGACGGATCGCGACGGTCCTGCGCTCGTCGCCGTCACGTCTGGCGATCCTGGTGTTCGTCGCGCTCATCTTCGTGTTCACAGCGCTGTTCATGACCCCGTGGGCGGCGGCCGACGGTGCCGGCACGCACTTCTCCGACGCGCTGTTCACGGCGGCCTCCGTGGTCTGCGTCACGGGCCTCGCGACCGTCGACATGGCCACGCACTGGTCGGTGTTCGGCAAGGTCCTCGTGGTGATCGGGACGCAGATCGGTGCGGTGGGCGTCCTGACCTTCGCGTCGATCCTCGGGCTCTTCGTGACCCGCAAGCTCGGGCTCCGCGCGAAGCTGATGGCCGCCGGCGACTCGAACCCGCTCCGCACCCACCACGGGGCCGTCCCCGAGGGGCAGGCCGTCCGCCTCGGCGAGGTCGGCACCCTGCTCGCCACGGTCGCGGTGAGCACCCTGTCGATCGAGATCGTCCTCGGCCTGCTGCTGCTGCCGTCCGTGCTGATCGCCGGCATCCCGTTCTGGACCGCGGTCGGTGACTCCTTCTACTACGCCGCCATGGCGTTCACGAACACCGGCTTCTCACCGAACGCGGACGGTCTCGACCCGTTCGCCCACGACTACTGGTTCCTGACGCTCCTGATGATCGGTGTCGTCGCAGGGTCGATCGGCTTCCCGGTCATCCGCACCCTGACGAAGCAACTCCGCTCGCCGCGCCGCTGGCCCATCCACGTCAAGCTCACGCTGGCCACGAGCGCCGTCCTGCTCGTCGGCGGTGCGATCGTCTACACCGCGCTCGAGGCGTCGAACCCGACGACCTTCGGCGAGGAAGGGGCCGGCCGGACCGCGTTCCAGGCCCTCTTCCTGTCGACGATGACCCGGTCCGGTGGCTTCTCCCTCGTCGACTTCGACCAGCTGAACGGCTCGAGCCTGCTCGTCACCGACATGCTCATGTTCATCGGCGGCGGCTCGGCGTCGACCGCCGGCGGCATCAAGGTCACGACGCTCGCGGTGCTGTTCCTCGCCGCGGTCGCCGAGGCCCGGGGCCGGCAGAGCATGGAGGCGTTCGGGCGCCGCATCCCGAGCGACGTGCTGCGGGTCGCGGTCGCCATCGTGCTCTGGGGCGCGACGATCGTGGCCGTCGCGACCGTGGTGCTCCTGCAGATCACGGACGATTCGCTCGACCGGGTCCTGTTCGAGGTGATCTCGGCGTTCTCCACCAGTGGGCTGTCCTCGGGTGTGTCCGCGAACCTGCCCGAGTCCGGCAAGTACGTCCTGGCCGCCACCATGTTCCTCGGCCGGGTCGGTACAGTGACCATCGCCGCAGCCCTGGCCGCGAGTCAGAGCCGGCAACTGTTCCGCCGTCCCGAGGAGAGGCCGATCGTTGGCTGACCGAACCCGTCCCCCGCACCCGATGGGTGCGATCAGTCACGACGCACCCGTGCTCGTCATCGGCCTCGGCCGGTTCGGCGCCGCCACCGCCGGTCAGCTCGAACGGCAGGACCGCGAGGTGCTGGTCGTCGACACCGACCCGGGCCTGGTGCAGAAGTGGTCCGACCGGGTCACGCACGCCGTGCAGGCCGATGCGACCGACATCGACGCCCTGCGCCAGATCGGTGCGCAGGACTTCGCGATCGCGGTCGTCGGCACGGGCAGCGACCTGGAGTCGAGCGTGCTGATCACCGCGAACCTGGTCGACCTCGGCATCCCGCAGATCTGGGCGAAGGCCATCAGCCGGTCGCACGGCACGATCCTGTCCCGCATCGGCGCGAACCACGTCGTCTACCCGGAGCGCGAGGCCGGCGAGCGCACGGCGCACCTGGTGTCCGGGCGCATGCTCGACTTCATCGAGTTCGACGACGACTTCGCGGTGGTGAAGATGTTCCCGCCGCGGGCGGTGCGCGGCAAGGACCTCGCGACCACGGTGATCCGCACGCGGTTCGGTCTGACGGTGCTCGGCATCAAGCCGCCGGGCAGCCCGTTCGTGCCGGCGACCCCGGAGAGCATCATCGGCGAGAACGACGTGATCATCGTCTCGGGGTCCGAGACGGACCTGGAGCGCTTCGCCGCCTACGAGTAGTCCCGGACGCGGCTAGGACGCCGCGATCTCCTCCGCGCGAGCGATCGCCGCACGCGACGCGCGCAGGAAGGTGTCGGCGAGGTCGGCGTCCTGCAGCACCGCGACGGCCCGCTCGGTGGTGCCCTTCGGGCTCGTGACGGCGCGCCGCAGGTCTGCGGGTCCGCGATCCGACCGGTCGAGCAGCTCGACGGCACCCCGGAGCGTGCCCTGCACCATCGTGGCCGCCTGCTCCGGGCTGAAGCCCAGCGCCTCGGCGGATCGCTGCCACTCCTCGACGAGCAGGAAGACGTAGGCCGGGCCCGAGCCGGACACCGCCGACAGGGCGTCGAGCTGCTCCTCGGGCACCTCGATCACCCGTCCTGACGCCGTGAACACCGACGACGCGAGCGCGACGGCCTCGGCGTCCGCCGAGGCGCCGGCGCTGATGCCGGTGACGCCGTGGCCCACGCCGATCGGGGTGTTCGGCAGGGCACGGACGACCCGGACGCCGGCGGGCACCCGAGCCTCCATGCTCGCGGTGGTGGTGCCGACCGCGACGCTGACCAGCACCGCACCGGGCTCCAGGTCGGCGGCGACCTCGTCGAGCAGGTCCGCGATCATGTACGGCTTCACACCGACGACGACGAGTGCCGCGCCACGGACGGCCGAGCGGTTCGCGTCGGGGTCGGTGTCACTCGCGGTGGCGTCGAGCCCGCGCTCCCGGTGGGCGGCCGCCGACGCCTCGGACTTCGTCGTGAGGGTCACGGTCGCCGGATCGAGTCCGGCGGCGAGCAGGCCGTCGAGGACCGAGCCGGACATGGAGCCGACGCCGAGCAGGGCGGTACGGGGCAGGTCGATCGTCATGCTCCCGACCCTACCGACCGGCCTCGCCTAGGATCGTCTTCCAGATCGGGAGAAGGGGACAGCTGTGAGCGCTTCAGGAGGCACGAAGGCGATCCTCGCCGCACTCGGTGCGAACGTCGGCATCGCGATCGTGAAGTTCGTCGCGGCGGCGATCAGCGGGTCCGCGTCGATGCTGGCCGAGGGTGTGCACTCCCTGGCCGACTCCGCGAACCAGCTCCTCCTGCTGCTCGGTGGTCGCCGGGCGCGCCGCGCTGCCGACGAGGAGCACCCGTTCGGCTACGGCCGCGAGCGCTACGTCTACGCCTTCGTCGTCTCGATCATCCTGTTCTCCGTCGGCGGCGTCTTCTCGCTCTACGAGGGCATCGAGAAGCTCGCCCACCCGCACCCGCTCGAGAACTGGTGGCTGCCGCTCGTCGTGCTCGTCATCGCGATCGGGCTCGAGGGCTTCTCGCTCCGCACCGCGCTGCAGGAGGCCCGCCCGCAGAAGGGCACGCTCAGCTGGGTCCAGTTCGTCCGCCGAGCCAAGGCCCCGGAGCTGCCCGTCGTCATGCTCGAGGACACCGCGGCACTGCTCGGCCTGGTGTTCGCACTCTTCGGCGTCGGGCTGACCGCGATCACCGGGAACGGGGTCTTCGACGCGATCGGCACGATCTTCATCGCCGCCCTGCTCATCGCCGTCGCGGTCGTCCTGGGCATCGAGACGAAGAGCCTCCTCGTCGGGGAAGGCGCGACCGCCGCCGACGTCGAGCGGATCAAGCACGCGGTGCTCGACGGCCCGGAGGTCGACTCGATCATCCACATCAAGACCCTGTACCTCGGTCCGGACGAGCTGATGGTCGGCGTGAAGGTCGCCGTCGACGGCGACCGCCGCCTGGGAGACGTCGCCGCGGGCATCGACACGGTCGAGCACCGGGTGCGATCCGCGGTGCCGATCGCCCGGGTCATCTACGTCGAGCCCGACGTGCTCCGCACCGGTCCGCGCCCGCCGACCGAGGCGATCGTCATCCTCACCGCTGACTGAGCGACGCCCGGCTCAGCGCCGCCCGGCGAAGAACGCGTCGAGCAGCGCGGCGCACTCGCGTTCGAGCACGCCGCCGACGACCTCGGAGCGGTGCGGCAGCCGGCGGTCCCTGGCGATGTCGTAGACGCTGCCGGTCGCGCCTGCCTTCGGGTCCCAGGCGCCGAACACGACCCGCGGCACACGTGCGGCCAGGATCGCCCCGGCGCACATCGGGCACGGCTCGAGCGTCACGACGAGCGTGTGCTGGTCGAGGTGCCAGTCCCCCGTGACCGCAGCGGCCGCGCGGAGCGCGAGCACCTCGGCGTGGGCGGTCGGGTCCTGCAGCGCCTCACGCTCGTTCCGGCCGACGGCGACGACCACGCCGTCGCGGTCGAGCACCACCGCCCCCACGGGCACGTCGCCGGTCGCCAGGCAGGCCCGGGCCTCGTCGAGCGCGCGCTGCATCGCCGGGACGAACGGACGGGCAGCGGGCGCTTCCACGGGACCTCCAGGTGGTCGGCAGCACGGTAGGCTCGACCCTATGCGAGTCCACGTCGCCGACCACCCGCTCATCACCCACAAGCTCTCGGTGCTCCGCGACCGGACCACACCCTCCCCCACGTTCCGCGCCCTGACCGAAGAGCTCGTCACGCTCCTCGCGTACGAGGCCACGCGGAACGTCCGGGTCACCGCGACGCCCATCGACACCCCCGTGGCGCACACCATGGGCGTCTCGATCGCCAAGCCGCGTCCGCTCGTCGTCCCGATCCTGCGCGCCGGCCTCGGCATGCTCGAGGGCATGGTCAAGCTCGTGCCGACGGCCGAGGTCGGGTTCCTCGGCATGGCCCGCAACGAGGAGACGCTCGAGCCGCAGACCTACGCCGAGCGCCTGCCCGACGACCTGTCCGGCCGTCAGTGCTTCGTGCTCGACCCGATGCTGGCCACCGGCGGGACCCTCGCCGCTGCCATCGACTTCCTGTTCGCACGCGGTGCCGAGGAGATCACCTGCGTGTGCATCCTCGGTGCGCCGGAGGGACTCGCCATGGTCGAAGAGGCCGTTGGCGACCGAAACGTCTCGATCGTCCTCGGCGCCCTCGACGAGAAGCTCGACGAGAACGGCTACATCGTGCCCGGTCTCGGCGACGCCGGCGACCGCCTCTACGGTCTGGCCGAGTAGGCAGTCGACGTCACCGACGATCGACGGGAGGCCCGTGGCGACACCGCCACGGGCCTCCCGTCGTCCGTCAGCCCGGTCCACCGCCACCGGTGCGCGGAACGCACCGTCTGCTCGGACGGTTGACACCACCTTGGTATACCGCCGATACTCGTCCCATGACTGCAACCGTGTCCACCCGCGTCCTCTCCGAGGTCCAGGGGACTGCTGGCATGATGATGCCGGTCGCCGTCATGCGTTGTCGAATGTGTGCCTGATCGGCACCCGTTCCAGCCGGATCCCCCGCGACACCACCCCGGTCGCGAGCGCGTGATCCCCGGGTGACGGACACCGTCGGCGACGCGCACCACGTCACGAGGTCTGTCTCCCGTTCCCCCGGGTCCGTCCCGGTCCGCAGCAGGACCGCAGGGCAC
This sequence comes from Curtobacterium sp. PhB172, assembly GCF_003752545.1. Classification (NCBI taxonomy): domain Bacteria; kingdom Bacillati; phylum Actinomycetota; class Actinomycetes; order Micrococcales; family Microbacteriaceae; genus Curtobacterium; species Curtobacterium sp. PhB172. The sequence goes on from NZ_RKIF01000008.1 coordinate 340,825, forward strand.
ATCGGCATCCAGCCGTACCCGGGTCGACGCATTCGACACCGCCGCCAGCGCCACACGCGCACCGGCCACATCGCCCGGAGAACCACCATGTCGCTCACCATCGCCCAGCCCCGCACCGCGCTCCGCACCGCCGCTCCGGCGCCGACCGACCTCGGGACGGTCACCCCGATCCGTCCGCGTCCCGCGACGCCGGCCACGACGGGGCAGACGAGCGTGCCGACCAGCCCGGTCGTGGCACCGCAGCGCAACCGCTCCCTGCCCGAGGGCACCGAGGCCCGTGGCTTCGCGCTCTACGTCGGGATCGACGAGGCGAAGGCGGCAGCGGCCGGCACGACCCTCGCAGCCGTCGTCGAGCAGCTGAAGGCACTGACCGCGCAGCTGGTGCCGAACTCGGAGACCTACGCGGCCGTCGCCGTCGCCGCGGAGCAGTCCGGTGGCCGTGACGTCGACGTCGTCCGCCTGGCCCTGCAGGACCGGTCCGCGGTCGCCGCCCGCAAGCAGGCCGAGAAGCCCGAGCCGGAGGAGACCGGGGTCGTCATCGACATCTCCCGCAAGCGCGTCACGCTCGACGGCGACGCAGCACCCCTGACCTACAAGGAGTTCGAACTCCTGCAGTTCCTGGTGCTGCGCGAGGGCCAGACGGTGGACCGCTCGGCCATCATCGACGGCCTGTGGTCGGACGGCGAGGACGAGACCCCGAACGAACGCACCATCGACGTGCACGTGCGCCGGCTCCGCTCCAAGCTCGGCGCGTTCGAGGAGATCGTCCGCACCGTCCGCGGCGTGGGCTACCGGTTCGACCGGCACGCCGACGTGGCCGTGCGCTACGCCTCGACGCCCTCGCCCGACCTCTTCTGATCCTGATCGGTCGCTCTTGGTGAACTCGCAGCGAACGACGCACGGGGAGGCTAGCGCGCCGTTACCGCTTCGTTATACAGTCGGTCGTGCAGACGGTGTTTGCTGTGGCACCGCCTGCGGAATGTGATTGCAGGAAACTCTTGGTGCAAGGGAGAGGGCCGGTCGCTCGAAAGAGCGGCCGGCCCTCGTGCATGTCCGAGCGCGTGCATGTCGAACCCGCGCCTGTCGGGGGCCGTCGGTAGTGTGGACGGACCGTCCGACCAGAGGGGAGCGCCATCGTGAGCGAGTCACGCCGCAGCGAGAAGGCGACCGCCGTCGCCGCCTGGGAATCACTGTTCCGCGCCCAGGTCACCGTGATGCGGAGCCTCAACGCGGACTTCCCCGGCGGCGAGATCTCCTTCAACGAGTACGACGTCTGCTTCAACCTGTCGACGCAGCCCGGTCGACGCTGCCGCATGCGTGACCTCACCGGCCACCTGCTCCTCACCCAGCCGAGCGTGAGCCGTCTGGTCGATCGTCTGCTCGCCCGCGGGATCGTCGAGAAGCAGCCGGATCCGTCCGATGCCCGCGGCGTCATCGTGGCACTCACCCCGCACGGGTTCGACGTCTACCGCCACGTGGCCGTGCAGCACGCGGCGAGCATCGCGCAGCAGGTCGGCGCCGGACTGTCCGACGCCGAACTCCGCACGCTCACCGAGCTCTGCACGAAGCTGCGTCTCGCGGTCGGCACCGCCCCGGGCCGACGGGCCGTCGCGCGGTCGGTCTCCGAGTCGGACCCGGCAGCGGTGTGACCGGCGCACTGGTCTGGCTCCGCGACGACCTGCGGCTGGCCGACAACCCCGCACTGCGTGCCGCGATCGACCACGGCGGCGACGTCACGGTGGTCTACGTCCTCGACGACGAATCCCCCGGCATCCGTCCCGCGGGCGCGGCGAGCCGCTGGTGGCTCCACCACTCGCTCACCGCGCTGGACGGCGAACTGCGTGACCGTGACTCGCGGCTGGTGCTGCGACGGGGTGCGGCCGCCGCGGTGATCGACACCCTCGTCGCTGACACCGGTGCTGACGCCGTGTTCTGGAACCGTCGGTACGGTCCGGCCGAGCGCGAGGTCGACGCCGGCATCAAGAGCGCCCTGCACGACCGCGGCATCGAGGCGCACAGCTTCGCGGCGAGCCTGCTCTGGGAACCGTGGACCGTCCGCACCGGACAGGGCGAGCCGTACAAGGTGTTCACCCCGTTCTGGCGCGCTGCCCAGGCGATGCCGGAACCACGGCACCCGCTCCCGAAGCCCCGCGACCTGCCCGCCCCGGCCCGCGTCGCGAGCGACGACCTGAGCCAGTGGGACCTCCTGCCGACCCGCCCCGACTGGGCCGGCGGACTCCGCGATGCCTGGGAGCCCGGCGAGCACGGCGCACACCAGCGGCTCGAGCACTTCGTCACCCATGCGCTCGAGGACTACGACCAGCGCGACGAACCCGCCATGGCCGCCACGAGCGACCTGTCCCCGCACCTGCGCTGGGGCGAGGTCAGCCCGTACCAGGTGTGGCACCGGCTGCACGGAGCGCTCGAGCCCGAGCAGCGCCAGAACGCCTCCGCCTTCCTGCGACAGCTGGCCTGGCGCGAGTTCAACTGGAACGAGTACTTCCACTGCGAGGACATCACGACGGTGAACGTGCGTCGCGAGTTCGACGCGTTCCCGTGGCGGGACGCCCCCGATGCCGAGGTCGACCGGTGGCGCACCGGGACGACCGGGTTCGACCTCGTCGACGCCGGCATGCGCGAGCTGTGGCACTCCGGCGCCATGCACAACCGCGTCCGGTTGGCGACCGCGAGCTTCCTCGTCAAGAACCTGCTCGTCGACTGGCGGGTGGGTGAGCAGTGGTTCTGGGACACCCTCGTCGACGCCGACTCCGCCAACAACGCCGCGAACTGGCAGTGGGTCGCCGGGTCGGGCTTCGACGCGGCGCCGTACTTCCGGGTGTTCAACCCCGACCGACAGCTCGAGCGCTTCGACCCGCACCGCGAGTACGTACACCGGTGGGTGCCGTCGGACGAGCTCCGGCCCGAGCCGATGGTCGACCTCAAGGCGACCCGGCAGCGCGCCCTCGACGCGTACGCCGAGATGCGTCGGTCATGAGTCCGTGGGACGCCGCCGTCGCGCAGGTCGACGCGCTCTTCCGTGACCGTGTCGACCGTGGCGTCGCGCCGAGCAGTGCGTGGGGTGTGTTCGACCGGACGGGTCTCATCGCTTCCGGGGGCCACGGCGACCGCGGAGACGGGCAGCGGCCGGACGCCGACACCGTCTACCGGATCGCGTCGTGCACGAAGAGCGTCACCGCGGCGACACTGCTGACGCTGGTGTCCGACGGTCGACTGGACCTCGACGCGCCGATCACCACGTTCGTCCCGGCGTTCGGCGCGGTGCCCCTGCCCACACCGGACTCCCCCGTGCCGACCGTGCGGATGCTGCTGACCATGTCGGCCGGCTTCCCCACCGACGACCCCTGGGCGGACCGGCAGGAGTCGATCAGCGACGCCGAGCTCGACGACGTCCTGCGTGGCGGTCTGTTGTTCGACTCCGTGCCCGGCACCCGGTTCGCCTACTCGAACCTGGGCTACGCCCTGCTCGGGCGGGTCGTCGCCGTCGTCACCGGCCGTCCGTTCACCCAGGCGGCACGTGACACCGTGCTCCGACCGCTCGGTCTCGACCACACGGTGTTCAGCGCGGCCGAGGCGCAGGGACCGGTCGTCACCGGGTTCCGCCCGCACGACGGCGGCTGGGAACCCCTGCCGATGACCGGCCCGGGTGCGTTCTCGTCGATCGGCGGACTGTTCTCCACCGTCCGCGACCTCGCACGGTGGGCGACGCACCTCGGGTCGGCGTCCTCCGCTGCCCCGGAACCCGGCCCGGTCTCCCCCGCCGACCGCCGGCTCATGCAGCAGGCGATGCGGGTCGTGTCGTCGTCCGTCGTCCCCGGCTCGTCACGCGCCACGGCGTACGGCTTCGGGCTGTTCCTCGAGCAGGACGACCACTTCGGCGAACTCGTCTCGCACTCCGGCGGCTACCCGGGGTTCTCCGCACACATGCGCTGGTCCGCACAGACCGGTCTCGGTGTCGTCGCGTTCGAGAACGCCACGCAGGCGAAGGTCTCCGCCGCTGCCCAGCAGGCACACGACCTGTTCCTGAACGCAACGCGTCCGGCGGCGTCCGACGGGCACCCCGACACGACGACCGGACCGGTGCGCCGCCCCGGCGCCGAGCCGACCATCCGGGCGACGCGAGCCGCGCAGGTTGCCGTGACGGGCCTCCTGGCCGACTGGCAGGACGCCGTGGCGGACGCGGTCTGCACGCCGAACGTGGCGATGGACGTCCCCTACGACCGACGCCGTCGGGCGATCGCGGCGGCGGTGGCCGAGGTGGGCGCTGACCTGACCGCGGCTCCCGTCGCCGAGCAGTCGTCGGCGCCGTCGCACCTGCGGTGGTGGCTGCCCGGCACCTGCGGGCGCCTGCGCGTCGAGATCCGCCTCGCCCCTGCCGCGGCAGGACGCGTCCAGACCCTCACCGTCGTGGCGGAGCCCGCCGAGCGCTGACAGGGCGGGCGCCGACGGGCCGCACCGGGGCCGGGCTGCGCCGGCGACCGACCGTCACACCGGTGGGCGACCACCCACGAACCCGAGTGCTCGGGCCGCCACGCGAGTGCCCTCACGTGCAGCCGCTCCGACGCGCACGGGATCGGTCGCCCAGGCACGCACGAAGCCCGCGGCGAACGCGTCACCGGCGCCGACGGTGTCGACGACCGTGGCCGGCGTCGCGGGGACGCGGTGGACGCTCCGTCCGCGTCGCCCCACCAGCACGCCGTCGGCGCCCACCGTGGCCACCACGAGCGGTACGTGCTCGGTGAGTCGCCGCACCGCGTCGTCGAGGTCGGTCGTCCCCGTCAGTTCGAGGGCCTCCTGCCGGCCGGGGAAGAGGACGTCGACGCCGACGAGGGCCGCGAGGAAGGCAGGAGCTCCGACGGACCGGACGATGGCCGCCGAGGACGGGTCGAGCGACACCCGGGCCGATCCCGTCCGAGCGCGGGCGACCAGGGACGCGATGCGGTCGGCGCCGCCACCGAGCATCGCGTGCCCGGTCAGGTGCACGATGTCCGCGCGTCGGGCCACGGCCTCGGGGACGTCGGCAGCCGTGAGCTTCCCGCTCGCGGCCGCGTCGGACATCGCCGTGCGGCCGCTGTCGTTGCGCACCGACACCACGACCCCGGTGGAGGTCATCGCGTCGTAGCGCAGGTGCGGACGGACACCGGCGTCCTCCAGCGACCGCTCGTGCCGGTAGACGTCGTCGACGCCCACCCGCGCGACGAGGTCCACCTCGGCACCGAGCCAGCCGAGCCAGGCGGCGGTGTTGCCGGCTGCACCGGTCGGTCGGTGGCGGATCACGGCGGCGGGGTCGTGCACCCCGATGGTGTGTGCGGTGGTCTGCACGAGCACGCCGTCCAGAACGTCGCCGACGACCAGGAACCGTTTTCCGGCGCCGCGACGGCGACCGGCGACCACCCGTCCGGCACGGGTGCCCTCGGGCTGCGACACGGGCACGGAGGCCTCTTGCGGCATGGACATCTGCCCCAGTCTACGGGGAACCGAGCAAAGCTCCGTTTTCGGGACCACTCGTACCCTCGTCGTGGTGGCCAATCACCCTACGTGACCGGTAACATACGCAATGCCACGATGTGGCGGGTCGTGTGCCCGCCGCCGACGATCCGACGGAGATGCCATGCCCCGGAAGCCCGACCCGACGCTCAAGCCGGCGATCCTCGAGAAGGTCACCCTGCACCTGCTGGACACCAAGCTCGAGGACGTCTCGGTCCGCAGCCTCGGTCGCATCCTGGGCACCAGTGCGTACCCGATCGTCTACCACTTCGGCTCCCGCGATGCCCTCATCGACTCCGTCGTCGTGCACCTGGCCGACACGGTCTGCCACGCTGCGCTCGATCCCGCGGCAGACCGCTCCGCCCTGGCTGACTACTTGGTGACCAGCTTCGGTCGCCTCGACGACCCGCACCGAGCCCTCGCCGCCCGGCTCACCTTCGAGCTCGGGTGCGTCGAGGCGATGGACGGCCGGGTCCGGCAACGCGGTCTGCACCGGGGCCACGTGGCAGCGGTCGCCGCGTGGTGCCTCGCACACGGCTACGACGCCGAGGCCGCCGACCGCGTCGCACGCGACGCCGTGACGACTGCCCGCGGCGCCCAGTGGACCGCGATCGTCGACCGGGAGCGCGCCGACACCGACGCCGCGCTCCGGGCGATCGCCGACCGGCTCGCCGCCGGCGCGGCAGTCACCGCGGCGTGATGCACGAACGGGAGGCACGGTGCCAGCTGGCACCGTGCCTCCCGTTCGTCCGTCGGTCGCGTCACGCGACCCGCGGTCGGTGGATCAGAGCGTCACGAACGACTGCGACTTCGCGTTGGCGAAGCGCGCCGCGACGTTCTCCCAGTCGACGATGTTCCAGACGGCCTTCACGTAGTCCGCCTTGACGTTGAGGTAGTCGAGGTAGAAGGCGTGCTCCCACATGTCGAGCATGAAGATCGGCACGAGGCCGAACGGCACGTTGGCCTGCTGGTCGAACAGCTGGAACGTGGTCAGCTTCTGGCCGACGGTGTCCCAGGCCAGGACGGCCCAGCCGGAGCCCTGGATGCCGTTCGCGACGGCGGCGAACTGCGCCTTGAAGGTGTCGAACGAGCCGAAGAACTCGTCGATCGCCGCGGCGAGCTCGCCCTCGGGGACCTTCGTGTCCGGGCCGAGGTTGGTCCAGAAGATCGAGTGGTTGACGTGGCCACCGAGGTGGAACGCCAGGTCCTTCTCGAGCTTGTTGATCGCACCGAAGTTGCCCGACTCGCGCGCTTCACCGAGCTGCTGCAGCGCGGTGTTCGCTCCGGTCACGTAGGCCTGGTGGTGCTTGTCGTGGTGCAGCTGCATGATCTTGCCGCTGATGTGCGGCTCGAGTGCGGCGTAGTCGTACGGCAGCTCCGGCAGGGTGTACTCAGCCATGTGAGGTCCTTTCGATCAGTGGGTTGCGGATGGGATTCCGCGGCTCACGAGAGCCGGGAACGATCGGTGAGGGAGTGGAATTCCCGGTTGTGGTAGACCAGCGGCTCGCCGTGCTCGAGGCCGACGACGATGTCGAGGACCTCGGCGACGACGACGGTCGAGCTGCCGATCGGGGTCGTGGAGAGCGGGCGGCACCGCAACGCGCTCGCGGCACTGGGCAGGTAGCGGTCACCCGAGGGCAGGGTGCCCCAGATCGGGTCGTCGGCGGTCGGGCTGCCGGTCGAGGCGAACCGCCGGGCGAGCGCCACGCTGAGCGAGTCGACCAGGTGCACGACGAAGACCGGGGCACCGAGCACGACCCCGGCGGACCCGGAGTTCGTGGACAGCGAGAAGACGAGGACCGGCGGGTCCACAGCCACGCTCGCGACGCTCGAGGCGGTGAGTCCGGTCGGACCGTCCGGCCCCTCGGCGGTGATGACGGCGACGCCGGCCGGGTGCCCGCGGAACGCGGACTTGTACGCTTCGGCGATGTTCGCCGGGGCTTCGTCGGGCATGGTGTTCGTCGTCGTTCCTTCGTGCGGGGGTGTGCCGTCACTGGGCGGGCATGTCCCAACGTATGACCTGAACCATGGTTGAGGTCAACGATTCACAGGTTCGACGGCTCCCGGGCGCGCCGTGGCGGTGATTTCGTGAGCAGAAATGGTCGGGTCGCGTGGCGCAACCCGACCATTTCCGCTCACGAAGCGGCGCGCGTCAGCGGCGCGCGTCAGCGGCGCGCGTCAGCGGCGCGCGTCAGCGGCGCGCGTCAGCGGCGCTTGAGCATGACGACGGCGCCTGCGGCAGCGATCACCATGAGCACCGCGGCGACGCCGGCCGTGATCGTCACGCCGGAGTCGAACGCCGCCCGCGCCGACTCGAGGAGCGCCTGGCCGGCGCCGCCACCGAGGGACGACGCGGCGGACACCGCACCGCCGAGCGTCTCCTGGGCAGCGGTGTGCGCCGTCGAGCTCAGTCCGCCGGGCACCACGACGTGCGCCCGGTAGGTGGTCGCCAGGATCGTGCCGAGGACGGCCGTGCCGAGCACCGCACCGATCTCGTACGCCGTCTCGGACATCGCGGACGCGGCACCGGCCTTGTCCGCCGGAGCGGTCGAGATGATGAGGTCGTTCGTGACGGTCTCGGACGCCCCGATGCCGATGCCGAGCAGCACGAACGCGAAGGCCAGTGCCGCGATCGACGCGTGGTGTCCGAGGACCGCCACGAGGGCGTACGCCGCGGCCGAGAACAGCAGGGACACCGACACGACCCAACGCGGGGCGACCCGTGCGACGACCGGCACCACCGCGAGGCCTGCGACGATCGTGAGCACCGATCCGGGGATGAGCACGACGCCCGAGGCGAACGGATCGAGCCCCGCGACGAGCTGCAGGTGCTGCGCGATGAAGAACAGGAAGCCGGTCAGCGAGAACATCGCCATCAGGTTCATGAGCACGCTGCCGGTGAACGCCGTGCTGCGGAACAGGCGCAGGTCGAGCATCGGGGTGCGGGACCGCAGCTGCCGGCGGACGAACGCGATACCGCACACGACGCCGACGGCGAGCATCGCGACCGCGAACCCGCGCTCCTCCGGGTGCACGAACGACTTGATCGCCCAGGCGATCGGCGCCAGCGCACCGAGGGACAGGAACATGCTCGGCACGTCGACCGGCCCCGGCATCGGGTCGCGCGACTCCGGCACGCAGAACGGGACGCCGACGAGCATGAGCACGAGGATCGGCACCGCGACCAGGAAGACGCTGCCCCAGTGGAAGTGCGCGAGCAGCGTGCCACCGACGAGCGGACCGAGGGCATTGCCGGCCGCGAACATGGTCGACCACACGGCCAGCGCCATGCGCCGCTCCCCCGCGTCGACGAAGACGTTGCGGATGATCGAGAGCGTCGCGGGCATGAGCATCGCGCCGAACACCCCCATCGCGATCCGTGCGGCGACGAGCATCCAGGCGTCGGTCGCGAAGGCCGCGGCGACGGAGAACAGCGCGAAGCCGGTGGCCCCGATCACCAGGATCCGACGGCGGCCGATCCGGTCACCGATGCTGCCCATCACGACGAGCAGCCCGGCCAGGACGAGCGGGTACGCGTCGACGATCCAGAGCTGCGTGGTGGCGTCCGGGTTGAGCGCACGACTGATCGACGGCAGCGCGAAGCTCAGCACGGTGTTGTCCACCGAGATGAGCAGGACCGGCAGCATCAGCACGGCGAGCGCGAGGAACCGTCGGGCGCGGCTGCCGGTGACGCGGGCGGCGATGGGACTGGTGAGCAGTGCGGACACGGCGGACTCCTGGGACTTCGAGCCGGACCTGGTCGACGGCGGGCGGTGCGTGGGGCAGACGAGACGGGACGCGGGATGGACACGCGCCCCGTCAGGACTCCGTCAGTGTACCGTCTGGACGGTTATGGTTGCAAATGCAACCAACAGGCGGACGGGAGGCCCGTGGCGGGCTGGCCACGCGCCTCCAGTCCGACGGCTGGTCCCGCCCAGGGCGGGAGGCTGGGGCGATGGCACGACCTGCGTCCGGTGCCGGGGTTCCGGTGCCGGGGTTCCGGTGCCGGGGTTCCGGTGCCCGGGTTTCGGTGCCGGGGTTCCGGTGCCGGGGTTCCGGTGCCGGGGTTCCACAACACGCCGCGTGGACTCCGCCCGGGTTCCGATGTCGGGCGGCTTGAGCGCCGACATGCCGAGATTTCGGAACCTCGGGGCGGGGCCGGGGCGGGGCGCGGCGGGCGGGCGGGGCGGGCGGGCGGACATGCCAGCCGTCGTCAGGCGGAGTCGCGGACCAGCAGGCTGTGGCGCACGGTGCGCTGCACTGCGGCGCCGTGCCGCGGCAGCTCACCGGCGAGCATGCCGAGCGCGAGCGTGAGGGCCTCGCGCGCGACGGCGTCGAGGTCGACCGCCAGGGTCGTCAGCATCGGCGACACCAGAGCGCCGAGCGGCAGGCCGTCGACGCCGACGACCCGGACCTCACCGGGGACGTCGACGCCCGCGCGGCGGCAGGCCTGCAGCACGCCGAGCGCCATCACGTCGTTGAAGGCCAGGATCGCGTCGAGTCGGCGCTTCCGAGCCAGGATCCGCACCGTCTCGTCGGCACCGCACTCGGCGGTGCCGTGCGGCGCGTGCACGAGCTCCGGCAGGTAGCCGCGGCGGCGCAGCGCGTCCAGCATGAGCAGGCCGCGGGCACTCGTGTGGTCCGGCGACGAGTTGTCGAGCACGACCGGGTGCCGCACCCCGGTCGCCACCAGGTGGTCGGCGAGGGCCTCGATCGCGTCGGCGGGGTCGATCCACACCGCCGCCGTGGGCGGGTCGGATGACGGGTCGAGCTCGACCATCGGCACGTTGCCGAGGAGCTCGCTCCACCGGTGCCGGCGCGAGCCGAGGTAGCCGATGACCACGTCGGTCTGCGCACCGAGCGCCTGGACCATCCGGTCGGCGTCGCTCGCCAGGTCGACGTCGGCGAGCATGACGTTCCACCCCTGCTCGGCGGCGAGCCGGAACACGGCGGACGCGAGCTGGGGCGTGTACGGGTTCCGCAGGTCGTTCACGACGAGCCCGAGCTGGTGGTCCCCGCCGGTGACCAGCCCGCGGCCGAAGCGCGACGGCCGGTAGTCGAGCGACGCCGCGACGGCGAGCACCCGTTCCTTCGTGGTCGCGCTGATGCCGGACATGCCGTTCATCGCGCGGGTGACGGTCTGCCGGGACACCCCGGCGGCCGCGGCGACGTCGATGATCGTCGCGCGGCCGCCGGAGTGCGGGCCGTCCGGTGGCGACTGGGTCAGTCGCGGAGGTCCAGCCATGCCACCTGTTCCGGGGTGAGGTCGACGGAGAGGCCCGTCATGGACGATCGGGCTTCCGCGATCGTACGCGGTCCGAAGAGCGGGAACGTCGGGAACGGCTGGTTGAGCACGTACGCCAGGGCGATCGCCGTGGCGGGCACGCCGAACCGGTCGCCGAGTTCCCGCGCGCGACGGAGCCGCTCGAAGTTCTCGTCGCTGTAGTAGCAGCGGACGAGCTCGGCGTCACTGGTGTCATCCGGCGTCGCACGACCGGTGAAGAAGCCACGGGCCTGCGACGACCACGGCAGCAGCGGGACCTGACGCTCCTCGAGCCACGCCTTCGACGCGGCGTCGGTCGCGTGCTCGCAGCCGTCCCACGGCACGTCGTAGGCCTCGGCCAAGCCGAAGTGGTTGCTGAGGACCTCGAACTCGTGCTTGCCGTTCGCCCGTGCGTAGGCGTTGGCCTCGTCGAAGCGTGCCGGCGTCCAGTTCGACCCGCCGTACACGCGGATGCGGCCGGCGCGGCGGTGCTCGTCGAGGACGTCGACGAACTCCCCCACCGGGATGTCCGGGTTGTCGCGGTGCATCATGTAGATGTCCGCGTAGTCGGTGCCCTGGCGCTCGAGGCTCTCGAGCAGCTGCTTCGTCAGGGACTCCGGGTCACAGAACGGCGTGTGCGCACCCTTCGTGATGACGACCACGTCCTCGCGGACGCCGCGGTTCTGGATCCACTTGCCGAGCCGGCCCTCGAGCACACCGCCGCCGTAGATGTAGCCGGTGTCGAACACGTTGCCGCCCTGCTCGACGAACAGGTCGAAGATCGCGCTGGCGTGCGCCAGGTCGGGCTGGTTGTCGACGCCCATCACCAGGCGCGACAGCCGCTTGCCGACACCCGGGATCTCGCCGTACTGCATGGGGTTGCCGTCCTGCACCCGGAGCGGCCGACCGCTCACGGTGGGGATGTCGGCGGACTCGGCCTCGAACGGGTAGCGCAGGCCGATCGCGGCGCGCCACTTGTCGAGGGTGCGGGCGGTCGCGAGCGACTCGTCGATCGTCATCTGTGCTGCCTCGACCGCACCGGCACGCAGGGCGTCGGTGGTGGCGTCGGCCTCACGTGCGTAGGGGTGCTCGCCGGCGAAGGACAGCGTGCGCGGGTCCTCGTCGACAGCGTGCACCTCGATCGTCGGGTCGGCGCCGAGGGTCCACGGGTCGGCGAGCAGGAGGCGACCGCGCGTGCCGTACACCGCGACGGCGTTGTCGTCCTGCACGAAGACGCCGGTGCGGACGGACGCCGTGATGCCGCCGCGGTAGGTCAGCTGCGCGACGGTCCACTCGTCGACGCCGGTCGGCCCGAGGGTGCCGGTGGCAGTGAGCTCCGTCGGCTCGGCGACGGCGACACCGGTCGCGGCCTGCACGATCGCGGCGGCCATCGTCACCGGGTACCCGCCGACGTCGAGGATCCCGCCGCCGGCCGTGTCGACGTCGAACAGTCGGCCGGTCCGCTCACCGGTACGGAACGCGAACGAGGCGTCGATGTGCGTGACCTCGCCGATCACGCCGTCCCGCACGAGGTCGAGCAGTGCGGCGGTCTGCGGGTGGAAGCGGTACATGAACGCCTCGACCAGCGGCAGGCCGGCCTGGCGTGCGGCATCGGCGAGCGCCATGGCGGTGCCGTGGTTCGGGGCGAGGGGCTTCTCGCACAGGACGGCCTTGCCGGCCTCGAGCGCGGCGAGGACGAGCCGCGCGTGCCCGGTGTGCACGGTCGAGACGTACACGGCATCGACGCGCGGGTCGGCGAGGACCTCGTCGTAGGTCGCAGCAGAGACGTCGGCGAACCCGAGCTGCGCGGCTTCGTCGGCGAAGGTCTGCGCCCGCTCGGTGGACGAGCTACCGGCGGCCACGAGTGCACCACCGCTCGCGGGCAGCTGGGAGAGGAAGCGGCGGGCGATGCCCCCGGGGCCGAGGACGGCCCAGCCGGGGCGGTCGGCGACCGTCGGGGTCGTGGTGCTGGCGGTGTTCGCGGTCTGCGCTGACATGCGGATCCTTGTCGTCTCGTGAACCTTCACGGTCACGACGACGCTAGTGCCACACGCCCGGTGGATCAATGCGGAAGTGCTTGACACGGCGTGTCTCACAGAGGATGCTCTGGACCACTTCGTGAGCGTTCACGGTCGAACGCTCCGGGGACCCGGTATCGCTGTGTCCAACCCGATCTCAACGACGAGAGCAGGTAGTTTCGTGACGTCATCTCCATCGATCAGTCTCAGCAGGCGGGGGTTCCTCGCCGGCGCAGGTGCCCTCGGAGCCCTCGCCACCACCGCCTTGTTGGCCGGGTGCTCCACGAGCACCGCCATCTCCAGGGACCCTGACGAACTCGTCCTCTGGTACTGGAACCGGTCGCTCGACCCGAAGTTCCTGCGGCAGGCCGCCGGGGGGATCGCCGGGCAGGGGTCCAAGCGGCTCCGCCCCGACCTGATCGGCGGTGCCTCGTACGACACCAAGTTCCGGACGGCACTCGCCGGCAACGCGTTCATCCCCGACGTGCTGATGGTCAACTCGAACTGCTGGCTGTACTTCCCCGACGAAGACCTGTTCACCGACTTCGACGACCACGGCGGCGCGGCGAAGCGGGACGAGTACTACGACTGGAAGAGCGCGCTCGGCCGGACGCCGAGCGGCCGGCAGTGCTTCTGGCCCGTCGACACCGGACCGACCGGCTTCTTCTACCGGCAGGACGTCCTGGCGAAGGCCGGGCTGCCGACCGACCCGGACGAGGTCTCGGACGCGATCGCGACGTGGGACGGGTTCCGCTCCTTCGGCGCGAAGATCCGGAAGGGTGCGGACGCCGCGACGGTCATCACCGCCAACCAGCTCTTCAACCAGTACATCTACGCCAGCCCCACGCGGTACTTCGACCGTGACGACCAGCCGGTCTTCGAGCAGGACGACAGCTCGGTGCGGCAGGCGTGGGAGAACGCCGTCGCCTGCGTCCGTTCCGGCCTCACCGGCAACCTGCAGTCCGGCACCGACCAGAACGCCGGGTGGGTGTCCGGCCGGGTCGCAGGACAGATCGAGGGCGCGTGGTGGACGCAGGTCATCCACGACACCGCTCCGGACGCCGCCGGCACGTGGCGGGTCGCCCGGCAACCGGATCGCCCGGGCAACAGCGGCGGGTCGTTCCTCGCCGTCCCGAAGACCTCGAAGGACCCGGCCGCGGCCGCCGCGTTCGCGCAGTGGATCACCTCGCCCGAGGTGCAGTCGCACACGTACAACGACATCCAGCTGTTCCCCTCCACCCCGGCGTCGTTCGACAACGGGATCATGCGGAAGCCCGGCGACTACTTCGGCGACCAGGACCCGCTGGCGTTCTTCAACGCCTCGGCGATGGACGTCCCGGTGACGTACATCTCGAACTCCGAACGGTTCATCGGTGCGTTCGCGACCGAGATCACGAACGTCGAGGCCGGGGGCAAGGACCCGGACCGCGCCTGGCAGGACGCCGTCGACCAGACCAACCGGGTCCTCGACAAGCGGGGGGTCCGCGCATGAGCACCAAGCAAGCACCACCGACCACGAGCATCCCCGCGGTCGTCGGGACCCCGACGTCCTCCATCACCACCGCAGCGACCGGCAAGCGGTACGGGCTCCGCCGGTTCTGGCCGCAGTACGTCGCGATCGCGCCGTTCTACGTGCTCTTCCTGGTGTTCGGGCTGTTCCCGATCGTGTTCTCGATCGTGCTGTCGTTCACCGACTGGGACGGGGTCGGCTCCCCCGCGTTCGTCGGTCTGGCCCAGTACCAGTACCTGCTCGGCGACCCGCGGTTCTGGAACGCCGTCGGCAACACGTTCCTCATCTGGGTCATGTCGACGATCCCGATGCTGTTCCTCGCGCTCGTGCTCGCGTTCCTGCTGCACGGCAACATCCGGGCGAAGGGCTTCTACCGCGTCGCTTTCTTCGTGCCGAACGTCACGAGCATGGTCGCGATGGCGATCGTGTTCGGCTCGGTGTTCTCCGACGGCTTCGGCCTGGTGAACGCGGCACTGCGCGCACTCGGTGCGGACCCGGTCGGGTGGCTGTCGTCGTACTGGGGCATCAAGGTCACCATCTCGGTGATGGTGATCTGGCGCTGGACGGGCTACAACGCGATCATCTACCTGGCCGGACTGCAGTCCATCTCGACCGAGTTGTACGACGCCGCGAAGGTGGACGGCGCGAACGCGTGGCAGATCTTCTCGCGCATCACCGTGCCGCTGCTGCGCCCGGTGATCCTGTTCACCCTCATCACGTCGACGATCGGTGGGCTCGGGCTCTTCACGGAGCCGCAGATCCTGTTCAACGGACAAGCGGTGGGCGGCCCCGACGAGGCCGGCATGACGATCGTGCTCTACCAGTACGAGCAGGCGTTCAACCAGTTCGACTTCGGGTACGGCTCGGCGATCGCCTGGGTGCTGTTCCTGTTCTCCGTGGTGTTCGCGATCATCAACTGGCGTCTGCTCAGTGAACGCGACGGCCTGAAGACCCCACGACGACTCCGCGTGGCCCGCACGGTCCGCACCAGCACGAAGGGGGTCGACGCATGACCGCGACACCGACCACGACGACGACCAACACCGCTGCAGCACTCGGGCGACCGGGCGCCGCGGGGAACGACCGTGGCCGCGGGTTCCGCCGCGGCTGGCTCGGGACCGCCGTCACGCACCTCTGCCTGATCATCGGGGTGCTGCTGTCGATCTTCCCGTTCTGGTGGCTGCTCGTGATGTCGACGTCGACGAACGCCGAGATCTTCGGCTACCCGCCGTCGCTCTGGTTCGGGGACAACGCCCTCGCGAACGTGGCGTCCGTGTTCAGCAACGTGGACATGCTGCGGGCACTCCTGAACACCGTGCTCGTGGCCGGCAGCACCGCCGTCCTGGTCATGCTGTTCGACTCGCTCGCCGCGTTCGCCTTCGCGAAGTACGAGTTCCCGTTCAAGCGCACACTGTTCACCGTCATGCTCGCCACGTTCCTGGTGCCGGGCAGCCTGTCGCTGGTGCCGAGCTTCGTGCTCATGGCGAACCTCGGGTGGATCGGTGGTCTGCAGGCGCTCATCATCCCGGGGGCGGCGAACGCGTTCGGCATCTTCCTGCTCCGGCAGTTCGCCACCTCGTCGATCCCGAACGAGGTGATCGACTCGGCCCGGGTGGACGGAGCGGGGTTCTTCCGCACCTGGTGGTCGGTGGCGGTCCCGATGCTCCGCGGCGGGCTCGCGTTCCTCGGCATCTTCACCTTCATCACCGCCTGGAACGACTACGTCTGGCCGCTCATCGTCCTCATCGACCCGAAGGGGCAGACCCTGCAGGTCGCCCTGGCCGGACTGAGCTCGGTGAACGCGACCGACCTCGGGGCGGTGATGGCCGGCGCCGTGATCAGCGTCTTCCCGCTCATCGGCGTGTTCATCATCGGCTCGCGCCACTTCATCGCCAACATCGCCGCAGGAGCGCTGAAGGGCTGACGCGCCGAGCGCCCCGACCGGCAGGGTGCAGGCGTCGCGGGACGGCCCGCGACGCCTGCACCTGCTCGTGCACAACTCCTCCTAGACTCGTGCCCATGGCCAGTGCCCGCGACCGCGTCCTCGACAGCTTCGTCGCCATCGTGTGCGAAGACGGCGAACGTCCCGCGACGCTCGACGCCGTCGCCGCCCGCGCCGGTGTCTCCAAGGGCGGGCTGCTGTACCACTTCGGCTCCAAGGCGGCCCTGGTCGAGGGGCTGTGCGAGCGACTCTCCGACCTGTCCGCGATCGACGTCGAGCGCATGGCCGAGGCCGAGGACGGCGCCGCCCGCTACTTCGTCCGCAACTGCCTGTTCGTCGGCAGCGAGCTCGACCTCGCACTCCTCGCCGCGAGCCGCCTGCAGCAGGCCGGCTACGAAGAAGCGGGCCGGACCCTCGACGACACCGAGAACGCCTGGCTCGTGACCCTCGTCGACGCGCTGCACGACGAGCCCACCGCCCAGGCGGTCAAACTCCTCGGCGACGGCCTGTACCACCAGGCCTCCCTCGGTGCCGCGAGCGACGGTCGACCGAAGCGCAGCACCGTCGACATGGAGGCGCTCCTCGCCGTCGTGGACCGGCTGATCGCGACGAAGCCCGGCGCGTGAACGACCATCCCCGTTCCTGGGGATAGACTTGGCGACGTTCCACTCGTCGACACCCGGAGGTATCCCGTGGGCCGCGTCATCGCCGCTGTTTTCTCGATCCTGCTGCTGCTGGTGTCGATGTACCTGTTCGGGTTCGCGTTCCAGGTCGACTCGGGCCAGGCGTTCATCTTCATGGGTGGCCTCATCCTGATGACCCTCTCCTTCTTCCTGCCGATCCACGTGTTCGGCAAGCGGTAACCACTCCGCCACGCAGAACGGCCCCGCACCTCTCGAGGTGCGGGGCCGTTCTGCGTGCGGGCGCCGTGGGAACCAGCCGCGCTACGCGAGCACGCGCAACGAGCGCAGCATCACCGCGGTCGCGACCGCGGCGTGCACGGCCTCGGCGCCCTTGTCCTCCTTCGAGCCGGGCAGCCCGGCCCGGTCGATGCCCTGCTGCTCGTCGTCCAGGGTGAGCACGCCGAACCCGACGGGCTTGCCGGTGTCGATCGCCACGCGGGTGAGCCCACTCGTGGCGGCGTCGGACACGTACTCGAAGTGCGGGGTGCCGCCGCGGATGATCACGCCGAGCGCGACCGCGGCGTCGAACCCGGCCTCGAGGGCGGTCTTCGCGACGACGGGCAGCTCGAAGCTCCCCGGGACCGGGAACACCGACGCGGTGGCGCCGAGCCGTTCGACCTCGCGCTGCGCCCCGGCGAGGAGGCCCGCCGCGATCGTGTCGTGCCACTGCCCGGCGACGATGGCCACCCGGATCCCGGTGCCGTCGACGTGGTCGCGGTCCGCCGCGCCTGCTCCGCTCATCGTGCTGTTCCTTCCGTGGACAGGGCAGTTGCTGCCGCCGTCCGGTCTGCCGCGTCCAGCCACTCGACGAGCGCGGCGATGGTGATGACGGGCACGCCCTCGCGCGCCCCGAGTGCGACGAGCGCCGGCAGCCGCATCATGCTGCCGTCCTCGTCGACGATCTCGCAGATCGCCGCGGCGGGCCGGAGCCCGGCTGCGGTGACGAGCTCGATCGCGGCTTCGGTGTGCCCCGCACGCTCGCGGACCCCGCCCGGTCGTGCCCGCAGGGGGACGACGTGGCCGGGGCGGTGCAGGTCGTCGCGCACGGAGGTCGGGTCGGCGAGGACCCGCAGCGTGCGCGCTCGGTCGTGGGCGCTGATGCCCGTGGTGACCCCGACGGCTGCGTCGACGGTGACGGTGTACGCGGTGCCACGGACGTCCTCGTTGTGCTGGACCATCGGCGGCAGGTCGAGGGCGTCGGCGATCTCGGTGCTGACGGGCGCGCAGATGAACCCTGACGAGTGCGCCACGGTCCAGGCGATCCACTCCGGCGTCGCGAGCTCGGCGGACAGGATGACGTCACCCTCGTTCTCGCGGTCCTCGTCGTCGACGACGATCACCGGGCGGCCGGTCGCGATCGACGCGATCGCGGCCTCGATGCTCGACGAGCCGAGGGTCTGCGGGACCGCGGCGACCATCACCGGGCCTCCGATCCGACGGTCTCGAGCGGTCCGACGGTCTCGAGCGAGCCGACGGCGGCGTCGAGCCGCAGCATCCGGCGCACGTGCCGCGCGAGCACGTCGGTCTCGACGTTCACCCGGTCGCCCGGCACGCGCAAGCCGAGGGTGGTCGCCTCGAGCGTCTCCGGGATCAGGCTGACCTCGAACCAGGCGGCGTCCGGCGCGGTGTCCTCGGGTGAGACGGCGCTGACGGTGAGCGAGACGCCGTCGAGCGCGATCGATCCCTTGTCGACGACGAGCGGGCTGAGCGCCGGCGCGAGCGAGAACCGCACCCGGCGCCAGCCGTCGCCGTCCGCGGTCTCGAGCACGGTGGCGGTGCCGTCGATGTGGCCCTGCACGATGTGGCCGCCGAGGCGGTCGCCGACCGACGCCGCGCGCTCGAGGTTCAGGCGGTCGCCCACCCGCAACGCTCCGTGCGCGCTCATGTCGAGCGTCTGCTTCATGACGAAGGCGGTGAAGGAGTCGGGAGTCTGCTCGACGACGGTCAGGCAGACGCCGCTGGTGGCGATGGAGTCGCCGTGGCTGGCGTCCGCGACCACGATCGGCCCGCGGACGGTGAGCGCGACGGAGTCGCCGTGCTGCTCGACGGCGGTGACGGTGCCGAGTTCCTCGATGATGCCGGTGAACACTGGTGTCCTCTCAACGGGACTCCGGGGGTGTTCGACGATCGTCGGCATCGACGGACGGGTCGTCCCACGCAGGGTGGGTCGTCTCGTCCGCCAGCGCGCCTCCCATCCGGACTCTCACCGTCGGTCCCGGAGTTTCACCGAGTCAACCTCTGCCGGGTTCGCACCCGTCATCAGTTCGTGGACTGTCACCACCGGTTCGGAATTGCACCGACCCCGGAGCGCTTGCGTAGTCGGAACGATACCCCAGACCGGTGACGGACGCGTCGGGTCGGCGCGGGGCACGTAACGGGGCGACGCGGCGCACGACCGGGAGGCCCGTGGCGGGCCCGCACCGCGCCTCCCGTCCGCCGCCCGGTCGCGTCCACCGCACCGGCCCCGCCGACCATGCCGGGTCAGCCGCGTCCGCGCGCGAGCGCGACCGCCTGCCGCAGCGACAGGTCCGGCAGGTACGCCCGGACGACCGCGAGGCCGATCGACGGCAGCGCGACCGGGTCGGGGTAGGCGAGGACGAGCGGGTGCAGCTCCGGGCCGAACTTCTGCTTGAACCGGAGCAGCGAGCGGAACCCGTAGACCGGTTCGAGGACGCCCCCGACGAGGTCCAGCAGGCTCTGCACGCCATCGCTCGGCGCAGCGTTCTCACCCGCCTGTGCGAGCGGCGCCGCCGACAGGCTGAGCCGCTCGACACCGTCCTCGCGCATCCGCTCCGCGGCGCTGGCGACGAGGAACTCCATCACGCCGTTCGGGGCGGCACCGGTCCGGCGCATGACGTCGAGCGTCCACCCGACGACGCGGCCCGCGCGGTGGCTGGGGAGCCAGCTGGTGACGGCGAGCACCGTGCCCGCGGCGTCCTGCGCGACGAGGACGCGGACCGCCGGGTCGCGCATCTCGTCGACGCCGCCGAGCGTGAAGCCCATCTCCGGCAGGTCCCGCTCGGACACCCACTCCTCGGAGATCGCCTCGATCTGCCGCGTGGTCGAGCCCGGCAGCTCCTGCCAGGACGACCAGGTGGCCGTCGTGCCGTCGCGCTTCGCCTTGTTCACCGCCGTCCGGACGTCCTGCTTGCGCTTGCCGCTCGTCGTCCAGACCCTCGGGTCGAGGTCCGCGTCCTCGGCGACCGGCAGCGTGCTCCACCCCTGGGCGGTGAGGGTGTCGGCGGTGTCCGTGCCGATGCCGTAGAAGACGGCCGTCCAGCCCACGTCGTCGCACCACCGCGCGAACGCCGTCATGGCGTCGGCGCGGGCGTCCGGCCAGCCGAACGGACCGCCGACCGTCACCGCGACCCGGCCGTTCCGGCGGAAGGCGACACCGGCACGGCCGTCCGCGGCGAACCAGTACGCGTTGCCCTGCCAGGTCGTCATCCACCCGAACGCGTCACCGCCGCCGGCCTCGAGGAGCGCCCTGGCGCGTTCACGGTCGCCGTGGGTCCGGTCACCGTCCGCATCGGGCTCGACCGCCCCCGTCGGCCGGACGGCTGCGAAGGCGATGACGAACCAGAGCAGCGGACCGGCCAGACCGATCACGACGCGCAGCATCGGGTGCAGCGACGGGAGCCGGTCCCAGAACGTCACCGGCGCGATCGGACCGAGCGCGGCCACGGCCAGGCGCAGGGGGTCCTCGACGTGCTGCGGCGACGAGGCGGCCGTGACCAGGACCGCGGTCACGACGACGCCCGCGGCGGCGAGGACCGTCACCGCGAAGGTGACGACCCGTCGGCGTGACGGCAACACGGTGAACGACCGTCGGAGCAGCACGAGCACCACGGCGGTCGCGAGCGGGACGACGATCGACGCGGCGATGGACACGTCGACGACGAACCGGTCCTCCGGCCCGCGCAGTTGCTCGATCCGTCCCGGCACCGCGCCGTACGTGACTGCCGCAGCGACCGCCGTGACGACGTCGACCACGACCACGAGCCACACAGCGAACCGGCTGCCGCGGAACAGGCCGAGGCCGCCGACGACGAGCACGAGGAGCGGTGCGGCAGCGAGGACGAGGCTCCACGGGTCGGTCGCGCGGTACGCGAGCAGCGCGCGGAGGCACTCCCCCGCGACCCCGTCGGCGCGGCACCCGTGCACCGGCGTGACCGGACCGGCGCCCACCACCGCGGCGATCGGCGCGAGGATGCCGACCCGTGCGCGCGAGACCAGCGCGATGACGGGGCCGACGGCGGACACCAGCACGACGGTGCCGAGCAGCACCCGGGTCTCGCGGTGGGAGCTCCGTACCCAGCCGCTGCGCTTGGGCGTCCGACGGAGCAGCTCGCCGAGCAGCCAGCCGGCACCGGCGGCCAGCACGGCGTAGAGGTCCGAGGCGTGTCCGGCGTACAGCAGCAGCGCAGCCACCACGGCGAGCGCGTTCACCCGGATCCGGCGTCGCCACAGGGGTCCGGCGAAGGCGCTCGCGGTGACGATCGTCCCGACGATCGCGGTCCACGGGTCGAAGCTCGTCGCACGACCGAGCAGCAAGGACCCGACGTCGCGCCCGTCGGAGTCGACGAAGGCGCTGAGCGCGCCGATCCCGGTGCCGACCGTCGTCGTCACCACGAACGCGAGGACGGTCCGCCACGACCCCATCAGCCGCTCGGCCGCACCGACGAGGACCACCACCCCGGCCAGCGTGACGAGCAGGGCGACGACCCCGGTCGACACCGCGAACACCCGGAACGGGCCGTACGACACCGGTCCGCCGCCGTGCAGCACGCGGAGGACGACCGCGGCGGCCGAGGTGGCGAGCACGAGGACGACGATCGCGGCCGTCACCGGGTGGCGACGGACCGCCCGCAGTGGTCCGCGCCAGCCCCGCGCGGTGCGGATCACAGGGCGCCCGTCGTCGCGGGGAGCCCGAGGTGTGCGATGACCGTCGGCAGACCGTGTGCCAGGACGTACCGCACGGTGTTCCAGTCGTGCGCGGAGCCCGGTGACACCACGAGCGGTGCCTGCATCCCGACGCGTTCGGCGACCGCTCGGAGGGCATGGGTGGACGCCCGGTACGGAGCGTCGTCCTGGCCGAACCCGAAGACCGTCAGGTGGTCGCCGTACCGGCCGTGCGCGGTCATGATCGCGCTCGGCGACGCTGCGCGGTACGCGGCAGCCGACCCGCCGAAGCCCAGGGCGATCGTGTTCTGGACCGTGCCGTTCCGCGGTCCGGCCTCGCTCGAGATCGCCAGCGCGGACCCGAACACGTCCGGGTGCGCGGTCGAGAACTGCATCGCGCAGGTCGCCCCCTGGGAGAACCCGACGATCCCCCACGCGCTCGGCGCCGTCGCGACCGGCAGGTGCTCCCGGATCCACCGCACCGTGTCCGTCATCACGTACGTCGCGCTCCGGCCGAGGCGCCGGGAGTCGACGCACATCGGGTTGGGCTCAGGAGCACCGAGCTGGTCCGGGGAGACGACGATCGGGGCGAGACCGTGGTGGGCGTCGGCATAGCGCTCAAGGTACCGGCCGAGATCACCGGTCTGGAACATGTCCGCCGGCTGCCCGGGCTGGCCGGAGAGCGCCACGAGGACGGGGAGGGTCGGCGGGTGGGCGACCCGGGCGGCCGGCGGCAGCCACACCACGGCCTTCCGGGCGCGGAAGTGCGACACCGTGCCGGGGATCCGGACGCTCAGGGTCTCGCCCTCGCGCGGCATGCGCGCCGGAGCCCGCCAGCGCGCGGCGTCGACCACCGCCCCGTCGTGCGCACCGTGTTGCTGGACGGCGAGGGACCGCGTCGCGTACGGGTTCGTCGCGACCGCCTGCTCGAGGTCCTTGTAGAAGCCGAAGTCCACGTTCACCCCGAGACCGGCCGACAGCGCGACCGCGGCGGCCGCACCGACGGCGACCACCCGCAGCGTCCAGCCGCCCTGCACGAGGACGACGAGCAGCAGGGCGACCGCGGCGAACGCGAAGGCGATCCACATCCGGGTGACCGGGGTGAACGCGACGCCGAACAGGTCCTGGACGTCGCCCGTCCACCAGACCGCGACGAGCCCGGCTCCGGCGCCGACGAGCAACGCCGCGAGCCGGATGAGCACGGCCCGAACGGGGTGCGCACGGGTGCGTCGGAGCAAGGGGGCCGTGACGACCCAGGCGGTGAGCAGCACCGCGAGGACGTCCACGGGGACGAGGACGTCGCGGCTGGTGACGGAGAGGCGCAGCAGGTCGTGGAACACGGTCTCATCGTGGCGTCACCCCGCTGCTGGCCAGCCGTCGAGGCGCTTCGGCTGCACACAGGTTCGCCACCGTCCGGTCACAGCGGCCTGGCGGGATCCTCCCAGCCGCGGGCAGGGGGACGAGGGGCACCGCAGGTGCGGTGCCCCTCGTCCCCCGTTCGTGTCAGTGCCGCGTGCGCAGCACCAGGGTCCCCGCTCCGGCGAGGAGCAGCAGGAGCGCCAACCCGAGGGGGACGACCGGCGAGGTCCCTCCCGTGAAGGCGAGCTCGGTCGCGCCGTCACCGCTGGCGACCGTGTCCGCCGCCGTCTGCGCGACGGCCGGGATCCCGCTGGTCGCGGCGACCGCGGTGGTCACCACGCCCGTCGCGGAGGCCCGGGTCGGCCCGTCCGCACCGGTGGCGCCGGCCGGGGTGGTCACGACGCCGGGCGTGGTGCCGTTCCCGGCGTCCGTGCCGTCACCGGGGATCGTGCCCGAGTCCGTCCCGTCACCGGGCGTCGTGCCCGGGTCGGTTCCGGGGTCCGTGCCGGGGTCAGTGCCCGGGTCCGTGCCGGGGTCCGTGCCCGGGTCCGTGCCGTCGCCGGGCGTGGTGCCGCTGCCCGGGGTGGCGGCGGTGCCGTCACCGAGGACGCCGAGGCCGTTCCCACCGATCGTGACCGGCAGGCTGATCACCGGGACCACCTGGGTGCCGGAGAGCAGACCGTCGTCGCCGGAGGTCGAGCCTCCGGTCGACGGGGTCGTGCTGCCCGGGGTGGTGCCGGTGCCCGGGGTGGTGGCGGTGCCGTCGCCGACGACGCCGATGCCGTTCCCACCGACCGTGATCGGGACCGCGACCACCGGGGACACCTGGGTGCCCGAGGCAGTCCCGCTCGACCCGTCCGTCGTGCCACCGGCAGCCGGAGCCGGACCGGCAGCCGTGCCGGTCCCCGCAGCGGTCGTCGTGCCCGCCGAGGTGCCGTCACCGAGCAGCCCGATGCCGTTGCCGCCGATCGTGACCGGGACGTCGACCAGTCCGCCGACCTGCGTGCCCGAGAGCAGCCCGTCGTCGCCGGACGTGCTCGGCGCGGTCGTGGCCGGTGCGGTCGTGGCCGGAGCGGCCGGTGCCGGCGTCGCCGCCGGGCCGGACACGGCAGCCGCGCCGTCCCCGAGGACTGCGATGCCGTTGCCGGACACCGTCACCGGGACCGACACGACCGGGGCGACCTGGGTCCCCGAGACCGTGCCGTCCTCGCCCGAGGTGACCGGTGTGGGAGCGGTGGGAGCGGCCTGTTGCGCCGGGGCGGGTGCCGCCGCGGCCGGAGCAGCAGCCGGGGTCGACACCGCGTCGCCACCGACGGCGACGGCGTTGCCACCGACGGAGACCGGGGCGGTCACGGCCGGCGCCACCTGGGTGCCGGAGGCCGTGCCGTCGGCGCCCGAGGTCGTCGGCGCAGGCGCAGGCGCAGGCGCTGGAGCAGGCGCAGGCGCTGGAGCAGGAGCCGGCGCCGGCGCCGGCACCGGAGCGGGCGCCGGAGCGGCCGCTGGGGCTGCAGGAGCCGCAGGATCCGCGGCAGGCGAGGTCGCCGACGTCACCGCGTCGCCGAGCACCCCGAGGGCGTTGCCGGTGAGGGACACCGGAGCGTCCACCGAGGGAACCACCTGGGTTCCGGACACGGCGCCGTCCGCCCCGGAGGTCGTGGCAGCGTTCGCCGCTGCCGCCCCTCCGAGCGTGAGGCCGCCGACGAAGAGGGCGAACCAGAGCCCTCTCGAGACGTACTTGTTCATGTTCGTACTCCCTGATCGAGATCGTTGGCCGACCGCGGTCGCGGTCGGTGTGTGTGCGTGCCTGCCGTGGCGGACAGGCGCACCGATCTCAGTCAGGGGCGACGTCGTGCTCGCCGACGAAGGATGCGGGGACCGCGTCGTCGGAGAGCGTGCCGCGAGACCCCGCGGCGAGGGAGACGATGTCGTCGGTCGAGCCGACGATGCCGACGGCTGCGGCGCCGCCGGGAGTCGAGGTGGCGCTGCCCCCGAGGACGCCCGCGCCGCCCGGGCCGTCGGACGGCGCGTGGCCGTCGCCCGGCTCGGGGACGAGCAGGGCGGTGCCGCCCAGGGTCGCGTCCTGCACGGCACCAGCGACGGGGCCGGCGAGCGGTCCGGTCACGAGGGCGGACGGGACGGCCACACCGGGACGGCGCTCGACGCTCGCTCCGGGAGCGGCACGATCGTCGGTCGACGCGACCGTGGGCGCGGACGGGGCCGTCGCCGGGTCGGCAGCCTGCGGCGATCGCGCGGACGGGACAGCCGAGCCGGGCACGCCGGACGGGGTGGTGCCGACGACGACCGGAGGCGCGGTGACGTCGATGACGGGATCCGTGCCTCCTGGCAGGACGCCACCGACCGACGGGACCACGCCCGCGACGACGTCGGGGACCTGTCCGACGATCGTGCCGACACCGCCGAGGGTGTCGTCGACCAGGCCGGTGACGGGAGCGGTGACCGTGCCGAGGGTGTCGTCACCGACGACGGGGCCGACCACCGGGACGTTGCCGACCACGTGGTCGAGCGTGTCGACGACCGTGGTCACGGGTCGCGCGTCGGTGACCGTCCGCACGGTCCCGGTGACGGGACGCAGCACCGTCGCGACGGTGTCGGTGACGGGCCGGGAGGCGGTGCCCACGTGCTCGACGACGCCCTGCACCGGGTGCGTGGCCGGCTCGGCCGCCGGGGCGGTCGTGGCCGGCACCGCGGGCGCGGTCGCCGGAGCGGCGGGGGTCGGAGCTGCGGGAGCCGGCCCTGCTGGGGCGGGGGCGACGGGAGCCGGCGCAGGCGCGGGCGCTGCCGGGGGTGCCGGGGCTGCCGGGGCTGCCGGGGCTGCCGGGGCCGGCTTCGGGGGTGCCGGCGCGGGTGCCGGTGCTGGCTTCGGAACTGACGCGACCGCCTTGCGGACGGGGTCCACGACACCACCGACGACCTGTCCGACGCCACCGGACACGTCGTGCACGGTCTCGCCGAGCCCGTCGACCACACCGCTGACGAGCCCGCGCTGCTGCGTCTGGGCGGGCGGAGTGGACGCTGCCTCGGCAGCCGAGGCCGGACGGGCCCCGAACGCCAGGGACAGCAGCACGAGGGCAGCGAGGGTCCCGACGCCCAGCAGGGCGATCCGGAGCACCGCGAGCCAGGGTGCGCGCGACGTCGTGTCCATGCGCTCACCTCCTGAACTCGGCTGCGCACGTAGAGTGGTTGACCGGCAATGTACGCCGGTCCGTTCCGGAACGCACCCCGTTCTGGAAGAAATTCTCAGGAAAGGCCGTCCGTGGTCTCGATCTTCTCCGCCCCGACCCGCAACCTGGACATCGTCACGCTGCACGAGATCCTCCGCCTCCGACAGGACGTCTTCGTCGTCGAGCAGGGGGCCGCGTACGGCGACATCGACGGGCGTGACCTCGAGCCCGGCACGGTGCAGTTCTGGGCAGGCCAGGGCTCGGTGGACGCCACGCTCCGGCTCCTGCGCGAACCCGACGGCACCGAACGCATCGGCCGGGTCGTCACGGCGGCGCACGCCCGCGGGCAGGGCCTGTCGGGGCAGCTGATCGAAGCCGCGATCGCCGAGTCCCGCTCCGCGAGCATCGCCCTCGGCGCCCAGTCGCACCTCGAGCAGTGGTACGCCCGCTTCGGGTTCGTGCGCTCCGGGGACGAGTACCTCGAGGACCGGATCCCGCACGTCCCGATGACCCGCCAGCGCTGACCGGACCGGCGCGTCAGGCGCGTCTG
Source organism: Curtobacterium sp. PhB172 (assembly GCF_003752545.1). NCBI lineage: Bacteria > Bacillati > Actinomycetota > Actinomycetes > Micrococcales > Microbacteriaceae > Curtobacterium > Curtobacterium sp. PhB172. The sequence goes on from NZ_RKIF01000008.1 coordinate 367,739, forward strand.
CGTGGGCGGGCGCGTCAGGCGCGCCAGCGGCGGAGCTCGTCGAACGAGCGGCCCTGCGTGGACCGGTCGGCGACGAGCCGCTCGAACACGATGTTCGTCTGGGTCGTCGCCACCGACGGGTCGCCGCTGAGCTCGTCGGCGACGAAGTCCCGCAGCTGCTCGGTCGACTCGCACGCGATGTGCACGAGGAAGTCCTTGTCGCCGGCCAGGAACGAGACGTCCTGCACGACGGGCACCCGGAGCAGTCGCTTCGCGAAGTCACGGAGTTCGTGGCGGGCCGCGGCGTGGACCCGGACGGAGACCATCGCCTCGATCGAGAAGCCGAGTCGCGCGATGTCGACCTCGGCCCGGTAGCCGCGGATCACCCCGGCGTCCTCGAGGGCCCGGACCCGGGTCAGGCACGTCGACGGCGCGATGCCCACGGCGGCCGCGAGCCGGTTGTTCGGGATCCGGGCGTCGCCGGCCAGGGTCCAGAGGATGCGCTCGTCGACCTCGTCGAGGCGCGGGGCGGGGTCGGGACGGCGAGCTGGTCGGTCGGACACGGCTCGACGCTACCGCGACGGTGCGAGCAGGGCGCGGAGCGCGTCGTCGAGCGCCCCGGCCACGACGTCGTCGTCGGCCGACGCGAGCGGCTCCACCGCGGTGGACCGCCGGAGCATCGTCATCCCGAGCACCACCGACAACGCGATCTCGGCCCGGACGAGCAGTTCCTCGGAGACCTCGCCGCCGACGGCCGTGGCGAGCCGTTCCGCGTACCGGCGGAGGGTCTCTCGGCGGATGGCGTCGGCACCGTCGTCGCCGGAGGACCGGAGCAGCAGCATGAGCTGGAGGGAGTCGTCGTCGGTCGGCGCGCGCACCACGTGCGAGACCAGGCCGGCCAGCGCGCGCTCGAGGCCGCGCTCGACGGGCTGCTCGACCCCGAGGTCCTGCACCACCCGGTCGAGGCAGGCGCGGAACAGCCCTTCCTTCGATCCGAAGTAGCGGTTGATCAGCGCGACGTTGACCCCGGCGTCTGCGGCGATGTCCCGCACCGTCGTCGCCTTGTACCCGTCGAACGCGAACCGGTGCCGCGCCGCCTGCACGAGCAGCAGTCGGGTGGCGGCGGCGTCCTTGCTCATGGGTCGAAGCGTACCGGCCGGACCCGGGATGTAAGCAAGTGTTGACATCGCGTGAGAACTGCGTACCCTCGTCAAGTCAGCAATTGTTTACATCACCCGAGACACGGAGCACGATGACCGACACCATGCAGAGCCCCCGCACGGGCTCGCACCCCACCACCGCCGGACACCGGCCGAACAGCACGGCGATCATCGTCTACCTGTCCCTCGGCGGGCTGTCGTTCGCGGTCCTGCAGTCGCTCGTCGCCCCGGCGCTGTCGACCATCGGACAGGACCTCGGCGCCTCGACGAGCGCGACGAGCTGGGTGCTCACCGCCTACCTGCTCTCCGCGTCGGTGCTCACGCCGATCCTCGGGCGTCTCGGCGACATGATCGGCAAGCGCAAGGTCCTGATCGTCGTGCTGTCGATCCTGCTCGTCGGCGCCGTGCTCGCCGCGCTGGCACCGAACCTCGGCGTCCTCATCGTCGGCCGTGCGCTGCAGGGCGCCGCCGGCGCGGTGATGCCGCTGTCGATCGGCATCGTCCGCGACGAGCTGCCGAAGGAGAAGGTCAGCGTCACGATCGGTCTGCTCTCCGCGATCTTCGGCATCGGCGCCGGCGTCGGCATCGTCGCCGCCGGACCGATCGTCGAGCACCTGTCGTGGCACTGGCTGTTCTGGCTGCCCGCCGTGCTCGTCGTCATCGCCCTGCTCGGCGCGATCTTCGGCATGCCGGAGTCGCCGGTCCGCAAGCCCGGCCGCCTCGACATGGTCGGCACGTTCGTCCTCGCCGTCTCGCTCGTCTCGATCCTGCTGGCCGTCAGCGAGGGCGAGACCTGGGGCTGGGGTGACGGCAAGACCATCGGCCTGCTGGTCCTCGGCGCCGTGGCACTGGTCGCGTTCGTCCTGGTCGAGCTCCGCGTCGCCGAACCGCTCATCGACGTCCGCTTGTTCGCCGTCCGCGGCGTCTGGACGGCCCACGTCGTCGCGCTCGTCTTCGGCTTCGCGATGTTCGGCACCTTCGTGCTCGTGCCGACCCTGCTGCAGCTGCCGAGCGCCCTCGGCTACGGCTTCGGCAAGGACGTCACCCAGGCCGGTCTCTTCCTGCTGCCGACCGTCCTGATGATGATCGTCGCCGGGCCGATCGCCGGCATCCTCGTCCGCAAGGTCGGTCCGAAGCCGCCCATGCTGCTCGGCGGGATCGCCATCGTCGCCGCGTTCCTGCTGCCCGCGATCGCGCACGGCGAGCTCTGGCAGGTCGTCGTCTCCGGCATCCTGACCGGCATCGGCATCGGCCTGGCCCTCGCCGCGTGCTCGAACGCCATCATCGAGAGCGTCCCCGCGAACCAGACCGGCGAGGCCATCAGCGCCAACACCGTCGTCCGCACGATCGGCTCGAGCGTCGGCACCGCGGTCATCGCGGCCCTCATCACCTCGCACAGCACCCCGCAGGGCCTGCCGACCGACGACGCCTTCACCATCGGGTTCTGGGCGTGCACCGGCGTGGCGGTCCTCGCCGTCCTCGCCGCGCTCGCGGCCCCGTCGATGCGCGCGCGCCGCGCAGCGGCGGCGGCCCGTGGCATCGACGACCTCGAGGAGATCGCCGAGTAGGGCCCTCGGCCCGACCACCCCGGGAGGCCCGTCCTGCGTCGTCGACGCGGGGCGGGCCTCCCGGCAGTCGCGCCCACCGCCACCGGCGGCTCCGCAAGCTGGGAAGCGACCGAGCACGCCGCCACCGACGTGACGATCATCGGACCGGACGCGTCAGAGCAGGTGGACGCGATCACCGCGCCCCGGACAGGAGACCCATGAGCACCACGGACCACGACGACACCACGACGAGCAGCAAGCCGTCCTTCCGCGACACCGTCACCGCCGGTCTGGTGCAGAAGGCGCTGGAACCCGTGCTGCGCGCCGTCCGTGACGAGGTGGCCTCGGCTCGGCGGGAGATCAGCGAGCGGGCGAACGGCGCGAAGACCGGGCTGGTGCTCACCGGCGCCGCGGTGGCCTTCGCACTGACCACGCTCGTGCTGCTGGCCGGCCTCGTGGTGGCGCTCCTGGCCCTGGCGCTGCCGGTCTGGGCGGCGACGGGGATCACGTTGGTGGTGTTCGCCGTCGTCACCGCGATCTTGTTCGTGGTCGGACTCCGAGGGCTCCGACGGGGCGTGCCGCCGGTGCCGAAGGACACCATCCGCGCAGCGAAGGACCGTGTCACGCACACGGGCGACTCGTCGGCCACGACCGACTGAGCACCGACGGCGCTCGAGCGCTACATCGCGAGGGTCATGCCGACGACGGCGACCGTCATCGCGAAGACCTCGCCGCTGCGCACGGCCCGGCGGTCGTCCTGCGCCCACTCGTACCGCAGCAGCCACCCGCTGAACGCGCAGTAGCCGATCACGCCGGCACCGAGCACCGCGGACAACGCGATGCCGTGTCCGGCGTGCCCGTCGGCAACGCCGGTCGCGTGGCCCATCAGGAGCATGCCGGCCATCACGACCGCCGACAGCGCGCGGTGCACGTCCATCGGCTCGGCGCGGCGGCCGTCGGCACGGCGTCGGCGCATCACCGGCAGCGGAGCGAGCAACAGCAGGAGCGTCGCGGCGAACAGCGTCCACACCGCGCCCGCGTGCACGACGGGCATGAGCATCGCGACGAGCATCACCGCGGCCGGCACGATCACGCCGGGGCGCGGTCGGTAGCGGTCCCCGACGATGCAGCACACCGACGCGAACTGCGGCACGACGAGCATGGCGTCGGCGACGGTCTCGTGCACGGCGGGTCCTCAGCTGCGGCGGCGCGGTGCCGGGCGGGTCAGTCCTCGGCGCGGGCAGCGGCCTTGGCGGCGCGCTCATGCTTCACACGGGCGTTCTCGACGTGCACGGCGGCCTGTGTCTCGCGCTCGCGGACGAGCCACTCGGGCTTCTGCTCGAGCAGCGTCTTGATCTCCGCCGTGGTGAGCGCGTCGTCGATCCCCGCACGGGTCAGCCCCGAGATCGAGATGCCGAGCTTCTGCGCCACGACGGGTCGCGGGTGCGGGCCGTCGCGTCGGAGGTCCTCGAGCCACGTCGGGGGTTCGGTCCGGAGCTCGTCGAAGGCGGTCCGTGTGACGGGAGCGCCCTGGAAGGACTCCGGAGCGGCCGCCAGCAAGATGCCGAGCTTCTTCGCAGCCGTTTCGGGCTTCATGGTCTGTTCCTGCGCCATGCCCCCTAGAGTACGGCCCCTATGCTCGTCTGCATGACCGCGGCACTCACCATCGCATTCGTGCCCGGGGTCTCCCCGGCCAAGTGGGCCCGTGTCTGGCGGGATCGACACCCCTCGATCGAGCTGCGGCTGCGGCCGATCGGGTCTGACGACGTCGACGACACGCTCACCGGCGAGGTCGACATGGTCTTCGCACGCATGCCCGTCTCCGAGCAGCACAACGCCATCCCGCTCTGGACCGAGACGGCCGTGGTCGCGATGCCGAAGGACTCCCCCCTCGCCGACCTGGCCGAGGTGGACCTCGCGGACGCCGAGGTGCACGTCGTCGACGCCGGTCCGGTGCCGGCCGACATCGCCGCCGCGCTCGACCTGGTCGAGGCGAACGTCGGCGTGGTCGTGCTCCCCCAGTCGCTCTTCCGCGCGGCGAGCCGCAAGGACCTCGTCGCGCGCCCGCTCTTCGGCGCGACCGGCACGCAGATCGCGCTGGTCTGGCGAGACGAGGACGCCACCGAGACGACCGAGGAGTTCATCGGCGTGGTGCGCGGACGCACCGCCAACAGTTCGCGGAACCAGCCGACCGGCACCGATCGCGACGTCGAAGAGGCCATGCGTGCGGCAGGCGGCGGTTCCAAGGCCGGTGGCGGCTCCGACGGTTCGGGCAAGAGCGGCTCGGGCAAGGGCGGGTCGGGCAAGGCCGGCGCCGGCGCCGGCGGCAAGGCAAAGGCGAAGTCGCCCGGCAGCGGCAAGTCCGGCAGCGGCAAGAAGTCCAACACCGGCAAGGGCCCCACCCCCGGCCGCGGGAAGATGCGCGGCAAGCCGAGCCGGGGTTCGAAGGGCAACCGATGACGGACACGCGCCTGCAGGAGATGCCGGCCACGCGCCTCCCGGCCTGGCTCGACCGGACCATGGCCGAGTACGTGGCGTCACGGATGCAGGCGGGTGAGACCCGCGAACAGGCCGAGGCGAACAAGCAGAAGTCGCTCGACCAGTGGTTCCCGGGCGGGGCCCCGGCCGACGGACACCTGGTGTGGGACGTCCTCGACCAGGACGACACCACGGTCGGGTACCTCTGGATCGGCCCGTTCGCTCCGGGCGGGACCGACTGGTGGGTGTTCGACGTCGAGATCGACGAACCGCACCGTCGTCGCGGACACGCCCGACGTGCACTCGAGCTCGGCCACCATGCCGCAGCGGAGCACGGCGCGACGAGCATCGGGCTCAACGTGTTCGGCTACAACACCGGCGCGCAGGACCTGTACGCCTCGCTCGGGTACGAGGTCACCGCGACGCAGATGCAGAAGCCGCTGGTCTGAGGGCTCTGCCGCTTCGTCACGGCAGGTGCTTCGTCAGGGCAGCTGTGTCGTCACGGCAGGACGGCAGCTGCTGCGCGGGTGACGCGGTCCCCGCGAGCCGCCTCGGCCGCAGCCCGTGCGCGGGCGACCACGACGGCGTCGGCGCGCTCGGCGGAGCCCGCGTCGAACGGCGGCTGCGGGTCGTACTCGATCTGCAGCTGGATCGCCTCGGCCGCTGCCCGCCCCGCGAGCTCGGCCGCCAGCCACAGCGCCATGTCGATGCCCGCACTGACGCCGGCCGCCGTGACGATCGCACCGTCGTCGACGATCCGCTCGTCGACCGGTTGCGCCCCGAACGCCTCGAGCATCGGCTTCGACGCCCAGTGGGTCGTCGCCCGTTTGCCGGCGAGGAGCCCCGCGGCACCGAGGACGAACGCCCCCGTGCAGACCGAGGTCACCCAGGTGGCGCGCTCGGCCTCGCGCCGGACGAACCCGATGAGCTCGGGGTCGAGCATCGCATCGAAGGCACCGTCGCCACCGGGGACCACGAGGACGTCCGCCGGACCAGCGTCGGCGATGGTCGTCGTCGGGACCAGCGCGAACCCGCAGTCGGTCGGCACCGGGTCGAGCGTCGCCGCCACGTACTCGACGCGCGCGCCGGGCACCCGGGAGAGCACCTGCGCCGGACCGGTGAAGTCGAGCTGCGTCAGGTCCGGGAAGAGCAGGAAGGCGATCCGGACCTCGGCGGGATCGTGGCCCGGCTCCGTCGCCGAGTCCCCGGCCTCGTCCGGCGTGGGAGCGGGCACGTCGACGGGCACGGCGACGACGTCGGCGTCGACCGGGTGGACGGGACGCACGCGCGGGTTCGGCTGGTCGGTGCTCATGCCGCGACCCTAGCCCGGTGCGGTCGGCATCCTGGTCAGTTCCAGACGCCCGAGGTCCCGCGCCGGTGGCTGCCGAGCAGGTGCGTGTCGACGATGCCGAGCGCCTCCATCAGGGCGTGCATCGTGGTCGGACCGACGAACGCGAAGCCGCGCTTCCGCAGTGCCTTCGACAGTGCGACCGACTCGTCGGAGGTCGTCGGGACCTGCGCGTACGACTCGGGCTCGGGCGTCGTCGCCGGACGGAACGACCAGACGAAGTCGGACAGCCCGCCGTCCTGCCGCAATGCGACCGTCGCGTTCGCGTTGGTGATGGTCGCGAGGATCTTCGCCCGGTTCCGGACGATGCCGGCGTCGGCCATCAGCCGAGCGACGTCGTCCTCGCCGAAGCCCGCGACGGTGTCGGGGTCGAAGTCCGCGAACGCCGCACGGAACGCCGGACGCTTCGCCAGGATCGTGCGCCAGGACAGGCCGGACTGGAACGCCTCGAGTGACAGCCGCTCGAACACGCCGCGCTCGTCCCGCACGGGCATGCCCCACTCGGTGTCGTAGTAGTCGCGGAGCAGCTCATCCGTCGATGCCCACACCGGCCGGGCGAGTCCGTCCTCGCCGGTCACCAGGTCGGAGTGGGGCGCTGCGGCAGGCTCGGTGTTCACGCCCCCATCCTGGCGCGCTCCGCCGACAGTGCGACGTTCACTCGGCCGGCGGGCCGTCCTGGGCGGCCTGCGGGTCCATCCACACGTACTCCCACCGGTGGCCGTCCGGGTCGGTGAAGCTCCGCTGGAACATGAAGCCGAGGTCCATCGGCGCGCGGTCCTCACTCCCGCCGGCCGCGACGGCGGCGTCGACGATGCGGTGCACCTCGTCCTTCGACCCGGCGGTGAGCGAGTTGATCACCTCGACGGTGCCGGCGTCGGCGATCGTCTTGTCGGTGAAGTCGGCGAACTTCGCGTGGGTGAGCGCCATGACGTAGATCGTGTCGCTGATGACGATGCACGCAGCGGTGTCGTCGCTGAACATCGGGTTGATCGAGTAGCCGAGGGCTTCGTAGAACGCCTTCGAACGGTCGAGGTCGGTGACGGGCAGGTTGATGAAGACCATCGTGTCCATGGGGAGGTTCCTTTCGTCACGCTCAACCTGGCCCGTGGCGCGGCGATGCGCAACCGTTCCGTCGCGGTACGAACTGATACGCAATATGCTGGTTCGATGCGCGCGTACGTCGACGAATCGGAGCCGGGCGGCGGACGCGACCACACGACGTACGTGATCTCGGCGGTCATCGTCGCGCCGAGTGCACGGCCCGATGCGCGTTGCGCTGTCGACGCCGTGCGACCAGCGCGCATGCGGAAGCCCCACTGGTACGAAGCCCTCGCGACACAACGGCTTTCGTGGCTCGAGCTCCTCCTGTGCGCCGTCGAGGTCCTCATCATCCGGTACGACGGTGTGCCAGCGCGGCCCGAGCGACGCCGCCGGCTGTGCCTCGAGCGACTCGTGTTCGAACTCGACGAGCGAGGTGTGCGGCATCTCGTCTTCGAGTCCCGCGGGCCGCACGCAGACCGCAACGACCGTCGCCTGCTCGATGCGATCCGTGACCGAGGACTCGGCCGCGGTCTCCGGCACGAGCACCTCCGGGGACCCGACGAGCCGCTCTTGGCGCTCGCAGACATCGCCTGCGGAGCGCACTCTGCCGGGGCTCTGACAGGCGCGTCGGCAACGACAGAGATCGTTGTCCAGTGACTGGCGACAGTCCCGAACAGCGCAAATCCCCGGGCCCCGCGCTGGCTGCAGGTCTTCCGGGGATCACTTCCGACCGAGAACACCCGATCGACATATCAATACTAGGGCCGTCACGGGCCGACCGTCAACCGGCGCCGGACCAAGGACGGTCGGAGGCAGGCGATCGTTTCGTACCGTGCCGCACGGGTGGCGCAGACCCGGAACGACGACGTCGCTGTCGTGCGACAGCGACGTCGTCGTTCCGAGTCGGCTCAGTGGCGCGCGACCGGGGTCAGGCGGACGCGCGGCCCTCGCCGGCGGCCTTCTGGTCGGCCTCGGCCTCGGCCTGGCCGATGATGTCCTCGGCCGGCACCGGGTTCAGGCGGTCCCAGAGGAAGAACAGCAGGCCGCCGACGAGCATCGACAGTCCGACCCACAGGTTGATGTGGATGCCGCCGGTCTTCTCTGGGTCGGTGTCCCAGTGGACGATCCCGACGATCGTCACGATGACGCCGTAGAGCACGAACAGGCCGCCGAGGATGCGGCGTAGGTCGAGGCGACGGGTCGAGCGGACGAGGGCGGCCTTCTGCTCCTCGGTCAGCGCGCCGGGGGTGGTGGTGTCACTCATGGTCGGTGATCTCCTTCGCGGATCAGAGGAACGGCAGGTACAGGACGACACACAGGATCAGTGCGACGGTGCCGAGCAGTGCGGGCGAGCGGTACCAGGCGGTGTCGGTCGCGACGGAGTCGCCGTGCAGGTCGATCTTGCCGATGCCGTAGACCAGACCGCCGAGCTCCTTCTCGTCCTTGGGCGTGGTGAACATCGAGACGATGAACCCGACGATCAGGACGGTCACGAACGAGATGATCGCGCCGTACAGGGTCTCGGCGGTCGCGGTGGCGAACAGGTCGGGGTTCACGAGGTACGCGATCCAGGTGATCGTCGGCGTGACGATACCGAGCACGTAGCCCCAGAGCGCACCCTGCGTGGTCATCCGCTTCCAGAGCAGACCGAGGATGAAGACGGCGAACAGTGGCGCGTTGAAGAACGAGAACAGCGTCTGCATGTACGTCATGATGTTCGACGCCTGGGCCGCGATGAACGCGGTCGCGATGCCGACCAGGACGCCGACGACGGTGACCCAGCGACCGGTCTTCAGGTAGTGGATGTCCGGCATGTTCGGCTTGATGTAGCGCTGCCAGATGTCGTACGTGAAGACGGTGTTGAACGACGAGACGTTGGCCGCCATGCCGGCCATGAAGGACGCGAGCAGGCCGGTCACCGCGACGCCGAGGACACCGGTCGGCAGGTACATCTGGATGAGCTTCGGGATCGCGTCGTTGTAGGTGAGCGAGCCGTCGGCGAACTGGTTGCCGACGACCGCCGCGGCGATGAGACCGGGGATCACGACGATGGCCGGGATGAACAGCTTCGGGATCGCGGCGATGAGCGGGGTCCGGCGCGCCGCGGACATGTTCTTCGCCGAGAACGCGCGCTGCACCTCGGTGAAGTTGGTGGTCCAGTACCCGAAGCCGAGGACGAAGCCCAGGCCGAGCACGATCGCGAGCCAGTTGGCGCCGATCGGGTTGGTCACATCGCCGAAGCCGGTGCCCGCCCAGGCCTGCAGGTGCTGCACGCCCTGGGTCTCGGTGATCGCCTTGCTGAGCCCGTCCCAGCCGCCGACGCGGTGCAGACCGACGATCGTCAGCGGGATGAGCCCGGCGATGATCACGAAGAACTGCATGACCTCGTTGTAGATCGCGCTGGAGAGCCCGCCGAGGGTGATGTAGACGAGCACGAAGCCGGCGGACACGACGATGGCCAGCCACTCCGGCCAGCCGAGCATCGCCTCGATGACGATGGCCATGGCGTAGAGGTTGATGCCCGCGATGAGGACGTTCGACACGGCGAACGCGATCGAGTTCACCAGGTGCGGGGCCTTGCCGAAGCGGCGGAGCATGAACTCCGGCACCGACCGGACCTTGGAGCCGTAGTAGAAGGGCATCATCACGAGCCCGAGGAACACCATCGCCGGCACCGCGCCGACCAGGTAGTAGTGCAGGGTCGCCATGCCGATCTGGGCACCGTTGGCGGCCATGCCGAGGATCTCGGTCGCACCGAGGTTCGCGGACACGAAGGCCAGGCCCGTGATCCACGCCGGCATCGAGCGCCCGGACAGGAAGAAGTCCATGCTCGTCCGGACCTGTTTGCGGGCGGTGAACCCGATCCCGATGACGACCGCGAAGTACACGATGACCATCAGGTAGTCGACCCAGCCCAAGTCGAGCCGGATCCCTTCGTTCGCTGCAGCGAGAACCATTCAACATCTCCACGTCAGTGTGTTGCAGTCGACAACTCCGCCGACCCGGACGGAGACGTTACACCGAATTGTGACCGTTCACATAGCCGAGGCATGTGTCTGCCGGCGGCGGCCCGTGGCCCGCGATCGCTAGGCTCGCCCCATGACCGACCAGGCGCGCATCCTCGTCCTCAACGGACCGAACCTCGACATCCTCGGGCGGCGCGATCCGGAGCAGTACGGCACCGTGACGCTCGCCGAGCTCGAGGCGATCGTGCACACCGAGGCGGCCGTGCACGGGCTGGACGCGGACTTCCGCCAGACGAACCGCGAGGGTGAACTCGTCGAGTGGCTGCACGAGGCCCTCGACGACTTCGCCGCGGTGGTGATCAACCCCGCGGCCTACGCACACACCTCGGTCGCGTTGCACGACGCGGTCGAGGCGCTGTCCGTCCCCGTCGTCGAGGTGCACCTGTCGAACACGTGGAAGCGCGAGCCCTTCCGGCACGTCGACCACGTCGCCACCGCCGCGACCGCGGTCATCGCCGGCGCGGGCGCCGACGGCTACCGCCTGGCCGTCGCACACGTCGCGTCCCTCATCGCCTGACGCTCGTCACTCGGCACGGGCATCTCTCGCCCCGCCGAGGTTCCGAGATCTCGGAACCTCGGCGCCGCTGCGGCCTCGGAGTGGAACCTCGGCGTCACGCGGACGGCAAGTCGTGGAACCCGGCGGTCGCGCACGTCGCCCACGTCGCCCACGTCGCGCACGTCGCGGACGTCGCGCCCGTCAAGCGCGCACGTCGCGCCCGACACGTGCGCACGAGGCGGACGGGAGGCCCGTGGCGGGGCCGCAGCGGGCCTCCCGTCCGCCTCGTTGGAACGTTCCCAACGCTGGCTGGACGCGCTAGGTTCATATGTATGGACAAAGTGCGCATCGGACTCGTCGGCTACGGCATCGGAGGGCGGGCGTTCCACCGCCCGTTCCTGCTGGACGCGACGGGCATCGACCTCGTCGGCGTCGTCGCCCGATCGGCCGCCAAGCGCGAGCAGCTCGCGACCGACCTGCCCGGCGTCACCGTGCACGACTCCCTCGGTGACCTGATCGCCGCGGGCGTCGACGCCGTCGTCGTCACCACTCCCCCGTCTACCCGCCGCGAACTCGTCCTGCAGGCGATCGCCGCCGGGGTCGCCGTCGTCGCGGACAAGCCGTTCGCCCCGGACCCGGCCACCGCGCGCGAGATCCGGCAGGCCGCCGCCGACGCCGGCGTCGTGATCACGCCCTTCCACAACCGCCGCTGGGACACCGACCTCACCACCCTCCGGAACGTGCTGGACGCCGGACGGGTCGGGACGCCACTGCGCTTCTGGTCCCGCTTCGACCTGGTCGAGCGGCACGGCATCGCGACCGGCATCGGCGGCGGCGTGCTCTCCGACATCGGCTCGCACCTGGTCGACCAGGCCGTGTCGTTGTTCGGACCGATCGCCCGGGTGTCCTGCACGCTCGACGTCCGCGATGCCCGCTCGCTCGGCCGTGACCAGGACGGCCAGATCGACGCCGGCTTCACGCTCGCAGCGACGCACGTCTCCGGTGTCGAGTCCGTCCTGACGTCGAACAAGGCCGGGTGGCTGGGTGCACGGCAGCTCCGCCTCGACGGTGTCGACGGCACGTACGAGGCCACGAGCACCGACGTGCAGGCACAGGCAGCCGTGGCGGGTGCGTCACCTGCCGACGACCGGTCGACCTGGGGAGTCGAACCCTCGTCCGGGACCCTCACGACGGAGTCCGGCACTGTCGACGTCCCGTCGGCGCAGAGCTCCTACACGGACTACTACGAGCGGTTCGCACGGGCCGTCCGCGGGCTCGGTCCGGTGCCGGTGACCGTCGACGACGCGGTGCACGTGGTCGAGGTGCTCGACGCGGCGCGCCGGTCGGCGGCGTCGGGCGAGACGGTCACCGTCCCCACTCCGTAGGCGTTCTTTCCCACGACATCTGCGATGCGAGGTCGAATCGGGCGTACCTGGTGAGAACTTCAGACCAGGTACGCCCGAATCGACCAGGAACGCGCGGAAGGGCGGCGGCGCCGGGTCAGAAGTCCGCGGGGCGCCGCACGTCGGCCAGGCCGGCCGTGGCGAAGCCCCCGCGGATGATCGGGATCGCCCGTCGCACGGCCTGGTCGATGCGGAGTTCGAGGTCGACGTTGCCGATGTCGTAGCCACCTTCGCGCTTGGTGAAGTCGCGCTCGTTGCCGAACACCCCGATCGGCAGCGTCGTCGACTGGAAGAAGCCGAACAGCGGGCGCATCTGGTGCTCGACGAGCAGGGCGTGACGGTCGCTGCCGCCCGTTGCGGTCAGCAGGACCGGAGTGTCGACGAGGTCGTACTGCCCGATCCAGTCGAAGAACAGCTTGAACGCGCCGGAGTAAGCGGCGCGGAACGCCGGGCTGCCGACGACGAGCACGTCGGCGGCTTCGACCATCTCGAGTGCCGCCCGGGTGCGCTCGGACATCGCCTCACGCGAGGACGCGGCACCGAGGTCGGCCAGGAGCGGGCCGATCTCGATGGTCTCGGTGCGGGCACCCTCGACCTCCTGCCCGAGGCGCGCCACCGTGGCCGCGACCAGGGTGGACGTCCTCGAGGGGTCCGAAGGGCTACCGCTGACGCCGACGACCAGTTCTCCACTCATGCGGTCGATGCTCACACGCCTGCCACCGGGGCGGTCCGCGTGTGACGACATGTGTCGGGTGCCAGGCCCCCCGGGTAGCGTCCCGCGGCATGCAGACGTTCTTGCCGTGCGCCGATTTCCGGGCCTCTGCCGAGGTCCTCGACGACCGGCGTCTCGGCAAGCAGCGCGTGGAGACCCTGCAGGTGATGCGGGCGCTGACGCTGCCGGGGTACGGCTGGCAGCACCACCCGGTCACCGCGATGTGGCGCGGCTACCGTCCGGCGCTGATGGCGTACCAGGAAGCGACGTGCCGCGTCTGGCTCGACCGTGGGCACGTGGACACCTGCCTGGAGAAGACGCTGCTGGACCTCGGGCGGGTCCCGGAGGACCTGGCGGCGTACGAGCGCGGTGAGGTCCCGATCCCGCCGTGGAACGACGACGAGGCCCTGCACGCGTCACACCGTTCGAAGTTGGTGCAGAAGGCGCCGGAGCACTACCGCGCGCTGTTCCCGGACGCACCCGACGACCTGGACTACGTCTGGCCGGGCACGCCGGATGCACCGGGCACGCCGGATGCACCGGGCACGCCGGATGCACCGGGCGCGCCGGACGCCCCGGGCAGCACGGCCGCAGCCGTCACGCCACCGGGATCCACCGCGCACCGTCGCGGCGCGTGACGACGTCGGAGCGGATCTCGACCACGTCGCGAAGGCCGTGCACGGTCGCATCGCGCACGACCGCTGCCGTGGCGTCGTCGTCGGACCCGAACCGGACGACTGCGCACGGCACACCGCGCAGCAGGCGGACGTCCTGCGCCTCGACCACGGCGTGCTCGGCGACCAGCCGGGCCGCAGCGGGCAGGACGGCGTCGGGCGCGGTGCCGGCGGCGAGCGCGCCGATCGCCAGGGTCACACGGTACGAGGGCATGTCCCGACGGTAGCGGGAGCGGGAGACACCGGGAGCCCGCCGTGGGCTGCAGGGGAACTGACGTCGTTCAGGGGGGCGACGTCGGCCCACGGCGGGTCGCGGTGTGTGGCGGGACGCGACGACAGGGGGAACGTCGCGCCCCGCTCCGGATGTCGATCAGGGGTATCGGCATCCGGTCTGGGGCACCGGCCGGGTCACGGGAGGAGCCGGGCGGTGTCGGACCTCAAGGGTGTTCGGTGTCCTCTCGGTACCGGTCCGTCTCGATCGGTGCGGGCATCGATCGTCGAGCGGCGGCGGGTCGGATCATGGGGAGCAGGGCGCTCCCGACGGTCGCGAGGGCTCCGACGGCGGCGATCAGCCCGAGGGGGGCGGTGCCGAGGTCGTGCTGCGCAGCCAGGGCGAGCGCGACGAGGGTCGCCGGTGCGGGCAGGAGCTGCACCGCTCGGAAGCGGTCGTCCCGTCGCGTCCGGGTCATCATCACGTTTGCCATGTGGACACTCTGGCGCAGATTCCGCGTCCGCATAAGGGGGGACACGACCCCACTCATGGAGTAGAACGTCTAGTACACCCTGCGTTCGCCACGTCAGCCGAGTGCGCGGACGGTTGCCACGGCGTCCGCGACCGCTCCGACGACGACCGGCACGTCCTCGGCGCCGAGGGAACCGTCGAAGGTGAGTCGGAGCGCGGTGCGGGCGACCTCGTCCGGGATCCCGAGCGCGGTGAGCACGTGCGACGCCTCGGTGCTGCCCGCCGCGCAGGCGCTGCCCGACGAGGACACGACGTCGCGCTGTTCCAGCTCGAGCAACACGGTCTCGCCGTTGACCCCGGGGAAGCAGAACGACGCGTGCCCGGGCAGCCGGTGCTCGCGCGACCCGGTCACGAACGCGCCGGGGACGGCGGCGAGCACCCCGTCGAGCACGGCGTCACGAACGGCCGTCGCAGCGGCGGAGGCAGCAGCACCGCCGGAGGCAGCAGCACCACCGGACGCAGCAGCACCGCCGGCGGCCACCAGCCCGAGCGCCGTCGCGACCGCCACCGCGCCGGCGACGTCCTCGGTGCCGGAGCGTCGGCCCCGCTCCTGTCCCCCGCCGTGCAGCAACGGTTCGACGGGCACCCCCGACCGGACCGCGAGCACACCGGTCCCCTTCGGCGCCCCGAGCTTGTGCCCGGACAGCGACAGTGCGTCGACGCCCAGGACGTCGAGCCCGATCGGCAGCCACGGCGCGGACTGCACGGCGTCGGTGTGGAAGCGCGCGCCGACCGCCTGGGCCTCGGCGGCGAGCGCCGGGACGTCCTGCACGGTGCCGATCTCGTTGTCGGCGTGCGCGATCGACACGAGGGTCGTGTCCGGCCGGAGCGCCGCGCGCAGCACCGACGGGTCGACCAGGCCGTCCGACGTGACCGGCAGCACCGTGACGTCGAAGCCGTGGAAGCGTGCCAGGTACGCGCAGCTCTCGAGCACGGCCTCGTGCTCGATCGCGCTGGTGACGACGTGGCGTCCGCGTGGGGCGGCGAGCGCGATCCCCTTGACCGCGGTGTTCGCGCCCTCGGTCCCACCCGTGGTGAAGACGACCTCGGCCGGTCGGCAGCCGAGCACGCCGGCGACCGTGGCCCGTGCGGCCGCGAGCCCGCGCGCGGCCTCGTCCCCGACACCGTGCGTCGACGACGGGTTGCCGAACACCCCGGTCAGGTACGGCCACATCGCCTCGAGGACCTCGCGGCGGACGGGGGTCGTGGCCGCCCGGTCCAGGTAGAACACGGTCAGTCCCCGGCCGCCACCGCGATGTCGAGCCCGAGGTCGAGCGCCCGAGCCGAGTGCGTGAGCGCCCCGACCGAGATGACGTCGACCCCGGTCGCGGCGATGGCCGCGACGGTGTCGAGGGACACCCCGCCCGACGCCTCGACGAGCGCACGACCCGCGACGATGCCGACACCCGTCTCGAGCTCGGCCGGCGTGAAGTTGTCGAGCATGATCGTGTCGACGCCCGCCGCGACGACGGGCTCGATCTGGTCGATGCGGTCCACCTCGACCTCGACGTGCACGGTGTGCCCGAGTCGCTGCCGTGCTGCGGTGATCGCGTCGCCGATGCCGATGCCGCCGGCGAGCAGCACGGCCAGGTGGTTGTCCTTGGCCAGCACGGCGTCGGACAGCGACGTGCGGTGGTTGTGCCCGCCGCCGCAGCGCACGGCGTACCGCTCGAGCGCGCGGAGGCCGGGCGTGGTCTTCCGGGTGTCGACGATCCGCGCCGAGGTGCCCGCTGCGGCCGCGACGTGGGCCGCGGTGGCGGTGGCGATGCCCGACATGCGCTGCACCAGGTTCAGCGCGACCCGCTCGGCGCGGAGCACCGAACGCGCCGACCCCGTCACGGTGGCGAGCGTGTCGCCGGCGGTGAACGCGGACCCCTCGTCGGCGTGCAGGGTCGCCCGGATCGACGGGTCGACCGCGTGCATGACCGCCACGAAGACGGTCCCGCCGCTCAGCACTCCGGGCTCGCGGGCCGCGAGCGTCGCCGTCGCGGTCGCGTCGGCTGGGATGAGCGTCTCGCTGGTGACGTCGCCCCAGGGCGCGTCCTCTTCCAGCGCGGTCTCGATGACGCGGCGCAGGGCGTGCGGCGGGATGGTGCCGGGGTCGATGGTCATGCGGGAACCTCCTGCGGAACGGCGATGTGTCGAGTGACCGTCTCGGCGACCCAGGCGTACGAGGCCGGGGCTGCTGGATCGGTGTCGGGGTGGTCGGTGCGGGCGTGGGCTCCGCGGGACTCCGTGCGGGTCTCGGCGGCGAGCGCGACCAGCCGTGCCAGGTCGAGCAGTGCGCGGTCCTCGTGCTCGCGCACGCCGCCGGTGGCGGGCGCGGTGAGCGCGTCGAGCTCGCGCCGGGCGCTCGCCAGTCCGGTCGCGTCACGCAGCAGCCCGACGCGGTCGGTCATGACGGCCTGGACCGCCTGGCGGACGTCGGTGGACCCGTCACGGTGATCCGGGCCTCCCGGCCAGGCCTGACTGGGCCCACGCCTGCCGGTTCCGGCGCGCTGCGGAGCCTGCGGAGCGGCGTGACGGCCGAGCAGGTGGGGGGAGGCGCGGATCACGTCCGCCGCTCGGGGAACGCTGGTCACGCGCAGGTCTGCGTTCCCCCGCAGGCGGAGCAGGCCGGGCCGGGGTCCGGCGACCGCGTCCGCTGCGCGGACCGCGAAGACGAGTCCCTCGAGCAGGGAGTTCGAGGCCAGTCGGTTCGCTCCGTGGACCCCGGTGCATGCGGCCTCGCCGATGGCCAGCAACCCCGGGAGGCTGGTGCGCCCCTCGGCGTCGGTGGCGATGCCGCCCATCGAGTAGTGGGCCGCCGGGGACACCGGCACCCCCTGTCGGGTCCAGTCGAAACCGGCCGCACGGGTGGCCCGGGTGAGTCCGGGGAACCGTCCGGTCAGGAAGTCCGCGCCGAGTCCGGTGGCGTCGAGGAGCACGGGTGCGCCGCCCTGGTCGCGGACGGCGGCGGCGATGCCGCGGGCGACGACGTCGCGCGGTGCCAGCTCGGCGTCCGGGTGCACCGACGTCATGAAGCGGCGTCCGCGTGCGTCGCGGAGGACGGCTCCCTCGCCGCGGACGGCCTCGGAGACGAGACCTCCGTCCGGCACCGCGAGGCGGGTCGGGTGGAACTGGACGAACTCCAGGTCGGCGACCACCGCTCCGGCACGCCACGCGGCGGCCACGCCGTCCCCCGTCGCCACGAGCGGGTTGGTGGTCTCGCGGTACAGGTGTCCCGCTCCCCCGGAAGCGATCACGACGGCGTCGGCGTCGATCCGTCGGGGTTCACCGAGCAGGTCGAGGACGTCGATGCCGACGACGGTGCCATCACGCACGACCAGGTCGGTGAGGCAGGTGCGCTCGAGGATCGTGACGTGCTGGCGGTGCAGCGCGTCGATGAGCGTGCGCTCGATCGCCGCGCCGGTCGCGTCGCCGTCGGCGTGCACCACGCGCCAGCGTCCGTGCGCGGCTTCGCGCCCGCGGGCCAGGTCGTCGCCGTACCGGTCGAGCGCCGACGGGTCGGTCGAGCGGTCGAACGGCACACCGAGGGCGAGCAGGTCGCGGACCCGCGCCGGACCGTCGGTGCAGAGGACCTCGACGGCGCGCACGTCCGCGCTGCCGGCCGCCGCGACGTGGGTGTCGGCCTGGTGCAGTGCCGGCGAGTCGTCGGCACCGAGCGCCACCGCGACCCCGCCCTGGGCGTACGCGGTGGCACTGTCGGCGAGCGCACCCTTCGTCACCAGCGTGACGTCGTGGACGGCGCTGGCACGGATCGCTGCGGTCAGACCGGCGATGCCGGAGCCGACGATGACGACGTGCACGGTGGTCTCCCTCGGTCGTTCGGGTTCGGGCTCGGGGGTCAGCCGCGGGGCTTGGCCGCGAGCATGCGCTCGAGCGCGACCTTGGCGTCGGCCTGGACCTCGGCGGGGACGACGATCTCGTTGAGGACCTCGCCACGCACCAGGGCCTCGAGCACCCAGGCGAGGTAGCCCGGGTGGATCCGGTACATCGTCGAGCACGGGCAGACGACCGGGTCGAGGCAGAAGATCGTGTGCTGCGGGTACTCGGCGGCGAGCCGGTTCACCATGTTGATCTCGGTGCCGATCGCGAACGTGGTCGGTTCGGTGGCCGCGGCGACGGTCTTCCGGATCAGGTCGGTGCTGCCGGCGTGGTCGGCGGCGTCGACGACGGCCATCGGGCACTCCGGGTGGACGATGACCTGGACACCGGGGTGCTCGCGTCGGGCCTGGTCGATCTGGTCGACCGTGAAACGGCGGTGCACCGAGCAGAAGCCGTGCCAGAGGATGACCTTCGCCGCTTCGAGGTCGCTCGTCTCGTTGCCGCCCAGGGGCTTCCGGGGGTTCCACATCGGCATCAGGTCGGTGCTGATCCCCATGGCCTTGGCGGTGTTGCGACCGAGGTGCTGATCGGGGAAGAACAGCACGCGCTGCCCGCGCTCGAACGCCCACTCGAGCACCGTCGCGGCGTTCGAGCTGGTGCAGACGATGCCGCCGTTGCGCCCGCAGAACGCCTTCAGGTCGGCAGCGGAGTTCATGTAGGTGACGGGGATGACGGGCACCCGGCCGTCGGCGTCGGGCTCGGTGCCGTAGACGGCGGTCAGCTCGGCCCAGGCGGCCTCGACGCTGTCGATGTCGGCCATGTCCGCCATCGAGCAGCCAGCGGCCAGGTTCGGCAGGATGACGCGCTGGTCGTCGCGGGCCAGGATGTCGGCGGTCTCGGCCATGAAGTGCACGCCGCAGAACACGATGGCCTCGGCGTCGGGCTTCGTCAGCGCCGCGTTGGCGAGCTGGAAGGAGTCACCGAGGAAGTCCGCGTGCCGGACGACCTCGTCCCGCTGGTAGAAGTGCCCGAGGACGACGACCCGGTCGCCGAGCGTCGCCTTCGCCCGCTCGATGCGCGCGTGCAGCTCGTCGGTCGGCGCGGTCTTGTACTCGTCCGGCAGCACGCCCTGGCGCGGTGCGCTGGTCGGGATGACGTCGGTCATCGACGAGCCCGGGCCGTACCCGGGCCGGGAGTCGAAGTCCCACGTGGGCATGGCGAGGTCGGGCGTGCAGGTGCTGCCGCCGGCCTTGCCGTTCGAGATGAGGTCGATGGTCGTCGCGATGGACACGGTGGTTCCTATCGGTTCTGCGGTCGTGTGCCCTGCTGCAGCGGGCCGTTGTCCGCGTAGGCCAGGTCGGGGTTCGAGCGGTACAGCCGGGCCGGACGGTGCCGACCCCCGCTCGTGGTCTCGTCGGTCGGCAGGATCGCGTCGGTCTTCTCGACCTGCCGACGGAAGTTCGCGGGGTCGAGCGCGCGCCCGAGCACCGCCTCGTACACCCCGCGCAGCTCGGCGAGGGTGAACCGGTCCCCCAGGAAGGCCTGGGCGATGCGGGAGTACGACATCTTGGTGCGGAGCCGCCAGAGCGCGTACTCCACGATCCGGTCGTGGTCGAAGGCGAGCGGCGGGTGCTCGTCGGCGAGGAACCAGCGGACGTTCCAGTCGTCCGGCACGACGTTCGCCTCGTCCGGGTGCACGAGCGCCCAGTACACGATCGACACCACCCGGCTCGGTGAGCGGCCGACGTCGCCGAACGCGTAGAGCTGTTCGAGGTAGCGGGGCTGGACGTTCGTCGTCTCGCGCAGGCGGGCTGCGGCGGAGTCCTCGAGTCCCTCGTCGACGCCCACCCAGCCGCCGGGCAGCGCCCACGATCCCTCGAACGGTTCGGCCACCCGGCGCACCAGCGGCATCCACAGCGCCGGTGCCCCGGTGTCGGGGTGCGGGCGCAGCGCGACGATCACGGTCGAGACCGCGACGCGGATGCCTGCTTCGTCCATGGTGGACCTTAATGTCAATCTGACTCGAAGTGTTCGGGTTGCGATGACACTATCACCGCTGCGCGGTGTGTTGCGCCCGTGAGGGACTCCGGGTCGTCACGAACCGGAAACAGATCGTCACGAGGCCGAAAACTCCGGGAGGCCCCGCGTGGATACGGTGAGGACCATGACGACGGTGACGAGGATGCATGCCGTGGTGTCGGGGACCGTCCAGGGGGTCGGGTTCCGGTACTGGACGGCACGGAAGGCCGACGGGCTCGACCTCGTCGGGTACGCCAGGAACCTCTGGGACGGCACCGTCGAGGTCGAGGCCGAGGGGCCGTCGGTCGCGGTGGAGACGTTGATGGAGTGCCTGCGGAGCGGGCCGCCGTCGGCCACCGTGACGGACGTCGACCTCCGGCCGGTCGTGCCGCACGGCGACGCCGACGGGTTCGCGATCCTGCACTGACCCGCCGACACCGACCGTTCACCTGCGGATGTCGGTGCGGAGCGGAATAATCGAATCCACTCAGGCGGTTGCCCTGTCTGCGCGTTCTGCGCCACCTCGTTCCACCAGTCGTGATCCACCAGGAGCTCCCGCATGACCCAGGCCGTCGATTCCGCCCCCCGCACGGGAAGCGTCTCGCAACCGACCGCTGCCGAGACCCGACTCGTGATCGGGCTGCTGCTCGTGTCCGCGTTCGTCGTCATCCTCAACGAGACGATCATGGGCGTGGCGCTGCCGCGGCTGATGGACGACCTCGACATCAGTGCGGCGACCGGGCAGTGGCTGACCACCGGCTTCCTGCTCACCATGGCGGTCGTGATCCCGATCACCGGGTTCCTGCTGCAGCGGTTCAACACCCGCCCCGTCTTCGTCTGGGCGATGGGCCTGTTCTCGGCCGGCACCCTGATCGCCCTGCTCGCACCCGGGTTCACGCTGCTGCTCGTCGGCCGCATCGTCCAGGCGAGCGGCACCGCGATCATGATGCCGCTCCTGATGACGACGGTGCTCACCCTCGTCGACCCGGCCCACCGTGGCCGCATCATGGGGAACATCTCGATCGTCATCTCGGTCGCGCCGGCCATCGGCCCGACGATCTCCGGGCTCATCCTCAACGCGTTCTCGTGGCGTTGGCTGTTCGGCTTCGTCCTGCCGATCGCGATCGCCGCGCTCATCCTCGGCATGGTGAAGGTCCGCAACGTCTCGACGCCCCGCCGGGCACCGCTCGACGTGTTCTCGGTGATCCTGTCCGCGTTCGCGTTCGGTGGGATCGTCTACGGCCTGTCCAGCATCGGCGAGGCCGGCACCACCGGCCTGTTCGTCCCGGTCACCGCGCTCGTCGTCGGTGCCGTCGCCCTGGCGGTCTTCATCGTCCGACAGACCCGACTGCAGCGCACCGACAGCGCCCTGCTCGACCTGCGCACCTTCCAGACCCGCGGCTTCACCGTCCCGATCGTCGCGATGGCGCTGAGCTTCATGGCGATGTTCGGCACGCTCATCCTGCTGCCGATCTACCTGGAGCGCGTCCTCGGGCTCGAGGTCCTGAACGTCGGACTGCTGCTGCTCCCCGGCGGGCTGCTCATGGGGCTCCTCTCCCCCATCGTCGGGCGCATCTACGACCGTCGCGGACCGCGCGTACTGCTCATCCCCGGCTCGATCATCGTCAGCGCGGTGCTCTGGGCGCTCTCCACGGTCGGCGTGGACACCAGCGTGTGGTTCGTCCTCGGGGCGCACGTCGTGCTGAGCATCGGCCTGGCGCTCACCTTCACCCCGCTGTTCACGGCGGCGCTCGGTGGCCTGCCCCCGAAGCTCTACTCGCACGGCAGCGCGGTCCTCGGCACGGCGCAGCAGCTCGCCGGAGCCGCCGGCACCGCTCTGTTCGTCACCCTGCTCACGATCGGCGCCGCCACGGCAGCGACCGGCGCGGGTGCGGACGCCGTGGCCGCTGCGACCGCCTCTGGTGTGAAGACCGCGTTCATGGTCGGCGCGGTGATCTCGCTGTTCGGCATCCTGGCATCGGTCTTCGTCACCCGTCCGGCGGTGCCCGAAGGCGCGCCGACGCCCCCGCCCGCGCACTGACCGCGGTGCCGCCCACGGGTCCACGTGGCATCGTGGGCGGCATGCGGTCGACGGCGAGCGAACTGAACTGGTCCGGCACGGTCACCTACACGGCCGAGCAGGTGCTCCGACCGCGCTCGATCGACGAAGCGGCCGAGGTCGTCGCACGCTCCCCCCGGGTGCACGGGCTCGGCACCCGGCACTCGTTCAACGACTCCGCCGACGCTCCGGGCGTCCTGCTCGACCTGACCGCGATCCCCACCGACCTGGTCGTCGACCCCGAGCGGCGGACGGTGGCCCTCGGAGCCGGCACCCGCTACGGCGTCGTCGCTCCCGACCTCGACCGCGCCGGGCTCGCGCTGCACAACATGGGCTCGCTCCCGCACATCTCCGTCGGCGGCGCGGTCGCCACCGGCACCCACGGCTCCGGCACCACCCTCGGCTCGTTGACCACCGCGGTCCGGTCCCTCGAACTGCTCGGTCCCGACGGTTCGCTCCGGACCGTCGACCGCACCGACCCGGCGTTCCCCGGGACCGTCCTGCACCTCGGGCTGTTCGGCATCGTGACCCGGGTCACGCTCGACCTCGAACCCACGTACCGGATGCGGCAGGACTCGTACGGGCCGTTCCCGTGGAGCACGTTCACCGACCACGTCGCCGCAGTCCACGCAGCCGGGTACTCGGTGTGCGCTTACACGGTCTTCGGCGACGAGATCAGCGAGGCGCTCGTGAAGTCCCGGGTGCCCGACGGCGCCGACGACGTCGCCGTGCCGGGCGACCTGTTCGGCGCACCCCGGCTGCCCGGCTCCCCCGGCGACGGCCACCACACGGCGCGCGACGGCTCGGTGGGACCGTGGTGGGACCGGCTGCCGCACTTCCCCATCGAGTCCGTGCCGAGCCACGGGTCCGAAGTGCAGAGCGAGCACTTCGTCCCGCTCCGGCACGCGGCGGCGGCGCTCGACGCCCTGCGCGGGCTGGCCGACCGCATCCAGCCGCACCTGCACGTGTGCGAGCTCCGGACGATGGCGGCCGACGGCCTCTGGTTGAGCCCGACCCAGGGCGAGGACGTGCTCTGCATCGCGTTCACCTGGCAGAAGCACCCGGAGGCGGTCGCCGCGCTGCTGCCCGACCTCGAGGCGCGGCTCGCACCGTTCGACGGGCGACCGCACTGGGGCAAGATGAGCTCGCTCGACGGCGACGCGATCGCGGAGCTGTACCCACGGGTGGCGGACGTCCGTGAGCTGATCGCACGAGCCGACCCGGACCGGACGTTCGCATCCGCGTTCGGCGAGCGGGTGCTGCGGGCCTGACCCGCGCCTCCAGTCCGACGCCCCCGCGCCCCTGCACACCCGCGCACCCGCGCACCCGACGCCCCGGAACCAGGTTCCGCAGTCCCTTTGCCGTCCGGGAGGCCCGGGGCCGGTCCGCAGCGCGCGTCAGCGCAGGCGGGTGACCACCTTCACATCCCCGTCCCAGTGCCGGAGACCGCCCACGGTGAGCACCTCGGGCAGGGGCGCGTCCGCAGCGAGGACCCGGAGCGCCGCCGGCAGGTCGACGTCGCGGATCCGCCGAGCGAGGGTGACGTGCGGTGCCCACCGTCCGGGCAGCGACGAGTCGAGCGAGCCCGGAGCGGCGGTGTCGACCGCGCGGTGGAAGCGGGCGAGTCGCTCGTCGACGACCACGCCGAGGCCGAGCACGTGCCGACCGGGCCCGGCCGGGAAGAGCAGGAGACCGGCGACGCGCAGGGCCTCGGGTACGGCGACGTCGAGGTCCGTCGGGACGGCAACGGCCTCGCCGGCCACGAGGGTGACGTGCGGGTCGTTCGTGCCCGAGTGGCCGAGGCTCGGCAGCTCCGCGGCGACGAGGGTCTGCCAGAGCGCCCGGACCGCTCGGTCCGAGGGGCCGTCGAGGACGAGTTCGATGCTGCGCACGTACCGAGTGAACCAATGCACCCCGTGACGGCGATGTAACACGGCGGAACGGAACTCGCACCGGGGACCCGCTCCCGTCACACTCGACTCCACGCCGCGGACCACCGCGGCTCCCCCGCACAGCACGGCCCACGAGGAGCACCAGCATGTCCGCAGCCCCCGCACTGCCCGAGAAGCCGAAGGGCAAGCGCCCGATCGGCTGGATCATCGCCGCCGTCATCGTCGTCGTGGCGATCGTCGTCGCCGTCATCGTCGGAGTCGTGCGCTCCGGTGGCGACAGCGGTGGCGCTGCCGCCGGTGACGCTGCGCCGAAGACCGTCACCATCGGTGTCTCGGACAAGTCGCTGCCCTACTGGAACACCTACGTGAAGGCCGCCAAGGAGCAGCTCAACGTCACCGTGAAGCTCCAGAACTTCTCGGACTACTCGCTGCCGAACCCTGCGCTCAAGGACAAGCAGATCGACATCAACCAATTCCAGCACATCCAGTACCTGGCGAACTACAACGTCACCTCGGACGACGACCTGCAGCCGATCGGCGCGACGGCCGTCTACCCGCTGCCGCTGTACTCGACGAAGGTCTCCGACGTCGCCGACTTCGAGGACGGCGCGAAGGTCGCGATCCCGAACGACGCCATCAACGAAGCCCGTGCGCTCCTGGTCCTGCAGGCCGCTGACCTGCTCGAGCTCAAGGACGGCGGCAACGCCTTCTCGACCACGGCCGACATCACCTCGCACAAGGTCGACGTGCAGACGCTCGACGCCTCGCAGACCGCGAACGCCCTGCAGCAGGGTTCCGTCGAGGGCGCGATCGTCAACGTGAACTACGCCACCTCGGCCGGGCTCGACACCAAGGACGCGATCTTCCAGGACGACCCGAAGAGCGCCTCCGCCGCCCCGTACGTGAACGTCTTCGCCGTCCGCGACGCCGACAAGACCAACAAGACGTACCTCGACCTGGCGAAGCTGTTCCAGGACGACGCCGTGCAGAAGGTCTTCGCGAAGGACTACCCGGACGCCGTCCCGAGCGACGAGAGCGCCGCCTCGCTGCAGAAGGAGCTCACCACGGTCGAGTCCGACGCGAAGGCGGCAGCGGAGTAGTGCCGGTCCTCGTCGAACTCCGCGGCGTCTCGAAGCACTACCGCCGCGCCGACACCGGCGAGACCGTGGTGGCCGTCGAGGACGTCTCCCTGGACGTGCACCAGGGAGAGGTCCTCGGCGTCATCGGGTACTCCGGTGCCGGCAAGTCCACCCTGGTCCGTCTGGTGAACGCCCTCGAGCTGCCCAGCTCCGGGACGGTCACCGTGGCGGGCAGCGAACTGACGGCGATCCCCGAGCGGGATCGCCGTCTGGCGCGTCGCAACATCGGGATGATCTTCCAGCAGTTCAACCTGTTCCGGTCCCGCACCATCGCCGGCAACGTCGCGTACCCGCTCAAGGTCGCCGGTGTGCCGAAGGACGAGCGCGACCGTCGCGTGGCCGAGCTGCTCGACTTCGTCGGGCTCCTCGAGCGCGCCCACGCCTACCCGGAGCAGCTGTCCGGCGGTCAGAAGCAGCGCGTCGGCATCGCGCGGGCCCTCGCGGCGTCGCCCGACCTGCTGCTCGCCGACGAGGCCACCAGCGCCCTCGACCCGGAGACCACCTCCGAGGTGCTCGGGCTGCTCCGCCGGGTGAACAAGGAACTCGGCGTCACGATCATCGTCATCACACACGAGATGGACGCCGTCCGCCAGATCGCCGACCGCGTCGCCGTGATGGAGCAGGGTCGCGTCGTCGAGGTCGGGGACGTCTACGACGTGTTCTCCACGCCGAAGACGGGCGCTGCGCAGCGGTTCGTCCGCACCGCGCTGCACGATCGCCCATCGGTCGACACGCTGGCTCGCCTGCGGGAACGCCACCCCGGGCGACTGGTGACCGTGCAGATCACCGACGAGGCCGGGCTGCAGAACCGGATCGACGCGGTGTTCCGGTCCGCCGGGGTCACCGCCGAGCTCGTCTACGGCGGGGTCGGTGAGATCCGCGAGCGCCGGATCGGGTCGCTCACGTACGAGCTGACGGCCGGTGCCAGTGCTGGTGCTGGTGCTGGTGCTGGTGCACCGGACGCCATCGACCGCGCCGTCGCCGCCCTGCGCGCCGACGGGGTCACGACCGACGAGGAGGCAGCAGCGTGAACAACTCGTTCCAGAGCGTGATCGACACGTTCGACGTCTTCCTCGCCGCCATGCGCGACACCATCGTGATGTCGCTCGTGTCGCTCGTCATCGCCGGCGTCATCGGGCTCGCCCTCGGGCTGCTGCTCTACGCGACCCGTCCGGGCAACCTGCTCGGCAACCGCACCGCGTACACGATCATCAACGTCGTCGTGAACCTGGTCCGGCCGATCCCGTTCGTGATCTTCCTCGCCGCGATCGCCCCGCTGTCGCGCGTCGTGGTGCAGACCACGATCGGCGTGCCCGCGGTGACCTTCGCGATCTCGCTGGCCGCGGCCTTCGCCGTGTCGCGCATCGTCGAGCAGAACCTGCTCGCGGTCGACCCCGGCGTCGTCGAGGCGGCTCGAGCATCGGGTGCGCACCCGATCTCGATCCTGCTGACCGTCCTGATCCCCGAGGGCCTCGGGCCGCTCATCCTCGGCTACACGTTCATCTACATCGGCATCGTCGACATGACGGCGCAGGGTGCGTTGATCGGTGGCGGTGGACTCGGCGAGTACGCGATCACCTACGGATCGCAGCGGTACGACTGGTGGATCGTCTACGTCTCGGTGGCGGCGATCGTCGTCATCGTGCAGCTCGGCCAGTTCGTCGGCAACCGGCTGGCGCGCGCGACCTTGCGTCGCTGACGCGGGCGCGCCGCGCGCGGCGTGTGCTGCGACCTCGCCACGTGCCCGTGGTCGTGACTGCCTGGAGGCCCGGTGCCGGTTCCTTGAACCGGCACCGGGCCTCCAGCGCGTTGCCGGGTTGCGGGCGCACCCCGCGTCGTCCGCCGAGCGGTCTCGGGCTTTCACGACGCGCCGCTCACGTCCGCCGGGGTTCCACGACTTGCCGCACGCGATACGCCGAGGTTCCACGAACGCCCGCTGGGGCCCCCGAGGTTCCGAAATCTCGGAGTGTCGGGGCAGCGGCCCGGGCGGGCGGGACGGGCGGAAGGGGCGGGACGGGACGTGCCCCGGGCGGGCCGGGCGGGCCGGGACGTGCCCCGGGCGCCGCTCGGAGCCGTCCTTGCTCGGTCCGGTCGCCGAGGTTCCACGACTCGCCGCATGCGATCCGCCGAGGTTCCACGAAGGCCCGCTGCGAGCGCCGAGATGCCGAGATTTCGGAACCTCGGGAGCAGCGGCGCGGGGCGCGGGCGGGCGCGGTCGCGGTCGCGGGGCGCGGGCGGGCGCGCGGGTCAGGCGGCCGGGGACTCCACGGTCTCGATCGTGCCGGTCGCTCCGGGGTGCTCGTAGTGTGCGCGCACCAGGATCGGACGGTGGTCGGAGATGCCCGCCGGCAGGGTCTCGACGCCGGCGATGTGCAGCCCGACGCTCGTGGCGAAGTCGAAGTGGCCCGTGAACTTGCGGTAGCGCAGGTACGTCGGCTGGTCGGACAGCGACAGTGCGAACCCGCCCTGCTCGATCTTGCGGCGCAGGTTCGTCTGGAACCAGGGGTAGTTGAAGTCGCCGACCATGACCGCGGGGACGTCCTTCGCGAGCTCGCGGAGGAACTGGTGGGCCGCCTCGATCTGCTTGCGACGCAGCGAGTTCGTCGCGGTCAGCGGTGAGGCGTGGAACGAGGCGACGACGACCTCGGCGTCTGCCTCGGTGTCGCGCAGGTGCATCGCGATGAGCCGTTCGTGTGCGGGTGCGAGGACCCGGTCGTGCAGGGACTTCTGCAGCGAGTGGATGCTGAAGTCCTGCACCTCGAAGCGGTCGTCGCGCTTGTAGATGGCGAGTCCGAGGCGGTTCGTGCGGGTCGACGCGGCGAGCGACAGCCCACCGATCGACGGGGCCAGGTCGTTGCTGTCGCACTCCTGCACGCAGAGGACGTCGGCGTCCGAGGCCTCGGCCAGGGCGGCGAGTTCACCGTTCGCGGTGTGCTCGCGGAGGTTGTAGCTGACGACCCGGAGGGCAGTGGGCGGCACGCCTGCGTCGGTGGCGATCGTGCTCTGCTGTTCTGGCGCGGCCATGCTGCCTTCCTGTCCGGGTGGTCCGGGTCACCCTGCCGCGGCAACCGTACTCGGCGTTCGCAAACGGATGCTGAGACTGTAACGCCTGTCGGGTTTCGCGCGTGTGACCGTGACGGAAACGGACAGTCGTGGGCTGCGCGGAACCGCCCGGGTCAGGCGCGGACCCGGCGGGCGGGGCGGACGGTGTCCCCCGCTGTGCGGCTCATCAGGATGCCCTCGACGCACGCGACGGCGAGCAGCGCCGCGATCACCCAGAACGCGACGGTGTACGGGCCGTCGCCACCGAGCCCGCCGGCTGCGCGGATGACGACCGCGGCGACGGCGACGCCGAACCCGGCGGCGGTCTGCTGCAACGTCGACGAGAGCGTGTTGGCCGGGGTCATGTCCGCCTGCTCGACGTCGGCGAAGGCGATGGTGTTGTACGCCGTGAAGCCGACGGAGCGGGCGGCGCCGCTGACGACGAGCAGGACCGCGAGCAGCCAGAACGGGGTGGCCTCGGTCATGAACGCCATCGCGACGACGGTCAGCGCCGCGACCGCACTCGACACGATGATCACCGGGCGGTAGCCGAACCAGCGCAGGAACGGCGTCGTCATCGGCTTGATGCCGAGGTTGCCGACGAAGACCCACAGCACGGCGGACCCGGCGAGCACGGCGCTCCAGCCCCAGGCGTCCTGGAACAGCAGCGGGAGCACGAACGGCACCGCGGAGACCGCCAGGCGGAACAGGCTGCCGCCGGCGTGCGACACCCGGAACGTCTCGAGCCGGAACGCCTCGAGCCCCATGATCGGGTGCGGCGCCCGGCGGAAGTGCCGGATCGCGAACCAGCAGCAGACGGCACCGACGACACCGGACACCACGACGGCCAGGACCGGGATGACGTCGAGCGCGAGCAGCGACGCCATCACGACGAGCGACCCGAGGCCGAAGCACGCGAGCAGCGACCCGAACCAGTCGAACGGCACACGCTGCGCGGCGCGCTCCTGCGGGACGAGCACGAGCGCGGCGACGAACGCGATGACGCCGAGCGGGATGTTGATCAGGAAGATCCAGTGCCACGTCAGGGTGTCGACGAGCACGCCGCCGATGAACGGGGCGATGATCGGCGCGGCCAGGGCGGGCCAGGTGAGGATCGCGATCGCCGTGACGAGCTGCTCGCGGCCGGCGCTCCGGAGCACCACGAGGCGGCCGACGGGCACCATGAGCGCACCGCCGAGCCCCTGCAGGATGCGCCAGAGCGTCAGGTCGACGAGGCCGGTCGACATCGCGCAGAGTGCCGACGCGATCGTGAAGAGCGCGATCGCGCCCGCGAAGACGGTGCGGGACCCGATCCGGTCGGTGAGCCAGCCGGACACGGGGATGAAGACCGCCAGGGTGACCAGGTACGCGGTGATCGCGACGCCGACGGCGGCCGAGTCGACGCCGAGGTCGCGTCCCATCGCGGGCGCCGCCGTCGCCAGGATCGTGCCGTCGAGGAGCTCCATGAAGAAGGTCCCCGCCACGAGCACGGCGACCGCCGTGCTGCCCGTCCGCCGTCTGGGTGTCGTCATCGTCGTCGCCATGTCGCGTCAAAGGCTATGCCCGGTGCCGGGTCGTGGGGGGATCGTGTCAGGAGGTTCCGCGATCGTGTTGTGCATTGCAGAATGATGCGCACCAGCGCGTTGCCCTGCGGGTCCGCCGAGCGCGAGCGTGGAGGCTGCGCGACGACAGGAGGCTCACCGATGACCGACGCCGACACGACGACCCGGACCGTGACCACGAAGGGCGCCTGGGACCCGGCAACGGGCACTCCGCACCACGTCCTCGACCACGCCCACCTGCCCGTGATGACCCTGCGCGAGTCCGCCCTGGCGAACAACACCGCCGTCATGCAGGCCTACGTCGACCGCCACGGGCTGCTGTTCGCGCCGCACATGAAGACGCACATGGCGCCCGACCTCGCCGCGCGGCAGATCGACGCCGGAGCGTGGGGCGTCACGGTCGCGTCCGTCCAGCAGGCGATGGTCGCGTGGGAGCACGGCGTCCACCGGATCCTGGTCGCGAACGAGGTCCTCGACCCCGCCGGCCTCGCCTGGCTCGCGTCCCGAGGCACGGTCGACCCGGACGCCGACGTCCTCTGCTACGTCGACTCCGCCGCAGGCGTCACCGCCGCCGTCGCCGCACAGGGCACCGTCGCCGGCGAGCTGCACGTCCTGGTCGAGCTCGGGTTCCCGGGCGGGCGCACCGGGGTCCGCTCCCCCGACGACGCGCGTGCCCTCGCGCTGCTCGCCCACGACGCCGGGCTCGTGCTCCGCGGTGTCTCCGGGTACGAGGGCGGGCTGCCCGGCGTCGACGCTGCCCGCGAGTACGTCGCCGGCGTGCTCGACGTCGCCGAGGACGTCCGCGGGCTCGTCGACGGTCGCGGACTCCTCAGCATGGGCGGCAGCGCCTGGTTCGACGCCGTCGTGGACGCGGTGGCGCACCGCACCGACGACCTCGACGTGCTGCTGCGGTCGGGTGCGTACCTGACCCACGACGACGGCTTCTACGCCGAGCGCACGCCGTTCGGCCGGCACCCGGCCGAGGGCTCGCTCGTCGCCGCGATCGAGGTCTGGGGACGCGTGACGTCCTGTCCGGAGCCCGGGCTCGCGTTCGTCGCCGTGGGCAAGCGCGACATCTCCTTCGACGAAGGGCTGCCGGTGGTGCGGTCGGTGCGGCAGACCCTGCCAGGAGGCCCGGCGGGCGACCCACAGATCGTCCCGCCGCCCGGGGCGGTCACCGTCACCCGCCTCGACGACCAGCACTGCTACCTCGCGCTGGCGGACGGTGCCCCCGAGCTGACGCCCGGTGACGTCGTCGTCCTCGGCATCTCACACCCCTGCACGGTGTTCGACAAGTGGCGGCAGGTGCACGTCCTGGCCGACGACGACACCGTGCTCCGGACGATCGCGACGTGGTTCTGATGCGCGCGACCACTGCGGCCCCGGTGCCGACGGACGGCGACGGTCCTGCCCGGAACGCCGCGCTGTCCCTGCGTCGCGGGCTCCGCCTGCTCGACTGCATCGCCGACCGGACCCGCAGCGGCGCGGTGTCCGTCAGCCTGTCCGTGCTGGCCGCCGAGCTCGGCGCCTCGAAGTCGACGGTGCTCCGCCTGACGGCCCCGATGCTCGAGAACGACCTGCTGCGCCGAACCCCGGACGCCGGCTTCACGCTCGGCCTCGGCGCCCTGCTGCTCGGGCAGAGCTACCTCGAGGGGATCGACCTGCGCTCCGCCGCGGCGCCGTTCCTGCGTCGGACGGCGGAGCAGACCGGCCTGACGTGCCACCTCGTCGTGCCGGACGGCACCGACATCGTCTACGTCGACAAGGTCGAGACCCGCGGCACCGTCCGCATGGGCTCCCGGATCGGGAACCGCCTGCCGATGCGGAACACGGCGTCCGGCAAGGCGATCGTCGCGTTCGGTGAACCGGAGCTGCTCGACCGGGTGCTCGCCGAACCGGCCCAGGTCATGACGGAGCACACCATCACCGACGACGACCGCTGGCGGCACGAGGTCGACCGCACGCACGGACGGGGGTACGGCATCGACGACCGCGAGAACGAGCCCGACATCCGGTGCGTCGCCGCCCCGGTGTTCGACCACGCGAACCAGGTGGTCGGCGCGATGAGCATCTCCGGGCTGGCCTCGCGGTTCCCCGCAGCGGCGGTCCGCGAACTCGGCGACGGGGTCGTGCGGACCGCCCACGAGATCTCCGTCGCGCTGGGGTCCTCGTCGGCGCAGCTCGCCCTCGCGCGGGGTGCGCGGTGACCGGCTCGGTGCTGACGTTCGGCGAGACGATGCTGCTCCTGACCGGGCGCGACGTCGGCGCGGTGCCGGACCTCGAGCACATGCGGGTGGACACCGGCGGAGCCGAGAGCAACGTCGCGATCGGCCTGGTCCGCGCCGGGGTTCCGGCCACGTGGATCGGTCGGGTCGGCACGGACCCCGCCGGCGACCGGGTGGCCGCCGACATCGGTGGCGAGGGCGTCGACGTGCTCGCGGTCCCCGACGCCGAGCGCTCCACCGGCATCATGATGAAGGAGCGTCTGCTCGACGGCCGTACCCGGGTGACGTACCACCGCCGTGGTTCGGCCGGCTCGGCGTTGGCCGCGACGGACCTGCCCGGCAGCGTCGTCGAGACCGCTGCGCTCGTGCACGTCACCGGGATCACCCTGGCACTCTCCGAATCCGCACACGACACCGTGACCGCAGCGCTCGACCGGGCGGCCGCCGCCGGTGTGCCGGTGTCGTTCGACGTCAACCACCGGCCGAAGCTCATCGGCGCCGACGCTGCACGAGACCGGTACCGGGCCGTCGCAGCACGGTCCGCCGTGGTGTTCGCCGGCGACGACGAAGCCCGGCTCGTGCTCGGCCGCGACGACCAGGACGACGACGAGGAAGCGCTCGCGCACGACCTCGCCGCGCTGGCACGGGGCCGCGCGGTCGTGAAGCTCGGCTCCCGCGGCGCCGTGGCGTCGATCGACGGCGTGTTCGTGCGTCGGCCCGCGACCCCGGTGCGCGTCGTCGACCCGGTCGGTGCCGGTGACGCGTTCGTCGCGGGCTGGCTCGCGGCGAGCCTGGGCGGAGCGGACGCCGCCGAGGCGCTCGACCGGGCCGCCGACGCCGGCGCCCTCGCCTGCACCGTCGAGAGCGACTGGCGCCGCCCGGACCCGGCCGCCTTGCACCACGCCCCGGATCCGTCGGACACCGACCACACCGTGCACGACCACGTCGACCGCTGACACCGCGTCCGACGACACCGTGTCCGCCGAACACCACCACTCGAGGAAGCGCACCATGACGAACGACACCACGAGCACCGAACAGGACGCCGCCGCACGGCACCGTCACCAGGCCGGTCCGGCGATCGCGATCCTCCGCGGCGGCACCGGCGACCACGTCGAGGACGTCATCGCCACCCTGGTCGAGTCCGGCGTGACGGCGATCGAGATCACCACGAACACCCCGCATTGGCGCGAGGGCATCGCGTGGGCGGTCGAGCGGTACGGTTCCGCGGCGTCCATCGGCGTCGGCACGGTGCTCGACGTCCGCCAGCTCGACGAGGCCGCTGCGGCCGGTGCCTCGTTCGCCGTCAGTCCCCACCTCGACGCCGAACTCGGCGAGCGCGCGCACGAGCGTGGCCTCGGCTGGTACCCCGGCGCAGCGACCCCGACGGAGATCGTCCGCGCGTGGCGGCTCGGTGCCCGCGCGGTGAAGGTCTTCCCGGCGGCGCAGCTCGGCGGCCCCGCGTTCCTGAAGCAGGTCCTGGCACCGCTCGACTTCGTCGACGTCATCCCGACCGGGGGCATCGGGGTCGACGACGCCCCGGAGTACCTGGCCGCCGGTGCGGTCGCCGTCGGACTCGGGTCCCCGCTCGTCGGCGACGCCCTGACCTCGGGCGACCTCGACGCCCTGCGGGAGCGGGCTGGCCGGCTCGTCGCGGCGCTCGACCGATGACCACCGGCGATCCCGAGCACATGACGGGCTCCGAGCAGCCCACCGGCGAGCGGTCCACCAGCGGCGTCGTCCTGCTGCGCGGCGGGTCGGTACTCGGTGCGGACGGGGCCCCGGTGCGCGCCGACGTCCTCGTCACCGACGCCGTCATCCGTGCCGTCGGTGCCGACCTGGCCGCCCCTGCCGACGCGCACGTGATCGACTGCGACGGACGCCTGGTGCTGCCGGGCTTCGTGGACGCACACTCGCACGCCGGGTCGCTCGTGTTCGACGAAGGCGTGCAGCTCGCGCTCCTGCGCCAGGGCGTGACCACGATCGTGACCGGACAGGACGGCGTCGGACCAGCGCCGGGTGACGGTTCGTACGCCGACACGTACTTCGCCGCCATCGACGGCCCGCATCCGACGTACCGCGGTGGTGGGGTCGACGGCCTGCTGACGACCTACGACGGAACGACCCCGATCAACGTCGCGACGCTCGTGCCCGCCGGCACGGTCCGGCACCAGGTCATGGGCGACGACCCGGGGCCGGCGGACAGCGCGCAGCTGGCCGCGATGCGGGAGCTCGTGCGCGACGGCCTCGTGGACGGTGCGGTCGGCCTGGCGACGGGGCTCGACTACGTCCCCGGCCTGTTCGCCGGCACCGCAGAACTCGCTGCGCTCTGCACCGAGGTCGCTGCCGTCGACGGCGTCTACGTGTCGCACATGCGCGGTGGTTACGAGGGGAACGCCCGCGCCGGCCTCGACGAGATCGCCGACATCGTCCGCTCGTCGGGCGTCCGCGCGCACGTCTCCCACCTGCACGCGCCCGTCGACCTCGCGGTGACGGCACTGGCCGAGCTCGAGGCCGATGGCGCCCCGATGTCGTTCGACGCCTACCCGTACTCGCGTGGCTGCACGATACTGTCGATGCTGCTGCTGCCCGCGGCCCTCGCCCGTCCCGGTACCGAGGACCTCGCCCACGCGATCGCCGACGACGGTCGTGCCGCGGTCCGGGCGGCCGTGCTCGACCGCGTGCTGTCCCGCGCCGACCTCGGCACCGGCTGGGCGGAGCAGATCACGCTGTCGCACGTGCCCGCCGCCGAGTTCCACGCGCTGCAGGGCCGCACCCTCGCCGACGCCGCCGAGGCGACCGGGACGGATCCGGTGGACCTGGCCCTCGACGTCCTGGTCGACTCGGCACTGCAGGTCACCGCCGTGATGCGCGTGCCCCGTCCACGGACTGCCGACGACCTGGCGCCGCTTTTCCGGCTGCCCGGGCACACGGCAGGTTCCGACGGCATCTTCGTGGGCACACACCCGCACCCGCGGGCGTACGGCACGTTCGCGCGCTACCTGCAGGACTTCGCCCGCACGGGGCTGCTGACGTGGCTCGATGCCTCGCGGCACCTGTCCACCACTGCGGTCGAGCGACTCGGCCTCGGTCGACGTGGCGCGGTCGCCGTCGGGGCGGTCGCCGACCTCGTGGTCGTGCATCCCGATCGGATCACGGCGCGGTCGTCCTACGACGAACCGATGCGCCTGGCCGAGGGCATCGACGACGTCCTCGTCGCCGGGGTCCCCGTGCTGGCCGAGGGCGCCCTGACGCACGCGACCCCCGGGGCCGGGCTGCGTCGCCACCCGGGCCGGATCGACCACGAGCAGGGAGCAGGGAGCAGGGAGCAGCGGGCACCGGGGGGGGCGGTGACCCAGCACGGCCGGTGGAGCAGCCGGGCCGGTGACGCAGCACGGTCAGCGACGCAGCACGGCGACGCCCCTCGGTGAGGCTTCACACAGCCTGTCCCGACGTCACGAAGCGCTCGGCAGCACCGCCACGACGTCGATCTCGACCAGGATGTTCGCCAGGTGCGACTGCACGGTGGTGCGGACCGGGTACGGCTGCGAGAAGTGCTTCGCGTACTCCTCGTTGAAGGCCGGGAAGTCGCGGTCGGAGTGCTCGAGGTGCACCGTGGACTTCACGACGTCGTCGAGGGTGGCGCCGTGCTCGGCCAGCACCGCTGCGACGTTGGCCAGCACCTGCGCGGTCTGACCGGCCACGTCGTCGGCGATCGCACCCGTGGCGGGGTCCTGCGGGCCGAACCCGGCGGTGTAGATGAAGCCGTTGGCGACGATGCCCTGGCTGTAGGGCCCGGCGGGCTTCGGGGCGTCGTCGGTCACGATGGCGGTCTTCGGCGCGGTGGGGTTCGGCACGGTTGCTCCTGTGGTTCGTCGGTCGTCGGCGGAGACTCCAGGCTAGGCGGACGCCACGCGGTGGGGCCGACCACCCGACCAGCGCATTCCGCATTGCAGAACGCGAGTCGGGCCTCCCGTCCGGGGTGCCGCACCGACCACCCAGGTGGAGGGCGACTACCCTGGCCGGGTGCCGTCCTCCCTGCCCGAACGCCGCCGAGCGCGCACGGGCTCGCGCCGAGCACGCGCATGAGCCGGCTCGACGGCGCGGTCACCGGGACCGCCTCGACCGGACGGCGTCGCGCACTCGACACCGTCACCTCCCTGCCGGCGTGGGCGGCCGTGCTGCTCGTCTGGACCGGCGGCCGGATCGTGTCGACGCTGTGGCTGGCGCTGGCGTACCCGCTCATCGGACGGGCGATGCCGGACAACGCCATCTGGGGCAACGGGCACGGCTTCACGGCGTTCCTCACCGCCTGGGACGGCCAGTACTACGAGCAGATCTCGCTGCACGGGTACCCCGACGTGCTGCCGCTCGACGCCGTCGGCAACGTAGCGCAGAACGCCTGGGCCTTCCTGCCGGCGTTCCCGTTCACGATCCGGATGCTCACCGCCTCGACCGGGCTGCCGTTCACCGTCGGTGCCCCGCTCATCTCCGTGCTGGCCGGGCTGCTGGCGACCTACCTGCTGCACCGCCTGGTCCGTGACCGTGCAGGCAACGCCGCCGCGATGTGGGCGGTGTTCTTCTTCACGTGCGGGCCGCTGTCGTTCCTGTTGCAGGTCGGGTACGCGGAGAGCATGTTCCTCGCGCTCACGTTCGGCGCACTGCTCGCCCTGGAGCGTCGCCGGTACGGGCTGCTCACCGTGCTCGGGGTCGCTGCTGCCTTCACCCGTCCGGGTGCATTGGCCGTCCCGCTCGTGCTCGGGGTCATCGCCCTGGTGCGGTGGGTCCGGGCTCGCCGTGAGACCGGGCGGGTGCTCGACACCTTCCCGCTCCGCGAGCAGGTGCAGGTCGTGGCCGCCGGTGCCGTGATGGTGGCGGCGGGCCTCGCGTGGCCGGTCATCGCGTCGCACGTCACCGGCACGCCGAACGCCTACCTCGAGACCGAGATGTCGTGGTGGGTGAACTTCATCGGCCGCGTGGACTTCGTGCCACTGTCACCGTGGTTCCTCATCGCCGGGCGCTGGCTCGGCGTCGGCGGGATCCTGATCGTGGTGTTCCTGCTCGTCGGGTTCCCGATCTGGCTGCTCCGCCGGTCGACGAAGCGGCTCGGGTCGACGACCGTGCTGTACTCGGCCGCCTACGCGCTCTACATCTTCGCGGTGTCGCTGCCGATGGCCTCGACCCCGCGGCTGCTCATGCCCCTGGCGCCGTTGTTCGGCTCGCCGGAGCTCGTCGCGAAGCCGTGGATGCGGTGGACCTTCGTCACCGCGGCGCTGGCCGGGCAGCCGGTGCTCGTCGCGGTGCTCTGGCTGCTCGGGCCCCCGTAGCGACGACGGCGAGGTCGGCGGCTCCGGCATCGGCATCGGCATCGGCATCGGCACGACGGCAGCTCCGACGTGGAACGACGGAATCGACGTCGTACGACATCGGTCCCGTCGTTCGGAGTCGGATCGAGCCGAGCCCGCCCCGCCCCGCCCGCCCCTAGAGCTCGACGGTCCCGTGGTCCCCGGTGTCCGGCTGGCTCTGCTTGCCGAGTGCGGCCTTGAGCGTCTGCACGAGGCTGCCGACCGGGCCGGTGTCCTGCGTCCAGTACTCGACCGAGTCGCCCGACACGGTGAGGAGTCGGATCGAGGGGTCGTCGCGGCCGTCCGGGAACCAGGCCTCGGCGAACGGCGACCACAGCTCGTCGATCACGGCGCTGTCCTGCGTCACCGTGGCGGTGCCGGCGATGGACAGGTAGCCGCCCTGCGACTCGATGGAGACGTTGACGTGCGGGTTCCTGGCGATGTCGTCGACCTTCTCGCTGCCGTCCTGCACCAGGAAGCGGAGGGTCCCGTTGAACGCCTTGTCCTGCACTGCGAGGGGCCGGGCGTGCAGCTGGCCATCCTCGCTCACCGTCGTCAACAGGGCCGTGTGGGCGCCGTGGACGATGTCCGAGATGGCGGCGCGCTGGTCGGTCTGCGTGTCGGTCATGATGCTCCTTTGCGTCGTGCGCCCCACCCGTCCCGACGTTCGACCGCGGGTCCGGCGGGGCCGTACCGTTCCCGCCAGTGTGCCCCTCGACGCTGGGCGCGTCCGGCACACGGCAGCACCACCCCGACCGGGAGGACCGTGCCGACTCCCCCGGACACGTCCGGCCACGCAGGTGGCCGGTCCGCAGTGCCCGCACCCGGTCCGGCGCACTCCATGCGTCCGCACACAGCGGCACTCCACCAGACGATCACCGCGTGCATCGTCGGAACATGCACACACACCGGATGCATGCGCAACGAGCGACACTCCACGAGTCGATCCGGTGGTGGATCGTCGGAAGGTGCACCCGGACGGAACGCGTCAGGCGGACTCGCGGATCGTGGTCTCGACGTCGACGACCTGCGGCACACGCGGCATCGACGCGAAGCCGAACGCCACGGGCGGGTCGAGCGGCGCCAGGGTACCGAGGGGCTCCCCCGCCCAGGTCCCGCGCACTCCGGTGACGTCGTGCGCCCCGGTCACGCCGTAGTACTCGCGGCGGCCGTTCCCCGCCGAGCCGGCGGTGCCGGATCCGGGAGCGACGAGCCGGGCGATCGGGTCGATCGCGGCGAGCCACCGCGGGTCGCGGGCGATCGGCTTCGGGACCACGCGCAGCACCCGGCCGAGCGGGGAGATCGTGCCGACGTCGACCGACACCTGCAACGCGCCGGCGTCGAGCTCCAGGCCACGTGCCGTCCGTCGGGCCCGGACGTCGACCACGGACACCGTGTCGAACCGGTAGGTACCGGAGACGTACGCGGCGACTATCTCGTCCGGCGCGAGCAGCACACTGGTGCCGTCGGGTAGCTCGAGGAACACGTCGGTGAACGCCCCGAACGGCGAGCGGTCCCACATCCCGACGACGATCCGGACGCCCGACGTGGTGCCGACGCCCATGATCCGGCCGCGGAACCGGCGCTCGACGGGAGGGGTGCTGGGACGTGACGGCATGCCGTGGACCGTACCCGTCGCGCCCGTGAGGCCGACCGACGGAGCCGACCCGCGCCTCCCGGCCGACAGGTGCGCCAAAGCGACAGATCGCCGCGAACGTTCCGCGGCGATCTGTCGCTTTCGCGGGGTAGGCGCGCCGGGGTGATCGCCTACGGGACGGGGACGGGCTCGGCGAGCAGCTCGCGCACGCGCGGCGCGACCCGGGTGCCGTAGAGCTCGATGGACCGCAGCATGTCCTCGTGCGGGAGGCGACCGGTCGCGTACCGCATGTCGAACCGCGAGGCGCCGAGGATCCGCATGTTCCGGGCGATCTTCCGCGCCACGGCCTCCGGCGACCCGACGTACAGCGAGCCACCGGCGGACAGGCCCGCGTGGTACCCGGCGACGTCGAGGGGCGGCCAGCCGCGCTCCCGGCCGAGCTGGTCGGTGACGGCCTTGTGGTACGGCCAGTAGCGCTCGGCGGCTTCCTCGTCGGTCGCCGCGACGAAGCCCGGCGAGTGCATCGCGATGGGCTGCTGCGGCAGGTCGAGCTGGGCGAGCGCCTGACGGTACAGCCGCGAGAACGGGGCGAACTGCGCCGGCTGCCCGCCGATGATGGCGAGGAAGAGCGGCAGGCCGTAGGACGCCGCACGGATGACCGACTGCGGGGAACCGCCGACGCCGATCCAGGTGGGGATGGCGCCGTGCTCGAGCTTCGGGAAGACGTCCTGGTCGACCAGGCTCGCGCGCTTCGTGCCGGACCAGGTGACGGCGTCGCCGCCGCGCAGGGCCGCCCAGAGCTGCAGCTTCTCCTCGAACAGGACCTCGTAGTCGGAGAGCTCGTGGCCGAACAGCGGGAACGACTCGGTGAAGGAACCGCGCCCGAGGATGACCTCGGCACGGCCGTCCGAGATCGCGTCGACGGTGGCGAAGCGCTCGTAGACACGCACGGGGTCGTCGGACGACAGCACCGTGACGGCGGAGCCCATCCGGATGCGGGAGGTCGAGGCGGCGATCGCGGCGAGGACGACCTCGGGTGCGCTCACCACGAAGTCGGCGCGGTGGTGCTCACCGACGCCGATGAAGTCGATGCCGACCTGGTCGGCGAGGACGGCCTGGGCGACGACGTCGCGGATGCTCTGCGCGTCGGACTTGAGACTGCCGTCGGCGAGTTCGGTGACGTCGCCGAAGGTGTCGATGCCGAGCTCCACGGGTCCGATCCGCTCGGGTGCGGGCGGCGGGACGTCCGAAGGGCGATCGGTGCCGAATGCGTTGCTCATGGTTCCTCCTGGTCGCACTTCCATGCGTTTGCATCAAACTACCACGATCGGGCCGGCAGGGCCAGGCCGGCGGTCCGGCACGGCCAGCGCCCGCGTGTACGGTCGCCCGCATGCCGAAGCTCCCTGACCAGACCGGACGCAGGATCGTCGTCACCGGCTCCAACAGTGGCACCGGGAAGGAAGCCGCGACCCGTCTCGCGGCCGCCGGCGCGAGCGTCGTGCTCGCCGTGCGCACGACCGCGAAGGGCGATGCCGCCGCGGCCGAGATCCGCGCAGCCCACCCGAACGCCGACGTCGAGGTGCGCGAACTCGACCTCGCGGACCTGGCGAGCGTGCGCCGCTTCGCCGACGGCATCGTCGGCGAGGACCGCCCGATCGACGTCCTGGTGAACAACGCCGGGGTCATGGCGCCGCCGAAGCGCTTCGAGACGGTCGACGGGTTCGAGCTGCAGTTCGGCACGAACTTCCTCGGCCCGTTCGCGCTGACCAACCTGTTGCTGCCGTCGCTGCTGCGCGCTGAGGCACCGCGGGTCACGACGATGTCGAGCCTCGCCGCGATCCCCGGCCGGATCCGCTTCGGCGACCTGCAGTGGGAACGCGGGTACAACGGCTGGCGTGCCTACGGCCAGTCCAAGCTCGCCGACCTGCTCCTCGCGCTGCACCTGCACCGACTGACCGTCGAGGCGGACGTCCCCGTCGTCAGCACCGCGGCGCACCCCGGCTACACCCGCACGAACCTGCAGTCGGCCGGGCGCTCGCTCGGACGCGCCAAGCCGGTGCGGCCCAGCAACCGCGCGCTCCCCTTCACCCAGGCGGTCGAGCAGGGCACCGAGCCGCTGCTCTACGCCGCGGTCGGCCCGAACGCGGTCGGCGGCGCCTACTACGGCCCGGCTGGCCCCTTCGGCCTGACCGGACCGACGACCGCCGTCTCGATCCCCGGGTCGGCACGGAGCGCCGACCTCGCCCGCTCGCTCTGGGCCGTCGCCGAGGACCTCACCGGGACACGTCCGCCCCTCTGAGCGCGGGGCGCGGCTCGCACGGTGCGGGGCGCTGCGGTCCGACGCGGCCGCCCCCTCTGGACGAGGACGAGGACGGCGACCTCGCCTCCGGCTCGCGAAGACGCCGGCGTCTCGCCAAAACGCCCCCAGCTCCACGAAACGCCGCCGAATCTGGAGGCGTCTCGTGGACAGGGCGGCGTCGAACGAGTACGCCGGCGTCTCGCGCTGCACGCCGGCGTCTCACGCTGCACGCCGGCGTCATCCCGGGACGCCGGCGTCAGGCGCGGTGCAGCTCCACCGACCCGTCCAGCCGTCCGGGTTCGGTCAGGCGGGCGTGCTGCAGGACCGTGCGGTCCGGGCCGATCGCGGCGGCGACGATCGACAGCGTCGTCATGTGCCCCTCGGCCTCGTGCGCGTCGCGGAGGATCGCGTCGGGGTGATCGCTCGGCAGCGCAGCAGACTCGGCCAGGACACCGAACCAGCCGCCCCACCCGTCTCCGGCGTCGTCGCCCGCGTCCACCGTCCGGAGTTCGTCGAAAGGCCCGAGCACCGGTGGCCCGACCGGGGCGTCCGCGGCACGGAAGGCCTCGAGCCACCGGCCGATGCGCGGTGCCGCCGGGTCGTCCGGTTCGCCGTGCGTCACCATGTGCACGCCGGGGCCGAGCTCGGTCGTGCGGACCCGTGTGCCGTCCCAGGTCAGGACCGCGGCGCCGTCGGCGGTCGCCCGCACCAGGTTGAACGCGCGGGTGGTCGGCAGGGTGCCGTCGTGTCCGGGCAACAGGTCGTCGGCGACGGCGTCGACCGGTACCACGCCGCGGGTCGTCCACGTGCCGTCGACACTCGGCACCGGTTCGCCGCGGTTGAGCACGACCGCCAGTCCGGCGCGGTCCGAGGCGGCGAGCCACGCACCGCCGGCAGCACGGTCGCGCACACCGCGGACCCCGGGATCGCGATCGGGCCACCACGCAGCAGGCGGGTCCCACGGACGCTCGGGTGACTCGTCCCGCAGGGCGAGCACGGTGACGGGCCACGCGGACCCGGGGTCGACGCGGACGACGACGGTGCACATGCCGTCGATCCTCGCACGTGCCCCCGGTAGCGTGAGCGGCGTGAACGCAGCAGCAGAGCGCACCCTGACCGTCATCGTGGGGATCACCGGGGGCATCGCCGCCTACAAGGCCGTCGGCGTGGTCCGCGACCTCGTCAAGCGCGGGCACGAGGTGCACGTCGTCCCGACCGAGGGGGCGCTGCGCTTCGTCGGGCTGCCGACGCTCGAGGCGCTCAGCCGCAACCCCGTCACCACGAGCGTCTGGGACGACGTGTCCGAGGTCCGCCACGTCGCCCTCGGCCGTCGCGCGGACCTGGTCGTGGTGGCCCCGGCGACCGCGGACTCCCTGGCACGGATGGCGAACGGCCTGGCGAGCGACCTGCTCGGCACGACGCTGCTCGCCACCGACGCCCCGGTCGTCGTCGCGCCGGCGATGCACCCGCAGATGTGGGAGCACCCCGCGACCCGGACCAACGTCGCCGTCCTGCGCGAGCGGGGCGTGCACCTGGTCGGACCGGTGGTCGGCGCACTGACGGGCGACGACGCCGGCATCGGCCGGATGGCGGAACCCGAGGACATCGTCGCCGCCGCGCTCGCCGTGCTGGACGGCCCGGCCGGTGCGGCGGCAGGGCGTCGCGCCGGCACCGACGCGGGGACGCAGTCCGGCGCCGGGGCCCGCGGCGAGCAGGGCGACCTCTCCGGCGTCCGCGTGGTCGTCAGCGCGGGCGGCACCCGCGAGCCGTTCGACCCGGTGCGCTTCGTCGGCAACCGGTCGAGCGGTCGGCAGGGCCTGGCGATCGCCGCGGACGCCGCAGCGCGCGGTGCCGTCGTCACCGTCGTCGCCGCGAACGTCGAGGCCGGCCTGACCGCGGGCATCGACGCGACCGTCGTGCCGGTGGGGTCTGCGCTCGAGCTCGCCGAGGCCGTGCACGCCGCGGCGGTCGATGCCGACGTCGTCGTGATGACCGCTGCCGTCGCCGACTACCGGCCGGCCGAGGTCCTCGCCGAGAAGCTCAAGAAGGACGCCCAGGGCGAGCGGATGACGCTCGAGCTGGTACGGAACCCCG
Source organism: Curtobacterium sp. PhB172 (assembly GCF_003752545.1). Lineage (NCBI taxonomy): Bacteria > Bacillati > Actinomycetota > Actinomycetes > Micrococcales > Microbacteriaceae > Curtobacterium > Curtobacterium sp. PhB172. The sequence continues at coordinate 411,446 of NZ_RKIF01000008.1, forward strand.
ACGTGCTCGCCGACCTGGTGGCGGCGCGGCGCACCGGGCAGGTCATCGTCGGGTTCGCCGCCGAGACCGAAGCCGACCGCGACGCCCGCATCGCACTCGGCCGCGCGAAGATCGCCCGCAAGCCCGCCGACCTGCTCGTCGTGAACCACGTCGGCTGGTCGGCCGGGTTCGAGCGCGAGGAGAACGCGATCGAGGTCCTGGTGCCGGGCGGCGAGGTGGTCCGCGAGACGTCGGGCACGAAGGCCGAGGTGGCGGCGGCGGTCCTCGACCTCGTCGCGACCGCACTGACCTGATTCCGAGGACGGGCGAGCACGATGGGGGCATGCGACGACGTGAGCGGATCAGACGAGCCACCCGGACTGCCACACTGCTCGCGGTGCTGCTCGGCGGGGCCGGCGTCACCCACTTCCTGCAGCCGCGCCACTACGACCGGATCGTGCCGGACACACTGCCACCGCGGCTGACGACGGTCGCGTCCGGCGTTGCCGAACTCGGCATCGCCGCCGGACTCGCGTTCCCGGCCACTCGCCGGGCCTCGGGGTGGGCTGCAGCTGCCCTGTTCGCCGCGGTCTTCCCCGCGAACGTGAAGATGGCGAACGACCTGCTCGACAGCCCGCGCTCGACCCGGGCGATGCGGTTGGTCTCCGTACTCCGACTCCCGCTGCAGGCCCCGCTCGTCCTGTGGGCCGTGCGCGTCGGTCGGCACGCACCGAAGCGGTGAGCCAGCCGTCCTGGACCCGTGCGGCCGCACCGCTGCTGCACCGGCCGGTGACCCAGCACGCGTGGGACGACGTCGTCTTCGCGCACTGGCGGCACGACCCGGGGCCGCTGGCGCGACTCGTCCCACGGGGGACGCGCCCCGACGTGGTCGACGGCAGCGCCTGGGTGGGACTGACGGCCTACGTCTTCCACGAGACGCGGGTGCCACCGTTCCCCTCCGCCGGCCGCCTCGGGCGCATGACCGAGGTCACCATCGAGGTCCTGACCGTGGACGACCAGGGCCGGCGCGGGGTCGCGTACCGCACCGTGGACACCGCGAACGTGCCGGCGATCGTGGCCGCACACGCGCTGCTCGGCGTGCCGTACACCTTCGCGCACGCCCGGTCGCGCCGCCGCGGCGAGGTCGTCGCGCACCGGTCGGTCCGGCACCCCGCACGTGCACTGCACCCGGTGCGCTGGGCGCGGTCGCTGCGGCAGGAACGCCCCTCGGGCACGGATCGAACCCGGCACGCGGCCTCGATCCGGGTCACCGCCGGTGACGTCGTCGACACGCCACTGGCCGCCGAACTCACCACCCGCGCCGGCATCCACGCCCGGTACCTGGCCCAGACGCTGTTCTGGCAGCGACAGCACCCGCCGCTGACCGTGCGGGCCGCGCACCTCGACCGGCTCGAGGGGGACCTGCCCGACGCCGTCGGCATGCCGGGACTGTTCGACCGGGCACCCGACTCGCTGCTCGTCGTCGACGGCACCACGGTGCGGTACGCCTGGGGCGGGGTCGTGCGGTGAGCGACCACGCCACGGACGATGCTGCCCAGGACGACCTCGACCGCCCGGTGACACGCGCTGAGCCGAGCGGAACGCCGGTCTCATATCAGGTACGTTGATCGGTGCGCGTGCACTGACCGCGCCCCGATCGAAGGAGAACGCATGCCGGTCCCCCGCAGCGCCCCGACCGAGCACCAGCTGCTCCGCGACACCGTCCGGCACAAGATCCACGACGCGATCATGGACGGCACGCTCGTCCCCGGCGAGCGGCTCAACGACGACGAGCTCATCGCCTGGCTCGGCGTCTCCCGCACGCCGATCCGCGAGGCGCTGAGCCAGCTCTCCCGCGCCGGCCTCATCGAGATGGCGCCGAACCGGTACACGCGCGTCACGACACCCCAGCCCACCGAGGTGATCGAGGCGATGCAGACCCTCGGGGTGCTGTTCGGCGGAGTCGTCCGACTGGCGGTCCCCCGCCTCGGTGCCGGCGCTCGGAAGAAGATCCTCACGCAGATCGACAAGACGATCGCCGAGCTCGAGTCGCACGACGTCCCCGCGGTCAACCACGATGCGCTCGACGTGTTCGCGCTCTACGTCGCCGAGTGCGGCAACGAGAACCTGCAGCGCGTGTGCCGCGACACCATGGACGGCCTGGCGTTCCGCCTGCGCCTGCCGAACCTCGACGAGCTCGTCGACTGGGACCGGATGACCGCGGACTTCCGTCGGCTGCGCACCGCGACCGAGTCCGGGGACAACGTCGCCGCCGAGCTCGCGACCGAGGCGATCCACCAGCTGCCGGGCGAGAAGCACTGAGTCCGGCTGTACCCCCGTACAGGAACCCGCCCGTCTCGCGCACGTGAGGCGGGCGGTCCGCGTTCCACGGGCCTCCCGGACACCCCGTCCGGACCCGCGACCGACGCGCACGACGCTCCCAGACTGCGGATCCGGCGAGCCGATAGCATCGCTGGCGACCACCCGATCGCCCACCCGGAGCAGCACATGAGTCCTCGATCGACGGACCGTACCGAGGTCGCCGCACGTCTGGCCGCGGCGGTCGGACGGATCAACCGGCGAGCACGGACGGACTCGGCCTCGCTCGGGTACGGGATCGTGTCCGCACTCGCCACCATCCAGCGCGAAGGACCCCTGCGCCCAGGCGACCTGTCGCGGATCGAGGTGGTCACGAAGCCCACGATGACCCGCATCCTGACCGAGCTCGAACAGCGCGGCTTCATCGAGCGTGAGGCGGACCCGCGGGACGGCCGCGCCTTCATGGTCTCGGCCACCGACGAGGGCATCGCCGCGGTCGAACGAGCACGCTCGGACCGCACCGGGATCGTCGCCGAGCTCATCGCCGAGCTCGGTGAGTCCGACGTCACCGCGATCGCCGGAGCGCTCGACGCCCTCGAACGCGTCGCCCAGGGCGACCGCACCCAGGAACCTCACACGTTCTAGGTCTGAACGGGCCGTTACCGAACCGTTACCAACGGGTGGACGGACGGTTCTGCCAGCGATCCTGGACGCGTCATCCAGTCTGACGAGTCATCGTGTCGGCTTCGCCCGACGGCGGCCTCCCCAGGGCCGGTCGCGGCGGACGGACGGGCCCCACACCACCGTCCGGTCCTCCCCGGTTCGCCGGACTCCCCATGCTCCGCGCACCTCGACGCGCGCAGCATCGCTCACCGGCCCCGACGTGCCGCGCAGCCCGGAGTCCCGCACCACGAACCGCCCGACCACCGGAACCGATGCCAGGACACACCCCCGACCTCCCCACCACCACCGCCTCGACCCGACGTGAGGCCCTGAACTCCCCCAGCCGGCGCGTGCGCCGCGCCCTCCGCCACCGTGCGCTCCGACACCGTGCGACGTTGATCGTCGGCGGCGCCGCGGTCCTCGCCGTCGCTGGCGGTGCCCTCACGATCGGCACCCAGCCCGCCATCGGCGAAGCGCTCGGCATGCCGACCGGTACCGCGAGCGCGTCCGCGACGGCCCAGCCCGCGCTGCGCGGCACCGCCCTCGACCGTGCCCAGGCAGCGGCGACCATCTCGACCGCGAAGACCGTGATGACGACGGCGAACGCCAAGACCGACACGGCCTCGCTCGAGCAGCACATCGACGCGCTCAGTGACTACCCGGAGCTGTCCGGCGCCGCGCTCACGACGCGCATCTCGTCGACCGTCGAGTCGACCGCGCACGTCGCGCAGGCCAGCGCCACGCAGGACAAGCGCGACGTCGACGCGAAGGTGGCCGCCGTCGCGAAGGCCGCCGCCGAGAAGCGGGCCGCCGCAGCAGCAGCGGAGGCCGCCCGGAAGCTGGCGGCGGGCAACACCGTCGCAGGCGCCAAGGCGACGGCGACCTCGCTGGCGTCCTCCGAGTACGGCTGGGGCTCCGACCAGTTCCAGTGCCTCGACAACCTGTGGACCAAGGAGTCCGGCTGGGACTACCAGGCCGTCAACGCCAACGGCGGGGCGACCGGCATCCCGCAGGCGCTGCCCGGTTCGAAGATGGCGACCATCGGCTCCGACTGGCAGACCAACGCCACGACCCAGATCAAGTGGGGCCTGCAGTACATCAGCGCCGCGTACGGCACCCCGTGCTCGGCGTGGGCGCACTCGCAGGCGAGCAACTTCTACTGAGCGGCGCGGGCCGGCCGCCTGCTGGCCCACGCACCTGCACGTCGAACGGCCCCGGGTACCGCCCGGGGCCGTTCGTCCTGTAGGCATGCCGGGTGACGACGATCGGACTGCGCCGGATGGCGCCCCGCGACCCCGCCGAGGGACACCGAGCCGCGAGCCCCCTGGAACTGCTGTTCGACCTGGTGTTCGTCGTCGCGGTGGGCTTCGCCGCCACCAACCTGCACGAGATCGAGACCGAGGGGCACGTCAGTTCCGCGGTGGTGGCGTACGCCATGGTGTTCTTCGCCATCTGGTGGGCGTGGCTGAACTTCAGCTGGTTCGCGACCTCGTTCGACACCGACGACTGGCTGTACCGCGTCACGACGTTCGTGCAGATGGCCGGCGTGCTCGTGCTCGCCGCCGGGGTGCACGCCGCCATGACCGAAGGGGACTTCACGGTCCCGGTGATCGGCTACGTGGTGATGCGCCTGGCGATGGTGGCGCAGTGGCTCCGCGTCGCCGTGTCGTCCTCGCGGTACCGCCGCACCGCACTCCGCTACGCCGTGGGCATCGTCGTCGTGCAGGCGCTCTGGGTCGGCATGCTCGCGCTGCCGCAGGGATCGACGGCGTGGGCGTTCCCCGTCCTCGTCCTGCTCGAGGTCCTCGTCCCGCCGATCGCCGAGGGCACGGGCGAGACGACGCCGTGGCACACGCACCACATCGCCGAGCGGTACGCGCTGTTCACCCTCATCGTGCTGGGCGAAGGACTCGTCGCCTCGGCGAACGCGGTCATCAACGGCATCGCCCAGGCCGACCACCTCGCGTCGCTGCTGGTGCTGGCCGCGGCCGGGCTCGTCATCGTCGCCGGACTCTGGTGGATCTACTTCTCGCGCGAGCAGCACGACCACATCCGGAACCTGCCGAGTGCGCTCGTGTTCGGCTACGGCCACTACTTCGTCTTCGCCGCCGCGGGTGCGCTGCCGGCCGGGATCGAGGTCGCGGTCAGTGCGGACGCCGGCGAGGCCGAACTGTCGCACGCCACGGTCGCTGCGACCGTGGCCGTCCCGGTCGCGTTGTTCGTGCTCGCCATCTGGGCGCTCGCACTCCGGCCGTCGCTGTCCGCCGGGTGGAACGCGATCGTCGTCGTGCTCGCCGTTGCGATCCTCGCGACGATCGCGGTGCCCGACGTCTCCCTCGTCGCGACTGCACTGCTCGTCGCCGCGACCGTCGTGGTGCTCGAGGTCGCCGAGCGGCGGCCGGGGACGCGCCGCATCCGGTGACGAACCGCGACCGGTGATCGGACGGGAGGCCCGTGACGGCGCCGCCACGGGCCTCCCGTCCGTCATCGCCGAAGCGACAGGGCCCCGCGAACTGTTCACGGGATTCTGTCGCTTCAGCGGGACGGTCCGTGCACGGTGATGGGACTGTGTCCCTTCAGCGGGACGGTCCGTGCACGGTGACGGGACTGTGTCGCGTTGACGAGCCGGGTTCACCCCACCCGCGCGACCCGCACGTCGACCCGCGTGAGCGCCAGGCCGTGCGCTGACGCCGTCGTCAGGGCGACGTCGTGCACGGCGCGGGCGACCTCGGGCGCGGGGCGGTGTCCGTCGGTGCCGATGACGACCCGCAGGACGCCGTCGTCGACCACGATGCGTGCGGGGGTGGTGCTGGACGCCATGCCGCGGACGGCACTGACGGTGCTGGCCACGGTCGGGCGGGCGCGGTAGAGGTCGGTGACGCCGGGGACGTCGACCACGGCCTGTTCGACCACGGCGAGGGTGTCGTCGGTGGTGCTCATCGGGTCCCCTCGGTGTCGGTGTCGGTGTTCGGGTCGTCGGTGTTGTCGGGCTGCGGTTCGAGCAGGTCGCGGACCACCACGTCGATCGACTCGACGACCAGATCGGTCTGCTCGGCCAGCGCCTGGGCGACCCCGGTGCGGACCAGGTCCGCCGTCGCGACGATCGACGGGCCGGACATGATCGCGACCTCGACGACCACGCGGACCGGTGCGGCGAGTTCGGTGACGTCGCCGTCGAGCCGGCACCGGGCGACGAGGACGCCGGGAACACCGTCGCCGGTCCGGCGGATGAGCGACCGGATCGCTCCCTCGGTCATCACCGGGCGCTCCGACTCGGACTGCGCGCGGAGCGGGACGTCCCGTCCGGAGCGGGACTCCAGCGAGATGTTGGCGAGCACGCCGCCGATCCACGACTCGTCGGCCGGGGCTTCGTCGCGGGCGGCGGCCTCGAGGGACCCGAGCGACGCGTGCCGCACGCGCAGGATCGCCGCGAGGGCGTTCTGGCACGCGGGTGAGCCGTCGATGGTGGGGTCCGGCGGCTGCATGCCGGCGTCCAGGTAGTCGGCGAGCTCGTCGATGGAGTGGCCGTCGAGGTCGTCGAGTTCGAGTGCGTCGAGGTCGCTCATCGCCATCCCTCCATGAGTCGGATCATGTTCTTCCTCGCTCGGGACAGGAGTCCGCGGACCGTCGAGGGAGGCAGGTCGAGTTCTGCGGCGATGTCGTCGTAGCTGTACTCGAGCACCTCCTTCATGATCCAGCAGCGTCGTTGGGCTTCGGGCAGTTCGGCGAGCGCCGTCTCCGCCGCTTCCTCGCGCGAGCGGGCCTCGGCGACCCGGTCGGGAGCGTCGTCGGCGGGTGCGGCGACCTCGAGTTCGGTGACGTCGTCGTGGAACCGGCGGGCCCGGATGCGGTCCAGGCACTTCCGGCTGAGGATCCGCATCAGCCAGGACTTCACCTTGGCGTGGTCCTCGAGCCGGTCCAGGCGGTCCCACGCGGTGATGAAGGTCTCCTGCACGACGTCGTCGAGTTCGTCGGTCGATCCCAGGGTCCGACGGGCGTAAGCGCGCAGGAGCGGTGTGTAGCGGCGGATCAGGACCTCGAAGGCCCGGACGTCGCCATCGGACGACCGGCCGGCGAGGACCGCGTCGTCGAGCTCGGCGAGGGACTGGTGGTGCACGCTTTCCTTCTACTGGTCGGGGCTGGGAACGAGGTCGGTCGCTGATGGGACGCGCGAGGACGGCGGATCGTCACACTTGTCGTCACACTTGCGCCAGAGTGGAGACATGTCGCTCGTCACCGCCGTCTGCCGCGTCGACCGCCTGCTGCCCGACTCCGGCACGATCGGCGTCACCGCCATCGACAAGCGTCCGGTCGACGGCAAGGTCCGGGTCCGACCGCTCGGGCTGTACGCCGACGTCCAGGCCGACCGGAAGCACCACGGCGGCGAGGACCAGGCCGTGTACGCCTACGCCGACGAGGACGCCGCGTACTTCGCCGCGTCGCTGGAGCGCGAGATCCCCCCGGGCCTGTTCGGCGAGAACCTGCGGACGACGGGTGTCGACGTCACCGGGGCCGTGACGGGCGAGCGGTGGCGCATCGGCGAGACACTGGAACTCGAGGTGACGATCCCCCGGATCCCGTGCGGCACGTTCGCGCGCCGGATGGGCGTCGACAAGTGGGTCCGGCGGTTCACCGAGGAAGGCCGTCCGGGCGCGTACCTGCGGGTCGTGAAGTCCGGCCCGGTGGCAGCAGGCGACCCGGTCGTCGTGACGTACCGGCCGGAGCACGGCGTGACGATCGGCGAGGTCTTCGCGGGGCTCACCCCCGAGCGTGCCCGTGCGGTGCTCGAGTCCGGGGAGCGACTCGCGCCGAAGGTCGTCCGCGACGTGTCGAAGGTCCTCGCCCGGTCCTCGGCAGCCGCCAGCTCCTCGGCAGCCGCCAGCTCCTGATCAGTCGCCGCGCGTCGGGTCGAGGGGCCGCTTCGCTCGGGGCAACCCGGCGACGACCAGGTCGTAGGCGTTCGCGACGAGGTCCTCGACCAGGGTCTCGTCGATGCCGTCACCGGGAGCGAGCGTGATCCAGTGCCGCTTGTTCATGTGCCACCCCGGTGTGATCTCGGCGTGGTCGCGGACGAGTGCTGCCCCGTGCGGCGGCGCGCACTTCAGGTTGACGATCGGCACACCACGGAGCTCGCTCGTCATCACGAACATCTTGTCGACGACCTTGTAGACCAGGGCGCCCTCGCCGAAGGGCTCGGTCTCGAACACCGCGGGCAGGCCCATCGCGGTGCGACTCGCGATCTCGTGCAACTGCGCGCCGTCCATGCACCCAGCATGCCCCAGACGCCCGACACCGCGGCTCGCGGACCGGACCTGTTCGGGGGCATGTCATGAGCGTCGTTCACATCGTAGGATCAGCTCGCCGCGTACCCGACGCGGCGGTCGCCCCGGCGACCACACACCTGTTCCAGGGGGAACCCGTGCGCATCATCCGTACCCTCGGCATCGCCGCCGCCACCGCAGTCCTCGCCACCACCGTCGTCGTCGGTGGTGCCTCCACCGCGCAAGCCGCCCCGAAGACCTACGCCAACTGCACCGCGGTGCAGAAGGTGTACTCGGGCGGCATCGCGAAGAAGTCCGTCACGCAGAACAAGGTCGTCTCCGGCGGCAAGACCACGACCCGTGCGCTCAAGGGCACGGTGAAGAAGGACGACGCCCTGTACAAGGCGAACGCGAAACTCGACCGCGACAAGGACGGCATCGCCTGCGAGAAGAGCTGAGCGGCTGCGGCTTGCGGCGGCTCGCTGAGACGCCGGCGTCCGCGCGAGACGCCGCCATCCCGCTGGGACGCCGCCACCTCTGGCGGCGTCTGAGCGGCTGGGCGGCGTCTCGCGAACACACCGGCGTCTCGTAACACACACCGGCGTCTCACGAACACACCGGCGTCTCGCAACACCAACAACTGCAGCGGCGCGCACCCGTCAGAGCGTCGGGACGCCCTCGTGCCCGGACCTCGGGCGGGCGGTCCCGGCGACCCCGGCGACGACCGACCCCACGGGGACGTCCTTCGTCACCACGGTGTTCGCACCCACGACGGAGTCCTGCCCGATGCTGATCGCCCCGATCAGGGACGATCCCGCGCCGAGCACGACGCGGTCGCCGACCACCGGGTGCCGTCGGGCTCCTGGGCCGTGGTCGCCGCCGCGCCCGCCCAGGGTCACCCCGTGGAACAGCACGACGTCGTCTCCGATCACCGCGGTCTCGCCGATCACGACGCCCATGCCGTGGTCGATGAAGAACCGTCGGCCGATGCGGGCGCCGGGGTGGATCTCGATGCCCGTCACCGATCGCGCTGCCTGGCCGATGACCCGCGCGACGAACCGCGATCCGGGCAGGCCCCTGGCGAGCCAGAGCCGGTGCGTCACGCGGTAGGTCCAGATGGCGTGCAGCCCGGAGTAGACGATCGCGTTCTCGAGGTCACCACGGGCGGCGGGGTCGCCGCGGCGTGCTGCGGCCAGGTCCTCCCGGACCGTCCGCAGCACGCCTCGTCGGACGGGACGACTCACGCAGTGAGTCCCTCGAAGAGCACCGTCGACAGGTAGCGCTCCCCGGTGTCGCAGACGATCGCGACGACGCGCTTGCCGGCGTTCTCGGGTCGTGCGGCGATCTCGAGCGCGGCGTGGATGATCGCCCCGGACGAGATGCCGGCGAGGATGCCCTCGTCGGTCGCGAGCGCCCGCGCCACACGCAGAGCGTCGTCGAGCTCGACGTCGAACACCTCGTCGATGACGGACTGGTCGAGGACCTCGGGGATGAAGTTCGCGCCGATGCCCGCGATCTTGTGCGGTCCGGCCTTGCCCTCGGTCAGGAGCGGGGAGTCCTTCGGCTCGACCGCGACGATCTGCACGCCGGGCACGCGCTCCTTGAGCACCTGGCCGACACCCGTGATCGTGCCACCGGTCCCGACGCCGGCGACGAACACGTCGACGTGCTCCTCGGTGTCGCGCAGGATCTCCTCAGCGGTGGTCTTCCGGTGGATCGCGGCGTTCGCGGCGGTCTCGAACTGGTGGGCGAGGATCGCGCCGGGCGTCTCGTCGACGATCGCGGCGGCGCGTTCGACCGCGCCCTTCATGCCCTCGGGACCGGGGGTGAGCACGATCTCGGCCCCGTAGGCGCGCATCACCGCACGACGCTCGACGCTCATCGTCTCCGGCATCGTGATGATCACCTTGTAGCCGCGGGCCGCACCGACGAGCGCGAGGGCGATGCCGGTGTTGCCCGACGACCCCTCGACGATGGTGCCGCCCGGCTGCAGGTCGCCGGACTGCTCGGCCGCGTCGATGATCGCGACGCCGAGGCGGTCCTTCACGCTGGCGCCGGGGTTGTAGAACTCGAGCTTGGCCAGCACCTCGGCGCCGCCCGCCTTCGGCAGCCGGTTCAGCTTGACGAGCGGGGTGTTGCCGAACGCCTGGGAGATGTTGTCGTAGATCGTGCCGCTCATCCGGTCCGTCCTCATCGGGTCAGGTCGCGCATCGCTCTTCCTGGAGGCGCGGTGTGCGCCCGATCCTAGCGACCGGACCCCAGGTGGTCCTGTCCACGGCATCGGGCTCCCGTTGCCGTGTGGCCCACCTGGGCGTACGGTTCCGGGCAACGACGAGGAGGTCGCCATGTCCAAGCTGCAGCAACCCGAGGTCGCACCGCCCGTGGTCGACCGTGCCGCGTTCGACGAGGCACTCGCCACCCAGGTCCGCGACGAGAAGGAACTCACCCGGCACGGCGACCGGGTGTCCGCCGCCCGCCGCCGACTCCCGATGGTCCAGGTGGAGGACTACGAGTTCCAGGGTGCCGACGGCCCGGTCCGGCTCTCCGAGCTGTTCGACGGCCGCTACCTGCTCCTCGTGCAGAACGTGATGTTCGCGCCCGACTGGGACGACGGCTGCCCGAGCTGCACCTGGGCCGTGGACAACCTGCCGGCGAACACGGGCCGGCTCGACGACGAGGGCATCGCGTTCGCCATGGTCTCGCAGGCCCCGATCGAGAAGCTCGAGCGCTGGCGGGAGCTGCGCGGCTGGCCGCACCGGTGGGTGTCGTCGGGCGCCACGAGCTACCACGACGACTGGGGATGGACCCTGCACCACGACGACTACGACGGTCCGGTGCCGGGCTACTCGTACTACCTGCTGCGCGACGGCGTGCCCTACCTGACGTACGCCACCGGATCGCGTGGGACGGAGGCCATCCTGCCGGTCGCGCACATCATGGACCGCACCGCGTACGGCCGCCAGCAGGACTGGGAGGACAGCCCCGAGGGCTGGCCGCAGTACCCCACCTACGGCTGAGCGTCCTCCGCTGGCCGCAGCGCCCGCCGGAGTTGCGCCTCCGAAGGCAGCGCTCGCTGCAGCTCAGTTGGCAGCAGATCGAACGAAGCCACTCCCACCGGGGCGTTGGACGCGCCGAGTGCGTACCGGACGACGGCGTCGTTCTTGCCCGCGACGAGCAACAGCCCGACCGTTTCAGCGTGCGCTGGGCGGCGGAGCTCGCCGTCGACGAGGGCGACGTAGAACGAGAGCTGCCCGATGTTGTCCGGCCGGAACTCTCCGGTCTTGAGTTCCACGACGACGTACCGGAGCTGCTCGACGTGGAAGAAGAGGAGATCGACGAAGAAGTCGTTGCCGTCGACGTCGAAGTGCACCTGCCGCCCGACGAATGCGAACCCGGTACCGAACTCGCGGAGGGTTTCCTCGATCCGCTGCACCAGTGCGCGCTCGAGCTTTCGCTCGTCGAGGTCGCCGTCGACGGCGAGGAAGTCGAGCACGTACGGGTCCCGGGTCATCTGCCGAGCCAGATCGGCACCGTCTTCGTCCAGGAGACGACCGAAGTTCGTTGGCGGAGTCCCGCTGCGCTCCAGGACACGGGTTCGCAGGTTGTGCACGAGCGCGCTTCGCGACCAGCTGCCCTGAACTGCAGCTACTGCGTACCGAGCCCGGCGATCAGGCTCCGGCACTGGGAGCAGAGCACGGATGTGCCCCCACGGCAATTGGTCCACAAGCTGTGGACCAATTGATGCTTCCTCAGGCCAGGCCGCCGCGAACTGCCGCATGTACTTGAGGTTCGTCGCCGACAGCCCCTTCATCGACGGGAACTCGCTTCGCAGATCGTCGGCGAGCCGGTTCAGGACACCGCTCCCCCACTGCCCGCTCTTCGACCGCTCGAGCAGGACCGTGCCGATCGACCAGTACAGGTGCACCAGTTGCGCGTTCGCTGCCAGCTGCACGCGATGCCGCGTCGCGGTCACCTGTTCGCGGATCACTCGAAACGTGTGTTCGTACTCGGCCGGGAGCGTCGATCCATCAGTCATCCGCCGATCGTGGGGGCTGCTGGCACGCGCCGTCCACGAATCGGTATGGACGTCAGGTGTGAAAGCACATGGCCAGGGTCAGCGCACGAATGCTGTCCGCGCGAAGCGCTCGTCGGTCGCTTCGAGCACCCGCAGCACGTTGCCCCCGGCGAGCGCCCGCAGGTCGTCCGCTCCCCACCCGCGCCGCTGCAGCTCGGCCGCGAGCACCGGGTACCGCGACACGTCGCGCAGGTCCGGCGGCAGCACCGGGGTGCCGTCGTAGTCCCCGCCGAGGCCGATGTGTGCTGCGCCGGCGAGGTCGCGGGCGTGCTCGACGTGGTCCGCGACGTCCGACACCGTCACGAGCGGCGGCTCCCCCACCGAGCCGGCGTCCTCCCAGTCCACCCAGTCGCGGGAGACGAACTTCGGCACGAACGTGATCATCACGACGCCGCCGTTGTCCGACAGCCGGGCGAGCACGTCGTCCGGCACGTTCCGCGGGTGGTCGTCGACGGCGACGGTGGACGAGTGGCTGAACACGACGGGCTGCGTGGCGACGTCGAGGGTGTCCCGCATGGTCGCCGGTGCGGTGTGGGACAGGTCGACGAGCATGCCGATCCGCTCCATCTCGGCCACCACCTGGCGGCCGCGGTCGGTCAGCCCGCCGTGCGGACGCGAGCCCGTCGCCGAGTCGGCCCAGGGGGTGTCGTCGTTGTGCGTGAGCGTCATGTACCGGACGCCGAGTCGGGCGAAGTCGCGGAGCACCGCCAGGTCGTCGCCGATGGAGTGCCCGCCCTCGGCGCCGAGCAGCGACGCGATCCGGCCGGACTCGACCGCCGCCCGCACCTCGGTCGCCGTCCGGGACAGTGCGAGCGACTCCGGGTACCGCGCGATGATCCGGTGCGCCAGGTCGATCTGCTGCAGCGTCGTCCGCACCGGGTCCGGTTCGTCGACGGGCACGAAGACCGACCAGAACTGGCCGACGACCCCACCGGCGCGGAGCTTCGGCAGGTCGGTGTGCAGCGAGTCGACCTCGGTGTCGATGCCCTCGACCCCGGAGTCGTGGGTCTCGCGGCGCTCCCACGGCAGGTCGTTGTGGCCGTCGATGACCGGGAACGGGATCGCGTCGAACGTCATGCTCCCGACGGTACCGCGCGCACTGCCGTGGCTAGGCTCGGTGCGTGGACCCCGTCACCCTCCGGACCGATCGCCTGGTGCTCTCCGTGCCGGAACCGTCCGATGCGGAGGACGTCATCGCCTACGCGAACGATCCCGACGTCGTCGCCTACACACCGGTACCGGTGCCGTACGGCCACGCCGAGGCACACAACTGGATCACCGACGTCGTGCGCGCGGGCTGGTCCACGGACTCCCGCTACGAGTTCGGCATCCGGCGGGCCGACGACCTCCGGCTGCTCGGGACGATCGGACTGTTCGGGTTCGTCGACGGCGCGGCCGAGGTCGGCTACGCCGTGCACCCGGACGGGCGCGGCCACGGCTTCGTGACCGAGGCCGCAGCCGCCGTCCTGGCTTGGGCGTTCACGCCGTCGTCCGACGGGCTCGGGCTCGTCCGCGTGCAGTGGCGGGCGATCGCGGCGAACGCCCCGTCCGCGGCGATCGCGCAGCGGCTCGGGCTCCGCTACGAGGGACGGCTCCGGTCCGGCGTGTTCCACCGCGGACGACGCCACGACCAGCTCATCGCGGCTGCTCTGCACGATGACGACCGCTCGACGCCGACGGTCTGGCCCGCGTCGTGACGGTGACGTTCCGCGTGGTGACCGAGCTCGCGGCACCGCCCGAGCGCGCGTTCGCGCTGTCACTCGACATCGGCGCGCACGAGCGGTCGATGGCTGCGACCGACGAACGCGCCGTCGCCGGCACGACGTCCGGCACGATCGGCCTGGGCGAGTCCGTCACGTGGCGCGCGCGGCACTTCGGGATCGTCTGGCGGATGACGAGTCGGATCACTGCTCTGGAGGCCCCACACCGGTTCGTCGACGAACAGGTGCGTGGGCCGTTCGCCCGCTTCCACCACGAGCACCGGTTCGAGCCGTCGGCCGGCGGCACGCGCATGGTCGACACCATCACGTTCCGCGCACCGTTGGGCCCGCTCGGTCGTCTGGCCGAGGTCGTCGCCCTCGAGCGCTACCTGCCGCGGCTCATCCGTGAGCGCAACGCGTCGCTCGCCACCGAGCTGCACGCCGACGGCCGGGACGGCCGCGACGGTCAGGGCGCTGCGAGCTCCCCCAGCGCGTCGTAGGCACTCGCCACCGCGTCGACCCGCGCGCGGCCAGCCGGCCCCGAGGCTTCGTACACGTCGTTCGCGATGGCCGCGACGACCGCGAACATGGCCGCCATCGAGTCGAACGCCGCCGGCGAGTCGACCGGGCACAGGATCGCCGTGTTCGCCGGTGCCGCGATGACGGCTGCGGTCGGGTCGCCCAGCACGACGACGTCGGCGCCGGTCGAGACGCAGTGCCGCACGATCCGGTCGACCCCGGCGGTGTGACGACGCACGGTCACCAGGACGACGAGGTCACGGCGGTCGAGGTCGGCGACCTCTTCGCCGAGCCGCTGCCCCGGGGCCGGACCGACCCGGACGTCGGAGCGGACCTGGGCGAGCTGCGCGCGGAGCTGCAGCGCCACCGGGTAGGCACCGCGCTCCCCGAACACGAGCACACGATGAGCGCGGACGATGCGGCGAGCGAGTCGCGGACGATCGGCACGGGCCAGCGAGGCGAAGGCCGCGTCGAGGTTGCGGGCCTCGACGGCACGCTGGTCGACGTGGGCGGCGTCTTCCGCCACCCACGGCAGGCCGGAACCGCGTGCGGACATCAGGTTCTGCCGGACCTCGGCCGCGTCCTGGAACCCGAGCGACCGGACGAGCCGGGACACCGTGGCCTTCGACGTGCCCGACTCGGCGGCGAGCTCGGCCGAGGTTCCGACGAGCAGGAGTTCCGGGTCGTGCCGGACCATCGCGGCGACGCGGCGTTCGGCGGGCGAGAGCTGCTCCCAGACGGAGTCGATGCGGGCGCGGACGTCCGGTCCGGCGGTGCTCATGCCCGGGCCACCCGCTCCACCGCGACGGCGAGCGCGTCGAGCCCGAGCGCGATGTCGGGCGTCGAGACGAACTCGTCCGGGTGGTGGCTGATGCCGTCCGGGTTGCGCAGGAACAGCATCGCGACGTCGGTGACGAGCCCGAGCGACATGGCGTCGTGTCCCGCCCGCGAGAACAGCTCCATCGGCGCAGCCTCGCCCGTCGACTCGATGCCGGCGCGGACGGCGTCCATCAGCCGCGGCGCGCAGAACACCGCCGGTGCACGGTGCACCTCGGTCGGCGTGACGCTGACCCCGCGTCGTTCCCCGATCAGCGAGAACGCCTTCGTGAGCTCGTCCCAGACCGCGTCGCGGCCGTCGTCGAACTCGCCGCGCAGGTCCACCGAGAACCGCGCGAGCCCGGGGACCACGTTCACGGCGCCCGGTTCGACGGTCATCGTGCCGACGGTGCCGACGTGGTGCGACGCCCGGCAGATCCGCTCGACGGCCAAGGCGGCCTCGGCCGCGGCGAGCAGCGCGTCGTGGCGGCGCTCGTACGGCGTTCCGCCCGCGTGCCGGGCCTCGCCGACGGCCTCGACCGAGAAGCGTCGGGCGCTCGCGATGCTCGTGACGACGCCGAGCGCCTGACCGGCCTGCTCGAGGTACGGGCCCTGTTCGATGTGCGCCTCGAGGTACCCGGCGAGCGTCGTCGGGTCTGCCGTCGCGTCACCCACCCGGGCCGGGTCGAGCCCGAACCGGGTGAAGGCCTCGCGCAGGGTCACGCCGTCGCCGTCCGCCAGGTCCCACCAGGACTCGTCCCACACCCCGGCGACGGCGGACGACCCGAGCAGGGCCTTGCCGAAGCGGGTCCCCTCTTCGTCGGAGAACGCGATGACCTCGAGCGCGACGGGCAGCGGTCCCGCGGTCGTCAGTCGCGCAGCGGTGCGGATGGCCATCAGGACCCCGACGATCCCGTCGTAGCGGCCGGCGTCCACCACGGTGTCGAGGTGCGAGCCGAGCAGCAGCACGGGGGCGTCGGGCGTCGCGCCGTCGACCCGTCCGTGCAGGTTGCCGGCGGCGTCCTGCCAGGTGGTGAGTCCGGCATCCTGCATCCACCCGGCGACGATCCCGTTGACGCGGGCGTGCTCGGGCGACAGGTACACGCGGGTGATCCGACCGGTCTCCGCGGTGACCAGGGCCAGCTCGTCGCACCAGCGCGCCACGAGCTCGGCGTCGGCGGTGCCCAGGGCGGTGGCGGTCACGACCGGGGCCGCGGTCACGCCAGCACCCCGACCGGCGCACCGGCGAAGGCGTCGAGGGCCGCGTCGACCCCACCGCCGTGCGGGACGGCGTGCCCCGCACGGCGGAGCGCGTGCTCGAGGGCGGCGAGGGTCGTCACGACGGTGTCCTTGCGGGCGTTGTAGCCCATGGTGCCGATGCGCCAGACCTTGCCGTGCAGCGGTCCGAACGAGGTGCCGATCTCGATGCCGTGGTCGTCGAGCATCGAACCACGGACCTGGTCGCCGACGACGTCGGACGGGATCTCCACGGCGACGACGTTGTGCATCTTGTGTGCGACGTCACCGAACACCCCGAGCCCGAGCGCCTGGACGCCCTGCAGCATCGCGCGGCCCGCGAGTTCGTGCCGAGCGATCGCCTGCTCGCGCCCTTCGTCGAGCAGGATGCGGGCGCACTCGTTGGCGGCGTAGAGCATCGACGCGGCCTCGGTGTGGTGGTTCAGGCGCCGCGGGCCCCAGTAGTCCAGGATCATCGCGAGGTCGAGGTAGTTCGAGCGGATCGGCTCGTCGGCGACGTCGTCACCGGGTTCGCGGATGCCCGCCTCGACGCTGCGGCGCTCGTCGAGCACGGCGGTCGCACGCGGCGAGACGGTGACCGGTGCGCTGCCGGACGGCCCGCCGAGGCACTTCTGCAGGCCGGCGCTGACGGCGTCGATGCCCCAGGCGTCGACCTCGAGCGGGTTGCCGCCGACGGTCGCCGTGGCGTCGGTGTAGAACAGCACGCCGTGCCGCTCGCAGATCGCGCCCAGTTCGTCGAGCGGCTGGTTCATCGTCGTGGAGGTGTCACCCTGCACGATCGCCAGCACCTTCGGCCGGACACGGACGATGGCGTCCTCGATCGCGGACGGTGTGAAGACCTGCCCCCACGCGGTCTCGATGGTGTGGACCTCGGCCCCGGCACGGCCGGCGATCTCGGCGAGCAGGTGCCCGAACCGGCCGAACACCGGCACGAGCACGCGGTCACCCGGTGCGAGGAGCGACACGAGCACCGCCTCGATCCCGGCGCGCGAGGTGCCGTCGACGAGCACGGTGGCGTCGTTCGTGGTGCCGAACACACCGCGGTAGAGCTCCTGGGTGTCGTTCATGGCGGAGGTCATCCACGGGTCGTACTGCCCGACGAGCGGGGTCGACAGGGCGCGGAGCACACGCGGGTCGGCGGTGATCGGGCCGGGGCCCATGAGGAGGCGGGCTGGCGGGTTCACGGGGTGCATGGTTGATCCTTCCGTTCCGGTCACGAGCGTACCGGAACGATCGTTACAGACGTGTTTCGGTGACCCGGGCATCCGCGGTCGCGGGCGCAGCGACGAGCTGCCCCTCGACGGCGGTGACGCCGGACGCGGTGGACGCCACCACGCGCCCGCGCAGCCAGGTCTCGGTGACGCGGCCACGGGCCTCCAGGCCGGCGAACGCGGAGACCGGGTTGCGGTGTGCGAGGCCGGCCACGTCGATGACGGCCGTGGCGGACGGGTCGAACACGGCGAAGTGGGCCAGCGCGCCGGGGGCGATGACCCCGCGGTCGGGGAAGCCGACGAGTGCTGCCGGACCGGTCGTGAACAGCGGCAGCAGCGCCTCGAGCGGGACGCCGCGGCGGAGGGCCTCGGTCCAGACGGCCCGGAAGCCGACCTGCAGGCCGGCGATCCCGCCCCAGGCGAGTCCCCAGTCGTCGACCTTGAGGTCGGCGGTCGACGGCGAGTGGTCGGACACGATCATGTCGATCGTGCCGTCGAGCACACCGGCCCACAGGGCGTCACGGTTCGCGTCGTCACGGATCGGCGGGCAGCACTTGTACTCGGTCGCGCCGTCGGGGATGGACCCCGCTTCGAACGACAGGTAGTGCGGGCAGGTCTCGACCGTGATCCGGACGCCGTCGTCCTTCGCGGCGCGGATCATCGGGATCGCTCCCGCGTCGGACAGGTGCAGGATGTGCACCCGGGCGCCGGTGGCCCGTGCGCCGTCGATGACCCGCGCGATGGCGGACCGCTCGGCGTCGACCGGGCGGGTGGCGAGGAAGTCCTCGTAGTGGCCGCCGAGCGCGGCGTGGTCGACCAGGAACTCGGGGTCCTCGGCGTGCACGATGAGCAGGGCATCGATCCGGGCGACCTCCTCGATCGCGGCGCGCAGTTGGTCGGCGTCCAGGTGCGGGAACTCGTCGACCCCGGACGGCGCGGTGAAGCACTTGAACCCGAAGACGCCCGCGTCGTGCAGTGCGCTGAGCGAGCCGGCGTTGTCGGGGACCGCCCCGCCCCAGAACCCGACGTCGACGGCGACCCGCCCCTCGGCACTCGCCCGCTTCACGGCGAGCGCCTCGACCGTCGTCGTGGCGGGGATCGAGTTGAGCGGCATGTCGATGATGGTCGTGACCCCGCCGAGGGCGGCGGCCCGGGTCGCGGAGGCGAACCCCTCCCACTCGGTGCGTCCGGGTTCGTTGACGTGCACGTGGGTGTCGACGAGGCCGGGCAGCAGGACCTGGTCGTCCGGCACGGTGCGGTCGTCGAGCGTCCGGACCACGGCGTCGACGGGCAGGACGCCGTCGACGCGGCCGTCGCGCACGACGACCGCAGCGGGGCGGAAGGCTCCGTCGATCCAGGCGCGATCCGCGCGCAGGACGAGGTCCGCGACGGTGTCGGCGGCGGCCGGGAGGCCCGTCATGCGCCCGCCCCGACCGTCGCGGCCGCCGCCGGCTGGCGTTCGAAGCCCGCAAGCAGACCCGACATCGCCTTCGTCGGCGGGGTGGCGTACTCGCCGTGCTTGCCCGTCGAGAGCCCGAGCCGCACGAGCGACTCGGCGAGCACGGTCGCCGCGGCGACGCCGTCGACGACCGGCGCCCCGATCGCCCGCGAGACCTCGGCGCAGAAGTCCGCCATCCCCGCGCAGCCGAGCACGACCGCGTCGGCTCCGCCAGCGATGACGGCCCGGCACTCCTCGATCACCAGGGCACGTGCTCCCGAGGCGGGGTCGTCGAGCTCGAGCACCGCGACCTCGCACGCCCGGATCTCGGTGACGAGCGACGCGAAGCCGTAGCGCTCGGCGAGCTCGTGGGCCCGTCCGGTCGTCCGCGCCAGGGTCGTCACGACGCCGAACCGGCGCCCGAGCATCGCCGCCGCGTGGAAGCCCGCCTCGGCGATCCCGATGACCGGCCCGGCGGCGAGCTCCCGCGCGGCGTCGAGGCCCGGGTCACCGAAGCAGGCGACGACGTAGGCGTCCACGCCGTCCTGCTCCCCGAGCGCGATCTGCTCGAGGAGCCCCGGCACCGCGAGCGCCTCTTCGTAGTGGCTCTCGATCGACGCCGGGCCCATCGTGGGGTTCACCGCCTCGACGATGGTTCCCGGGCCGGCGACCGCGGTGGCGGCGACGCCGATCGAGCGGGTCATCGAGGCGGTGGTGTTCGGGTTGACGACGCGGATGCGCATCGGGGTCCTTCCGGTGGTGCGGGCGGTGCGGGTGTCGCTGGTGGTGCGGGGGCGTCTCAGGCTCGCCCGACGGCGGCGCCGTCGTCGACCGTCGGGTCGTCCGAGGCGAGCTCCGGCATGCTCGGCCGGACCCGCTCGAGGCCCCAGAAGACCACGAGTCCCAGGCCGCAGCCGATGAACCAGCTGTAGTTGTTCAACCCCGGCAGGATCCCGAGCGCGGGCGGCAGCACCGCACTGGCGACCGAGACCACCCCGGTGACGACGAGGGTACCGATGGCGTTCGGGTTGAAGCCGCCGCGGTACCAGTACCGGGCCGAGGTGTCCTTCGTGTACATGTCGTCGACGGCGATGCGTTGCTTCCCGACGATGTAGTACCCGGCGATCAGGATGCCGAACAGCGGGCCGATCAGCGCGCCGAGCACCCCGAGCGTGTACAGGATGGCCTGGTCGTTGCCGTACCAGTTCCACGGGGTCAGCAGCACGGAGCCGACCGCGGCGATCATGCCGCCGGCTCGCCACGAGATCTTGCGCGGAGCGACGTTCGAGAAGTCGAACGCGGGGCTGATGAAGTTCGCGACGATGTTGATGCCGACCGTCGCCGTCACGAAGGTCAGGCCGCCGAGCAGGATCGCGAACGGAGCGCCGATCGCCTGCACGGTCTCGATCGGGTCGGTGATGAGCTTGCCGAAGACCGGCACGGTCGCACTCGCACACAGCACGGTGAGCACCGAGAAGAACAGGAAGTTGATCGGCAGGCCCCAGAAGTTGCCCCGCTTGACGGACGCGAAGGACTTGCCGTAGCGCGAGAAGTCACCGAAGTTGAGCATCGGGCCGGAGAAGTAGCTGACCACCAGGGCGACCGCGGAGAGCATGACCGGGATCGACGCGCCGAACGAGAGCGGCTCTCCCACCGACAGCGTGAACGAGATGTTGCCGATGCCGGCCTGGCTGACGAGGTAGATCGCCAGCGCGATCATCACGACGTACACCGCCGGGCCCGCCCAGTCGATGAACTTCTTGATGGCCTCCATGCCCATCCAGAACAGGGCCCCCTGCGCGACCCACAGGATCGCGTACGAGATCCACCCGAGCGCCGACAGCCCCAGGAACGAGTGGTCGAGCAGCCCGGCCGAGGCGGGGATGAACTTCAGGAAGATGATGTTGAGCGACTGCGCGGCGAGGAACGTCTGCACGCCGTACCAGGCCATCGCGATCAGCCCGCGGATGATCGCGGGCACGTTCGCCCCGAGCACCCCGAACACCGCACGGTTGATGACCGGGTAGGGCACGCCGGTGCGCTGCGACGGCTTGGCGACGAGGTTGGCGAAGACCTGCACGATCAGGATGCCGACCACCAGGGCGATGAGCACCTGCCAGCTCGCGATGCCGAGTGCGAAGAGCGACCCGGCGGTGACGTAGCCGCCGACCGAGTGCACGTCGGACATCCAGAAGGCGAAGAAGTTGTAGCTCGTCCAGCTCTGCTTGCGCAGCGGGGCGAGGTCCTCGTTCGTGAGCGCCGGGTCGTACCCGGGCTTGACGACGCCGGCACCAGCGGGTGCGGCGGTCGTGGTGGGGGCGTGGGGCGCTGCGACGGGTGTCACGAGATCGGTAGCCATGGCGTCCTCCGAGGGAGTGGGGTGGGGAGGCGGTGATCGCCTCCACCACAGAAGTTAGGGAGCCTCTTCGCGCCCGCCGTTTCCCTCGTGTAACGGTCGTGTGTCGTGGTCGCTGTCCTGAAACGCTCGTTCCACACCAGAACGTGCACAGACATGTGCACGAAGATGGCCCCATGCCCGACACCATCCGTTACGTCGCGATCGGCGACAGCTTCTCGGAGGGCATCGGCGACGCCGGCGCCGTACCGTTCCCCGGCTGGACCGGTCGACTCGCGAGCGGCATGGCCCGTGCGCACGACGCAGACGTCCGGTACGCCAACCTCGCGGTCCGCGGGCGCCTGCTCGCCGGGGTCCTCGACGAGCAGCTCGACGCGGCGCTCGCACTCGACCCCGCACCGACACTGATCACGTTCTGCGCGGGCGGCAACGACCTGCTGCGGCCACGGTTCGACGCTGCCGCCCTCGTCGCGCCGCTCGAGGCGGCGGTCAGGACGGTCCTCGACCGCGGCGTCCACCTGGCACTGCTCAGCCCGGCCGACCCGAGCGCCCGGCTCCCCCTGGGGCACCTCATCAACGCGCGCGGCGACGCCTGGGCCGACGCCCTCGCCGACCTCGCCCGGCGGTACGACCTGCCCTTCGTCGACGTGTCCCGTGATCCACACCTGCGCCGTGCCGAGTTCTGGTCCGAGGACCGGCTGCACATGAACGACACCGGCCACCAGCGCGTCGCGGACCTCGCCCTGCACGCGATCGGGGACGGACCGGCACCGATCGAGCCGGCGTCCGAACAGACCGGTCGCACCCGATTCTCCGAGGAACTCCGCTACTACCGCGAGCACGTCCTGCCCTGGGTGCAGCGCCGCGTCACCCGGCGGTCGTCGGGCGACGGACGCTCGGCAACGTACCCGGCGTGGACCCCCGTCGACTGATCACGCACGATCGCGGCGGTTCTCCGCACGCGTCCCGCGCTCCGCTTGTCCTCCCCCGCGCGCAGCCGTTCTACTCGGGTGATCCACGTCCGAGCCGAACTCAGGGGAGACGGCACCATGCACACTGCGCCACGCCCATCCGGCACCACCGCGACACGTCCTGCAACCGTCACCACCCCGACGGGCACCCCCAGCACCGCACACGGCATCGACCACATCGGCCTCACCGTGCCCGACATCGACCAGGCCACCGACTTCTTCGTCCTGGGACTCGACGCCGTCCCCCTGTACGACCGGTTCCTCCGGAGCGAACCGCTCCGCGGTCAACCCGACGTGCAGCGCCGGCTCGGCATCCCGAAGACCATGGCCCAGGGCGCGCTGCGCATGCTCGCGCTGCCGAACGGTCCGGGACTCGAGCTGTTCGAGTACCACGGCCCCGATCAGCGCCCGGCCGTCCGCGCGAGCGACCTCGGCTGGCAGCACGTGGCGTTCTACGTCGACGACATCGACCACGCGCTGTCGCACATCGAGACGGCGGGCGGCCAGCGGTACGCGGACCCGCGCGACCTGGGCGGCAACGAGGGAGGATTCGGCAACCGGTTCGTGTACGTCGGCACCCCGTGGGGATCGACGATCGAGCTGATCACCTACCCGAGTCGGCAGTCCTACGAGGACCACGCCCCGCGACCGAAGTGGCGCGTCTGACCGTTCAGTGCGCCGGGGCCGTCGCGATGTACGTCCGCGTCGGCCCGCCCGTCAGGGCGTGCGGGAACTCGACCCCGTCCGCCCGGAACCCGCCGGCTTCGTAGAGCCGCAGCGCCCGCTCGTTGCCGGCGAGTGCGTGCAGGACCACCGCGGGGTGTCCCGTCGCCGACGCCGCGTCGACCGACGCGGCCAGGAGCGCACGCCCCACACCCCGCGCCTGCACGTCCGGGCGGACGGCGAGCAGCGACAGGTAGGCGGCGTCGGACGGGTCGGTCGGACGCCCGGACCCCGGCGCCGTCACGAGCGCGAAGCCGTCGATCGCACCGGCCGCTCCGGCAGCGACGAGCAGTGCGACGCGCGGCACGGCGAACTTCGACGCCGCGCGGGCTCGCACCGCGTCGGACTCCGGAACGCCGTCCCGTGCCGCGACCGCTGCGACCCACAGGTCGACACACGCCGAGACCTCGTCCGGGGCCGCTGGACGCACGGACACGGACGGTTCGATCACCCGGTCAGCCTACGACCGCGCTGCTGCCGATCCTGAACGACGCCCCACGGTGCTCGTCGGGCAGCCGGTCACCGCGGCCGTGCAGCTTGTGCCGCAGCGAACCGGGCTCGTAGCCGGTCGGGTAGGCCCCACGCGCCCGGAGTTCGGGGATGACGAACTCGATGACGTCCTCCCACGTGCCCGGGGTCACCGCGTACGCCAAGTTGAAGCCGTCGACGTCGGTGAGCTCCTGGATCTCCTGCAAGCGGTCGGCGATGGTCGCTCCCCCGCCGACGGCGACCGGCCCGAGCCCGCCGATCGCGGTGTGCCGGGCGAGGTCGCGGATCGTCCACGAGCTGCCGTCCTCGCCGGTGGCCGCCGCGATGTTGGCCGCCGCCGACTGGATCGCGTTCGACTCGACATCACCGAGGGGCTCGTCGAGGTCCCACTGCGACAGGTCGACGCCCATCCAGCCGGAGTTGAGCACCAGCGCACCGAGCTCCGACGCGTACGACAGGTAGTCCTCGTACTTCGCCTGCGCCAGCTCGTCGGTGGCGTCCGTGATCACGGTGAGCAGCGTGTAGACGCGAGCGGCGTAGCGGTCGCGACCAGCTGCCTCCAGGGCGTCACGGACCTTCGCGACGGTCGACGCGAGCTGCTCGACGGTCGGTGCGCCCACGAAGACGGCTTCGGCGTTCTCCGCTGCGAAGCGGATGCCGCGCGGCGACGCGCCCGCCTGGTAGATGACAGGTGAACGCTGCACCGACGGCTCGGACAGGTGGATGCCCGGCACGTCGAAGTGCTTGCCGTGGTGCTCGATCGGGTGCACCTTCGCCGGGTCGGTGAAGACGCCGGACGCGCGGTCGGCGACGACCGCGTCGTCCTCCCACGAGCCCTCCCACAGCTTGTAGAGGACCTCGAGGTACTCGTCGGCCACGTCGTAGCGGTCGTCGTGCGACAGCTGGTCGGTCTGGCCCATGTTCCGCGCGGCGCTCGGCAGGTAGCCGGTGACGACGTTCCAGCCGACGCGCCCCTTGGTCAGGTGGTCGAGCGTCGAGATCCGCCGGGCGAACGGGTACGGGTGCTCGTACGCCGTGCCCGCCGTGATCCCGAAGCCGAGGTGCTCGGTCACCGACGCCATCGCCGACACCAGCAGGATCGGGTCGTTGACCGGCACCTGCGAGCCCGTGCGGAGTGCGGCCTCGTTCGAGTCGCCGTACACGTCGTAGGTGCCCAGCACGTCGGCGATGAAGATGCCGTCGAACGCCCCGCGCTCGAGCGTCTTCGCCAGGTCCGTCCAGTACGTCAGGTCGCGGTAGTCCCGCGATCGGTCGCGCGGGTGCCGCCACAGCCCGGAGGACTGGTGCGCGACGCAGTTCATGTCGAACGCGTTGAAGCGGATCTGCCGGGGCTCGCTGCTGCTGGTCACGCTTGGCGACGCTACGTGCGGGGTCTGCGTCCGTCATCCATCGTGACGAAGCGTGACGGCCGGCGACTCAGGCGCGGTCGTGGAGCGTGACCTGGTAGCCGTCCGGGTCGGCGAAGGTGAACGTCCGACCGAACGGGCCGTCGATCGGCGCCGCGACGATCGTGTGGCCGTCGGCCACCAGGGCGTCGTGGATTGCCTGCACGTCGGTCGCGTGCAGCCAGATCGCCGCCCCGATGCCCGGCTGCGAGACCGCGTCGAGGTCGGTGCCGGGGACGACGTCCCGCAGTGCGAACGCGATCGGCGTCGTCTCGAAGACGACGGCGTGCGGCGGGCCGGCCTGCGAGCGGACCAGACCGAGGTACTGCTCGTAGAACGCCTGGGACGCCGTCAGGTCGCGGGTCTGCAGGGAGATGAAGTCGGGTCCGGTGACGGGCATGTGGTGCTCCTTCGTGTCGTGTCAGTCTTCTGACACGGAGCAATCTATGTCAGACTCCTGACATGAGTCAAGACGGTATCGACCTCGAGACGTCCCTCGGGTACCTGCTCAAGGAAGCCGCGAGCGCGCTCCGCGCCGCGATGGAGGCCGTGCTGCGCCCCCTCGGCATGACGATGACGCACTACTCGTGCCTCGAACTGCTGGCCCAGCGGCCCGGACTCTCGAACTCCGAGCTCGCACGCGGCGCCTTCGTCACGCGGCAGTCGATGAACGTGCTGCTGCAGGCCCTGGAACGGGACGGCTTCGTGACGCGGGCCACCGAAGCGCCGGTTGGCAAGGCGCTCCCGACGCGGTTGACGGCGAGCGGGCGGGCGAGCCTCGAGCTCGCGAGCGCGGCTGTCCGCGGCGTCGAGGTCCGGATGCTCGGCGGACTGTCCGACGAGCAGCAGGCGGTGGCGCGGGGAGCGTTGCGCAGCATGGTGCGCTCACTCCGCCGCACCAGCGACGACGAGGCCGGCACGGTCTGACGACGCGCTACCCTTCGACCGGTATTGATGTATCTCTCGAAGGGAACCGTTCGTGCACGAGGACTTCACCGGCCTGTACCTGTCGAGCCTCTGGCTCAGCGTCGCGATGCTCGCCGGTGGGTACGCCCGGACCCGGAACCGATCAGCGTGGACCTGGTTCCTCCTGACGCTGCTGTTCGGCCCGCTCGCGGTGCTGCTGCTCGTCACGTGGCCGGCGCGCCCGCCGAGCCGGACCGACCCCGCGCGGACCGATGCGTCCGCATCGGCACCGGACACGGGCGGTTCCGAGGAGTAGCCCTGACGCAGAAGCGCGCAGGACCAGATCCTCTCAGGGAAGGGCGGACACCATGGCGCTGCAGGACGACGTCGTCACCGACGTCGGCGGGGATCGACGACTACGGACCGCGCTGCTGATCGTCGGCATCGTGGCGGTCCTCGTTGGTGTCGCCTCACTCGTGCTCCCGCACGCGACGCTGTTCGCGGTCGCGTGGGTGTTCGGTATCTACCTGCTGGTGTCCGGCCTGTCGATGATCGTCCGTGCGTTCACCCGCGGGATCGGCACCGGCCGCCGCATCGGCTTGGTCGTCCTCGGCGCACTGATCCTCGCCGGGGGCATCGTGGCGCTCGTCGCCCCGCCGGTCGGGGTGCGGTGGATCGCGTTCGTGATCGGCTTCGCCTGGCTGGTGGAGGGCATCACGCTGCTCTACGCCCCGACACCGACGAATCGTGCTCTGACGATCGGCGCCGCGGTGCTCAGCATCGTCATCGGCGTGCTCGTCATCAACCTGCCGTCCATCGGGGCAGCGCTGGCCGTCGTCGCCATCGCCGGCTTCCTGATCCTGTTCGGCATCGTGCAGATCGCCCTCGGGGTCACCGTCGGACGCACTGACCGATCCGCCACGACCGCCGGTCGAGCAGTCTGACCACGGCCGCTGCGCAAGGGCCCGTCACCCGTCGAAGAGGACGTCGGCAGCGTCCCTCGGGGCGAACTGTGCTTCGAAGTCGCGTTCGTTGGGGATCCACACGTCCCGCCACAGGTCGTGGTGGTCACGTCCGAGCCGGCGATCGCGCGCCATGCCGCGACGAGCGGCGGTGTCGAGGTCCACGTCGCACCAGACCGCCACGTCGATGTGCGGCATCCCGTCCGGGTGGAAGAGGCCGATGAGGTCGACGACCACGACGTCCGTCGTCGGCAGTGGCTCCGCGGGACCGAGCGCCCGGACCGACCAGTCGAACCGCTGGAACGTGCTCGCTCGCCCCGTCCGATGCGGTTCGAGGACGGACGACGTCAGACGCTCCCGATCGACACCGCCCCAGTCTCCCGACCGCCGGTGGGACCGCTCCGGATCGAGGAAGTCGTCCCCACGGATCCGCACCGCGCCCGGGACCGTCCCGGCCAGACTGCGCGCCAGCGTGGACTTCCCCGAGCCGCAGTACCCCGAGATGCCGACGACGATGGGGTGCCCGGCCGAGGCGCGGCGTGCCGCCACGAGGTCGATGACACCGTCCTGATCCATCGGACCAGCGTACGAGCCGATCACCACCACGGGATCCGCTCCGACGACTCCTAGGCTCGACGGGTGGACGTCACACTGCGGAACAGCATCCCCGAGGACATCGAGTGGCTCGTCGAGCTGCGTGCGCAGGTCCTCCGTGCCGACCTGGAGCGTCTCGGCCGCTTCGACGCGGTCCGGGTCCGCCGACGGATGCGTGATGCCTTCGCACCCGAACACACCCGGGTCGTCGTGGTCGACGGGTGTGATCGCGGCTCGATCACCGTGCGTCCGGACGCCGACACCCGGTGGATCGAGCACTTCTACCTCGCGCCGGACGCCCAGGGGCGCGGCATCGGGTCCACGGTGCTCCGGACCGTCCTGTCCGCTTCCCACACGGGCACGACCCGACTCAACGTGTTGCAGGGAAGCCCCGCACGACGGCTCTACGAACGGCACGGCTTCGTCGTCGACACCGAGGACGACGTCGACGTCTTCATGACCCTCCGTGATCCCGACCGAGGACCGCACGGAGCGAGCTGACGGCAGCTCCCTGGCCGCGCCGATGGTCGTGACGGACACGAGGACGTGCCGGCAGGCCGACACGCCGCCGCGTGTCAGGATCGCCTGCACGACGACACTGCTCAGTGAAGGGGGAGACCATGACCACACTCCGCACCACACTCCGCACCACCGTCCTTACCGCCGGGATCGCCACGCTCCTCATCGGGGCCACGGGCTGCGCGACCGCGTCCGGCGCAGGCGCTCCGAGCGCGGCGCCGACGAGCGCGACGGCCGCCGAGACGACCCGCTCGTCGACACCCACGCCGACCGCGACCGACAGCGCGTCGACACCCACGCCGACCCCGACCGGCGCCGCGTCGCCCGCCCCGACCGGCCCGTCGACGTGGCGCTTCGGGGACGCGTCCTTCGGACCGGTCCAGCTCGGCGCTGCCGACGCCGGCACCGTCCTGCCGGCCGCCGGGTTCACGCGTCAGCCGTCCAGCGGTTGTCCGACGTTCTGGGAGTGGGAGTCTGCCGACCTGTCCACCCCGAGCGGATCCGGCTACCGGATCCTCGTCGCGGCCGATGACTCCGGGGCGGGCGTCCGCTACGTCCGCGTGGCCGGACAGGCCGCCGATTTCGGGGCGTTCTCGTCGCCCGTGCTCACGACCACGGGCATCGCACTCGGTTCGACCGCCGACGAGGTACGCGCGGCGTACCCGGGTCTCGAGAAGACGATCGACACGTGGGACTCGACGATCGGCGGCTACCGCGAGTACGTGACACCGACCACCGGCGGACACTGGCTGCACTTCGACACGACGGGCGGCGTCACCGCAGCCGACGACATCGTGACGACGGTCGTGGTCAACGACACGAAGGCCTCGACGCAGGACGTCTGCCCCTGACCCGGGCCTACAGCACCTTCGCGTACCAACGGTCGGAGTACCGATCCTCGTTGAACGGCGGCACCCGAACGAACCCGAGTCGTTCGTAGAGCGCGCAGGCCTCGGCGAGCGCAGCCCGGGTGTCCAGTCGCAGGGACGCGATCCCCCGCGCACGACACTCCGCCTCGAGCCGGCGCAGCAACGCCGACCCCACGCCCCGCCCACGGTGGCTCGGCAGCGTGAACACCTTCGTGAGCTCCGCCACGTCGCCGAGGAACCGGGCGCCGGCACACGCGATCAGCCGTCCACCGTCGGACGCCACCAGGAACACGCCGCTGTCGCCCTCCAGGTCGTCGTACGGCTCGTCGGCCAGTGCGAGATCGACCTCGGCAGGCGTCGCGTCGCGCCCGTACCAGCGCGAGGCCACCTCGGTCAGGTACGTCCGCACCATCAGGTCGGACTCCGCCCCTCCGGGGCGGCGCACCTCGACGATCACTGCTGTCCTCCGTTCGTCGCTCCGGACGCTCGAGACGCTCCCGGCGACGGACGGGAGGCGCGGGGCGGGCCCGCACCGGGCCTCCTGGCCGTCACGTGGTCGCGATCGCGAGCCGCACCCGGCTCAGCGGGACGCCGTCGCCTCACGCGCAGCGGCTTCCGCCGCGACCCAGGCGAGCATGCCGCACTTGACCCGCATGACGAACTTCGAGACGCCGTGGAAGGCGATGAGGTCCTCGAGGACGTCCTCGTCGGGCTCACCGACGCCGCGGGAGCGCATCATCGTGCGGAACTCGTCGGTCAGTGCGAGGAGCTCCGGGACCGTGCGACCGACGGCCATGTCGGTGAGGACCGATGCCGAGGCCATCGAGATCGAGCAGCCGTCGCCCTGCCAGGCGAGACCGGCGATCCGGTCGGTGCCCGGTTCGAGGCGGATGCGGACGGTGATCTCGTCGCCGCACGTGGGGTTGCGCTCGAAGTGGGATGCGTCCGCGTCGGGCAGGTCGCCGTCGCCGTGCCGGGCCTTCGCGTGGTCGAGGATGACCTGCTGGTACAGGCTGTCGAGGGCGTTCACGCGGTCGCTCCGAAGTAGCCGCGGACCTCGCCGACGGCCGCGATGAACCGGTCGACGTCGTGCTCGGTCGTGTAGACGTAGGTGCTCGCGCGGCTGGTGGCGACCAGGCCGAGTCGGCGGTGCAGGGGTTGGGCGCAGTGGTGCCCCGAGCGGACGGCGATGCCCTGCGCGTCGAGGTACTGCGAGACGTCGTGGGCGTGCACGCCGTCGACGTCGAACGACACCAGGCCCGATCGCGGGACGCCGACCGGCGGACCGACGACGCGGATGCCGGGGACGGCGGCCAGGCCGTCGAGCATGCGCCGGGCGAGGTGCTCCTCGTGCGCGCGGACACGCTCCATGCCGATGCCCTGCAGGTAGCGGACGGCCTCGGCCAGGGCGACGGCCTGCGACACGGGCTGTGTGCCGGCCTCGAACCGCTCGGGTGCCGGCATGAACTCCGACGCCTGCATGGTCACGGTGGTGATCATGGACCCACCGGTGCGGAACGGGGGCAGCGCGTTCAACAGCTCGCTGCGGCCCCAGAGGACGCCGATGCCGTTCGGGCCGAGCATCTTGTGCCCGGAGAACGCGGCGAAGTCGACGCCGAGCTGCTGCACGTCGAGCGGCCGGTGCGGCGCGGACTGGCAGGCGTCGAGGACGACCAGCGCGCCACGGGCGTGGGCGAGACCGACGATCTGCTCGACGGGGGCGACCATGCCGGTGACGTTGGAGACGTGCGCGAACGCGACGACCTTGGTGTGGTCGGTGATCAGGGCAGCGACGTCCTCGGCGGTCCAGGTGCCGTCGTCGGCGACCGGGACCCAGCGGAGCGTCGCACCGGTCAGCGCGGCGAGTTCCTGCCAGGGCACGAGGTTCGCGTGGTGCTCGGCCTCGGTGACCAGGATCTCGTCGCCCGGTCCGATGCGGAAGCGAGCGGCGTCGACCCCGCCGCGGCCACGGCTGGCGTTCGCGATGCCGTAGGCGACGAGGTTGAGGGCGTCGGTGGCGTTCGCGGTCCAGACGACCTCGCTCGGACCGGCAGCGCCGATGAAGTCGGCGACGGTGGCACGGGCGTCCTCGTAGGCATCGGTACTCAGGGCCGCGAGCGTGTGCGCGCCGCGGTGCACGGCGGCGTTGTCGTGCTCGAGGAACCGGCGCTCGGCGTCGAGGACCTGGGTCGGGCGTTCCGCCGTCGCCCCGGAGTCCAGGTACGCCAACGGTTGCCCGTTCACGTCCTGCGCGAGGATCGGGAAGTCCGACTTGATCGTCTCGACCTCGGCCTCGGTGAGCGGCTGGTTCGGCGCCACGACTGTCACGTCTCGTCCTCCTGGTGTTGCTGTCCGGAGCAACCCGTCAATGGTGGCCGTTGTTCCCGACGGCGTCCAGTCGGCACGGGAACGGCCCAGGACCACGCCGGGTCCTGGGCCGTCGCACGGTGGGGCTACTCGTTGCCGATCTTCTTGTCCGCAGCGTCGCGGGCACCGTCGATCTTGTCGTCGTACTTGCCGCCGGTGGCCTTCTTGACCGCGTCGGCGACGCCCCCGAGGACCTTGTCGCTGATGTCCTCGGCCTTCTCGCTCTTCAGGGCGTCCTGGACCTTGTTGTCCTTCAGGAAGTCCTGGGCTTTCTTCGTGATGTCGTCGAACCCCGCCATGGCCTGCTCCTCAGCTCGGTGCGGAGCCCGTCGCTCCGTCATGCCGCAGATCGTAGGCCGCAGAACCGTCGTCTGTCGCGGAAGGTGACGAAGTGTTCACACCATCTGTGCGCTGCGTCGACGTGCCAGGACGTACCCGACCGCGACCGCCCCGGACACCGCGAGCAGCGACGGGATGAGGATGTCGGTTCCCTCCTGCGTGAACTCGACCACCAGGACGAGGGCCGTGAACGGGGCCCGCATCGTGGTCGCCAGGAACGCCGCGGCGCCGACGAACGCGAAGGCCGCCAGGCCCGGGCCGTCAGCAGGCCAGAGCAGGAGCCACGCGCCCCCGAGGCCGCCGCCGATCGCCGAACCGATCGCGATCGAGGGCGTCAGGGTGCCGCCGACCGCGCCGGCACCGATCGTGGCCGACGTGGTGATCGTGCGGACGACGCCGAGCAGCAGGAGCAGCACGATCGGCGCCAGGCCGGCGATGGTGTCGTCGTCGAGCGAGGCGTTCATCGCGACGATGCCCAGCGCCCGCCCGTTGCCGAGGATCTCGGGGAACGGCACCGCGATGAGCCCGACCATCGCGAACACCACCGGCAGCACGACGAGCAGGTGCCAGCCCTTGGGCGCGATGCCCTGCAGCCGGTTGGTGAGCTTCACGAACCCGACGCCGGCCAGGCCGAGGACGGGCCCGACGATGATCGCCCAGACGAGCAGCGACGGCGACATGTGCATCGCCGGCACGTGGTAGAGCACCTCGTCCGGGATCACGAGCCGGGCGACGAACGCGGCGACGGCACTCGTGGCGAACGCGGGCAGGGCCGTGGCGAAGCTGATCTCGCCGAGCAGGACCTCGACGGCGAACAGCGCACCGCCGAGCGGGACGTCGTACACCGCGGCGAGACCCGCCGCCGCTCCGCAGGCGACCAGGATCTTCGTCTCGCGCGGGGTGAGACCGGCACGACGGGTGACGAGCTGGGAGAGCCAGGCGCCGACCTCGCGCGGGGCGACCTCCTTGCCGATCGAGGCGCCGAGACCGACCGCCAGGATCTGCACCCCGGCGTTCGCCAGGGTCGCGAGTGCGGGCATCCGCTTGCCGCCGACCGCCGCGGTGACCGACACGATCGGACGCCCCCAGCGCCGGAGCGCCCACCAGGCGAAGCCCGTCAGGACACCGGCGGCCACGAGGGCGAGGAACCGGTTCAGCGCCGACGGGGCGTCCGCCGCCTCGAGGTGCCCACCGAAGCCGTACCCGAAGGCCACGAACTGGATGAGCTGCAGCGCGAGCCACACGGCGATGCCGGCGATGCCGCCGGAGACGCCCACCAGGGCGGTGACGACGGCGAGCTTGAGCGCCCAGACGGGGGTCGCGTGTCCGGAGCGCGGCATGTCGAAAACCCTAGCGGCTCCGATCACCGGCACCGGGCCTCCCGGTCGTCCCACCTGCCGTCAGACGGCCGTCAGCCGGAACGGGACCACGCAGTCGGCGGGCATGAGCGGCGGGTGCAGACCGACCGTGCCGAGCACCCGACCGCTGAACACCCGTGCGCCACTCCACCAGTCCGGCCGGACGATCCCGTGCCCGTCGCCGACCACGATCGGGTCGACGCGGTACGAGACGTCCGGGTCGAGGTCGCGGAACGTGACCCGACCGGTGCCGGACACCTCGGACCGCCCGATGCTCGCCAGGAAGAAGACGGCGTGCTGCCGGTCCGGCGTGACCGTGCCGTACACGAGCCGGGAGTCGTCGACCTCGTCCATGCGCACCAGGTCGCCGCCGTGCAGCAGCCCGCGCAGCTCCTTGTACAGCGCGATCCACTCCGCCAGCGACGCCGACTCCTCCGCCGTGGCCTCGGTGAGGTCCCACTCGATGCCCAGGTGCCCGACGAGTGCGGTGCCGGCCCGGAAGGCCAGGTCGTGGACGCGGCCCGTCGAGTGGTTCCTGCCGCTCGCGATGTGCGCGCCGAGGAGTTCCGGGGGCAGGAGCTGCTGCGTCCACCGGTGCATCTGCTGCCGCTCGAGGGGGTCGATGTCGTCGGACACCCAGACGCGGTCGGTGTGCTCGATCACGCCGAGGTCGACCCGGGCGCCACCCGACGCGCACGACTCGATCTCGAGCGTCGGGAAGCGTGCCTTCAGGGTCGCCATCAGCCGGTACGTCGCCAGGGTCTGCTCGTGCACCGCCGCGCCGGCACCAGGGAACCCGGCCTCCACCAGGTCGCGGTTGTGGTCCCACTTGACGTACTCGATGCCGTACTCGCCGATGATCGCCGTCATCCGCTCGAGCACGTACTCGTACGCCGCGGGGATCGCCAGGTCGAGCACCTGCTGGTCGCGGGACCGCATCGGCAGTCGGCCGTCCGCCTGCATGATCCACTCCGGGTGGGCGCGGGCGAGGTCGCTGTCCTCGTTCACCATCTCGGGTTCGAACCACAGGCCGAACTCCATGCCGAGCGCCCGGACACGGTCCACGATCGGCCCGAGCCCGTCGGGCCAGACGTCCTCGTCGACGTACCAGTCGCCGAGCCCGAGGTGGTCGTTCCGGCGGCCGCGGAACCACCCGTCGTCGAGCACGTACCGCTCGACCCCGAGGGCCGCGGCGCGCTCCGCCAGGTCGGTCAGCCGGGCGAGGTCGTGGTCGAAGTACACGGCCTCCCAGACGTTGATCGTCATCGGTCGCGGGGTCGTCGGGTGCTGCGGCCGGCTGCGGAGCCACTGGTGGAACCGTCGGGCCTGGTCGTCGAGCCCGTCACCGTGGGCGAACCACACCCACGGCCCCTCGTACGTCTCGCCCGTGCCGAGCCGGACCTCGCCCGGCAGCAGCAGTTCGCCGCCGCCGATCACCTGGCGCCCGGTCGACAGGCGTTCGGCGTGGTGCCGGTGGTTCCCGCTCCAGCCGGTGTGCACGCCCCACACCTGACCGCGGGCGAAGCCGAAGCCGGGCTCCCCCACCGTCAGGACGGTCGCGGCGTCGGCACCGGTCCGGCCCTTCCGGCTCTCGCGCTGGTGGGTGCCGACGACGAGCTCGCGGCGCTGCGGGGTGCGTTCCTTGCCCCACCGACCGGCGAAGTCCAGGACCTCGCGCGCGCCGGACGGGATCGGCATCGCCACCGTCAGGTCGTCCACCGTGTAGACGCCGTCGGCGGTGTTCGTGACGGCAGCCCGGGCACGGACGAGTCCGGAGACGAGCACCTCGATCGTCAGCCGGACCGCGAGCCCCGCGGTGTCGTCGGCAGCCTCGGCCGTGACGGTCGTGTCGGTCACGTCGAGCGACCGCACGGTGAACGCCGGCGACCAGTCGTGGCCGTCGCGGTGTCCGGCCAGGCCGGGTCGTCCGCTCCACCCGCGGTTCGGCTCGGGCAGCACGGCGACACGGACGGGGTCGTCCATCTCGTTCTGGGCCACGGGAGCGACGTCCGCGTCGGCGAGTGCGACGAGCGCGTCGTCGTCGAGTGGTCCGAGGGCTGCTCCCCAGTGCACCACCGCGGGCAGCGCGTCGTCACGGCAGTCGAGGACGAGGGAGACGCCACCGGCGGTCAGGTGGACGAGGTCGGACGAGGTCACGGCCCCAGTCTTCCTCAGAACCAGCGCTTGACCTTGAACACGACCCACAGGATCGCGGCGAACAGGATCATCCCCACGATCGACAGCGGGTAGCCCCAGGTCCACGTCAGCTCGGGCATGTGCGTGAAGTTCATGCCGTAGATGGCGGCGATGAGCGTCGGGGCGAACAGGATCGCCGCCCAGCCGGAGATCCGCTTCGTGTCGTCGTTCTGCTTCTGTGCCGCCAGGGTGGAGTCGACGGTCAGCGCGTTCTGCAGCAGCTGCCGGAACGTGTCCAGCCGCTCCACCGTGCGGATGGCGTGGTCGAGGACGTCGCGGAACCGGCGCTGCATCTCGATCGGCAGGTGGTACTTCTCGGCGCCGCGGTGCAGGTTCTCGATGATGTGGATGAGCGGACGGGCCGCACGCTGGAAGTCGACGACCTCGCCGAAGAGTTCGTAGATGCGCCGCGAGACCCCGGCCTCGCCCGCGAACAGCTGGTCCTCGATCTGGTTGATGTCCTCTTCCAGCCCGTCGATCACCGGCACGTAGCCGTCGACGATCGTGTCCATGAGCGCCCAGAGCTGCGCCTGCGGTCCGACCGTCACCAGGCCGGGCTTGCCGCTCATCCGCTGCAGCGCTCGCGGGACGGTCGGCTTGCCGCGCGGATCGGCCTTCACCACGACGAGGAAGAAGTCCTCACCGACGAAGGCGTGCACCTCGCCGAACGCCACCTCTTCCTGCCCGTCGTTGTAGAGCGCGGGCTTGAGGACCACGAAGAGCGTCGAGCCGTACCGCTCGAGCTTCGGTCGCTGGTGTCCCTCGGCGGAGTCCTCGACCGCGAGCTCGTGCAGGCCGAGCGCGACCGCGACGTCGCCGAGCTCCTGCGCGTCCGGTTGGTACAGCACGATGCAGGCGCTCGCGCCCTGCTCGTCGAGCATCCGGAAGGTGTCGTCCAGCGACGGACTCGCCATCGGGGCGATCCGGTCGACGTACACGGTGTTCATCTCGACGCTCACGCGACCACCGTACGCAGGTGACCGGCTTTCGGACGGGAGGCCCGTGGCGGGCCCGCCACGGGCCTCCCGTCCGCCGTCCCCCACAGGCTGAACGCACGCTGCGCACCCGACAGGACCGCCCGCCTACGGTGCAGGTAATCAGCATGCTGACGAAGGGAACGGTCATGAAGAGGATCTGGAAGCGCATCGCGGTCGCCGTGAGTGCCGTCGTCGCGGTGGTCGGGGCGTTCGTCGGGTCCGGCGCGGCCGGCGGGACACCGATCCAGGACGCTGCCGGCGGAGCACTGTCCGCGTCGTCGACCGCCATCGCGCCGGACGGTCCGGCGTTCTCGATCTGGAGCGTCGTCTACGTCGGCCTCATCGCCTACGCCATCCGCCAGCTCTTCCGCACGTCGGACGATGACCGGCACGCGAAGCTGGCGGTGCCGGCGATCCTGTCGCTGCTGCTCAACGCGGCGTGGATCCTGTCGGTGCAGTTCGGGTTCCTGTGGGCGAGCGAGCCGATCATCGTGGCCCTGCTCGCGGTGTTGGTCTGGACGTTCACGATCCTGCGGCGGACGAAGCCCTCCGGCGTCGTCGAGGCGATCGTCACCGACGGCACGTTCGGCCTCTACCTCGGGTGGGTGTGCGTCGCGACGGCGGCGAACACGGCCGCGGTGCTGACGGCAGCGGGCTTCCGGGGCTTCGACCTCGGGCAGGACGTCTGGGGTGTGCTCGTCGCGGCGGTGGCCGGGCTCGTCGGGCTGCTGCTGGCGGTGTGGGGTCGGGGTCGCCTGGCGCCGATGCTCTCCCTGGCCTGGGGGTTGGCGTGGGTGGCGGTCGCCCGGCTCGACGGTCCGCTGGTGTCGATGCCGACCGCCGTGGCCGCGGTGGTCGCCGCCGCCGGGGTCGTGGTGGTGACGGTCGCCGTGCGGGCGCGGGCGGGTTGGTCCGGCGCGCGTGGCCTGGCCCGAGTCTCGGGCTGAGCGACACTTCTCGGGCGCTCGGCTGCGAGAACTGTCGCCCAGCCCGAGTCTCGGGGCCGGGGCGGGGCGCCACGGTGCGTCGCGGTCCGTCCGGGTCCGTCCCGGTCCGTCCCGGCAAACCGACACTTCTCGCGGCGCCGAGCCGGTCCGTGCCGCGAAAGCGACAGTCTGCCGCGGATGTTCCGCGGCAGACTGTCGCTTTCGCGGGCCGGGGCCGCGGGCCGCGGGCCGCTGGCCGGGGCCGGGGCCCGGCGCAGCGCAGCGCAGCCGGGGCCTACCGCGCGGACGCCACCAAGCCGTGCGCAGTCGCCACGGCCTCGTTCGTGACCTGGCCGGCGTGCACGTTCAGGCCGAGGGCGAGCGACGGGTCGGCGGCCAGCGCGGCCTCCCACCCCCGGTCGGCGATCGCGACGGCGTACGGCAGCGTCGCGTTCGTCAGCGAGATCGTGCTCGTGCGCGGGACGGCGCCGGGCATGTTCGCCACGCAGTAGTACACGGTGTCGTGCACCGCGAACGTCGGGTCGTCGTGGGTGGTCGGGTGCGAGCCCTCGAAGCAGCCGCCCTGGTCGATCGCGATGTCGACGAGCACCGATCCCGGACGCATGTCCGCGACCATGGCGTCGGTGACGAGCTTCGGCGCGGACGCCCCGGGGATGAGCACGGAACCGATCACCAGGTCGGCCTCCCTGAGTTCTGCAGCGATGGCGTGCGCCGACGACCGGAGCGTCGTGATCCGCCCGTCGAACCGGGCGTCGAGCGCGCGCAGCCGCGGCAGGCTGATGTCGAAGACCGTCACGTCGGCCCCCATGCCGAGCGCCATCGTCGCGGCGTGCTCGCCCGCGACGCCACCGCCGATCACGACGACGCGGCCCTTCGGCGTGCCGGGCACCCCACCGAGCAGCAGCCCGCGTCCGCCGTTCGTGCGCATCAGGTTGTACGCACCGACCTGGGCCGACAGCCGCCCGGCGACCTCGGACATCGGCGACAACAGCGGCAGCGAGCGGTCCGGCAGCTGCACGGTCTCGTAGGCGATCGCGGTGGCCCCGGAGTCGATGAGTGCATCGGTCAGCGGGCGGTCGGCCGCCAGGTGCAGGTACGTGAAGAGCACCTGGCCCGGACGGATGAGCGGGTACTCGGACGCCACCGGCTCCTTGACCTTCAGGATCAGCTCGGCGCGCGCCCAGACCTCGGCGGCGGTGTCGACGATCTCGGCGCCCGCGGTGCGGTACTCGTCGTCGGGGAACGCCGACCCGATGCCGGCGCCGGCCTGCACCAGGACCTGGTGGCCGTGCAGCGCCAGCTCGGCGACACCCGCCGGGGTGGCCGCCACGCGGTACTCGTTGTTCTTGATCTCGGTGGGGACGCCGATGCGCATCGCAGACTCCTTCGTGGGTGGTGCTCTCGTCCACACCATTCAGCGCCGGATTCGTTGCGGTGACGTTACAGCCGAAGATCCTGATGACGCACGGCGCATCGGTGCGATGAGATTCGGCGGATGGCCACTCAGAAGACCTTGCCCGGGTTCAGGATGCCTGCCGGGTCGAACACCCGTCGGATCCCCCGCTGCAGCTCGAGGACGTCGTCACCGAGCTCGTCACCGATCCACCGACGCTTCAACACCCCCACGCCGTGCTCGCCCGTCAGGGTCCCGCCCAACTCGATCGCGGCACGGAACATCGCATCGGCGGCGTCCCAGACGTGAGCAGGCACCACGTCGCCGTCGAAGACGAAGTTCGGGTGCAGGTTGCCGTCACCGGCGTGCGCCACGGTCGGGATCGGGACCCCGTGTTCGCGGCCGATCTCCTCCACGCGAGCGAACATCTCGGCGAGCCGGCTGCGCGGCACCGCGACGTCCTCGATGAGCACCCGACCGCGCGACTCCATCGCAGCGTGGAAGGACCGGCGGATCGTCAGCAGGCGCTCGCGTTCCGCCGCCGACCCGGCCAGGTGCACGGTCCCGCCCTCGGCCTGGAGGCGCGGCACGGCTCCCCGCGCGGCCTCGGTCGCGCCCGGGCCGTCGAACTCCACGAGCAGGAACACCCCGCCCGCCGCAGTGCTCCCCACCGTCTCGACGATCACCTCGGGTCCGAGGTACGCCGCGATCCCCTCGAGGGCCAGGGCGTCCAGCAGCTCGACCGTCGACGGCCGATCCGCTCCCGCCACCACGGCGGCGGCCGCGGCGGCGGCCTGCTGCACGGACGGGTAGACGGCCCCGAGCGTCGCAGGCTCCCCCGCCGGGATGGGCACGAGGCGCACCGTCGCGCCGACGATGACGCCGAGCGTGCCCTCGGACCCGACGAGCAACGCCGTCAGGTCGAGACCGGTCACCCCCTTGACGGTGCGGTGGCCGGTCGACACGAGCCGGC
Organism: Curtobacterium sp. PhB172; assembly: GCF_003752545.1. Taxonomy (NCBI): domain Bacteria; kingdom Bacillati; phylum Actinomycetota; class Actinomycetes; order Micrococcales; family Microbacteriaceae; genus Curtobacterium; species Curtobacterium sp. PhB172. The sequence goes on from NZ_RKIF01000008.1 coordinate 451,029, forward strand.
CGTCCGCCAGCACGACGTCGAGTCCGAGCACGGCCTCGCGCGTGACGCCGTACTTCACGCACCGCAGGCCACCGGCGTTCGTGGCGATGTTGCCGCCGACGCTCGCGATCGCCGCACTCGCCGGGTCCGGTGCGAAGCGCAGCCCGTGCTCGGCGACGGCGGCGTTCAGCGCACCGTTGAGCACCCCGGGTTCGACGACGGCGAGTTCGTCCTCGACGGACACCTCGACGATGCGGTCCATCCGCGCGACGCTGAGCACCACCGTGCCCTCGGTGCCGTTCGCGCCACCCGCCAGACCGGTGCCGGCGCCGCGCGGGACGACGGGGACGCCCAGGGCCGAGCAGGTCCGGAGTGTCGCCTGCACGTGCTCGACGGTGCGGGCCTCGACGACGGCGACCGGACCGCCGGGTGCGATCCAGCCGGACTTGTCGGTCCGCGCGGCGTCGAGCACGCCCGGTTCGGTCCGGACGACGGTGCCGTCGGGGTCCTGCAGGGCGGAGCGGAGCTCGGTGACGACGGTGTCCATGTCGTCACGCTACCGCCGCCGAGTGGACTCCCCGGCTCGGTGCCCCCACGGCGGTCAGCGCGTGCGGAGCGACTCGCTCGGCAGCTCGCCGAAGCGGGTACGGTACGTCGCCGAGAACCGCCCGAGGTGTCCGAAACCCCACGACCGCGCGATCTCGGCGACCGAGGTCTCGTCGCGCGCACCCCCGAGCAGGTCCGCCCGCGCACCGTCGAGCCGCACCTCGCGCAGCAGGTCGCCGGGCGTCTGGTCGAGGTGCCGTCGCAGGGACTGCTGCAGCCCGCGCGGGCTCAGCCCCGCCGCCGCGGCGATCTCCGGTGTGCCGATGGGTTCGCGGGCGTGCTCGTGCACGAAGTCGAGCGCCCGGCGGACGCGTCCGTGCTCCGGACCGCCGCCGGCCACGGTCGAGCGCCAGCGATCGCGCTGCGGGAACGCGCGGATCGCAGCGGTCGCGAAGGCCTCGGCGATGTCGCGCTGCGCGATCGGGTCGAGGTCGTGGTCGACGTCGAGCCACGTCGACGAGTGCGTCCGGACCACGTCCTGCCACGCAGCCGACCCCGCAGCCGTCGGGCGCTGCATCGGCTCGAAGGCGAAGTCGTCCTCACCGACCAGCGCCCGGACGAAGTCGCGGTCCAGGTGCACGAGGTTCAGCGCGATGTCGCGGTGGTGCAGGGAGTACGGCTCGGCGAACGGCAGCACGACGGGCACGCCGGCTTCGAGCGCCCAGGTCTCGCCGCCGCAGGTGATCCGGCTGGAGCCACTCCGCATCCAGGCAACCAGGAACTCGTCGTCGACCTGGCTCTCGCTGCGCAGGTCGACCATGAACCGCGACGACCGCAGCGACATCCGGTCGTCGCCGACGCCAGCGAAGTCCCAGTGCGCGGTGGGGCGGGTGCGCCGGACCGCGGGTGCCCGGAAGTCGTAGTCGCGCCCGAAGAAGGCGAGCGCCTGGTCGACGTCAGTGCCGACCACGCGACGGGAGTACCGGCCGCCCGGTCGGTCCATCGAGATCACCATGGCCGAGAACCTACCCGGCGCCCCCGACAGAACCGGGTCACATCCTGACTCAGGGCTGCAGGATCGCCTGCCCGACGCTCTCGTCCAGGATCAGGTCCGTGACGAGCCCGGACGCCAGCGCACCCCGCAACGACGCGGCCTTCGACCGGCCCGCGACGACGCAGACCCGACGCGGAGCGCGCTTGATGGTGTCGAGGTCCGGCCCGCCGGCGCGTGCGTTCACGCCGATGTCCCGCCACGACCCGTCGGCCCGGTAGAACACGGTCGAGACGTCCCCGACGACCTGGGCCTTCGTGAGCTCGTCGCGGTCGGCGGGGTCGAGGTAGCCGCCGGAGTACACGTGCGACGGCACCGGGGCCTGCGGGGCGCCCACACCGAACACGACCAGGTCCATCCGCTCGTGCAGGTCGAGCACGCGGCGGATCGAGCGCTCGCGGAACAGCGCCTCCTTCGTGGCGGGGTCGTCGAAGAACGCGGGCACCGGGAACTGCTGCACGAACGCGCCGTAGGCCTCGCCGAACCGCCGCAGGATCTCCGAGGCGTAGACGATGCCCGTGGTCCGGGTGTTCGCGGCGCCGTTGATCTGCACGATGGTCGACCCGTGCGTGGTCTTCGGCACGAGGTACCGGCTGACCGCGCTCACCGTCGAGCCCCACGAGATCCCGATCACCATGTTCGACTCGACGTACTGCGTCAGGATCCGGGCGGCGGACAGGGCGACCCGTTCCAGGCGGTCGACGTCGCTCGTGTGGTCCGGCACCGGGACGACGTGCGCGTGCACGCCGAACCGCGAACGGATGCTGCGGCTCAGCGCGGCGGCCTGGTCCAAGGGTGAGCGGATCTGGATGTCGACGAGGCCGGTGTCCCTGGCGTACTTCAGCAGACGCGACACCGAGGAGCGCGAGGTCGCGAGTTCGTCCGCGATGGCGTCCATCGTCAGGTCCTGCAGGTAGTACAGGTGGGCGGCGCGCAGCGCCTGCTGCGTGCGCATGGGCTGAGCCGCATCGCTCATGGTGCTCCGATCTGTCGAACGCAACCATGCACGGACGTGCACGGCCTCTGCAACCCCTGTCGCGCCTCCCGGCCCCCGGATCGGAGCGCGCGACACGTGTGCTGCACGTTCGTGCACGCAAGTTGCCCGACCTCCCAAACCGGCGGACGATCGATCCTGACCACGAGAACCGACGAAGGAAGCGACGAACCATGTCGAAGAAGACACAGCCCCGGAACACGGTGACCGCCCTCACCGAGCGCCCGAACGCGCAGGTCCTCGTCGTCGGCGGCGGCATCAACGGCATCGCCACGTTCCGCGACCTCGCGCTGCAGGGCGTCGACGTCGCCCTGGTCGAGCGCGGCGACTACGCCTCCGGTGCGTCCGCTGCGTCGAGCCACATGATCCACGGCGGCATCCGCTACCTCGAGAACGGCGAGTTCCGCCTGGTGCGCGAGAGCGTCCAGGAGCGCAACGGCCTCATCCGCATCGCCCCGCACTACGTCAAGCCGCTGCAGACCACGATGCCGATCTTCTCGACGTTCTCCGGCATCATGAACGCCCCGCTGCGCATGCTGACGCACAAGCAGCGCTCCACCAAGGAGCGCGGCGCGATGCTCATCAAGATCGGCATGACGATCTACGACTCCTTCTCGCGCGACGGCGGCTCCGTCCCGAAGCACGTCTTCCGCACCAAGAAGGCCGCGCTCGAGGACATGCCCGCCCTCAACAAGGACCTGAAGTACACGGGCACCTACTACGACGCGAGCGTGCACGAGCCCGAGCGCCTGGCCCTCGACGTCCTCAAGGACGGCATCGCCGCGGGCACCGGGACCGGCTCCGCCGCGACCGCCCGCGCGACGAACTACGTCGAGGCAGCCGGCACCCGCGACGGCGGCGTGCTGCTGCGCGACCGCGAGACCGGCGAGGAGTTCGTGTTCACCGCCGAGGTCGTCATCAACGCGTCCGGCCCCTGGACCGACCTGACGAACGAGGCGTTCGGCGGCGAGACGAAGTTCATGGGCGGCACGAAGGGCTCGCACATCGTCGTCCAGAACGACGAGCTGCTCGAGGCCACCAAGGGCCGCGAGCTGTTCTTCGAGAACGACGACGGACGCATCGTCCTCATCTACCCGCTCAAGGGCCGGGTCCTCATCGGCACGACCGACATCGACGCCGACCCCTCGAAGCCGGTCACGACCACCGACGAGGAGATCGACTACTTCTTCGGGCTCGTGAAGCACGTGTTCCCGCAGATCGACGTCACCCGCGACCACATCGTCTACAGCTACTCCGGCATCCGCCCGCTCCCCCGCCACGAGGACACCGCCCCCGGCTTCGTGTCGCGTGACTACCGGATCGTGGACACCCAGATCGCCGGACTGCCGGAGTCGACCGTGCTGTCGCTCGTCGGCGGCAAGTGGACGACGTTCCGCGCCCTCGCCGCACACCTGTCGACCGAGGCCACCACGAAGCTCGGGATGACCCGCAAGGTCGACACCACCGGCATGGCGATCGGCGGCGGCAAGGAGTTCCCCACCACCGACGCGCAGCGCGCCCTGTGGATCACGTCGCACCGTGACGGTCTGGACGAGTCCCTGGTCGAGGGCCTGCTGGAGCGCTACGGCACCCGTGCCGCCGAGGTCGTGGACGTCCTGACCGACGGCCCCGTCGAGGCGCTCGAGTCCGACCCGTCGCTCACCCGCGCCGAGGTCGCGTACTTCGCCGAGCACGAGCAGGCCGTCCACCTGATCGACGTGGTGCTGCGCCGCACGAACCTGGCTTTCGTCGGCGGTGTCACGATCGACCTGCTCGACGAGCTGGCCGACGTGCTCGCCGGGGCGCTCGACTGGACGCCCGAGGAGCGCGCGGACGAAGTCCAGCGCACGCTCGACGTGCTCCGCGAGGCGCACCGCGTGATCGTGCCGCTGACGTCCGCAACGGCACAGGCGTCGGCGTCGCAGCTCGCGTAGTCGACGCGACCGCATTCGGACGGGAGGCCCGGTACCAGCTGGTACCGTCCCTCCCGTCTCGGCCGTCACCCCGCTGGCGCGGTGCGCCGGTACCGGCGGGTGGGGCCCACCTCCCGTCGTTCGTCTGGTCTCGTTCCGTTCGCCCGGTCGCGATCGCGCGTCAGAACCGCTCGCCGGTCGGGTCCAGCGCAGCGCGGTCGATGAGCTGGTCACCACCGATCGGCTCACCCTCCCAGTCGACCAGGTGCCAGCCGTCGGCGAAGGACCCCTCGAGCTCGACGATGCCGGTGTTCTCCAGGTGGCGCTTGGTGCCGAAGTGGTCAGGGGTGTTGTCGGCGGCCGCGCTCGCCCAGGTACGGATCGCCGCACCGTGACTCACCGCCGCCGCCACGCCGACGCCGGTGGCCTCGATCTGCCGCACGGCGTCGTCGTACCGCTCGAAGAACTCGAGCCCGCTCTCCGCCCCCGGCATCCGGGTCGTGCGGTCTCCGCCGGACCAGCCGTGCACCGTCGAGATGTACAGCTGCACGGACACCTTGTCGCTCTTGCCCTGGGTGTCCCCGGCCTCGATCTCACGCAGACCGGGCAGCACGACGGGCTCGAGCCCGAGCGACGCCGCCAGGGGTGCCGCGGTGATCTGCGTCCGGACCATGGTGGAGGCGAAGAGCCGCTCGATCCCCCGGTCGGCCAGGGCTGCCGGCAGGGCGTCCGCCTGCTGCTGGCCGAGCTCCGTCAGTCCGGGTCCGGGCACCACGGCGTCGAGGACACCGTTCACGTTCGCGAGGGTCTGGCCGTGGCGGATGAGCAGCAGTCGCATGGATCCACCCTACGGACCACCGCCGACGTCAGCCCTGGCGGGTGTTCCAGCGGGGGTTCTGCTTGTTGATGACGTAGACCCGGCCGCGGCGACGGACGACCTGCGAGCCGGGGATCTTCTTGAGTGCCTTGAGCGAGTTGCGGACCTTCATGGTTCTCCTCCGTCGGCGCTCTCTTGTTGAGAACGGTTTTCAGGTAGGGTACCCGACATGCGTGCTGCTGCCATCACCCTCGTCACCGCCCTCCACGAGGCCGACGCCGACCGCGTCGCCGCCCGGATCACCACCGGGCACCGGATGCACGTCGACGGGAGTGCGTTCGCCGCGGCCCGCGCGGTCGCCGAGCGGGCCGACCACCTCGACGGCGTGTGCGGCCCCGACGCCGACCACGGCCTCGTCGTCACCCTGCGACCCGGCTCCGACGCCCGCGCCGTGGGCATGATGCTCGCGAACGCCGCCCGGAGCGAGACCGGCGACGACCGGGTGCTCCGACACGTGGTCGGGGTGCTGCGCGCCGACGACGTCGCCCACCTGCTGTGGTCGGACGTCGACGACGCCTTCGTGGCCGCAGACCGGGTCGCATCACTCGTCGAGTACGCGACCGTCATCGCGCTCGACCGTCTCGCGCCACTGTCCCTGCGCCGCCGTCGCGCACTGGTCGCACTGCTGCACCGGCTCGCGCCGCAGGCCGTGATCGTGGCGCTGCCCGCCCTCCGGACCGCGCGCGACCTGCCCGCCTCGAACGGCGGGGCCGCTCGGGTCCTGGCCTCGGGCGCCGGGTGGATGCGCGCCCTGTCGAGCGGCGCCGACACCGGCCGGGACGCCCGCGACGACCTGGTCGCGATGCGCTACCGGGAGCCCCTGCCGTTCCACCCCGGGCGACTGGCCACCGTGATCGAGCGGGACCTGGCCGCCGGGGCCTCGGGCCGGGTGCTCCGCTCGAAGGGGTTCTTCCGGCTGGCATCACGCCCGGACCACGTCGGCTCGTGGTCGAGCTTCGGGGCGATGCTCGCGCTCGACCCCACCGCGAACCCGTCATGGGACGCCGACGCGCCGATCGGGCAGGCGCTGTGGTTCGTCGGCGAGCGGCTCGACGTGCGGGCGATCGAACGGGCCCTCGACGGCGCACTGCTCACGCCGCCGGAGCTACTGGCCGGGCCGGAACTGTGGCGCGGGTGGGCGGACCCGTTCCCCGTGTGGCCGGCGGTGGACCCGGCGTCGGAGCACCGGCACGAGTGAGGCGGGAGCGGCGCCTGCTCCGACTCCGACTCCGACTCCGACTCCGACTCCGAACGACATCCTCGACGTCGTGCGACGACCACGATGTCGTTCCCACTCCCGTGCAACGGCCCGCCCGTGCAACGAACGACGAGGCCGATGTCGTACGACATCGACCTCGTCGTTCCGAGTCGAGCGACCCGCGAGCGCCCCCAGCGTCAGCGGGCCGGCACGGCCTCGGCGGCGTCGCCCGCGGCCCGGGCGGCAGCGTCCTGGGCGGCGAACGGCAGGTCCCCCAGGTCCAGGTTCGGGTTCGTGTCCTGTGTGAGCACGAGCTCCTTCGCCTCGGCCTCGGTCTCCACCGCCGGCATCGAACCCGGCAGCGGACGCCGCGAGGACTCCTTCATGCAGAAGACACCGATGGCACCGACGACGCTCATCGCCATCAGGAAGTACGCCGGAGCGAGCTCGTCCCCGGTCACGGTCAGCAGCGCCTGCACGATCAGGGGCGTGGTCCCACCGAAGACGGCGATGGCGATGTTGTAGGCGAACCCCATGCCGCCGTACCGCGTCGAGGTCGGGAACAGCGCCGGCAGCGATGCAGCCTGGTTCGACACCCACAGCGCGGTCATCAGTGCGAGCAGCCCGAGCCCGGCCAGCGTGGACCACTGCGCACCGTGCCCGATCAGCATGAACGCCGGCACCACGAGCACCACGGTCGTCGCGGCACCGATCCACATCACGACGCGTCGACCGAGCTTGTCGGACAGCTTGCCGGTGAGCGGGAGCATGACCGCCAGCAGCAGGAGCACCGGGATCGTCAGCAGTGTGCCGTCGAGCGGGGAGTACCCGAGCGAGTCGGTCAGGTAGGTCGGCATGTACGAGGTCAGGGCGTACCCGACGGTGTTCGACGCCGCGACGAGCATGATCGCGATGACGATCGGCCGCCAGTGGTCTCGGACCATCACGAGCACGTTCGCGGGACGCTCCCCGTCGAAGGACGCGCGGGTCTCGGACGCGGCCTCCTGCGCGGCCTGGGTCGCTTGGAACACCGGCGACTCCTCGATGCGCAGACGGAACCAGATCGCGACGACGCCGATCACACCGGCCGCCAGGAACGGGAAGCGCCAGCCGTAGGCGACCATCGCGTCCTCGCCGAGGGTGATCTGCAGCACCGAGACCACGGTCGCACCGAGCGCGAAGCCCAGGTAGCTGCCGAAGTCCAGGATGCTCGCGAAGAACCCGCGGCGACGGTCCGGGGCGTACTCGGTCACGAAGGTCGTCGCACCGGCGTACTCACCGCCGGTGGAGAACCCCTGCGCCAGCTTCAGCACGACGAGCACGATCGGTGCGAACACCCCGATCGTCGCGTAGGCGGGCAGCGCACCGATGAGGAACGTCGACGCCGCCATCATGATCAGCGTCGTCGCGAGCACCTTCTGGCGCCCGATGCGGTCGCCGAGACGGCCGAAGACGATGCCGCCGAGCGGACGGGCGATGTACGTCGCAGCGAAGACACCGAGGCTGAACAGGATCTGCACGGCGGGCTCGGCGGTCGGCAGGAAGACCTTCCCCATCGTGACGGCCAGGTAGCCGTAGACGCCGACGTCGTACCACTCCATCGTGTTGCCGACGACCATGCCGCTCACCGCGCGGCGCATCATGCTCTTGTCGACCACGGTGACGTCGCTCTCGCGCAGACGTCGGTGCGGCCGGGTCGGGGTATGGCTGGGATCGGAGCCCATGTCTCTCCTCGAGGATCGTGACGAGCCGGCAGGGACCGGCTCGGGCCGGTGGAGACCGGCTCAGGAACAGCGAGCGACGTTACCGAGCGACCGAAATGTCATTGGCCGGTGATTCCCAGGCAGCGGCGTGTCACCCGAACGGGGGAAGGGCCCGATTCGCATGCGGCTGCGGATCCGCCAGGCTGAGTAACGAGGACATAACATCGGCGCATGGCGATCGAACCCGAGACGAAGAGCTGGACCTGGGTCATCGAGGGCACCTGCCCCGAGTGCGGCTACGACGGCACCACGGTGTCGATCCGCGACGTGCCGGGGATCATCGACGCGAACACGACCGCGTGGCCGACCGAACTCGGCCGGGATGACGTGCGCGAGCGTCCCGACGACCACACCTGGTCGGCACTCGAGTACGGCGCCCACGTGCGCGACGTGCACCGGAAGATGACCGAGCGGCTCGCCCTGATGCTCGCCGAGGACGCCCCGACGTTCCCGAACTGGGACCAGGACGCCACCGCAGTCCAGGACCGGTACGGCGAGCAGGACCCGGCCGTCGTCGTCCGGGAGCTCGGCGAGGCCGCACACCGGGCAGCGCGGGCGTTCGACGAGGTCCGTGGCGACCAGCTCGAGCGCACCGGGCTGCGGTCGGACGGCAGTGCCTTCACCGTCGCGACGCTCGCCACCTACTACGCGCACGACCCCGTCCACCACCTGTGGGACGTGCGGCGCACGCACTAGGTTCGGGCGTACCTGCCCGAATCGGGCGTACCTGCCCGAATCGGGCGTACCTGCCCGAATCGGGCGTACCTGCCACGAAGAAACGACCAGGTATGCCCGAAAGCGCCTTCCATCGCGCCCGTCCTGGGAAGGAACGCGCACCTGCCAGGCGCCGAGCAGACCGCTCAGGCGAGCGCGTCGAGCACGGCGCGGGCCGTCGCGGCGTCCGACACCAGCTCGTTGACGAGTCCCCCGCGCACCGCGCCGACGATGCTGCCGACCTTGGCGCTGCCGACGGCGACGCCGACGGCGTGCGGCACACCCGACAGGACCTCTCGTGAGGTCCGGACCATCCGGTCGCTGCCGGGGAACTCGATGGGCGAGCCGTCCGCGGCGTAGAAGTTGAGGCAGACGTCACCGGCGGCGTGGTCGAACGCGGCGTCCTCGACGGGGACACCCCGTGCCAGCGCGTCACGCGTCGGGGTCGGTGCCCCGATGCCGAGGATCGCGCCCTTCGCCCGGCCCCAGAGCCCGACGACGTGCTGGAAGGCCGGGTCCTCGTCGAGTGAGGAGCGCATCGCGGGCGACGGCAGAGCCTGCGCGAACAGGAAGGCGGGGATCGCTCCGGAGTGCTCCGCAGCGGTCCGGGTGATCTCGTTCGTCTGGAACCACGGCATCGGGTCGGCCTGCCCGCCCACCGTCGGGACGAGCTGCACGCCGGGCAGGCTCGGCATGCCGGCGTGTGCGACGTCGTACACCGTGCGGCCCGACGACATCAGGACGGCGTCGCCGGGGACGAGCCCCATGCCCTCGACCGCTGCGGCGAGGGGCGCGGCGAGGTCGGCGCCGAGCGTGGCGGTGTGCGTGACGGCGGCCAGGTGCACTGCTCGGATGCCGAGCACGACCTGCAGCCGTTCGGCGAGCGCGACGGTCTCGTCCTGGAACGGGTCGACGACCTCGATGCGGACGAGTCCGGCCTTGCGCGCCTCGGCCACGAGCCGCGACACCGTCGGACGCGAGACACCCAGGCGCGAGGCGATCTCGACCTGGGTGGCGTCCTCGAGGTAGTACATCCGAGCCGCCTGGTACACGGTGTCGAGCGGGAACCGGGTCCGGGCACCCTCGGCGGCGGGGTTCTCGGCGGACATGCGCCGATCGTATCCCCGGCACACGTCAGCGGATCGTGAACCCGCCGTCCACCCGGAGGTCGGCGCCGTTCACCATCGCGCTCGACTCCCCCGCCAGGAACAGCACCGCGGCGGCGATCTCGTCGGGGGTGGCGAAGCGGCCGGTGGGGATCTCGTCCTGGTGCCGGATGCCGTTCTCGTTCGCCCACGCGGCACGGCCGAGGTCGGTGAGGACGACGGTCGGCGACACGGTGTTGACGGTGACGCCGCGACCGCCCCACTCGAGCGCGAGGACCCGGGTGAGGCCGATGACGCCCGCCTTCGAGGCGCAGTACGCGGCGTGCCCGTCGATGCCGACGTGGGCGGCCTGCGAGGCGATGTTCACCACGCGCCCGTACCCGGCGGCGAGCATGTGCCGACCGACGGCCTGGGCGACGCGGAAGGTGCCGGTCAGGTTGACGTCGATCGTCCTCGACCAGGTCTCGGCGGACAGTTCGTCCGCCGGAGCGAGTGCGGCGATCCCGGCGCAGTTGACGAGCACGTCGACGCGACCGAAGTGCGCGACGACGTCGGCGACGGTGCGCGCCACGGACGTCTCGTCCGTCACGTCGCAGCCGAACCCGGCATGGAGGCCCGTGGCCGCGCCCGGCACATCGGTCGCAGCCGGCAGGTCGGCCGCGCCCGGTGCATCGGTCGCCGCCGGCAGGTCGGCCGCCGCCGCCGTGGCGCCGTCCCCACGGACGTCGACGATCGCGACCCGCGCACCCCGTCCGGCGAGTGCCCGAGCGATGGCGTTCCCGATGCCGGACGCGCCGCCGGTCACCACCGCGGTGCGGCCGGTGAAGTCGTTCGTCAGGTCGACGGTGTCCGGGCCCGGGCGCAGGGCCGCGGCGAAGTCGATGGTGCTGCTGGTCGTCATGTTCGCTCCTTTGCGTCGGGTCGAACCTAGCAGAAATTGTGTTCTGGACAAACGTTCTGCGAGGTGTACAGTCGTCGCCGAAGCCATCCAACGAAGGAGCAGCGCATGTCGACGACGACCGAGAACGCGGCCACGACCGCCACCACGACCATCCCCACGACGATGCGAGCCGTCGTCGTCCACGGCCCGGGCGACTACCGGCTCGAGGAACGCCCCGTACCGACGCCCGGCCCCGGCGAGCTCCTGCTCCGCACCGACGCCGTCGGCATCTGCGCGAGCGACCTGAAGTGCTACCACGGCGCCGCGAAGTTCTGGGGTGACGAGAACCGCGCCGCCTGGGCCGAGACGGACCGCATTCCCGGGCACGAGTTCGTCGGCACGATCGTGTCCGGCGACGACGACACCCTGGCGAAGCGGAAGGTCTCGCTCGGCGACCGCATCGCGTGCGAGCAGATCGTGCCGTGCTGGGAGTGCCGCTACTGCCTCGAGGGCGCGTACTGGATGTGCAACGTCCACGACATGTTCGGGTTCAAGGGCTACGACGGCGCGATGGCCGAGTACGTGCTCGTGCCCGCCAAGGCCCTGACCCACCCGGTGTCGAGCGCCCTGCCCGGTCAGGTCGCCGCGTTCGCCGAGCCGCTGTCCTGCGCGTTCCACGCCGTCGAGCGGGGCGACATCAAGTTCGGCGACACCGTCGTGATCGCCGGCGCCGGACCGATCGGCCTCTCCGCGATCGCCGGTGCCCGACAGAAGAACCCGCTCCGGATCATCGCCCTCGACGTGGTCGAGGCGAAGCTCGAGCTGGCACGCAAGGTCGGCGCGGACCTGACGATCAACATCGCCGAGGACGACGCGGTCGCCCGGGTCAAGGAGCTCACCGACGGGTACGGCGCCGACGTCTACATCGAGGCGACCGGCCACCCGTCCGCGGTCCCGCAGGGCCTCAACCTGCTGCGCAAGCTCGGCACCTTCGTCGAGTACTCGGTGTTCAAGGACGCCGTCTCCGTCGACTGGTCGATCATCTCGGATGACAAGGAGCTCGACGTCCGGGGTGCCCACCTCGGCCCGCACACCTGGCCCGCGGCGATCAAGCTGCTCGAGGCCGAGACCCTGCCGATGTCGGAGATCTGCACGCACCAGTTCCCGCTCGAGCGGTTCCAAGAGGCCCTCGACCTGGTCGGCGACTCCGCCGGCGCGAGCGTCAAGGTCTCGATCCTCCCGTCCCTGCAGGCCTGAGCCCGCCGACCCCTGGAGTCAGCAAGCATGTCAACGACGACACAGCGCGCCACCGGTGCGCCCACGACCCCTCGCGCCGAGGGCCGCCTCGACCGGATGGGGATCCCCCGCCCGCTCGCCCTAGGGTTCGTCGCCGTCCTGGTCTTCATGACCGGGAACGGCGTCGAGTCGAACTTCATCACCCCGCACATGGTCGCGGTCCTCGGCAGCCCCGAGGCCACCGTCGCGACGATCGTGACCTTCTACAGCCTCGCCGCCCTGATCGGCAGCTACGTCTCCGGCGCCCTCTCCGACCTGATCGGGCCGCGTCGGGTGATGATCCTCGGGTTCGCCGTCTGGGTCGTCTTCGAGGTGCTGTTCCTGCTCGCGCTGAACATCGGCAGTGTGCCGTTCGCGGCCGTCGCCTACGCCGTCCGGGGCTTCGGCTACCCGCTCTTCGCCTTCGCGTTCCTGGTCTGGGTGAACATCACCACTCCGGTCGAGCGGAACGGTTCGGCGGTCGGCTGGTTCTACGTCGCCTTCACGGGTGGTCTGCCGACGCTCGGTTCCCTCTTCGCGATCGGCGCCATCCCGGTGTTCGGCGGCGGCACGATCGGTGAGACCGGCGCGATGGTCGCCTCGATCGGCCTGGTCGTCGTCGGGTTCCTCATCATGCTGTTCGGCGTCCGGCTGCCGAACGGGTTCTCCCGCATTGCCCCGGCCGGCGAGAGCGCCTGGCAGGTGCTGACGAGCGGCATCCGCCTGACCGTCACCCGGCCGAAGATCCTGATGGGCTTCCTGGTCCGCCTGATCAACACCGCGCCCGAGTTCGGCATGTTCGTCGTCCTGCCCGCCGTGATCGCGAACGAGCGCGGGTGGGGCCAGAGCCGCTGGCTGCTCATGACCGTGTGCGTCTACGCGACGAACATCCTGGTGAACGCCCTGTTCGGCTGGGTCGGCGACAAGATCGGCTGGCAGCGCACCGTCAAGTGGTTCGGCATCGTCGGGTCCGCCCTCGGCCTCATCGCCTGGTGGTACGTCCCGCAGCTCGTCCCCGCCGGCTCGGACTGGGGCTACGTGCTCTCCGTCATCGCCGGCTGCGTGTTCGGTTGCCTGCTCGCCGGCTTCGTGCCGATGGGCGCGATCATGCCGGCGCTCGCCCCCGAGCACAAGGGCGCCGCGATGGCGATGTACACGACGGCGGCCGGTGGCGCAGCGTTCCTCGGCACCGGTGTGGTCGCCGCGGTCTTCGCGCTCGGCGGTGGCGGTCAGGCCGCGACCTGGACCTTCGTCGGCCTGTACGCCTGCGCGTTCGTGATGATCCACTTCCTCAAGGTGCCGCAGGGCACCCGCACCTCCCACTGAAGGACTCCAGCATGACCACGATCCACGACGCCCCCGACGAGTTCGCCGAGGACCAGCTCGCCGGCTGGCTCGCGCTCTACGCCGACCGCGTCCGCGGCGTCCACGGCGGCGTCGTCGCCCTGCCCACCGACGGCGCCGACCCCCAGGTCGCCGTGGTCGTCGGCGGCGGTTCCGGCCACTACCCCGCGTTCTGCGGGATCGTCGGCCCGGGGTTCGCCACCGGCGCCGTCGTCGGCAACGTCTTCACCTCGCCGTCCACCGCGCAGGTGTACTCGGTCGCCAAGGCGGCCGACCAGGGGAAGGGCGTCGTGCTGTCGTTCGGCAACTACGCCGGTGACACGATGAACTTCGGGCTCGCCGCCGAGCGGCTGCGTGCCGAGGGCATCGACACCCGGATCGTCGTGGTCACGGACGACATCGCGAGCGCCGACGAGGAGTCGAAGCGCCGTGGCATCGCCGGGGACTTCTCGGTCTTCAAGGCAATGGGTGCCGCGGCCGCCGCAGGCGCGGACCTCGACGAGGTCGAGCGCCTCGGCAACGCATCGAACGCCGCCACCCGCACGATCGGTGTCGCGTTCTCCGGGTGCACCATGCCCGGCGCCACCGAGCCGCTCTTCACCGTGCCCGAGGGGCACCTCGGACTCGGGCTCGGCATCCACGGTGAACCCGGCATCGAGGACGTCCCACTGCTCCGCGCCACCGACCTCGCGGCGCTGCTCGTCGAACGGCTGCTCGCCGACCGACCGGCGAGCGCGGGCACCCGGGTCGCCCCGATCCTGAACGGCCTCGGCGACACGAAGTACGAGGAACTGTTCCTGCTCTGGGGACGCGTGCTCCCGCTGCTGCAGGACGCCGGCCTCGAGATCGTCGAACCCGAGGTCGGCGAACTCGTCACGAGCCTCGACATGGGCGGCTGCTCGCTGACCCTGCAGTGGCTCGACGACGAGCTCGACCCCCTGTGGCGCGCCGACACCTACACGCCGGCCTACCGCAAGGCTGCCGCGCCGATCGCGGCGTTGCTGCCGGCCGACGCCGTGGACGACGCCGAGGACGAGGCGACGGCCGTACCGGACGCGAGTGATGCCTCCCGGCAGGCCGCGCAGACGGCACGCGACGCGATCGAGGCGATCGACGCGCTCCTGCGGGAGCACGAGCAGGAGCTCGGCCGCATCGACGCCGTCGCTGGCGACGGCGACCACGGACGCGGCATGGTCAAGGGGATCGGCGCGGCCCGGAAGGCGGTCGACCGGGTCGGCCAGGAGGCAGGGGTCGCCTTCGTCCTCGGAAGCGCCGGTGACGCGTGGGCCGAGTTCGCGGGCGGCACCTCGGGAGTCCTGTGGGGTGCGGCACTCGAGGCCTTCGGACGGTCGCTGCGCGACGACCGTTCCGCGTACGAGGCGTCCGACGTCGTCGAGGCCGCGCAGGCCTTCGCCGACTCGATCGTCCACCTGGGCGGAGCGTCCCGCGGGGACAAGACGCTGCTCGACGCACTGCTGCCGTTCGTGGATGCACTGCGGACCTCGGTGTCGGCTGGCTCCTCGCTCACCGACGCGTGGCAGGCTGCAGCGGAAGTCGCTCGTGACGAGGCCGACAAGACAGCCGACCTCACGCCGAAGGTCGGGCGCGCCCGACCGCTGGCGGAGAAGAGCCTGGGGACACCCGACGCGGGTGCCACCTCGATGGGGATGATCCTCACGCGGGTCGGCGAGGTCCTCGCTGCCCGTGCGAACGAACTGGAAGGAACACACGCATGACGTACCGTCTCGTGATCGGCTCGGACGATGCCGGGTTCGACTACAAGGAGATCATCAAGCAGGACCTGCAGGCCGACCCGCGGGTGGCGTCGGTCGTCGACGTCGGTGTCGACGCGGACGGCCACACCGCCTACCCGCACGTGGCCGTCGACGCGGCACGACTCGTCGCGTCGGGTGAAGCAGACCGCGCGATCCTGATCTGCGGCACCGGCCTCGGCGTCGCGATCGCGGCGAACAAGGTCCCCGGCATCCGGGCCGTCACGGCGCACGACTCGTTCAGCGTCGAGCGTTCGGTCCTGTCGAACGACGCCCAGGTCCTCTGCATGGGCCAGCGCGTCGTCGGCGTCGAGGTCGCGCGCCGGATGGCGAAGGAGTGGCTCGGCTACGAGTTCGACCGCTCCAGCGCGAGCGCCTCGAAGGTCCAGGCCATCTGCGAGTACGACGGCAGCGCCCCGGCCGGCGTCGACGCCCCGGCGTAGGCGCGAGCGCACTCCCGCGGAACCAGGTTCCGGACACAGCACCGTGCATCTGCGCGGTGCTGTGTCCGTTGCGCGGGGTCGAACGGTCAGCTGCGCGCGGCCAACCGGTGCACGACGGCCTTCGTCGCCTCGTAGAGCTCGCGGTAGTCGCGGTACCCGGCCTCGTAGGCCGCCGTCGCCGCCGGGTCCGGCTCGATGACGGTGGCCGGCGGGTTCCACTCGGTGATGTCGACGGGGTCGCCCGCTTCAGCCACGAGCTGCGCTGCCAGGTACGCCGAGCCGTAACACGCCCCGATCGTCACGCTCGGCACCGTCTGTCGCAGCCCGGTCACGTCGCTCACGATCGTCGGCCAGAGCCGTCCGAGCAACCCGCCGCCGGCCCCGACGAGTTCGCGGACCTCGACCCCGGCCGCACGCAGCACCTCGACGTTGTGCCGGACCGCGTAGGCCGTCGCCTCGAGCGTCGCCCGGTAGATGTCCCCACGCGTGTGCCGCACCGTCAGCCCGGCGATCACCCCGCGCGCGTCCGGATCGGCGATGGGCGTCCGCTCCCCCGCGAAGTACGGCAGCATCAGCAGCCCGTTCGCGCCGATCCCGGCGCACCGAGCCTCTTCGAGCATCGTCGGCCACTCGCCGTCGACCAGCCGACGCAGCCAGTCGGTGATCGCCCCGGAGGTCGCCATCCCACCCGACACGCTCGGCTGCCCCGGGTGCGTCCCGACCGTCGTCCACATGCCCGGCACCGGCGTCGGCTCGGCGGTCGGCGCGATCATGAACATCGTGGTGCCGTACTGCAGGAACATCCGGCCCGGCACGGACTCCCCGACGCTCACGCCCTCCGCCCAGGCGTCGATGGTGCCGGCCGTCACGGGGATACCGACCGGGAGGCCCGTGGCCGCGGCCGCCCCGCGCGTCACCACGCCCGCCTGGTCGCCGGACCACAGCAGCCGCGGCATGGGCAGGCCGGGCGCGAGCTGCTCGCACCACTCGGTGATCCAAGTGTTCTCGTGGACGTCGTAGAGCGGCGTGGTCTGGCTGGCCGAGTGGTGGTCGAGGACGTACTCCCCCGTCAGCAGCTCCACCACGCGGGACGCTGGCATCGTGAACCGGACCGCCCGCTCCCAGACGTCGGGCTCGTGGCGGGCGACCCACGCGAGCTTCGCCCCGGCGGCCTGGGTGCTCAGTCCGGAGCCACACCGGGCGCGGATCGTGTCCTCGCCCCCGAGCTCCGCCGTGACCTCGTCGAGCAGGTCGGCCGTCCGGGTGTCGACGCCGTACAGGACCGCCGGGCGCAGCGGATCACCCGCGTCGTCGGTCAGCAGGACGCAGGGGCCGATGCCGCTCACCCCCACCGCCTGCACGTCGGCATCGGGGACGAGCGCGAGGAGCTCGTGCGTCAACGTCGTGAACTCGTCCCACCACACGGCCGCATCCATCTCGACCAGTCCCTGGGCCGGACGGTCGACGTCGTGTCGGCGGCTCACCTCGGCGATCACGGTGCCGTCGAACCGGGCCAGCAGCGCCTTCGTGCTCGACGTCCCGATGTCCAGACCGAGCACCGCCCGCATGCCGCCTCCTTCGCCGCCACACGACCGCCGTCGGTCGCCTCCCGAGTCTACGAACGATCGCGATCCGTCGACGCCCAGCGTCCTGTCGGGGGCCGGACGTACCGTACTCACGACTCCGATGCTCCACGAGGGGAACCCGATGAAGAAGTCAGCCTGGCTGCCAGCAGTCATCGCGCCGGTGGTCGTCGCCGGCGCCGTCGCCGCCCCGATGATCGCGAACGCGGCGAACGACCCGATCGCGGGGACGAACCCGACCGCGGCCGACGTCATCGCCAGCATCGCGAAGTCCTCGGACGCGCAGTACTCCGGCAAGCTCTCGCAGTCGAGCGACCTCGGACTCCCCGAACTGCCGACCGGTTCCGGCGGCTCCTCGCTCGAGGGCGACGCCTCGGACGTGCTCGGGCTGCTCACCTCGTCGCACACCGCCCGCGTGTACGTCGACGGCCCCGACAAGCAGCGTGTCCAGCTGACACAGCAGCTCGCCGAGCAGGACGTGGTCCGCAACGGGTCCGAGGTCTGGACCTGGGACTCGAAGGAGCGCACGGCCACCCACGTGACCCTCCCCTCCGACTCGGCGAAGGACCCGCAGGACGGCACCACCACGCCGACCGACATCGCCGAGCAGGCCATCGACGCCATCACCCCGAGCACCACGGTCTCGAAGCCGACCGAGGTCAGCGTCGCGGGTCACGACGCCTGGCAGATCACGCTGACGCCGAAGTCCTCCGACACCCTGGTCGGCACCGTCCGACTGGCGGTCGACCAGCAGACCGGGCTCCCGCTGCGCGCGACGATCCAGGCCGCCGGGCAGGACGACCCAGCGGTGCAGGTCGGGTTCACGAGCCTCGACTACGGCGCCCCGGCCGCGCGACTCTTCGACTTCACGCCCCCGTCGAACGCGAAGGTCACCGAGAAGGACCTGTCCGACGCCGAGCACGGTACGCACGCGAAGGGCGATCACGCCCGCGGTGCGCACGACGGTGACGAGCCGACCTTCACGGGCGAGGGCTGGGGCACGATCGCCGAGCTCCCCGCCGGCACGGTGGACCAGTCGTCCCTCGGTGACGAGGCGTCGGGCCTGCTCGGCCAGCTCACGAAGGCCGTCGACGGCGGCCGTGCCGTCCAGACCTCGCTCGTGTCGGTCTACCTGACCGACGACGGCCGGGTCCTCGCCGGCGCCGTGCCGGTGTCGTCGCTGGTCGCCGCCGCGAAGTGAGCACACCGGAAGCCGCGCACACGACGGAACCGGCCGCCGTGGACACGACCCGTCCGACCACGGGCACCGACCTCGCGATCCGCACCACGGGCCTCCAGAAAGTCTTCCGCAAGCAGCGCGCCGTCGACGGCATCGACCTGTCGGTGCCGCGCGGCGCGGTGTTCGGGTTCCTCGGGCCGAACGGTTCCGGCAAGACGACCACGATCCGGATGCTCCTCGGGTTGTCGAGCGCGACCGGCGGCACGATCGAGGTGCTCGGCCAGTCGATGCCGAAGGCGCTCCACCAGGTGCTGCCGCGCGTCGGTGCCCTGGTCGAGGGGCCGGCCTTCTACCCGTACCTGTCCGGGCGCGCGAACCTGCAGCGCTTCGACGCGGCGGACCCCACGTCGGACCCGCGCACCCGCAAGGCCCGCGTGGCCAGTGCCCTCGACCGGGTCGGCCTGACACACGCGGCGGACAAGAAGGCGCACGCGTACTCGCTCGGCATGAAGCAGCGACTGGGCCTGGCGAACGCACTGCTCTCCCCGCGCGACCTGCTGGTGCTCGACGAGCCGACGAACGGCCTCGACCCGCAGGGCACACGCGAGGTCCGCAACCTCATCCGGTCCCTGGCGGACGACGGCACGACGGTGTTCGTGTCGAGCCACCTGCTCGCCGAGATCGAGCAGGTCTGCACCCACGCCGCGGTGATGCGCACCGGCAAGCTCGTGGCACAGGGCGAACTCGACGAACTCCGTTCCGCCGGGGCGCGCACCGTGACCGTCCGCACGCCCGACGTCGGGCAGGCCGGCAGCGTCCTGAGCCGGCTCGGGCTCGTCCCCCGGCACGACGGCGGCGCGGACGTCCTGGTCGCCGACCTGCCGCACGAGCTGCTGCCCGAGACCATCACCGCCGAACTCGTCCGCGCCGACGTCCGCGTCCGTGGGCTGACGGTCGGCGGCGGCACGCTCGAGGACCTGTTCGTCGCGCTCACCGGAGAGGGCTTCGATGTCGCTGCCTGACACTGCCCGTGCACTGCCCGCCGCCGAGGCCGATGCCGAGACACCGCGCCGCCAGCGTCCCTTCGCCCTGCTCGGCTCCGAACTCGCGCTGGTGTTCCGCCGCCGCCGGACCTGGGCGATGCTCGGGGCGCTCGCGCTCGTCCCCATCCTGATCGCGGTCGCCGTGAAGCTGACGACCGACGGTGACGACGGCGGCCCGGCGTTCCTCGGCGACATCACCAACAACGGCCTGTTCGTGGCGTTCACCGCGTTGACGGTGTCGATCCCGCTGTTCCTGCCGCTCACGGTCGGCGTGGTCGCGGGCGACACCGTCGCGGGCGAGGCCAGCCACGGCACCATCCGCTACCTGCTCGTCGCCCCGATCGGCCGGGTGCGGTTCATCCTGGTCAAGTTCGCCGGCGCGGTCGCCTTCTGCTTGGCAGCGACGCTGCTCGTGGTGCTCGTCGGTGCGGCGATCGGTGCCGTGCTGTTCCCGATCGGTCCGGTCACCCTGCTGTCCGGCACCCAGGTCGGCGGAGCGTCGTACGCCGGTCGGGCACTGCTCCTCGCCCTGTACGTAGCGATGTCGATGCTCGGACTCGTGGCGATCGGCATGTTCGCGTCGACGCTGACGAACGTGCCGGTCGGGGCGATGGCCGCGACGGTGGTGCTGGCCGGGGCCTCCCAGGTCCTCGACCAGCTCCCCCAGCTCGACTGGTTGCACCCGTACCTGTTCTCGCACCAGTGGCTGGGGTTCGGCGACCTGCTCCGCGACCCGATCTCGTTCGACTCGTTCGGGTCGAACGCACTGCTGCAGCTCGGCTACGTCGTCGTGTTCGGCGCGCTGGCGTACAGCCGGTTCGCCTCGAAGGACATCCTGAGCTGAGCCCGACCGCCGGGTCTGACCGCCGGGTCTGACCGCCGGGCCTGACCGCCGTCAGCTCGCCGGGGTCGCTGAGCCGCCCGCCATCGTCTCCGCCTCCGAGCCGCGCGCATCCGCGTACCGGTCCCGCAGGTCGCGGGCCTTCTCGGAGCGGTACCAGTCGAGCCGCGCTCCGGTCTCGACCGTCTGCATCCCGATGACGACCTTGCCGCGCGACTTCATCTCGGCGAGGTCCTCGTACGCCTCGACGATGTACTCGAACGGGTAGAAGCCCGAGATGAGCACCTGGAAGCGACGTTCCTGCAGGGCCTTCGCCAGCAGGGTCAGGAGTTCCCGGGTCTCCTCGTCCTCTGCCGGGGCGCGCAGGAACCGGAGCTCGATGTCGCGACGTTCGTCCGACGACACGAAGCGCTCGGCCCCGACCCCGAGGCGTTCCGCCAGGAGCTCGGCGTTGCTCTCCCCGTGGTTGTCGATGAAGGCGGTGATCGGTCGGCCGTCCGCGATCGCGCGGATCCGGTCTTCCTCGCCCTCGCCGTACACGACCGGCAGCGTGCCGATCTGTCGCAGGTAGTCGTGGTTGCGCGCACTGCCGAGGGTGATCACGGTCGCACCGGCGTCGTGCGCCAGCTGGCTCTCGATGTGGCCGACACCGCCCGCTGCAGCGGTGATGACGACGGTGTCGTCCGGTCCGAGGCGGAGCGATCGCACCACCGACACCGCCGTGCACCCGGCCAGGTACAGACCACCGGCGACCTCCCACCCGACGTACTCCGGCTTCTTGATGACGGCACCACGCGGCACCGCGATCCAGTTCGCGTGCGAGCCGCCCTGGGGAGCGTGCCCCATGACCTCGTCACCGACCCGCAGGTCCTTCACGCCGTCGCCCCGCGCCCGGACGATGCCGGCGAAGTCGACGCCCTGCCGTGCCGGGAACTCGAGCTCGATGTGGTCCCGGAGCTTCCCCTCGCGCAGGAAGCGCTCGATGTGGTTCAACCCGGCGGCGACGATCTCGACGACGATCTCGCCGGGGCCGGCCGTCGGCTTCTCCTGCGGGACGAGCTCGACCACGCTGAAGTCGCCGTACCGGTCGTACTGGACTGCCTTGCCGTTCCGCATGGGTGCTCCTTCGCTGGCGTGTGCCTCCGGCCTACTCGGTTTCCCCGCGTGCAGCCCGAGCAGGCGGGGTACCGGCAGTGGGCGGTACCGACGAGCGGACGGGAGGCCCGTGGCGGCGTCGCCACGGGCCTCCCGTCCGTCGGTCGCGCACGTCCAGTGCGCCTCGCGCGCTCGGTACGCGTCGCGCGCTCACTGCACGCCGGCCGGTCAGTGCTTGCCGGCTGCCGCTCAGTGCTTGCCGGCTGCCGCGATGACGGACGCGACGGTCTCGGCGTCGAGGTGGAACGCGAGCGGGTCGGCGTCGGGGCGTGGGACGCGCAGCGGCGTCGACCAGACGGAGCCGTCCTCGGCGACGTCCACGACGAGGGCGCCGCTGTCGACGGAGGCCGATTCCTCGTCGTACGCGCCGGTGACGTCCGTGTCGTTCGCGACCCCGGGAGCGACGAGGACCGGGACGCCGGCCAGTGATCCGGCGAAGTGGTGGTGGTAGTGCCCGCCCAGGACCACGCGCACGTCGGACCCCCGGATCACGTCGGCGAGCGCCTCGGGGTTCTGCAGCCGGAGCGCCTCGTGCAGCTCGGTCGGGGCCGGCAGGGGCGGGTGGTGCAGGACGACGACCGTGCCGTGCGGGGCGTGGTCCCCGGCGAGCGCGGTGCGGAGCCGTTCGAGGCTGGCGTCACTGAGCTCGCCGTAGCCGGAACCCGGCACGCTCGTGTCGACCGTGACGATCCTCCGGCCGGCCACGAGCGACTGCCCCCACACCGGGACGGTCGGCGGGTGGTACTCCATCGTGTGCATGACGGGGCGGCCGCCCTCGCCGAGGACGTGGCCGTTGGACAGCACCTGGCGGAAGCCCTCGCGCAGGTCGTGGTTGCCCGGGACGGCGACGAGGGCGGCGCCGTGACGCTCCGCCCATCCGCCGACCCGCTCGAGGACGGCGGCGTAGGACTCGGGGCTGCCGTCCTCGGAGACGTCGCCGGAGATGACGACGAGGCCGATGCCGGGCACTCCGTCGACGCGGGCGAGCACGCCGTCCAGCGCTGCGGTGGTGTCGACGGACCCCTGGTGCAGAGCGCCGTCGCCGGTCAGGTGGGTGTCGGAGAGGTGGAGGACGCGGAGGGTTCCTGCTGCGGGCGGCTGCATGGGGTCCACGGTAGCCACGGGGGCGATGGGTGGGCTGGGCGGGGCGGGGGTTCCTCGTGGCGGGTCGTGGGCGCTTCGTGAGCAGAAACGGTCGGGTCGGGGCGTCAGACTCGACCGTTTCTGCTCACGAAGTCACCCGGGCACGCACTCGCGGTCAGTCCGGCAGCACCGCGTCCGGGATGTCCCGCAGGAAGATCTCGATCGTCTTCGGGCCGATCCCCTTGAGCGCGCCGAGTCGGTCGCGCAGGTCCTTCCGCGACGCCGCGGTCTTCACCAGGTGCGACACGGAGCCCTCGTCGGCGTCGAGCGTGTGCATCGTCTCGTGCAGGGCATCGGTCATCTGGTAGTCGAAGCGCGCGTAGCCGCCCTCGTCCAGGACCCTCCGCAGTTGCTCGCGTCCGGCGCCCGCGAACTTCCCCGGGCTGGTGAACCCGTGGTCGATGAGGACGCGGTAGGTCTCCGCCGCCTGCTCCTGCCGGATGGGCCGGCCGAAGAGCATGCTCGCGAGGAACCACCGGTAGAGCTGTTGGGGCTTGCCGTCGGACAGGTCGATCCCGAGGTCCGCGGCGTGGGTCACGTCGGCCATGGACCGGACGCTACCCGTGGTGTTCAGCCGTCGGTGCGCCGCGGTCCCCAGTGCAGCGCGCCGACGACGAGCCACCCGACGAACGACAGGATCGTGACGAGCTCGACGACCACGATGAACGGCAGGTCGATCGCGACACCGGCACCCGCGATGTAGGCGTAGCTGTACGTGTGCGGCGCGACGAAGCTCGTGATCCACCGCACGACGAGGATCACCGCACCCAGGATCGCGAGGGCACCGAGGGCGAACTGGAACGGGTTTCGGCCACGCAGGAATCGCATCCCGCCACCGTAGGGCCGCGGACCGACGACGCACGACTCCCCGTTCGAGGTTTCCAGCGCTCCTCACTCGGCGGCGGCGGCCAGCTGGTCCTCCAGGTTGAACACCTCGGGCAGCACCCGCGCGGTCTGGTCCGCCCGACCCGTGGCACCGTCGAACAGGTCCTGCATGTGCGCCTCCCATGCGGTCGCGACCTCGGAGGCCGCGAGCGACGCGTCGGCATCGGCCACCGAGTCGGTCTCGTAGTAGCCGATCAGCAGGCCGTCGTCGCCGAGGAACAGGGAGTAGTTCCGCCGCCCCGCCGTGGCGATCGCCCGGAGCATCGCCGGCCAGACCGCGGCGTGCCGCTCGCGGTAGGCGTCCAGGTGCACGGCCTGCACCTGCAGTCGGAAGCAGACGCGGGTCACCGGTCGGCCTCGGCGCGGCGGCGCTGCTCGGCGTCCTGCACGGCGCGCTCGTCGGCGGTGCGCACGGTACCGGTGACGGTGGTCACGGTGCCGTACCGCTCGGCCTCGATCGCCTCGAGTGTCTTGCCCTGCGTGCGCGGCGCCCAGATGGTGCCGACCAGGAACGACATCGCGAGGAGCCCCAGGATGAGACCGCCGAGCGCACGGAGTCCGATGTCCGACAGCAGCAGCGGGAACCAGATGCTCAGCAGACCGACCATGACCCGCGCGGCGAGGAAGAGCACGCCCTGGGCACTGGCCCGGTACCGGGTGGCGAAGAGCTCGCTCGTCCAGAGGCCGTAGAACGCCTGGGCGCCGATGCCCGACGAGATGCCCCACGCCACGGCGAAGAACAGCAGCGTGCCGAGGTTCGCCGGTGCGTAGATCAGGACGGCCCAGGCGACGATCGCCAGCACCGCGCCGAGGGCGAACAGCAACCGTCGACTGACCCGGTCGCCGTAGCGCATGAAGCCGAAGGAGGTCGCGGCGACGGTGCAGCCCCACACCAGGATCTGCAGGCCGTACTGCTCGGTGACGCTCGTGACCCCGGTGGCCGAGTACACCCGCGGCTGGAAGATACCGGCCTGCCCGGCGACGGTGTTCCAGAGCGCGTAGACGCCGAACAGGAACAGCATCGCGGTCAGGTTCCGACGCCGGCTGAACAGCTGGGTGATCCCGTGGAAGAAGTTCGCGGTGCCGGTCGCGGCGCGCTCGTCCTTCCAGATCGCCGACTCCGGCAGCCCGCGGCGGAGCCACCAGACGACGGCGGCGACGACGAACAGGTGCGCGAAGATGAGCCGGCTGCCGAGCAGTCCGAGCGGTGCGGCGGCGATGGCCAACGCGAAGCCGACCATCGGGCCGATCGACCAGGCGAGCTGCGCGGTGCCGACGTGGGCGGCGCGCTTGTCCGCTGGTGCCTGCTCGGCGATGTAGGTCCAGCTCGCCGGCACCCCGGCGCCGACCGCGATGCCGGTCAGGATGAAGCCGACCAGCAGCATGCCGTAGCTGCCGGCGAAGACCGCGAGCAGGATGCCGAGCATGTAGAGCAGCAGGTCGTAGGTGTAGATGAACTTCCGGCCGTAGCGGTCGCACAGCGGTCCGCCGATGATGGCGCCGGCGGCGGCACCGAACGCGTTCGCCGACAGACTCGCCAGCAGACCGACCTCGAGGTCGCCGACGTGGAACTGCGCCTGCCACAGGCTGAGGCTCGTGGCGATCGCGATGATCGACCCCGACTCGATGTAGTTCGACATGGCGACCGAGACGGTCGCCTTCCAGCCCCTGGTGCTCCGGGCTCCGATGCGGACCGCCATTGGTCCTCCGTTCGCGTGTTCGTCAGTGAATCGTTTCAACGGGACAGCGAGACGATAGTGCGCCCCGGCGGGCGTTGGCAAGTCCGCCCGTGCGTCCGGGTCCGTGCCGCGCGGTGCGGGCCCACGTCCGCACGGTGCGGTGCGGGCCCGCGTCCGCACGGTGCGGTGCGGGCCCGCGTCCGCACGGTGCGTGGTCGCTCACTTGGTGCGAGGTTGGCCGCTCCGTGCGGCGCTGCAAGCGCGCACCGAGCGGCCAACCTCGCACGTGGCGGCGCAGCACGCACGGTGCGACGCCGGAGCAGAGCACGCACGAGGCGCGGCCGCACCCACGATCCAGCACCGTGCGGTGGACGCGACCACCCACCGGACGGGAGGCCCGGGTCCAGCCCGCACCGTGCCTCCCGTCCGCCGTTTTCCACAGATCACGGCGCGCACCGCCCGGAAGCGCAGGTGCGATGCCAGGATGGCCACATGGCGGTCAGTGTGCGAGAGGTGGCAGCGCTCGCCGGCGTGTCCCTGGGGACGGTGTCGAACGTCCTGAACCGCCCCGACAAGGTGGCCCCGACCACCGTCGACCGGGTGCAGTCGGCCATCGCCGCACTCGGGTTCGTCCGCAACGACTCCGCACGCCAGCTCCGGGCCGGCCGCAGCTCCACCGTCGGCCTGATCGTGCTCGACGGCGGCAACCCGTTCTTCACCGACGTCGCCCGCGGTGCCGAAGACGCCGCGATGGACAAGGGCCTGGCCGTCCTGATCGGCAACTCCGACGAGTCCACCGACCGCGAGCGCACCTACGTCGACCTGTTCGAGGAACGCCGCGTCGCCGGCCTGCTGATCTCCCCCGCTGGTGACGACCTGTCCCGCCTCGCCCGCCTGCGCGACCAGGGCACCGCCGTCGTGCTCGTCGACCGCCGCGCCGACGACGAGCACTTCGCCTCGGTGTCGGTGGACGACGTCGCGGGCGGTCGCATCGCGGTCGAGCACCTCGCGGCCATCGGGCGGACGCGCATCGCGTTCGTCGGTGGCCCGTCCAGCATCCGCCAGGTTGCCGACCGGCATGCCGGGGCACTGTCGGCGGCCCGGGCAGCTGGTATCGAGCTCGAGGTCCTGCCGACCGCGTCACTGTCGGTGCTCGAAGGGCGTCGCATCGGCGAAGAACTCCAGGCACGCCCCCGCGCCGGACGGCCGGACGCGGTGTTCGCGGCGAACGACCTGCTCGCGGTCGGTCTCGAACAGGCGTTCATCATGCGCGGCACGATCGCGGTGCCGGACGAGATCGCGATCGTGGGCTACGACGACATCGCCTTCGCCGAGGCAGCCGTCGTCCCGTTGACCTCGGTGCGTCAGCCTGCGCAGGACCTCGGGCGCCAGGCGATCGAGCTGTTGACGAAGCAGGTCGAGCTCGGGCAGGGCATCGACCTCGAGCACGTCGAGTTCACGCCGGAGCTCGTGGTCCGGCAGTCCTCCGTCGCCGACGCGTAGCCGACCGCCTCGCGTCTACCCACCAGCCGGCCCGGCTCTGCGGCACGGATCGGCCGCCGCTGCGGCCTACGATCGGAGCATGGTGCATGTCCCGCGGCGCGACGGCCCGCCGAGCGTGCACCACGTCGCAGCTCGCGCCGGCGTCTCGCTGGCGACGGTCTCGAACGTCCTGAACCACCCCGAGCGGGTCGCCGAGCCCACGGCCGCACGCGTGCACGACGCGATCGCCGAACTCGGGTACACGCCGAACCGCAACGCCCGGGCCCTGGTGTCCGGCAGCACCCGGGCGATCGGTCTCGTGGTCGCCTCGCTCCGCAACTCGCTGTTCACCGACGTGGTGAGCGGCGCGCACACGACCGCCCGCGAACGCCGGCGCACCCTGCTCGTCGCCAGCAGCGAGAACGACCTCGAGGCGCAGGGCGAACACCTCGCGTTCCTCGAGAGCACCCGGGTGTCCGGCATCCTGCTGGCCTCGATGACGGAGTCCCGCGCACAGGTCGAGGCAGCGAAGCAGCACGGCCTGCCCGTCGTCTACGTCAACTACGAACCGACCGAGGTGGACGCCTGCTCGGTGGTCGTCGACAACGAGCAGGCCGGGTACGTCGCCGCGCAGCACCTCATCGAGCAGGGCTGCCGACGCATCGGCTTCGTGAGTGCCCGCCCCGACCTGCAGCCGGTGGCCCGTCGTCGTGCGGGGCTCCTCCGCGCGATCGCGGAACACCCCGGAGTCGAACTCGTCGACGTCGACGCCGGTGACATCGACCCGCCCGGCGGTACCGACGCCGGCGCGCGGATCGCCGCGATGCCGGTCGCCGAGCGGCCCGACGGCGTCCTGGGTGTCACCGACCTGCTCGCGATGGCGGTCGTCTCCGAGCTCCGAGCCGCCGGCATCCGCGTGCCGGAGGACATCCCGGTGTCGGGGTGCGACCACAACTCGGTGGCGTGGGGCGGCGCGGTGCCGTTGACCTCGGTCACCATGCACGGCGAGGAGATGGGCGCGACCGCCGTGGCCCTGCTGCTCGAGGAACTCTCCGACCCGATGCACGTCCACCGCACCGTGGTGCTCGGCAGCGAGCTCGTCCCCCGCGAGAGCACCCTCGGTCGAGCCGGTGCAGCGGCCGCGCGGGCCACGGCGCCGAGCGACCCGCGCCGCACCGAGGCCTGAGCGCCCGAAAGCGACAGTCCTGCGTCACGGGACGCCGTCTGGTCCGGCCAAGCGACAGATCCACGCGAACAGTTCGCGGCACTCTGTCGCTTTCGCGGGTTGGGCGGGATGGGGTCGGCGCACGGCTCACGCGCGTTCCCGTAACGAAATCGGCACAGCGATTGACACGCTTCAATCCACGTGGTTCCATCCTGATTGAAACGTTCTAAACAGCAGCAACCGGAGCCCACGACGACGCGGGATCCGGGTCCGTTTCACCCGGGGTACCCCGCCCCGGGCCTTACGAGGAGGTAAGGAATGTCAGCTCGTTCCCTGACCACGAGGACGCTCACCAAGCGCGCCGTCGTCAAACGGCTCGTCGCCATCGGCGGCGCCACGGTCCTGATCGGCGGGCTCGCGGCGTGTTCGTCCGGCGGTTCCGCCGACGAAGGCGGCGGCAAGGTGCAGATCACCTACCAGGCCGACAACTCACCCGCGACCGCAGCCACCGCGAAGCCGCTCATCGAGGCGTTCGAGAAGGCCAACCCCGACATCACGGTCAAGTTCGACACCCGCCCGCAGGGCACCGACGGCGACAACCTGGTGAAGACCCAGCTGTCGACCGGCGAGATGGCCGACGTCTTCAACTACAACTCCGGTTCGCTCATGCAGGCCCTCAACCCGGACAACACTCTGGTGGACCTGTCCGACGAGAGCTGGACGAAGGACGTCGACGAGCAGTTCACCAAGGTCGTCAGCACCGACAAGGGCGTCTACGGCGCTCCGTTCGGCACGAGCTTCGGCGGCGGCGTCATGTACAACAAAAAGGTCTACGCCGACCTCGGTCTCAGCGTCCCCACCACGTGGGACGAGTTCATCAGCAACAGCGAGAAGATCAAGGACGCCGGCAAGGTCGCCCCGATCATCCAGACGTACGGCGACACCTGGACCAGCCAGCTGTTCGTGCTCGGCGACTTCGCCAACATCACGGCGCAGCAGAAGGACTGGGCGGAGAACTACACCGCCAACAAGGAGTCCTACGCCAAGGAACCCGCACTCGCCGGCTTCGACCACCTCGCCGAGGGCAAGGACAAGGACCTCTACAACGAGGACTACGCCTCGGCCACGCAGGCGAACGGCCTGAAGATGCTCGCCGACGGCACGGGGGCGCAGTACCCGATGCTGACGAACGCGATCTCGACCCTGCAGCAGGACAGCCCCGACGCGGTCGCGGACATCGGAGCCTTCGCGCTGCCGGCCGAGGACGCCGACGACACGAACCTGACCATCTGGGAACCGAACGGCCTGTACATCCCGAAGACCACCGAGGGTGACGAGCTCGCCGCCGCGAAGAAGTTCATCGCCTTCGCGAACTCGGCCGACGGCTGCAAGGTGCAGAACGACACCGGAACGCCCGGTGGCCCGTACGTCATCTCGACCTGCTCGCTGCCGGACGACGTGCCCCCGATGATCGACGACCTGCAGAAGTACCTGGACGACGGCAAGGCGAGCCCGGCGCTCGAGTTCCTGTCCCCGATCAAGGGCCCGAACCTCGAGAAGATCTGCGTGCAGGTCGGCTCCGGCATCACCAACGCGGCCAAGGGTGCTGACCAGTACGACGACGACGTCGTCCAGCAGGCCCAGCAGCTCGGCATCAAGGGCTGGTGACACGGTGACCGCGACACTCACGACGGCACTCGAGCCGGCGAAGACCCGAGCGGGTTCCGGCGGGACCGGTCCCGCGCGCAAGCGGATGCGCTCGTTCTACCCCGCGTGGTTCTTCATCCCCGCGATCGCGCTGTACGTCGTGTTCTTCGCGGTCCCGACCTTCGCCGGGTTCTACTTCTCCCTCACCCGCTGGACGCTGTTCGACCAGACCTTCATCGGTTTCGACAACTTCGTCCGGTTCTTCCAGGACCCGCAGCTCGTCTCCGGGTTCGTGCACACGTTCCAGTACGGCTTCGTGACGAGCGCGGCGAAGGTGGTCATCGGACTCGCCCTCGCCCTGCTCCTCACGTCGCCCGTGCTGGGGCGCGGCTACCTGCGGGCGGTCGTGTTCTTCCCGGTGCTCGTGTCGACGATCGGCATCGGCATCACGTTCAAGGCGCTGATGGACCCGTTCCACGGGATCATCAACGGCGTCCTCGGCTCGGTCGGCCTCCCCACTCCGGGGTGGCTGACCGACCCGGCACTCGCCCTGTGGAGCGTCGCCGCGGTGGACGTCTGGAAGGGCGTCGGCATCGCGACGCTCATCTTCATCGCCGGCATCGTGGCGATCCCGCAGGAGTACTTCGAGGCCGCACGGGTCGACGGCGCGAGCGCGTGGTCGATCTTCCGGAACATCACCCTGCCGCTGTCGCGTCCCGCGATGGGCACCGTCATCATCCTGTCGCTGATCGGCGGGCTGCGGTCCTTCGACCTCATCTGGGCGATGACCGGCGGTGGGCCAGGGTTCACCAGTGACGTCATCGCGAGCGTCATCTACAAGCAGTACCAGGCCGGGTTCTACGGCCTGTCGACCGCCGGCAACGTGGTCCTGTTCGTGGTCGTCACGGCGATCATGGTCCCGATCTCGTGGCTCCTCAACCGCAAGGAGGCGGACCTGTGACCGCCGTCACCAGCCCCCGCCGGACCGCCGGCCGTGCGCCGACGCCGGCGAGCCAGAACCGCCACCCGGGCCGGACCCGCCGGTGGATCATCGGCTCGATCGCCATCGTCGTCAGCTTCGTGGTGTTCCTGGTGCCGTTCGTCTTCGTCCTGCTGCAAGCCATGAAGAACCCGGCCGAGGCGAACCAGCTCGGCTTCAGCCTGCCGACCGAGTGGCAGCTCTGGCAGAACCTGCAGGCCGTGTTCGGATCCGGTGACGGCGTGATCGTCCGCGCGTTCCTGAACAGTGCGGTCCTGACCGTGGGCAGCGTGATCGTGATGGTCGTGTTCTCCGCGATGGTCGGGTACGTGCTGCAGCGTCGTCCGAGCAAGTGGAACGGCGTGATCAACTTCTTCGTCCTGGCGGGCCTCATCGTCCCGCCCGCGATCGTCCCGACGATCTGGGTGCTGCAGGGGCTCAACCTGTTCAAGACCATGGGCGGGATGATCCTCATCGAGGCGACCTTCGGCCTGTCGTTCTGCATCCTGCTCTTCCGGGCGTTCGTGGCGACGATCCCGAAGGAGCTCGACGAGGCAGCCGTCCTCGACGGCGCCGGACCGATCCGTCTGTTCTTCGGCGTCGTACTGCCGCTGCTCAAGCCGGTCATCATCACGGTCGTGCTCGTGCAGTCCGTCACGGTGTTCAACGACTTCACGAACCCGCTGTACTTCCTGCCGGGGTCCGAGAACGCCACGGTGCAGCAGACGCTCTACTCGTTCCAGAGCCAGTCGGTCAGCCAGCTCAACCTGCTGTTCACCGACGTCCTGCTCATCACGATCCCGCCGCTGATCCTCTACATCTTCTTCAACCGCCAGATCGTCGCCGGCATGACCAGCGGCGCCGTCAAGGGCTGACGCCCGACCCCGGCCTGGAGGCGCGACCCGCCTCCGCCGCACCGCCCACCCGGGCGGGCGGCCGGGCCCCGGACCCCCGCACCGGTCGACGACGACCGGTCGCGTGAAAGGACACACCACATGACCGCCTGGACAGCACCGTTCATCACGAGCGACGCCGACCTCGGGAGCGCACCGATCCTGCGCCGTGAGTTCACCCTCGACGACGGCCACGGCGCGGTCACCGGAGCGACCCTCGACGTCAGCGCCCTCGGCGTCGTCGAGGCGTGGCTCGGTGGCGAACGCGTCTCCGACCACCTGCTCGAACCGGGGTGGACGAGCTACGAGTGGCGCATCCGCGTCGTCTCGCACGACGTCACGGCGCACCTGACCGAGACGGCCGCGAGCAGTGCCGCCGTGCTGGCACTCGTGCTCGGCAAGGGCTGGGCCGCCGGTCGGCTCGCCTGGGGTGGTGGCGGCGGCTGGTACGCCGACGAGGCCGCCGGGTTCGCCGAGCTCCGCATCACCTTCGCCGACGGCCACGAACAGCTGGTCGCCACCGACACGGACTGGCAGGCCCTGTCCAGCGCGATCACCGCCGACCAGCTGTACGACGGCGAGGACATCGACGCCCGGCTCCGCGACGCCTCCTTCCTGACGCCCGGCGAGGTCACCACACCGAGCGTCGACGGACACGAGGGACGCACCAGCGCCGTGCGCACCGTCGACATCGGCGAGCGCGAACTCGTCGCCGACACCGTGCCGCCGGTCCGGCCCCTCGCCGAGATCGCCCCCGTCGAGGTCTGGACGAGTCCGTCCGGCGCGACGCTGATCGACTTCGGGGTCAACCTGGTGGGCTGGCTCCGCGTGGTCGCCTCTGGGCCCGCGGGCACGGTGCTGACCCTGAAGCACGCCGAGGTGCTCGAACACGACGAGCTCGGCACCCGCCCGCTGCGCACCGCGAAGGCGACGGACAACTTCACCCTGAGCGGCAGCGAGGACCACTTCGAGCCCCGCTTCACCTTCCACGGCTTCCGGTACGCCCAGGTCGACGGCTGGACCGGCACGCTCGACGAACTCCGATCGGCCGTCACCGCGGTGCAGGTCGGCTCCGACCTGACCCGGACGGGCACGTTCGAGTCCAGCCACGAGCTGCTCAACACGTTCCACGACAACGTCATCCGGGGCATGCAGGGCAACTTCCTGAGCGTCCCGACCGACTGCCCGCAGCGCGACGAGCGCCTCGGGTGGACGGGCGACATCGCGGCGTTCGCGCCGACGGCGTCCTACCTGTTCGACACCCGCGCGTTCCTGGGCGACTGGCTCCGCGACGTGTGGCTCGAGCAGCAGCACGCCGACGGTGTCATCCCGTTCGTGGTGCCGGACGTGCTCAAGTACTCCCCCGCTGAGGACTTCGGCACCCCCGACGCCACCGCCATCTGGTCGGACGCCGGCGTCTGGGTGCCGTGGACCCTGTACCAGGCCTACGGCGACACCGCGGTGCTCGAGGAGCAGCTCGACTCGATGACGGCGCACCTCCGCCGGATCAAGGGCCACCTGTCCCCCGAGGGCCTGTGGGACACCGTCTTCCAGTTCGGCGACTGGCTCGACCCGGACGCCCCGCCGGAGGACGCCGCCAAGGCGAAGGCCGACCCGGGCGTCGTCGCGACGGCGTGCGCGTACCGCAGCGCGACCCTGGTGGCGCAGGCGGCGCGGTTGACGGGCCACGAGGCGGAGGCGACGGAGGCCGAGGAGCTCGCCACGGGCCTCCAGGCCGCGTTCCGTCAGCACTACGTGACCGACGGCCGCATCCGGAGCGACTGCACCACCGTCTACGCGCTCGCGATCGTGTTCGGTATCCTCGACGAGGACGACGAGCGCCGTGCGGGCGACCGCCTGGCGGAGCTGGCCGAGCAGTCCGGGTACCGGATCTCGACGGGCTTCGCGGGCACGCCGTTCATCACCGACGCGCTGACGCAGACCGGCCACCTCGACGACGCGTACCGGCTGCTGCTGCAGACGGAGTGCCCGTCGTGGCTGTACCCGGTGACGATGGGTGCGACGACGGTCTGGGAGCGCTGGGACTCGATGCTGCCGGACGGCACCATCAACCCGGGTGAGATGACCTCGTTCAACCACTACGCACTCGGTGCCGTGGCGGACTGGATGCACCGGGTGGTCGGCGGTCTGTCGGCGCTCGAGCCGGGGTACTCCTCCGTGCTCATCGCGCCGCAGCCGGGCGGCGGCCTGACGTGGGCGTCGACGTCGCTCGACTCCGTGCACGGGCACATCGCGGTGCGGTGGGAGCTCGTCGACGGCGAACTGCTCGTCCGTGCACAGGTGCCGGAGGGCGTCACCGCAGTGGTGCGCTTGCCTGGTGCAGCGGAGCAGCGGCTCGGCGCCGGCTCGCACGAGCTGCGCACGCCGGCTGCGGTCCCCGCGGCGTAGCAGGGGGAGCGCGGAAGATGGGCCGGTCACGGTGGGCGCGTGGGCGCGTGGGCGCGTGGGACGCCTGACGGCGCTCGCCCGGCGTCGCGCCCCCGGGCGGTCTTCGCGCCCCGACTCTTCGGGGCGCGAAGACCGCAACGGGGCGCGCAGCCCGCCAGCGCGCCCGTCCCCCGCCCCGCGCCCGTCCTGCGCCCGTCCCGCGCCCGTCCCGTGTCGCGCCCCCGTGCGCGCATCGCGCCCCGCCCGTCCCGTGTCGCGCCCCCGTGCGCGCATCGCGCCCCGACTCTCCGGGGCGCGAAGACCGCAACGGGGCGCGCGACGCAGCACCACCCCACACGGTTGCGGCAGCCCGCCGCGACCCGTACTGTATGAAACGATTCAATCGCACACGAGGAAGTGACACGATGACATCGACCCCGACCTTCACCGGCATCGCCGACCAGCTCGCACGACAGCAGATCGAGCTGCCCAGCTGGGCCTTCGGTAACTCCGGCACCCGCTTCAAGGTGTTCAGCACGCCCGGCACCCCGCGCGACCCGTACGAGAAGATCGCCGACGCCGCCCAGGTGCACAAGTACACGGGGCTCGCACCGACCGTGGCACTGCACATCCCGTGGGACCTCGTCGACGACTTCAGCGACCTCAAGCGGCACGCCGAAGAGCACGGGGTGTCGCTCGGCACCGTGAACTCGAACACCTTCCAGGACGACGACTACAAGTTCGGCGCCCTGACCCACGTCGACGAGACGATCCGGCAGAAGGCGATCGACCACCACCTGCGCTGCATCGACGTGATGGACGCCACCGGCAGCCGCGACCTCAAGATCTGGCTCGCCGAGGGCTCGAACTACCCCGGGCAGGAGGACATGCGCTCCCGCCAGGACCGCCTGCACGAGTCGCTCAGCACGATCTACGACCGCCTCGGTGCCGACCAGCGCCTGGTGCTCGAGTACAAGTTCTTCGAGCCGTCGTTCTACCACACCGACGTTCCGGACTGGGGCACGAGCTACGTGCAGACGGCCGCGCTCGGCGACAAGGCGATGGTCTGCCTCGACACCGGCCACCACGCCCCCGGCACGAACATCGAGTTCATCGTGATGCAGCTCCTGCGCCTCGGCAAGCTCGGCAGCTTCGACTTCAACTCGCGGTTCTACGCCGACGACGACCTGATCGTGGGCGCAGCGGACCCGTTCCAGCTGTTCCGCATCCTGGTCGAGGTCATCCGAGGCGGCGGCTACGACAACCACGACGTCGCGTTCATGCTCGACCAGTGCCACAACATCGAGGACAAGATCCCCGGTCAGATCCGCTCCGTGCTCAACGTGCAGGAGATGACGGCCCGGGCGCTGCTCCTCGACCGCGTGGCCCTGACCGCGGCGCAGGAGGCCCACGACGTCCTCGGCGCGAACGAGGTCTTCATGGACGCGTACCAGACCGACGTCCGGGCGGACCTCGCCGCGTGGCGCGAATCCCGCGGTCTGCCGGCGAACCCGATGCGCGCGTACCTGGACTCCGGGTACCAGCAATCGATCGCCGAGGACCGCGTCGGCGGCGTCCAGGCCGGTTGGGGCGCGTAGACAGATGACCACAGGACTGGAGGCTCGGGTGGACCCCGCAACGCACCTCACGGATGCAGACACCACGATCAGTGCGCTCATCGCGCGCTCGAACGCGCTCGGCTCGGATCCGCGGATCACGAACTACGCCGGCGGGAACACCTCGGCGAAGGGCACCGACACCGACCCGGTCACGGGCGAGCCGGTGGAGCTGCTCTGGGTGAAGGGCTCCGGGGGCGACCTCGGCACCCTCACCCCGGCGGGCCTCGCAGTGCTCCGGGTGGACCGGGTCCGCGCACTCCAGGACGTCTACCCGGGGGTGGAGCGCGAGGACGAGATGGTCGCAGCGTTCGACTACACGCTGCACGGCAAGGGTGGTGCGGCACCGTCGATCGACACGGCGATGCACGCCCTCGTCGACGCCGCGCACGTCGACCACCTGCACCCGGACGCCGGCATCGCCATCGCAACGGCGGCGGACGGACCAGCCCTGACGTCGACGATCTTCGGCGGCGCGGTGGTGTGGGTGCCGTGGCGCCGACCCGGGTTCCAGCTCGGGCTCGACATCGCCGCGATCAAGCTGGACAACCCCCAGGCGATCGGCACGATCCTCGGCGGCCACGGCATCACGGCCTGGGGCGGGACGAGCGAGGAGGCCGAGGCGAACTCGCGCTGGATCATCGACACCGCCGAGCAGTACATCGCGGAGCACGGGAAGGCCGACCCGTTCGGCGAGACCCGAGCAGGGTTCGAGGCGCTGCCGACCGACGAACGCCATGCACGCGCCGCCGCCCTCGCCCCGACGATCCGCGGCATCGCCGGCCACGACAAGCCGGTGGTGGGTCACTTCACCGACAGTGACGTCGTGCTCGACTTCCTGGCGTCGTCGCGCGCCGAGGAGCTCGCCGCGCTCGGCACGAGCTGCCCCGACCACTTCCTGCGCACCAAGGTGAAGCCCCTCATCCTCGACCTTCCCGCCACCGCGAGCGTCGACGAGCAGACCGCCCGCCTGCACGAACTCCACGAGCAGTACCGCGCGGACTACCAGGCCTACTACGACCGCCACGCGAACCCGGACTCCCCCGCGATCCGCGGCGCCGACCCGCTCATCGTGCTGGTGCCCGGCGTCGGGATGTTCTCGTACGGCAAGGACGCCCAGACCGCCCGCGTCGCCGGGGAGTTCTACGTCAACGCGATCAACGTCATGCGCGGCGCCGAGTCGCTGAGCACCTACGCCCCCATCGACGAGGCCGAGAAGTTCCGCATCGAGTACTGGGCCCTCGAAGAGGCGAAGCTGCAGCGGATGCCGGCCCCCAAGAAGCTCGCCACCCGCATCGCCCTGGTCACCGGCGCCGCCAGCGGCATCGGCAAGGCGATCGCGAAGCGCCTGGCCGCCGAGGGCGCCGCGGTCGTCATCGCCGACCTCGACCTGACGAAGGCGCAGGAAGCGGCAGCCGAGGTCGGTGGCCCGGACCGGGCGATCGGTGTCGCGGCGAACGTGACGGACGCCGGCGCGATCGACCAAGCGGTCCAGCAGACGCTCCTGCACTTCGGCGGCCTCGACCTCGTCGTCAACAACGCCGGACTGTCGCTCAGCAAGAGCCTGCTCGAGACCACCGAACAGGACTGGGACCTGCAGCACGACGTCATGGCGAAGGGGTCGTTCCTGGTGTCGAAGGCGGCGGCGAAGGTCCTCATCGAGCAGGGCCTCGGCGGCGACATCGTGTACATCTCGTCGAAGAACTCGGTGTTCGCCGGTCCGAACAACATCGCGTACTCGGCGACCAAGGCCGACCAGGCGCACCAGGTCCGGTTGTTGGCGGCGGAGCTCGGTGAGCACGGCGTCCGCGTCAACGGGATCAACCCCGACGGCGTCGTCCGTGGCTCGGGGATCTTCGCGAGCGGCTGGGGAGCGAACCGCGCGAAGACCTACGGCATCGAGGAGCAGGACCTCGGCGCGTTCTACGCCCAGCGCACGATCCTCAAGCGCGAGGTCGTGCCGGAGAACGTCGCGAACGCCGTCTACGCCATCTGCACCGACGACTTCTCGCACACGACCGGGTTGCACGTGCCCGTCGACGCGGGTGTCGCCGCGGCGTTCCTCCGCTGATGTCCCACGAGAGGTAGCGACATGACGAACAGCGGTACCGTCGCCGCCGTCGACCTCGGGGCCACCAGCGGCCGGGTGATCCTCGGGCACGTCGACACCGACGGCGTCCGGATGGAGCACGTCGCCCGGTTCCCGAACGGCCCCGTGACCCTGCACGAGCACGACCACGAGGCCCTGCACTGGGACGTCGTCGAGCTCCACCGACAGGTGACCGACGGCCTCCGTCAGGCGTTCGCCATGCACCCGGCGATCGTCAGCATCGGCATCGACTCGTGGGCGGTCGACTACGGTCTGCTGCGCGACGGTCGGCTGCTCGGCCTGCCGTACCACTACCGCGACGAGCGGCACGAGGGCGGCGTCGACCGTGTGCACCGACGGATGGACGCTGCCGAGCTGTACGCCCGGAACGGTCTGCAGCACCTGGCCTTCAACACGGTGTTCCAGTTCGCGGCCGACCCGTCGCTGCAGCTCGCGCAGCGGGCGCTGCTCGTCCCCGACCTGCTCGGCTACTGGCTCACCGGTGTCGAGGCGGCCGAGCGTACGAACGCGTCGACGACCGGCGTCCTGAACGCGACGACCCGCGGGTGGGACCCGGCGTTGCGGGCTGCTGCGGGCCTCCCGGCCTGCCTCCTGCCCACCCTGCGTGACCCGGGCGACCGACTCGGGCCCCTGTTGCCGTCCGTCGCCGACGCCGTCGGCGGGCAGGCACCCGTCACGCTCGTCGGCTCGCACGACACGGCCTCCGCCGTCGTCGCGGTCCCCGCGACCGAACCGGACTTCGCGTACATCTCCTCCGGCACGTGGTCCCTCGTCGGCGTCGAGCTCGACGCACCCGTCCTGTCGGACGCGGCGCGCGACGCGAACTGCACGAACGAAGGCGGGGTCGACGGCCGCGTCCGGTTCCTGAAGAACGTGTCCGGACTGTGGTTGCTGTCCGAGAGCGTCCGCACCTGGGAGCGTGACGGCGCTTCGCTCGACCTGGAGGCCCTGCTCGCCTCCGCCGCGGCCGTCACGGCCCCGGTCCCCGTCTTCGACCCCGCCGACGAGTCGTTCACGGCGCCTGGCGACATGCCCGCGCGCATCGCCGCCTGGTGCGGCGACCACGGGCTGAGCGCGCCCGCGTCGCGGGCCGATTTCGTGCGCTCGATCCTCGAGTCGCTCGCCGCCGCGTACGCCGAGACACTCGCGACGATCAGCACCATCACGGGCAAAGACGTCCGACAGGTGCACATCGTCGGTGGCGGATCGCAGAACCGACTGCTCTGCCAGCTGACGGCCGACCGCACCGGGCTGCCCGTCCTGGCCGGGCCCGTCGAGGCGACGGCACTCGGCAACATTCTCGTGCAGGCGCGGGCAGCTGGACTCGGCGGCCTCGGCGGCGCCTCGCTCGAGGCCCTGCGCGCAACGATCGCCCGCACCGTCGAGCCCGTCCGGTACACCCCGCGGGCCGATCACACCTCCCCACAATCCGCTCCGAGACGTAGGATGTCTGTATGACCTCGATCGACGACCAGCACCGAGTCGACCCCGCAACCGGGGCTCCGGCAGCGACCCCCGGGGCGCCGTCGACCCGGCGGACACCGATCAAGCGGCAGCTGCCGACGGTGCGTGACCTCGCGCCGCTCATGCAGTTCAAGAAGCCTTCGCTGCCCGGTCGGCGTCAGCGCCTCGAACAGGCCCTGACGATCTGGGACCTGCGCGACATCGCCGCCCGCCGCACGCCGAAGGCCGCGTTCGACTACACCGAGGGCGCCGCCGAGGCCGAGATCTCGCTCGCCCGCGCCCGCCAGGCGTTCGAGGACATCGAGTTCACGCCCGCGATCCTGCGCGACGTGTCGTCCGTGGACACCTCGCGCTCGGTGTTGGGTGCGCCGGTCGCGTACCCGTTCGGCATCGCCCCCACCGGGTTCACGCGCATGATGCAGACCGAGGGCGAGCGTGCCGGAGCCCGGGCAGCCGGACGCGCGGGCATCCCGTTCTCGCTCTCCACCATGGGCACCACGGCGATCGAAGACGTCCGCGACGCCAACCCGAACGGCCGCAACTGGTTCCAGCTGTACATGTGGAAGGACCGCGAGAAGTCGATGGCGCTGGTCTCCCGCGCCGAGAAGGCCGGGTTCGACACGCTGCTCGTCACCGTGGACGTGCCCGTCGCCGGCGCGCGTCTGCGGGACAAGCGCAACGGCTTCTCGATCCCGCCGCAGCTGAGCGCCCGGACCGTGCTGAACGCCATCCCGCGACCGTGGTGGTGGTTCGACTTCCTGACCACCGAGCCGCTGGCGTTCGCGTCGCTCGACCGGTGGTCCGGCACCGTCGGGGAGCTCCTCGACCACATGTTCGACCCGACCGTCACCTACGAGGACCTCGCCTGGATCCGCGACCAGTGGAAGGGCAAGGTCGTCGTCAAGGGCGTGCAGTCCCTGGCCGACGCCCGTCGTCTGGCGGACATGGGCGTCGACGGGATCACGCTGTCGAACCACGGCGGACGCCAGCTCGACCGGGCACCCGTGCCGTTCCACCTGCTGCCCTCCGTGGTGAAGGAGGTCGGCATGGACACCGAGGTGCACCTCGACACCGGCATCATGTCCGGCGCGGACATCGTCGCCGCCGTGGCGCTCGGTGCGAAGTTCACCATGGTCGGCCGCGCGTACCTGTACGGGCTGATGGCGGGCGGCGAGGCCGGTGTCGACCGGATGATCCAGATCCTGTCGGAGCAGATCGAGCGCACGATGCGGCTGCTCGGGGTCACGTCGCTCGACGAGCTCGAGCCCGGTCACGTGACGCAGCTGCAGCGCTTGCAGCCGGTGCCGCGCGGCTGAGGCGGCGGGCGCGGGCTGCCCGCCGTTCACCGCGCGTTCGGGTGCCGATTCGGGCGATTACCCCCGAACGGGGCACAAATGATGCAAGATGTCCGTGGACGCGTCACCGAACCCCTCGGCATCCTGCCCCCTGGCGCGCCGTCCCCTCCCCGCATCCTGCGCCCGAGCACCCCGAGGAGCCCGACATCTCGACCCGAAGCACGTGCACGCCCATGCGCGGCACGACCCCCGCGACCACCACGCCCACCACCCCCGCCACCGAACGGCACACCCGATGAGCCGCCGTCGCGC
Source organism: Curtobacterium sp. PhB172 (assembly GCF_003752545.1). NCBI lineage: Bacteria > Bacillati > Actinomycetota > Actinomycetes > Micrococcales > Microbacteriaceae > Curtobacterium > Curtobacterium sp. PhB172. The sequence goes on from NZ_RKIF01000008.1 coordinate 491,744, forward strand.
GATCCTTGCGGCAGCGACCGCCGGTTGCCTGGCACTCGGAGTCCCCACCGCCTCCGCCGCCTCCGCTGACAGCTGGTGGGGTTGGGGCGGACACCGCCACGGGCAGCACGCCCCGGTGACCCCCACCCCCACCCCCTCGGACACTGCGACCCCGGCCCCGTCAGACGACGAGGAGTCGGACACGACGCCGACGGAGACGCCCGCGCCGACCGCCGAGGCCGCGCCGATCGAGGACACCACCCCGACCGCGGAACCCGAGGCGGCTGCGCCCACCGACGACGCCGAAGCCGCGGAGTCGGACGCCGACGACGCGGCCGAACCGCAGGACGAGGTCGCCGACACCTCCGCTGCGCCGGCCGCCTCGTTCGTCGAGGACTTCACCACCGACGCCGTCACCGGCCTCGTCTCGCGGCTCTACCCGCAGTCGTGGCAGCCCTACCCCGACGGCACCTCCGGCATCTACGCGCCGAGCAAGACCGTCTCGGTGCACGACGGCGTGATGGACGTCGCCCTCGGCACCGGAGCGGGGGCGGCCGGCACGTTCGGCTCCTCCGCCGGAGCCTGGGACCACGTCGGCGGCTCGTTCTCCGTCCGCGCCAAGGCGACCGGTGGCGACGGCAACGGCGCGGCGTTCATGCTGTGGCCGACGTCGGGCACCTGGTCCGACGGCGAGATCGACTTCCCCGAGGGCAACTTCGAGGACAGCCCCTCGGCCTTCCACCACTCGATGACCCCGGGCAAGGAAGCCGACCGCGTCCAGATCGGCACCGGCGTCTCGTGGCGCGACTGGCACACCTACACGGTGGACTGGGTGCCCGGACAGTCGGTGACCTACAGCGTCGACGGCAAGGTCCTCGACACGATCACCCACGACGTACCGACGACCCCGCACCGCTTCATGTTCCAGGTCGGCAACTGGGGCGACCAGGGCAACCTGCTCATCGACTGGGTCTCCACCACGGAGTGAGCGTTCGGCCCACAGAGTGAGCAGAAGACGTCGGGTCCCCACCAGGGACCCGACGTCTTCTGCTCACTGGCGCCTCGCTCGCAGGGTGGCCGACAGGCCGACCGAGGTCGACGTCAGTCCATGGCCTGATACCGAACGGCGCCGTCGGTGGACCGGTACGGGATCGAGAAGCTCGAGCAGATCACGCCGTTCTCGTAGTCGTCCTTGACCGTGTCCACGAAGGCGTACGCCTCGTCGTCTGTGGCGAAGACGCCGAGGACCGTGTTGTCCGGTGACTCGTCGTGCTGGACGATCCAGACCTCCCCGCCGGCGAAGGGCTTCGGGCGTCGGAAGAAGCGTGGCCCCGGGCTCCGTCTACTCACGATGGAGAGTGTAGGTGCGCGCTGTCCGTTGGCCGATCCTCAGCGCACACCACGGCTGGTGGAAGTCCGGCGCATCCACGCGGAGAGCCCGCCGCGATCTCGGCGCAGCCCGAGTGGGACACTGCCGGAGTGATCAAGAACATCCAGGTGGAGCTGAACATCCATGGCCAGCGGGGCTCTTCGGAGCACGTGACACAGCTCCTGGGTGTCAGGCCCGACGAACAGTACGAGATCGGCGACCTCAAGGGTGAGGGGCCCCGCGTGTTCGACGTATCGATTTGGAACGTGTTCAGCGTCGTTCACGTCGACGAGATCCGCGCCGACAACGGGCAGGACCCTTGGGGGCGTGTGCAGTGGGTCCTGCAGCTGTTGCCAGAGAACGCGGCGGACCTTTTCGCGCGTCTGCGCGAGGAGGGCTACGTGGTCAGCCTGTCGGTGTCCCTCATCACCGACCACAAGGAGAACACCTTCGTTGTGCCGGCGGAGGTGTTGCGCCAGGTGGGAGCCGCTGGGCTCGATCTCGAACTGACACCCGTGTCGACCGAGCACATGGAGATCTCGTACCGCGACGTCTGGTGAATCCCGGCGCCGTCAGTTCACCCGTGCGTCAGCGCGGCCGGCGCCACGTGATCACGTACCGCCACAGCGGGTGTCGGCGGTACTCGGACCCCATCAGGACCGCATGCGCGATTTGCTGGACCTGGGCGTACGAATGCGGTGGTGGCCAGCACGTCGGCGCGGAGTGCTCCCAGTAACCGCGCCGCCATGAGGACCAACGATGCTGCGCGACACCCGCCAACCCGAGCACGTGATCACGCAGCCGGGTGGGCTTCGCGAGTCCGACGACCACCAGGGTGCCGCCCGGCGCCGTGAGGTCTGCGAGGCGAGCGAGCCCGGCTGACAGGTCCGGCAGGTGGTGCACCGTCGCGACCGAGGCCACCACGTCGAACTGCTGACCGAAGTCGTGTCCCATCACGTCACCGTGCAGCCAGTGGATCCCGGTGTTGGCGTTCGCGCTGCGGGTGGCCCGCAGGACGTCCCCATTCAGGTCGATCGCCGTGACGTCGAGCCCCGCGTCGTACAGGTCACGGGCGAGCAGACCGTTGCCGGTCCCGACGCCCAGGGCGGTGTTCCCCCCGTCCGGCACGGCATCGAGCACCCGGGCGTGGAAGTGCGTGTTGTGGTTCCAGCGCCGCTCCGGACTCGGGACGCGCTGGGTCACGGGCTGCTGGACTGCGGGACGGTCCAGGTTCCGCGCAGGGTGGCCAGCAGGTGGTCGATGTTCCGCAGTGCCCGTCGGGTCTCCCAGACGGAGTACGCGCACATCCCCATGAACAGCACCAGGATCGCCCACCAGAACGGGCTGACCGTCAGAGCTGCCCACACCGAGAAGGCCGCGAAGACGACGACCATGATCGGGACGATGACCCGGTTGTTCCGGTACCGCTTACGGGTCGACTCGAGCTCGCGGGTCCACACGACGTGGTCGACGTCGTCCGGCAGGTCTCCGGAGCGCACCGCTCGCTGGATCGCGGCAGCACCCTCGGTGCCACCCGCTCGGCGGCGACGGTAGGCGATGAGGAAGCCGAAGAACACCGTCATCAAGACGGCGTAGAAGAGCGATCCGATCGCGCGAGCGGCCAGACTGCCACCGTCGGGGTTCGAAGCCAGACCGATGGCGAAGTACAGTCCGCCGACCAGGACGAACACGATGGGCAGCAGTGCCGGCAGCGGGAGTCGTCGAAAGCGGTCCACGGTGTCTCCTCGTCGAATGTTCGAGTGGTCCTCGGTTCCTCCACCATGCCGACGGTGCCCGGGAGTCGGCTGAGCCTTCCCGCTCGAGTATTAGTTAGGTTAGCCTTACCTACATGGCACGGACGAACATGCAGGCGACCCGCACGAAGCCGGAACGCGTCGAGCTCCTCACCCTGCACGTCGTGCGGACCGAACGGATCTCGCCGTCCTTCATCCGCGTTGTGTTCGGCGGCGACGACCTGAGCCGATTCACCCACATGGGCTACGACCAGTGGTTCCGCCTGTTCCTGCCGGTGGACGGCGGTGACCTCACGCGGGCCCCGCAGAAGCTCGACACCGTGAGCTACCTGAAGTTCCTGACGATGGCGAAGGCGAGCCGACCGATCCTCCGCAGCTACACCGTGCGGAGCCTCCGCCGACTGCACCAGGGCGACGAGCTCGACGTCGACTTCGTGGTGCACGGCACTGGTGACGACCACGCACCGACCGGACCGACCGCGGCTGGGTGGGCACTCGGCGCACAGCCCGGCGACGTGGCCGGGCTCATCGACGAGGGCATCGGCTTCGACCGGGACGCCCTCGGTCGTCCGATCGTGATCGTCGCGGACGAGAGCGCCCTGCCCGCTGCAGCCGGGATCCTCGAGTCGCTCCCCCGTTCGACCAAGGGCACCGCGATCCTCGAGGTCCCGACGGACGCCGACGTGCGGACCATCGATGCGCCGACCGGCATCGACGTGACGTGGATCACCCGCGAACCCGGTCGACGTCCCGGAGCCGCGGCGCTCGACGCGGTCACCCGATCGTCGGTGAGCCCCGACCACGCTGCCTGGGTCGCCGGCGAGCAGTCCCTCGCCGGCGGAGCACGACGGCACTGGGTCGGCGCGGGCATCCCGAAGGAGCGGATCGCCTTCACCGGGTACTGGCGCGCGGGCCGGTCCGGCTGACTGCGTTCGGGCACCTCCGGCGACTTCGTGAGCAGGAATGGTCGAGTGCCGATTCCCGACCCGACCATTTCTGCTCACGAAGCACGACGCGGACGCACGAAGCACGACGCACGGCCACCAGCGCCGCACGCCTAGGGTGGGCGGGTGATGGGCGACGAGGGGCGAGCACGGGCGGCACTCGCGACCGTCGCGGCGAACGGGTGGGCGGATGCCGGGCCCGTGGCGGGCGAACTCACCGGTTCGTCCACCCCGCGGCACGCCGCCGCCCTGATGCTCTTCGGCACGCTCGACCGCACCCCCAGCGACCGCCCGGCCGTCGCCGCCGACGTCCCACGCGACCTCGACGTCCTGCTGCTCGCGCGTGCCACGACCCTGCGCGCGCACCCGGGCGAGGTCGCGTTCCCCGGCGGACGGATCGACCCGGGCGATGTCGACGCCGTCGCCGCAGCCCTCCGCGAATCGCGCGAGGAGACCGGCCTCGACCCGTCCGGCGTCGAGGTGCTCGGGACCCTGCCCGCCGTACCGCTCGCGTTCTCGAACCACCTGGTCCGCCCGGTCCTCGCGTGGTGGCGGGAACCGTCGCCGATCCGGGTCGTCGACGAGCGCGAGTCGGCCGCGGTCTTCCGGGTCCCCGTGGCGGACCTGCTCGACCCGGCGAACCGCGGGGTCACGGTGATCCGACGCGGTGGTCAGGAGTGGCGCGGGCCGGGCTTCACCGTCGATGCGGAGGACAGCGAGCACCCCGACGGCGGCGGCCACCTGGTGTGGGGGTTCACCGCGATGCTGCTGGATGCGCTGTTCGACCGGCTCGGGTGGACCGAGGACTGGGATCGGGAGCGGGAACTGCCGCTCGACCGTCGGTACTGATCCGATCGACACCGCCCAGCGGGAACGACAGCGGGTCGGCACGGACCGCGTCCACCGCGTGGGCGACGGCCCCGATGACGACGACGTCGCCCCCGAGCGTCGACGCCACCAGGTCGGGCACGGGGTCGAAGTGCCAGCCGTCGAGCAGCGCGCGGGCACGGTCGATGACGGCGACCGCAGGCTGGGCGATCGCACCCGCAACCACCACCCGGTCGATGTCGAGCAGGCTGGCGAGCAGGACGCAGACGCGGGCCAGTCGGTCGCCGAGGCGGTCGACGATCGCCAGCGCCACGGTGTCGCCGTCCTGCGCTGCGCGGAACACGGCGGAGGCGCCGGCGTCCACCGCGAGCGGGCTGCCCGGCCGGACCTCGCCCGCGGCGACGGCCTCGGCGACCAGCGTCCGCGCCGTCGCGCCGATGCCGTCCGACGACCCGACGCCCTGGACGATGTCGAGCACGCGCATCTCCCCAGCGCCGCCGTGGGCACCGCGGAGCAGGACACCGTCGACCACGAGGCCGCTGCCGAACCGCTCGCCGGAGAGCAGCGCGGCGAACGAGGCGTCCCCCGATGACGGCCGCTCGGCGAGCGCGGCGAGGTTCGCGTCGTTCTCGACGACGACGCGGCCGTGCGGGACGGCGCCGGCGAAGCCCGGGTTCATCCGGTCCCAGAAGCCGCCGTCGCCCGGCGACGCCCCGCCGGCGTCGACCGGCGCGGGGATGCCGACGACGGTGACCAGGACGCGAGAGCGGTCGGCTCCGGCCGCGGCGAGCGCGTCGTCCACGGTGTGGGCGAGGACTGCGAGCCGGACGGGGACCTCGAGTCCCGACTCACCGAGTGCCCCTTCGGCGCGACCGAGCACGGTGCCGCGCAGGTCGGCGACGATGGCGGTGACCCGGTGCTGTCCGGCGTCCACGCCGACGACGACGCCGGCGGCGGTGTCGAGTTCGTAGCGGCGGGCCGGCCGGCCGATCCGGTACTCCCCGGCGGCACGGGCGTCGTCGAGCTCGAGGAGCCAGCCGAGCCGGACGAGTTCCTCGCACGCGGCCAGCACGGTCGAGCGGGTCAGACCGGTGGCGTCGATGGCCTCGGTCGCGGTGAAGGCGCCAGCGTCGAAGGCGTGCGCGAGCAGTGTCTCGGCGCTCGTTCGACGGGGTGGCGGCATGCCGTGACCTTATCGCGCAACGAGTTCCTTGCGTAATTAGATTTTGTCGCTAGATTTAGTCCCGCGGTCGGCATCGGAGCCGATCGCAGGACGGAACGGCAAGGCTGCCGGGTCCGGACGGACGGAGACGACGTGCAACCACACGCCACGACCAGGACGGCGGCATCGGTGAGCCGGCGCTCGTTCCTGCTCGGAGCCGGCGGCATCGCCAGCGGGCTCGCGCTCGCCGGGTGCGCCCCGATCGGGTCCTCGAGCGCCAAGCCGGAGACCATCACGTTCTACGTCTCGAAGCCCGAGGTCATCGGGTACTTCGACGGCGTCATCGCGCAGTTCCACGACAGCCAGTCGAAGGTGCGGGTCGTCCGCGACTCGACCTCGAGCATGTCCGCGAACTTCGTCCGGAACCGGCCGCCGGACCTCGGCTGCTGGAACTACAACTTCTCGGTCGTGCCGTTCGTCGAGCACGGAGCCCTGACGGACCTCTCCGACCTGTCGCAGGCCGACACGATCAACCCGGACCTGTGGCCGCTCATGCAGCAGACCGCCGACTACCCGGGTCGCAAGAGCGCGCTGCCGTACTCGGTGACCGCCGCCTCGGTGATCTACAACAAGGCACTGTTCGCCGAGCAGGGGCTCGAGGTGCCGACGACCTGGAGCGAGTTCGCCGATCTCTGCGGGCGCCTGCAGCAGGCCGGCATCGCCCCGATCTACGGGACGTTCAAGGACAACTGGACGATCGCGCAGGGCATGTTCGACTACACGGTCGGTGGTGCGATCGACACCCCGAAGACGTTCGCGGCACTCCGCAACGAAGGAACCAAGGTCGGCAAGGACTCGTCGGTGTCGTTCGAGAAGGACCTCCGGACGCCGATGGAACGCATGACCCAGCTGCGCGCATGGCACCAGGACGGTGCCGCCAGCCGCGGGTACGGCGACGGCAACCTCGCGTTCGCACAGGGCAAGGCCGCGATGTACCTGCAGGGGCCGTGGGCGCTCGGCGAGATCGCCAAGACGAACAAGGACATGGACCTCGGCACCTTCCCGCTGCCCGTCACCGACGACGCCACGGACAACAAGGTGCGGGTGAACGTCGACCTGGCGCTCTGGATCCCGGAGGCGTCCCGCAAGCAGGAGGCCGCCCGCGAGTTCCTGACGTTCCTGATGCAGTCGAAGGTCAACGACAAGTACAACGCCGACAACAACGGCTTCGGTGTCCGGAAGGACGCTCCCCCGGCGTCGAACCCGGCGCTGACCGGCATGCAGTCGTACTACGACGACGCCGCCTTCTACCTCGGTGCGTCGCAGCTCATCCCCGCCGAGATCCCGGTCGCGAACTACGCGCAGTCGATCGCCTTCGGAGGCGACCCGCAGCGCCAGCTCCGCACCCTCGACGCCGACTGGGCGCGTCTCGCGCTCCGCACGGCCGCGTAAGGAGACGTCCCATGGCAACCACGACCACCGAAGCCATCACGACGGCGGACCGCCGCCGACGTAGCGGAGCCGCCCCGGGCCTCCAGGCCGGACGACGGGCCGGACGACGCAAGCCCCGCGTCGACCCGCTCTTCCTCGCCTTCCTGCTCCCCACCCTGCTGCTCTTCACGCTCGCCATCACGCTGCCGGCCGTGATGGGCATCGTGCTCAGCTTCACGAACTCCGTCGGCTTCGGTGAGTTCCGCTTCATCGGACTCACGAACTACGTCGCGGTGTTCTCCGACCCCGCGATCCTGCAGGCGTACCTGTTCACCCTCGGGTTCTCGCTCGTCACCGTGATCGTCGTCAACGCGATCGCGTTCCTGCTCGCCATCGCGCTGACGTCGAAGATCCGCGGCAAGATCGCCCTCCGCGCGGTGTTCGTGCTGCCGATGGTGATCTCGGGCATCGTCATCGCGTACGTGTTCTCGTTCCTGTTCGCGAACAGCCTGCCGGCCCTGGCCGGTGCGATCGGCTTCGGTCCGCTCGAGCAGAGCATCCTGGCGAACCCCGACCTGGCGTGGGTCGCCATCGTGATCGTCACCGCGTGGCAGGCGATCCCGTCGACGCTCCTCATCTACATCGCCGGGGTGCTGTCCATCCCCGGCGAGGTCTACGAGGCAGCTGCCCTCGACGGCGCGAGCGCCTGGCGTCAGCTGATCTCGATCACCGCGCCGCTGACGGCCGGCTACATCCTGATCAACCTGGTGATCGGGTTCAAGAACTTCCTGAACTCGTACGACATCATCGTCGGCCTGACCGACGGTGGCCCCGGCACCTCGACCACGAGCGTCGCGATGTCGATCTTCAAGGGCTTCAACGGCGGCGACTACGCCTACCAGATGGCCAACGCCACGATCTTCTTCATCATCGCGGTCGTCATCGCCGTGATCCAGCTGCGGGCGACCCGCGGGAAGGCAGCGCTCTGATGACCATCCAGACACCCCTCCGTCCGGGGACGACGAAGACGGGCAGCATCAGATCGGTCGACGCCGACCGGACCGCCGGCCGCCGGGGCGGCCGGTCCAACTGGCCCGTCACCGTCGTCCTCGTGCTCTGCGCGCTCTCGATCCTGGTGCCGCTCTACGTCACCCTGACGATGGCGTTCAAGACGACCGGCCAGGCCGTCGACGGCAACGCGTTCTCGCTGCCGGCTCCGTTCAGCGTCGACGGCTTCGTGCAGGCGTGGGAGCTCACCGACTTCCCGCGGGCGTTCGGCGTCTCGGTGCTCGTCGCCGCGATCACCGTCGTCGGCACGATCCTGCTCGCGTCGTTCACCGCGTTCGCGATCGCCCGGAACTGGGACCGTCGGCTGTTCCGCTGGTCGTTCTTCTACCTGCTCGCCGCGATGTTCCTGCCGTTCCCGGTGCTCGCGCTGTCGCAGGTGAAGCTCACCGGGCTCGCACACCTGGACAACCCGTTCGGCGTCGCGCTGCTGCACGTCATGTTCCAGCTGTCGTTCAGCGTGCTGCTCTTCACCGCGTTCCTGCGGTCGATCCCGGCCGAGCTCGAGGAGAGCGCCCGCATCGACGGCGCGAGCACGGGCCAGGTGTTCTGGCGGCTCGTGTTCCCGCTGCTGGCACCGATGAGCGCCACCGTCGGCATCTTCGCGTTCCTGGCGTCGTGGAACGACTTCGTGATGCCGTCGCTGATCACCTCGGACCCGGCGTTGCAGACCCTGCCGGTGCTGCAGCAGATGTTCCAGACCCAGTTCAGCAACAACTACAACGTCTCGTTCGCCTCGTACCTGATGGCGATGGCCCCGGCGATCATCGTCTACCTCGTCACCCAGCGATGGGTGATGGCCGGTGTGACCCAGGGCGCCATCAAGTGAGCAAGACGACCGACCCGGCCGGCACGACCGAGCCGACCGACACCGCCACGAACCACGAAAGGCCCGTCGTGACCGACACCCTCGCCCAGCCCGCCACCACCAGCGCCGACGAGACCTGGTGGCGCCAGGCGAGCGTCTACCAGATCTACCCGCGCTCCTTCGCGGACGCGAACGGCGACGGCATCGGCGACCTGCCCGGCATCACCGAGCGCGTGCCGTACCTGGCGTCGCTCGGTGTCGAGGCCGTCTGGCTCAGCCCGTTCTACCCGTCCGCCCTCGCCGACGGCGGCTACGACGTCGACGACTACCGCGACGTCGACCCGAAGCTCGGCACGCTCGACGACTTCGACCGGATGGTCGAGGCGCTGCACGCCGCCGGCATCCGGGTGATCGTCGACGTGGTGCCGAACCACACGAGCGACCGGCACGAGTGGTTCCGCGAGGCGCTCGCCGCGCCGAAGGGCTCCCCCGCGCGCGACCGGTACGTCTTCCGCGACGGCACCGGACCGTCCGGCGAACAGGCGCCGGCCGACTGGATCTCGATCTTCGGCGGCCCGGCGTGGACCGCGGTCGGCGACGGCCAGTGGTACCTGCACTCCTTCGCCAAGGAGCAGCCCGACCTGAACTGGGCGAACCGCGAGGTCCGCGACGACTTCCTGCACACCCTGCGCTTCTGGTCGGACCGCGGCGTCGACGGCTTCCGCATCGACGTCGCCCACGGGCTCGCGAAGGACCTGCCGTCCGGAGCCCTGCCGACCTGGGCGGAGCTCGCCGAGATCCCGAAGGACGGCTCGCACCCGCTGTGGGACCGCGACGACGTCCACGAGATCTACGCCGAGTGGCGGACCGTGTTCAACGAGTACACCCCGGCGCGCACCGCGGTCGCCGAGGCCTGGGTCGCCGCCGACCGCCGCGCCCGGTACGCCAGCGCCGACGGTCTGGGGCAGGCGTTCAACTTCGACCTGCTCGAGGCCGACTTCGACGCCGGCTCGTTCAAGGAGATCATCGAGTTCAACCTCGGCCTGGCCGAGCAGTCCGGCTCGTCGACCACGTGGGTGTTCTCGAACCACGACGTCGTCCGGCACGCGACCCGCTACGCGCTGCCGGCGCGGAACGGCTCCCCCGACAAGCAGGGCGGCGCGTGGCTGCTCGCCGGCGGCGCGCAGGACGCCCTCGACCGCTCGCTGGGGCTGCGCCGCGCGCAGGCGGCAACCCTGCTCGAGCTGGCGCTGCCCGGCTCCGCCTACCTGTACCAGGGCGAGGAACTCGGCCTGCACGAGGTCGGCGACATCCCCGACGCCGACCGCCAGGACCCCGCGTTCTTCCGGAACCCGGGCGTCGACGTCGGCCGCGACGGCTGCCGTGTCCCGATCCCGTGGACCCGGTCCGGCCCGTCGTTCGGCTTCGGCTCCGCCCCCGCGCACCTGCCGCAGCCGGCGTGGTTCGCGGACGCCAGCGTCGAGGCCGAGGACCCCGACCCCGACTCGACCCTGAACCTGTACCGGAAGGCCCTCGGGCTGCGCGGCCAGCTGCAGTCCGAGGAGCACTTGGAGTGGCTCGAGACCGGCCGCGACGACGTGCTCGCGTTCCGACGCCCGAACGGCTGGACGAGCGTGACGGTGTTCGGTGACGAGCCCTACGAACTCCCCGCCGGCGAGCTGCTGCTCGCCTCGGCACCGGTGGCAGACGGTGCCCTCACGGGCGTGGGGACGGCCTGGTTGCGTTCCTGACGCAGGGTGCGCGTCGTGGACGCGACCAGGTGACGGACGGGAGGCGCGGTGCGGGCAGGCACCGGGCCTCCCGTCCGCCGTGGGGTCACCATCTCGGGCCGCGACCGGCATCCGAGACGTCAGCCGCTGACGGTAGGGTCGCCGCATGAGCGGGGCGACGATCAGCGTGCAGGACTTCGTCATGCGGTTCGGGGACCGGAACGTGGTCGATGGACTGTCGTTCGACGTCGCCGCCGGCGAGACGTTCGGCCTGCTCGGCAGCAACGGCTCCGGCAAGACCACGACGATCCGTGCCCTGCTCGGCATCACCACCCCGACCGCGGGCACCCTGACCATCGACGGCCAGCCCTACCGGCCCGCCACCGGTGGCATCGGGTACCTGCCCGAAGAGCGCGGGCTCTACCGCAAGGAATCCGTCATCGACGTGATGTCCTACTTCGGACGGCTCCGCGGGCTCCGAGGTCCCGAGGCGACGGCCTGGAGCATGGACTACCTGGCACGCGTGGGCCTGGCCGACCGCGCCAAGCTCCGCGTCGACAAGCTCTCCGGCGGGCAGCAGCAGAAGGTGCAGCTCGGCATCACGATCATGGACCGGCCGCGGCTGCTCATCCTCGACGAACCGACGAAGGGCCTCGACCCCGTGAACCGACGGCTGCTGCTCGACCTGGTCGACGAACGCAAGGCCGACGGCGCGACCGTCATCCTCGTGACCCACCACATGGACGAGGTCGAGCGGCTCTGCGACCGGATCCTGCTGCTCAAGGACGGCACCGCTGCCGCCTACGGGTCGATCCCCGACGTGCAGGACGCCTTCGGCGGCGCCGTCGCCCGTGTCGGCCTCGACGGACCGGTCCCCCGCTCGCCGCTGTACAAGCTCGCGCGGCACGAGGGCCACGTCGCCTACCTCGTGCCGACGTCCGCCGCAGCACCAGACGGTGCCGACATCCTCGCCGCGCTCGTGGCGGACGGTGTCCGCGTCACCGCGTTCGAGATGCGTCGGATCCCGCTCGACGAGATCTTCGTGCAGGTCTACGGCCACGACGCGCTCGCCGCCGCGGGGGCAGCGGCGTGAGCCGCCTCGGGACCGTCGTCCGGTTCGAGTTCGTCCGCGCGGTCAAGAAGCCCGCGTTCTGGATCGGCACGCTCGCGCTGCCGGTCGTCATCGTCATCGTGTCCCTGCTCGTCGGCATCGGACAGGCAGCCGGCACCGACTCGGTCGTCTCGGGATCGTCGGCCACGAAGACCCCGTTCCGCTACGTCGACCACTCCGGGCTGGTGTCCGACTCCGTCGCGGCGAAGTGGGGCGGGTCGCCGTCCACCGACGCCGACGCCGACCGCGCCGCCGTGCGTTCCGGGGACCTCGACGCCTTCATCTCGTTCCCGTCCTCCCCCTCGACCTCGCCGATCACCGTCGACGCCGCCGACCGCGGCCTGTTCGCGAACGGTGGCTACTCGTCGCTCGCCGAACGGGTGCTCGAGCAGAGCGTCGCCGCGACCGTCGACGACCCCGAGACCGTCGAGCTCCTGCGTTCCCCACCGGCCACCGACGTCACGACCTACGCCGACGGGCAGGTCGCGCCGGGTTGGCTGTCGATCGTTCCGCCGTTCCTGTACGTCGCCGCCTTCTTCGGACTCGTCATCCTGCTCGCGGCACGCATGGTGACCGTCGTGGTCGAGGAGAAGGAGAACCGCATCTCCGAGATGATCCTGACCGCCGTCACCGCCGGCGACCTGATCCGCGGCAAGGTGATCGCGATGCTGCTCGTCGGGTTCGTGCAGGTCGGGGTGTTCGTCATCCCGGGGCTGGTCGGGATGCTCGCCGTCCTGCCACTCGTCGCCTCGCAGCTCGGCGGGCTGACGATCGACCCGTGGCGGATGCTCGTCGGTGCGCTGCTGCTCGTCGGCGGCGTGCTGCTGGCGTCCGGGCTGTTCGTCGCCGTCGGTGCCGCGGTGCCGTCGATCAAGGACGCCTCGGCACTGCAGTCGGCGGCGATCTTCGCCCTGATCATCCCGCTCTACGCGGCGTTCTTCGTGATGACCACCCCGACGTCGCCGGTCGCCGCGTTCTTCACGTACTTCCCGACGTTCACGCCCGTCACCGCCATGGTGCGGAACGCCGTCGGCTCGCTGAGCGTCGTCGAGTCAGTGGTCTGCATCGTCGAGGTGTTCGTCGCCGCCGGCCTGCTGCTCTGGTTCGCCGAGTACCTGTTCCGGCACTCGGTCGCGCAGTACGGGTCGAAGGTGACGCTGCGGCAGATCGTGTCGTGGCGGCGGCGGTCGGTCTCCCGCTAGGGACGGCTCTGGGGTTCCCGCTCGGGCTCGCGTGCGGTCTGCTGGTGCTCCGCCGATCGCTGGCGCTGCGGCGTCTCGCGCTCTTGAACGTCTGCGTCGAGGTCCCACGACGGCAGCTCGTGCTGCTTCCAGCCCTGCCGGAGCGTCCGGACCGACCGGTCGAACTCCACCATGACGTCGATGTGCGGCCGGACGAGCATCTGGATCTGCAGTCCCTCGTACACCGCGAGCAGCTGCGTGGCCGCCTGGTACGACGGGATCGCCGATTCCTCGGCACCGTTGTCGAAGTCGCGCTGCAGACCGTTGCTGAGCTGCTCGACGTACTCGTCGAAGCGCTTGCGGAACAGCTCGGCGAAGCCGGACTCCGAGCTCGCGACCGTGATCACGCCCGCGAGGACGCGGACGAGCCCCGGGTCGGCGACGTCCTCGGCCAGGGTCAGCCGGACGTGGTCGATCGTGCAGGCCGGCGGGGTCTTCCGACGGGTGCCACGCAGCTGCGTCCACCGGTCGTACGTCACCAGCAGCAGCGCTTCCCACGCGGGGAACAACCGCTCCACGGTCTCGAGCGGGATGCCCGCGACCTCGGCCACGACCGAGGCGTCGACCGCGTCGAAGGGGTGCAGCCGGTAGGCGCGGATCGCTCCGCGGACGGTGCGCTCGGCGAGGGACTCATCGTCCTCGACGCGTTCGCCGTGCAGGGGTTCCATCCGACCATCCCATCGTGTGCGGTACCCCATTGTCTCGTCCCAGACCGGGGGCCGTCACATCCACGCCGGGTCGGCGTGGACCAGCTCGGCGTGGGCGGGCCGTTCAGCCGGGTCGTCGGCCGACTCGTCAGCCGACCGTGACGGGGGCTGCCGGGGGCTTCACCCGCTGCTTCGCCCAGACGAAGAAGCCGGTCAGCGTGAAGACGCCGTAGAAGACGTACATGAGACCCGACGCGTAGTACCCGGCCGAGAACAGGAGCGGGACACCGACCAGGTCGACCGCGACCCAGATGAGCCAGAACTCGACCCAGCCCTTCGCCATGCCGTAGGTGGCGAGCAGCGAGCCGACGAAGATCCACGCGTCACTCCACACCGGCTCGTACGACCCGAGGGCGCGGAACACCGGCGTGAGCAGGGCAGTCCCACCGACCATGCCGACGACCAGCAGGACGCGGGTCCGCCACGACGCCCAGTGCGGTTCGATCACGGTGGACGTGTCGTCGGGGCGGTGGGTCCAGCGGTACCAGCCGTAGATGCTCACGATGATGAACATCACCTGGCGGCCTGCCTGGCCGAGCAGGTTGACGGGGTTCGGGGTGTCGAACAGTGCGCCCATGAAGACGGTGAACAGGAGCGCGTTGCCGACCAGCCCGACGGGCCAGGCCCAGACCTTGCGGCGCATCCCGCCGAGCGCACTGAGCAGCCCGAAGACGTTGCCGATCACCTCGCGCCAGAGCACCGTCTGGTCGCCGATCACGATCTGCGCGTCGAACAGCCAGCGCACGATGCCCATGGGCCCTCCTCGTTTCCGGTCGGTGCAACGGTCGGGGGACGTCCGGCATTCCAGTGATGATCGGGGTACAAACATGTCCTCCACAGGGTGGACAGGAATCACCCCCGTTTTGGGTCCATGCAAAGGCATGTTCCCGCTTGTCCGCACTTTGGGGGACGAGTAGCGTCGTCACCAGAGCGAGTCCAGCCCGCCCGAGCAGCAGATCTGCGCTCCGGAGCCCGGCGACCGCTCTCGGCAAAGGTCAGCCGCGACCCCTCACCCGCGAGGTCGATGACACCGTCCCACCGGCACGACGACCCGAATCACGAGCCGGTGGAATCCAGTGCGCCCCGAACGCACAGAACGGACCCGCCACCATGCACAAGATCGTCACCGGCGCCATCGCCGGCGCAGCCGGCATCGCCCTCCTCCTCGGTGGAGCAGGCACCTTCGCCCTCTGGAACGCCAGTGCATCCAGCGCCGCGTCCTCGGTGAGCTCCGGCACGCTGACCCTCAGCGCGAACAACGACGGCTCCTGGACGGACATCACCAACGGCCGCTCGACCGCGATCAACCCCAGCACCGCCCTGATGGTGCCGGGCAACACGTTCCAGTTCACGCAGACGCTGAACATCGGCGCGACCGGCCAGGACCTGAAGGCGAACCTGACCTACGCCAGCCAGTCCATCACCGGCGACTCCGCACTCCTCGCCGCGACGCAGAAGACCCTCGCCGTGACGTCCTCGAGCGCCACCGTCGTGCAGTCCACGTCGAACGCGAACACCTTCGTCGTCTCGCCGTCGGCGTCGACCTCGACCGTCAAGGTCGTCTTCACGATCACGCTGCCGTCCTCGGCGACGACCGGGCAGAACGGGTCGATCAACGTCGGCGCCCTGGCCTTCACGCTCACCCAGACCGCGATCGGTTCCTGATCCACCGATCGCACTGACGCGGGCCACGACCGGCCCCTGATCCGCCGGTCGTGGCCTGCTCCCGCACGATCGACGAGCACCAGGGGACGCACATGACCGGGACACCGAGGACGACGGGCCGCCACCGCGCTGCACGACGCCACCGGTGGATCCTGCCCGTCGCGCTCGCCCTGGTCGTTGCCGTCGCCACGGCGCTCCTCGGCGTCGGCGGGACCTACGCCCTCTGGAACGGCACCGCCAGCACCGCGGCCACCACCGTCAAGTCCGCGACGGCGACGATCACCGTCGGCACCCTGTCGACGATGAACACGACCGTCCTCGGACCGGGTGCCGGAGTCACCGGTACCTTCGCCGTGAAGAACACCGGTTCGATCCCGCTGTCGATGCGCGTCGCCACGACGTCCACGAACGTCGCCTACGCGACGAACGCGTCGTCGTCGGCGGCCGTGCTCGGCGAGCTGACGCTCCGTCTGACCAACGTGTCATCGGCTGCTGCCTGCACCGCCGGGCTGTCCGGCGCGAGCGGCCGTCTCGCCGCCTTCGACACCGGTAGCGGTTCGTTCACGCTCCAGCCCGGTGCGAGCACCGTCGGCTGTGTCGAGCTGGTCCTCGACGCCGACGCGCCGCAGAGCGTGTCCGGCGCCGTCACCGACTTCACCCTCACCGTCACCGGAACGCAGGTCTCCGCATGAACCGCCGTCTCCGGCTCGTCGTCGCTGTGCTGCTCACCGCCGTGTTCGTCGGCGGTGGGTCGAGCGCCGCCTGGGCACTGTGGAGTGCGTCCGGCACCACGGCCTCGAGCGTCACGATCGGCAAGGTCTCCGCCTCGATCGCCGGCACGAGCGCGCTGACCACCACCTTCTCGTCCACGGTGACGTCGGTCACGAAGCCGATCACGCTCACCAACTCGGGCTCCATCGCCGGCACCGCGACGACCACCGTGTCCGTCGTCTCCGGCAGCTCGACGGCGCTCGCGCAGGCGGTCACCGTCGTCGCGTGGCCCGTCGCCACGAACGCGGCGTGCACGACGAACACCGCGGTCGGCAGCGGCTCGGTCACCGGCACCTGGGCGTCACTGCCGAGCATGACGTCCAAGCTCGCCGCCGGCGCCTCGGCCATCTGGTGCACCCGCAGCACGCCCAAGTCCTCGGCGCCGGCATCCGCCACGGCCAACGTGAACGTGAACCTCACCGTGGCGAGCGGCAGCTGGACCTCGGGCGTCGTGCAGGGAGGCTTCTACCTGAACACCTCGGCAGCGGAAGCAGCGCTGACCTGCAACGACCACAGCGGCAACTACGTCGACGTCACCTGGGACGCCGCAGGCCGCCCCAAGGAGACCTGGTACGCCGCCTACGTCGGGACCACGCCGGTCGGACAGAAGGCCCAGGACTACTCGGCGTTCATCACCATCGCCCCGAGCGACATCCCGGCGAGCGCGGGTACCTCCGGCACGCTCACCGTCACGGTCAAGGTCCTCGACAGCGCCGGCAACCCGACCTCGACCGTCGCCGGCAGCGGCCCGGTCACGCTCTTCACGCAGAACAACGGCGCGGCGATCCGGTGCGGCGCATGACCTGCGCGGCGGCTCGTCCCGAACGTGCAGAGGGCTCCGGTGGGCGTGCGGTCGTGCACGCCGTCGTCCTCGGTCTCAGCACCGGACTGCTCCTGCTGGTCGCAGCCCTCGCCGTCGTGCTCATCGTCGTCCCCAAGGCCACCGGGTCGATGCCGCTGACGGTCCTGACCCAGTCGATGGAGCCGACGCTGCCCCCGGGCACCCTGCTCGTCGTCCGTCCCACCGCAGTCGACGACATCGAGGTGGGCGACGTCGTCACCTACCAGATCGTCTCCGGCCAGCCGGCCGTCATCAGCCACCGCGTGACTTCGGTGTCCTCGTCGTCGAACGGGGCGCGCACGTTCGTCCTCAAGGGCGACAACAACGCGAAGGCCGACCCGCACCCCGTCACCGCCGCACAGATCCGGGGCGTGGTCTGGTACAGCATCCCCGAGGTCGGTGTCGTCAACCAGCTCGTCAACGGGTCGCGGAGCTGGCTCATCCCGACCGTCGCCGGGGTCCTGTTGGCGTACGGCGGCGTGATGATCACCATCGGCACCGTCGCGGCCGCCCGCCGGCGACGTTCGACGACCGGCCACGGGCGACGTGCGACGTCCGGTCGTGGGCTGCGTGCGACGTCCGGTCGCGGGCGGCGTGCGACGTCCGGTCGCGGGCGCCGCAGCGCATCGCACCGGGGTTCGGGGCCGGCTCCGGTCTAGGCTCGGTGGACGTGACCGACGGAGTTCAGCGAGCGAGGGAACTGCTCGACGACGCCGCACGACGGCTCCGTTCCGCCGGGGTGCCGGACGAGGCACTCGGCGAGTACGCGCAGCCGAAGGCGGTGCTCGGCATCCGCCGCGAAGCGACCATGCGGCCGCTCGGTCGCGTGTGGCGCGTCGGTGCCCTGCTCATCGGTTCGTCGCTCGAGTCCGGCGGTCGGGTCTGGGCCACCGGGTCGATCACCCGTGTGACCGATCCAGGCCGAGCGCAGTTCCAGTCGGTCTCCGCCGAGGTCCGCCGGGCCTACCGCGCTGCTGCGGCGAAGGGACACTTCGCGGCCGGCGACACTGTCAACCACGGCGCCACGGCGGTCGCGTTGGACGGAACGCTCGTCGGCTCGACCGGGGTGCTCTTCGTCGAGGACGACGTGCCGCTCGTCCGCTGGTCACCGGCCGCGGGCTCCGCCGTCCCGCTCGCCGACTACCTGGCCGATCGCGTCGGGTTGCTCGTCGAACCGCCCCGGGGCGCGACCGACTGACCCGCTATCGTGAAGGCGTGGACGGACAGCAGCCGCGCGAACGACGCAACCCCTGGTGGGCGGTGCTGCTCGTCTTCATGTTCGGGGGCGTGCTGTCGCTGGTCGCCGGCCGGATGCTGCCCTGGCAGGACCAGGATCGCCAGGACCCCGACTACTGAGGCGGGACAGCGGCCGGAGCAACGAGGTGGTGCTCCAGCCGCTCGGGTTCAGTGCACGCCCCTGGGCGGCGGGTTCACATCGTCGTCGTCTGAGCGGGCGCTGCGCCGGAAGGCTCTGCGCAACCACGTGATCGCGGCACCCACGATGACCGTGACGATGATGCCGAGTGCGATCCCGCCGGTCGACCCGGCCCCGTAGTTCGACCACGGCAGCCCGAGCGCCCACTGCGCCGCGGGGCCGAGCCCGAGCAGCGCGGCGGCTGGGACGACGACGACGAGCAACGACCGGGTGCCGCTCCAGGCCGGGTTGCGGAGCACGAGGATGCCGGCCAACGCCGCGGCCGCCAGGGCGCCGTAGAACCAAGAAGCGCCGGACATGCGCCAGCCGTCGTACGCGAACCAGTCCCGGACCGAACGAACTGTCTGAGCCCATGCGTGCCGATCCGGGCCGCCTCGCCCCGAGACCAGGGGCAACGGCCAACCGATGACAGCGAGGAGCCCCGTGATCGCGCTCCCCACGCCGAGCAGCACCATCCAGAACCGCGGCCCGACGGCGGGCTCGACGTCGAAGTCGGGGATGCTCACGCGGAAGACGCTACCGGGCAGGAGGCGCGATCCGGCCGCACCGGGTGCGTTCAGTCGGACTCGTCGTGCCGGTACGGCCCCGATGCGCCGGCGAAGAAGACGACCTGGGCGCCATCTTCGGCCCCGCCGATGCTGCCGGGAAGGTCATCGTCGCGGTGGCCCTCATCGTCCCCGGGTTGCCCGGGAGCGACGTCGCGGCCACGCTCCCGCATCACGATCCGGTGACGAGCTCCGTGCTCTCCCCCGCGCTCTGTCAGGATGCCGCTCATGGGGGACCACAGAACGACCGCATCGGTGACCGGAGCGCTGCTCGCGCTGATCCTGCTGACGGGCTGCGCCACCGAGAGCGGCCCGGCCTCCGGTGGCCCGTCGACGAGCAGCGCGCAGACCGGCACCACGACCAGAGAGCCGACGGGCGCCGCGGGCACCTACGCCCCATCCGGGGACGGCGCCGGCCCGGGCGCCGACAGCCCATCGCAGTACGGGCTCAACAAGCGGCACCACGACCGCACCGACCTGAGCGCGGAGTCGGCGGCAGCGCTCGACGTCGCACGCGCTCAGGTGGTGCGGGAGGTCGCCGCGGAGCCGACCCCGGTCCTGCAGCCGGCGATCGAGGGGATCCTCGACGGCGTCGGAGCACCGAACCGCTGGATCGTGACGACGCAGACCGGCGAGAAGGTGCTGTTCGAGGCGCAGGTCGAGATGTCCGGGTGCCTGATCGGCGAGGTCCAGCGGGACGGCACGCCCGAGGTCACGACCGCGGGCTGGGTCCTCGACGGCGGATGCCACGCCCTCGACGGGCACTGAGCCCCCGCCAGAACCTACTCTTGTCGGATGCTCTCCCGACGCGACGCCGCCGTTCGACTCGACATCACCCTCGAGATGGCGACCCACCACGGAATCCCCTCGCGTCTCAGCGAAGCCGAACTCGACGCGATCGAACAGGATCCGCCCGCGTGGCTCGTGCAGTCCCGAGCGAACCGCACGGGTGCCAAGAAGGTCTGGGTCCGTCTCGAGTGCGTCGTCTGCGCGTTCGCCGAAGAAGCGCGGCCGAAGAAGTGGTGGCCCGAGTGGGACTACCTGATGTGCGACTACCACGAGCCGTACCAGGCGCCGGAACCGACCGCGGGGCTCACCCGGCGTGAGGTCGAGGGCATCGGCAGCCGATTCATCGCCCTCGTCGACGAACGCCCCTGACTGACAGTTCGACCCAACCCGCTGGGTACGGTCCACCCATGCCCACCGAACGTCGTCGCCTGCTCCTCCCCGGGCAGTACGGACCCCTGTTCGACGACGGTGGCCCAGCCCTCGTCGTCGAGGCACGCGAGTTCTTCACCGCTCGCCCCGTCCACCGGGCGAAGGCCCACCTCTGGTTGAGCGCCCTGCGCCACCGCGCCCACGAACTCGGTGACCGTGCCGAGCACGTCCAGGTCGACACCCTCCGCGAAGCGTTGACCGGCCGCGACGACCTCGAGGCGATCGATCCGCCGTCCCGCACCCTCCGCGCGCAGATCCGGCACTGGGGCCGGGGCACCGTGGTCCTGCCGAGCCGCGGCTTCGTGACCGACGAGGACGAGTTCGTGGAGTGGGCGGCCCAGGGCACGGGTCGGTTCCGCATGGAGGACCACTACGAGCGTGTCCGGCGCCGCGAGGGCTGGCTGCTGCGCGACGGCAAGCCGATCGGCGGGAAGTTCAGCCTCGACGACCAGAACCGCGAGCCGCCGCCGAAGGGCGCGACGACCCTCGGGCTGCCCGAGCCCTGGTGGCCGGAAGAGGACGACATCGACGACCAGGTGCGGCACGATCTGGACCGGTGGGAGCGGGACGGCACCGCCCGATTCGTCGGCCGCGACGACACCCGACGGTTCGCGGTGACGGCGGACGAGGCCCAGCGCGCGCTCGACGACTTCGTCGCGGTGCGCCTCGGCGACTTCGGGCCGTACGAGGACGCCACGTTGACGAACGACTGGACGATGGCGCACTCGCTCCTCAGCGTGCCGATGAACCTCGGGGTGCTCGATCCGCGGCAGGCGATCGACGCCGCCCTCGAAGCGCACCGGACCGAGGCCGCCCCGCTCGCCAGCGTCGAGGGCTTCGTCCGCCAGGTCGCCGGCTGGCGGGACTACGTCTGGCACCTGTACTGGTGGTTCGGCGACGACTACGGCGCGTCCGAGAACGCCCTCGGCGCGCACGGACGGCTGCCCGACTGGTGGCGGGAGCTCGACGCGTCCGAGATCGATGCCGTCTGCGTGCGGACCGCGATCGAGGGCCTGCACGACCACGGCTGGCTGCACCACATCCAGCGCCTCATGGTGCTCGGCAACTGGGCGTTGCAGCGCGGCTACGACCCGGTGCACCTGACCGAGTGGTTCACCGACGTGTTCGTCGACGGCACCGACTGGGTGATGCCCGCGAACATCATCGGCATGTCCCAGCACGCCGACGGCGGGATGGTCGCCACGAAGCCGTACACGTCGGGCGGTCGCTACATCGACCGGATGTCGGACCACTGCGAGGGCTGCCGGTTCGACCCGACGAAGCGGGTCGGCGACGACGCCTGCCCGTTCACTGCCGGGTACTGGGCGTTCCTCGCGCGCACCGAGCCGGCACTCCGTGACAACCACCGGATGGCCCGCCCGCTGCAGCAGATGCGGTCACTGGCGGACCTCGACGAGGTCGTCGCGCAGGAGGCCCGTCGCACCTTGCCGTGACGTCACCCGGTCCCGATAGGGTCGTGAGCGTGAGCAACGAGGCATTCGACGACCGCTACGAGCTGCGCGAGTTCGCGCCCGGGACGGATGACGAGGGGGCACCGAACGCCGAGACCGGATCGTGGATGCAGGCCGTCGGCCTCGGCTTCCACGAAGCCGATCCGGACGCCGAAGGTGCAGCGCGCATGGCGTCCCACTTCATCGCCGACGAGGAGACCTTCCTGGGCGTCTACGTCCGGAAGCCCTTCCCCGGCTCCGTCGACGAGACCTGGCCCGCCGGCACCTTCACGTGGTTCCGCAAGGCGCTGAGCTGGGGCGACGGGTCGTCCGTCGACACGCAGGCCATCTCCGCGGTCACGGTCCGGCCCACCGAGCGTCGCCGCGGCATCCTGCGCCGCATGATGACGCACGCGCTCGAGCGCGGTGTCGCCGAGGGCTACGCCGTGGCGTCCCTGACCGCGTCCGAGGGCACGATCTACCGCCGCTTCGGGTTCGGCAGCGCGATCCGCGAGCGCGCGGTGCGCGTGCGTCGCGAACGCGCACTCCCCCTCCTCGCCCCGACGTCGGGCTCGGTGTCCGTCGTCACGCCGCAGTGGCTCGCCGACGGCCCCGGCAAGGCGGTCTTCGAGCGCTTCCACACCCGCACGCCCGGCTCGATGGTCCGCAACGCGGGCACCTGGCCGGTCGTCTTCGGACTGCTCGGCAACGACGGCCAGAAGGCGAAGGACGTCCGTGCGGCGGTGCACCGTGCCGAGGGCACCGACGAGATCGACGGCTACGTCACCTGGCGCGTCAAGGAAGACGGGTCCTCCGACACCGCGCTCGAGATCGTCGACCTGGTCTACGCGGACGACCAGGCCTACACGGCGCTGTGGGAGTTCGTGCTGTCGATCGACCTGAACGACGTCGTGAAGTACAACCGCTCGCGCCTCGACGACCCGATCGTCGCGGCCCTCGGCGACAACCGTGCGTACGACGTCGACCACGAAGAGGACCACGTCTGGCTGCGCGTCCTCGACGTGGCCGCGGTGCTCGAGTCGCGGCCGTTCGCCGTCGACGGCTCGCTGACACTCGCGGTCACCGATGCGCTCGGCCACACGACCGGCACGTACCGCTTGGACGTCCAGGAGGCCCGTGGCAGCGTCACGCGCATCGCCGACGACGCCGACGTGGCCGGTTCCGACGTCCAGCTCGACGTGGCAGAGCTCGGTGCCCTGCTCATCGGGTCGGTCTCGCCGGTCACCCTGGCGGCCGCCGGCCTGGTCCGTGCTGCGGACACCGCGTCGGTCGAGCTGCTGCGCGCGATGCTCCTGCCCCCGCGGACCCCGCACGGCATCACCTACTTCTGATCCACCGTCACCGGGGCGCCCGGTCCGACCGCTCTGCGGCCGGACCGGGCGCCTTCGGCGTAGCCTCCGCGCCATGAGCGACGACGCGGTGGTCGAGTGGCTGCTCGACTCGGACCCGGCGGTCCGGTGGCAGGTCGAGCGTGATCTGGCCGGTGCACCGCCGTCGGTGTGGCAGCAGACCCGGGCACGGGTCGCGACCGAGGGCGTCGGGGCGGCGATGCTCGCACACCAGGACCCCGACGGGCAGTGGGCCGGCGGCGCGTACTTCCCGGCGGACTTCGACTTCGACGGTCCCGAGGCGGACGAGCCCGGGCAGCCCTACACGGCGACGACCTGGTCGCTGAACGCCCTGCGCGACTGGGGACTCGACGCCGCGGTCCTCGGGGACACGGCCGCCCGGCTCGCGACGAACAGCCGCTGGGAGTACGAGGACCTGCCCTACTGGAGCGGCGAGGTCGACTGCTGCATCAACGCCTTCACCCTGGCGAACGGCGCCTGGCTCGGTGCCGACGTCGGGCAGCTGGCGGAGTGGTTCCTCGACCACCAGCTGGACGACGGCGGCTGGAACTGCGAGTGGATCGAGGGGTCGACGGTGTCGTCGTTCCACTCGACCCTCAACGTGATCGAGGGGCTCCTGCAGCACGAGCAACTGACCAGCGGCACCCACCCCCGCGCGGCGGAACTCCGAGCGGCTCGACTCCGCGGCACCGAGTACCTGCTCGAACGGCGACTGCTGTTCCGGAAGCACGACGGCGAGCTCGTCGGGCCCTGGGCGAGCCGGTTCGCGTACCCGCTGCGGTGGATCTACTCGGCGCTGCGGGTCACCGACCACCTGCGGGCTGCCGCGCTGCAGGACGGCACCGCGCCGGACCCACGTGCCGCCGAGGCGGTCGAGGTCGTCCGAGCCGCCAGGAACGACGACGGGACGTGGACCCAGGGAACGCGGCCACCGGGTCGGCAGTGGTTCGAGGTCGACGTCCCCGAGGGCGAGCCGTCGAAGTGGCTCACGCTGTACGGCACCCGCGTGCTGCGCTGGTGGGACGCCGGCTGAGCTACGCCCGGCGCCGCACCCGCGGGTCGACGAACGCGTAGACCACGTCGACGATCACGTTCGCGGTGACGATCAGCAGCGCCGAGAACAGCGTGAAGCCGACGACGACCTGCAGGTCGAGGGTGTGCACGGCATCGATGAGCAGCGCGCCGAGGCCCTGCATCGAGAACACCTTCTCGGTGATGACCGCACCGCCGAGCAGCGACCCGAGGTCGAGCCCGAACAGCGTCACCACCGGCAGGATCGCGGTACGCAGTCCGTGCCGCACGACGACCTGGCGCTCGCGCAGGCCCTTGGCCCGAGCGGTCCGCACGAAGTCCTGCGACATCGACTCGAGCATCTCGCCACGGGTCAGGCGCGCGTAGATCGCGGCGCTGATGAACGCGAGCACGCACCACGGCAGGATCAGGTGGGTGAACCAGCCGACCGGGTCGTCGGTGAACGCGACGTACCCGCTCGTCGGCAGGATGCCGAGCACGAACCCGAACAGCAGGATGCCGAGCAACCCGATCAGGTACGCCGGCGACGAGACCCCGGCGACCGCGACGGTCATCACGGCCCGGTCGACGAACGTGCCGCGACGGAGCGCCGAGACGGCTCCGCCGAACACCCCGGCGACGAGCCAGAGCACGGCGGCACCGACGGCGATCGACGCGGTGACGGGCAGGCGGGACAGGATCAGGTCGGTGACGCTCTCGTGCAGCTGGAACGAGTACCCGAAGCACGGCGCGGCGCAGGTGATCACGGACGCGCCGCTGCCGAACGTCCGACCGGTGAAGATCCCCGCCAGGTAGGCGCCGAACTGCGCCAGCCAGGGCTTGTCGGTCCCCAGGAACGCCTGCACCTCACGCAGCCGGTCCGGCGTGCACGGTTTGTCGCAGATCGCCCTCGCGGGGTTCGTCGGCAGCAGCATGAACAGTGCGTAGGTGATCGCGGCGACGACGAGCAGCACGACGGCTGCACCGAGGACGCGGATCGCGATGAAGCGGAAGGTGCTCATCGGCGTGCTCCTCTCGGGTCGAGGGCGTCACGCAGGGCGTCGCCGAGCACGTTGAACGCGAGGGTGATGAGGAACAGTGCCACTCCGGGGAACACGAGGTACATGGGGTCGGTCTGCACCCAGCCGACGGCGTCGCCGATGCTGCGGCCCCACGACGGCGTCGGCGGGGTCACGCCGACCGCCAGGAACGACAGCGCGGCCTCGGCTCCGATCATCGACGGGATCGAGATCGTCGCGTAGACGGTGATCGTCGCCGCCAGGTTCGGCAGCAGCTGGGTGCGGATGACGTGCCACCGGCCGGCGCCCATGGCGGTGGAGGCGACGACGTAGTTCCGGCTGACGAGCGACAGTGTCTGGCCGCGGACCACGCGGGCGACGGACGGCCAGCCGAAGAACCCGATGACGAGCACGACCAGGACGGGCTTCGGGAACGACGTTGGCACGATCGCGGTCAGGGCGATCATGAAGACGAGCGACGGGAAGCCGAAGATCACGTCGACCACGCGGGAGAGCACGCGGTCGTACCAGCCGCCGAAGAAGCCGGTGGTGACACCGACGAGCACCCCGATGACGATCGACAGGAAGGTCGCCGCGAGCCCGATGCCGAGCGACGTCCGCGCACCGTACGTCACGATCGCGAACAGGTCGCGACCGGTCAGCGGCTCGACGCCGAACCAGTGTTCGGCGCTGATCCCCCCGCCGAAGCCCTTCGGCGCCCCGAACGAGTTGAGCGCGTCGATGTCGTACCCGTACGGGTCCTGCCCGGTGACGGCACTGATGAGCGGCGCCGCGACGGCGACCACGAGGAACACCACGATGACGACGGCCGAGGTCACGGCCCAGCGGTCCTGCCGGATGCGGCGCACCACGGCGCGGAAGCCGGTGGTGCGTCCGGACGAGGCCACGGGGCGCTCGACGACGTTGGCGGTCACGAGGACACTCCTTCCCAGGCGCGCCAGGCTTCGCGGCGGGCCGCCTGTCGCACGGGATCGGCGACGGGCGCCGCTGCGAGCAGCATGCGCGTGTAGTCCTGCTGCGGGTCGTCGAGCACGGCGTCCGTGGTCCCCCGCTCGACCACGCGACCGTCGTGCAGGACGACGACCTCGTCAGCGAGCTGCCGGACGACGGCGAGGTCGTGGCTGATGAGGAGCATGCCGAACCCGAACTCGTCCTGCAGCTGTGCGAGCAGGTCGAGCACGGCCGCCTGCACGGTCACGTCGAGCGCCGAGGTGGGCTCGTCGGCGATGACGAGCGCCGGACGGAGCGCCAGCGCCCGCGCGACGGCAACGCGCTGGCGCTGCCCGCCGGAGAGCTGGTGCGGGAACCGCTCGGCCCACGACGGGTCGAGCTGCACGGCGGTCAGCAGTTCACGGACGCGTTCCGCACGGTCGGCCGCCGAGGCGGTCCCGTGCACGAGCAACGGCTCGGCGATGCTCCAGCCGATGGTCTGCCGCGGGTTGAGCGACGATGCCGGGTCCTGGAAGACGATGCCGACGCGGCTGCGGAGTTCGCGAAGCCGTCGGCCCCTGGCGGTCCGCAGGTCGCTGCCGTCGACCTCGACCGAGCCCGCGACGACGGGCACCAGGCCCGCCAGCGCTCGTCCGATGGTCGACTTGCCGGACCCGGACTCCCCGACCAGCCCGACGGTCTCGCCGGCCCGCAGGTCAAGGTCGATGCCCGACACGGTCGGTCCGCCGCGGCGCGAGTACCGCACGGCGACGTCGCGCAGCTGCGCGACCGGCATTCGGGAGGCGCGGCTCGCCTCCGCGAGACTCGTTTCGGTCGGACCGAGACCCGCGTTCGACGACACGGCGTGCGTCCCGGGGGCCGCGTCCTGTCGTCCAGGCCGAGTCTCGGGGTCCGCAGCCGGCGTGGCGGACGCGGGACGGGCCTCCAGGCTGGGGACGGCGGCGAGGAGCTCGCGCGTGTAGTCGGCGGACGGGTGCGCGAAGACCTCGGCGACCGTGCCGTGCTCGACGGGGTCGCCGCGGCGCATCACCAGGAGTTCGTCCGCGACGTCCGCCACCACACCCATGTCGTGCGTGATGAGCAGGACGGCCAAGGAGCGCTCGCGACCGAGTCGGCGGAGCAGGTCGAGGATCCCGGCCTGCACCGTGACGTCGAGGGCGGTCGTCGGCTCGTCGGCGATCAGTGCGACCGGGTCCCCGGCCAGGGCCATCGCGATCATGGCGCGCTGCAACTGCCCGCCGGACAGTTCGTGCGGGTAGGCCTTGCGGATGCGCTCGGGGTCGGTGAGGCCTGCGGCACGCAGCAGCTCGTCGACGCGCGCGGAGACCGCTGCACGGTCGAGGTCCGTCGGGTGCGCCCGGATCGCCTCGGCGACCTGCGTGCCGATGGACAGCACCGGCGTGAACGAGTTCATCGGTTCCTGGAACACGACGCCGATGCCGGCGCCGCGAACGGCACGGAGCGTGTCGTCGGAGGCGCCGACGAGCTCCTCGCCACGGAACCGGACGCTGCCGGAGACCCGCGCCTCGGGCGGCAGCAGGCCGAGCACGCTCATGGCGCTGACGGACTTGCCGGAGCCGGACTCCCCCACGAGGGCGAGCACACGACCGGGGGTCAGGGTGAAGGAGACGTCACGGACGACGGGCTCCGCGTCGCCGAACGCGACGTGGAGCCCCTCGACCTCGAGCAGCGGCGAACTCACTTCGCGAGCGAGACCTTGAGGTAGTTCGGGTACGCCGGGAAGTCCGCGATCTGGAAGTTCTGCACGTTCGAACCGGCCAGGAACGACTGCTTCGCGTAGGTCAGCGGGACGATCGGCGCGTCGGCCATGATCTTCTTGTCCGCTTCGACCCACAGCTTCTGCGCGTCCTGCTGGTCGACGGTGGCGCTGGCCTTCTTGATCAGCGCGTCGACCTCGGGGTTGCTGTACTTCGAGACGTTGTAGCCGCCGCCACCGATCTGCGACGAGTCGTAGAGCGGCTGGATGTTGGCGTTCGCGCTCGGGAAGTCCGGCTGCCAGCTGAACAGCGCCAGGTCGAAGTCGGTGCCGTCGGTCGTCGCGGTGTAGAACGAGTCCGCGTCCAGCGGCTTCAGCGTGACGGTGATGCCGGCGCGCTTGAGGCCGGACTGCAGCGCCTGCGCCTGGGCGAGGTAGGTCGGGTCGTTCTGGGTCGCCAGGGTCAGCTTGAGGTCGGACACGCCCGCGTCCTTGAGGAGCTGCTTCGCCTTCGCGACGTCACCGTTCGCGCCGGGCTTGTACAGGTCGTAGTCCTCGCGGCCCGCGATGCCCGGGGTGATCAGGGTCGTGGCGTACGAACCGGCGAGCGCACCGCCCGCAGCGATCCGGTACGACTTCTTGTCGACGGCGTACTGCAGGGCCTGACGGACCTTGAGGTCCTTGAGCGAGCCCTTCTGCGTGTTGATCGCCATGTAGTTGATCGGGCCGGCCTTCGACGTGGCGAGGCGGTCCTGGGCGGCGGGGTTGCTCCGCACCTGGTTCAGCTCGGCTGCGCCCAGGTAGCTCGCACCGAAGGAGTCCTTCGCGTCACCGTTGTCGGCGATCAGCGTCTGTGTGACGGTCGACGGGTCCTGACTCTCCTTGAAGACGACCTTCGACGGGCCGGCGGTGCGGACGTCGTCGGTCTTCGCGCTCCACTCCTTGTTGCGGACGAGGGTGACCTGCGTGCCCTGCGTGTTCGACTGCACCTTGTACGGACCGGATGCGACTGGCTTCAGGTCGTAGGCGCCGGTGTCCGTGCCGTCGCCCTCGGGGACCGGGGTGAACGCGGGCATCGAGGCCAGCCAGGGCCAGTCGCCGTAGGCGTTGTTGAGCTTGAAGACGATGGTCTTGTCGTCCGGGGTCTCGATGCTGTCGAGGGTCTTGCCGTCGAACGGACCCTTGTAGCTGTCGCCGCCGACCAGGAGCGACTTGTGGTAGCTCAGGCCGCCGGTCAGCGTGGGGGCGAACGAGCGCTCGATGCCCCACTTGATGTCCTTCGTGGTGATCGGGGTGCCGTCCTGGAACTTCAGCCCGTCCTTCAGCGTGTACGTCCACGTCTTGCCGCCGTCACTGGACTTCCCGGTGTCCGTCGCGAGGTCCGGCACGACCTTCGCGGTCTTGCCGGGCTCCACGTCCCACGTGGTCAGGCGCCGCGCGACGAGAGCGAGCGACGTGATGCCCAGGCTCTGGCTCGTCGCCGGGTCGAGGTGGAACGCCGTCTGCGGCAGCAGGATGTTGAGCGTGCCGCCCTTGGCCGTGCCGTTCGCCGCGTCGTCCGAGGAGCTGCCGCCCGAGCAGCCGGTCAGGACCAGGGCTGCTGCTGCGGCGACGGCCGCGGTGATCGTCAGGCGGTTCGGGCGTCTCATGACGGTGGAGCTCCTCGTGGGAAGGGTGGTGGCGACCGTGCTGCAGCCGCTGTGGTTGCACGGACCGGGTCGCCGGGCGGCGTCCATCCTGACACCGCGGCGGTCGCCCGTCCGAATCCCGCGTGCGACCGACGTCGCACGACGAAACAATCCAAGTGCCGTGCGACGTCCGTCTATTCCCGATGGATCTGCACCGAGTCCACCCGAGGGGCGTGGGTCAGCGGTCGAACAGGCCCCCGAGGAAGTCGTTGCCGAGGTTCGAGGCCTGCTCGCCGAGGCCCGACGCCTGCTCGCCGAGACCGCCGAGGAGCTGCTCACCCTCGCCCGCGATCCCCTCGAAGCCGCCGCCGAGGTCGGCCCCGAGGTCGGCCAGTCCGAGGTCGCCGATGCCCGAGGCGATGCCGTCGAAGTCGACGCCGAGGTTCGCTGCCTCGGCCAGCACGGGCCCGGCGGCAGCGCTCAGCACCGCTCCCCCGGCGACCGCGACACCGATGCCGCCGAGCGCCATCGCGCCGGCGCCGACCGCGGCCCCGCCGGCGAAGGCGCCACCACGCCCGCGGCCGTTGCCGTTGCCGTTGCTCGAGCCGCCGAGGACGCGGCGGATCAGGCCCGGACGGCGGACCTCGCCGCGGGTCATCGCGCGCGCCATGCCGCCGGCCGAGTCGTCGCGCAGGTGTTCGTGCGGCGGGAGTTCGGAGTTCAGACGGTTGCGCACCTGCTGCCGCTGCGCCGGGGTGAGGCGGGCGAAGGCGTCGTGGTGGACCTGCTCGAGCTGGTCCGGCGACGAGGTGCGGAGCAGGTAGTCGTACTTCGCCAGGGCGACCTTGTCCGAGTCGGCCGGGCCGTGCTGCTGCGGCTGGCCGTACTGCTGCTGGGGCGCCTGCCCGTACTGCTGCTGGCCGTGCTGCTGCTGCTGGCCGTACTGCTGCTGCGGCCGCTGCTGCTGCTGGCCGTACTGCTGCTGCGGCCGCTGCTGGCTCCGGTCATCGCCCGTCAGCCGGTCCGCTGCGCCGCGGACGACGTCACGCCAGTCGGTCCCGCCAGCGCGCTGCGCTCCGTTGCCGGGCGCACCGTCCCCCTGCCCACGCTTCTGGAGCTGCTTGTCGATGACCTTCGAGGCCATACCCAGGATGCGGTTGAAGTTCGCCATCCCCCGACCTTTGTGGATGCACATGTGCGCTCCCAGCGACGAACCGGCGGGTCGCCCGCACATCCGGCGGGAAACCGCTGTGAGCGACGACCGGAATGTCACCGGACAGTTCGTCGTAGGCTTGATCCGGTTGCGCCACAGCCGGAGCGCGATCCGGGCGAAAGTACGAAGCCCGGGACTGCGACAACAGTTCCGGGCTTCGATTCGCCTTCCGAGTGGAAAGCCAAGGGATGCACCAACCATCCCGAGTCCAACGCTCGGAACCGATGGTAGCCGAGCACGCTCGGCGACGCATCCCTCGGTCGAAGCTCCTCGTGTCAGCCGGCGACGACACCAGGAGGTCACCGATGTCGTACGACACCGATGATCGGTCCAGGCGTCGGGTGCCCTGGCTGGGGATCGCGAGCTTGCTCGTGACCGTGGTCAGGCTCCTGATCGACCTGTTCCGCAGGGACTGAGGACCCGGGTGTCCCGCATCGCGCTCAACGGTGCGGGACACCTGTCGTCACGCGAGCAACTGTGCCGCTCGGACGACGAAGTGCCGGCTCCCACTGTGGCGTGGGGACAGTTGCAGCAGGCTGGGGTGCGAGTGCTCCCCAACGTGCTCCGTCCCACCACCGTGTGCGGTTCGAGTCTTGCGGGTCCGGGTACCACCCGGCGATCGGCAGCGTCACTGTGCTCCCCTCCGTTGCCTCCGAGGAGGCTCCGGAACCGGTGTCGTCACGCGCACGCCCCAGTGGTGGCGCCACGCGGCACGCCCCGTCAGGACAGGACGCGCGCCAGGTACGCGTTGCGGAACCGGCCCGTGGGGTCGACGTCGCGCGCGACCGCCGCGAAGTCCGACAGCCGGGGGTACGCCTCGTGCAGACGCTCGACGCTCACGCCGGACACCTTGCCCCAGTGCGGCCGCGGGTCGAAGGGCGCGAGCGCTTCTTCGATCCTCGTCACCGCGGCCGCCACGGCAGCGGCGTCCCGGCGGAACGTGAAGTGGATGCCGACCGACTGCCGACCGGACGACGGCGCGAGCCAGGCGGCGTCGGGCGCGATCGTACGGATCTCGGCGGCGATGAGGATCGGCGCGAACACCGACTCGAGCGGACGGAGGGCCTCGAGCGCGGACACCGCCGACGCTGCCGGGATCAAGTACTCGGCCTGGATCTCGGCACCGGTCGACGGCGTGAACGAGGACCGGAAGTGCGGCAGCCGCTCGGCCCACGGCCCGGGGACGCCGCCCTGCTCGGTGACGCCGGCGGGGTCGTTCTCCCCCGGGTGCACGGGGCCGGTGGCGGGCCGCGCTCCGAGGGCGACGAGGTCGACGGTGGGCGAGGGCTCGTCCGCGCGGTGCTTCACCCAGACTTGCCGGGCACCGCGGTCGTCGAACGAGGTGAACATCGACACCGAGTAGGCGTCGGACATGACCTGGTCGAAGTGGGCGGACACCGCGTCCCACGGCAGGTCGAGGTGCACCGTCGTGGCGACCTGGAACGTCGGCTCGATCGCGAGCTCCACCGTGGTGACGACACCGAGCGCACCGATGGCCACCCGGTGGGCGTCGAGGGCCCCGTCCGGCGAGGACGCATCGACGTGCTCGATCGCCCCGGAAGCGCGGACGACGTCGAGCCCGACCACTGCCTGCGCGAGCGACGGGTTGCGCACGCCGGAGCCGTGCGTGCCCGTGGCGACGGCCCCGGCCGTGGAGATGTGCGGCAGGGACGCGAGGTTCCCGAGTGCCCAGCCACGGGCCTCCAGACCGGCCGCGACCTGACTGTGCGTCATGCCGGCGGCCACGCGGACCACACGACGCGACGTGTCGATGTCGAGCACCGGCGGCAGGTCCTGCAGCGACACCTGCACGGCGTCGGTGTCGGCGATCGTGTTGAAGGAGTGCCGTGAGCCGAGCGCCGTCAGGCGCGGGGTCGACGCGACCAGTTCCTGCAACGCGGCCACCGACGTCGGACGCGCCAGACCGGACGCCCGGTAGGTGACGTTGCCCGCCCAGTTCGTCCGCGTGCGCTGCTCTGCGATCACGTCGCTCATCGTACGGTCCGCGTCCCTCAGAAGCCGCGGTCGAGACGGTGCCACGTCTGCTGGAGACGCAGCTCGTCGCGGAAGCCGCGGGCGGTGGTGTGCTCGTCGATGACCAGGAACTCGGTGCCGACCATGGTCGCCAGGTCCTCGACCACCTGCAGACCGACGGCCGTCGTCATCACGGTGTGGTGGGCGGCGCCGGCGGTGAGCCAGGCCTCGGCGGCGACGGGGAACGACGGGCGCGGCTCCCAGACGGCACGGCCGACGGGGAGCTTCGGCAGGGCCTCGGTCGGGGGCACCACGTCGACGACGTTCGCGGTGAGACGGAAGCCGTCGCGGGTGTCGGAGAGCGCGACCACCACGGCCTCGCCGGAGTCGGCCGTGAAGACCAGGCGGACCGGGTCGTCCTTGCCGCCGATGCCGAGCGGGTGGATCTCCAGCGTCGGCTTCGTGGTGGTGAGCGTGGGCGAGACCTCGAGCATGTGGGCACCGAGGATCTTCTCGGCACCCGGGGTGAGGTCGTAGGTGTAGTCCTCCATCAGGCTCGCACCACCGGGCAGTCCGGCGCCGGCGACGTTCATCGCACGGACCAGGACGGCCGTCTTCCAGTCGCCCTCGGCGCCGAAGCCGTAACCGTCGGCCATCAGGCGCTGGACCGCGAGGCCGGGCAGCTGCTTGAGCGTGCCGAGGTCCTCGAAGTTGGTGGTGAAGGCGGCGGACCCGTTCTGCGCGAGCAGGGTGCGGAGGCCGATCTCGATCGCGGCGCCGTCGCGGAGCGCGCTCCTGCGTTCGCCCCCCTCTTGGAGTTCCGGTACGAGGTCGTAGGACGCGTCGTAGGTGGCGAGCAGCGCGTCGATCTCGTGGTCCGACGCGGCGGACACGGCCGCTGCCAGCTCGTTCACCGCCCAGGTGTTGACCTGCACGCCGAGCTCGATCTCGGCCTCGGTCTTGTCGCCCTCGGTGACGGCGACGTAGCGCATGTTGTCGCCGAAGCGGGTGAGCTTCAGCTCGCGGACGGCTGCGGCGCCGGCTGCGGCGCGGGTCCAGTTCGACACGCGCTGCTGGACGCGGGGGTCCGAGACGTGGCCGACGGCGGTGGCGTGCCGGACACCGAGGCGTGCCAGGGCGTAGCCGAACTCACGGTCGCCGTGCGCGGCCTGGTTGAGGTTCATGAAGTCGAAGTCGATGTCCGCCCACGGCAGCGTGACGTTCGCCTGCGTGTGCAGGTGCAGCAGCGGCTTCGTCAGCGCCTGCAGGCCGCCGATCCACATCTTCGCGGGGCTGAAGGTGTGCATCCAGGTGGTGACACCGATGACCTTGTCGTCGGCGCTGGCCTCGATCAGGGCGCGGCGGATGCCGTCGGCGTCCTTCAGGACCGGCTTCCAGACGAGCTTGACCGGCAGCGCGCCGGCCAGTTCGGCGTGTACGGCCTTGCTCTGCTCCTCGACCTGGCGCAGCGTCTCCTCGCCGTACAGCCCCTGGGAGCCGGTGAGGAACCAGACCTCGTAGCCGTCGAGCGTGGCCTGGGGGTCGACGGTGGTGTCGTGCGTCGGGGTGTCGTGCGTCGGGGTGTCCTGCGTCATCGCATGGCTCCTTCGGGGTTCTGTCCGTAGACGTTCTGGTAGCGATCGAAGAGTCGATCGATGTCTGCTTGCGCGATCGGGACCACGTCCCCGCCCTGCTTCGCGATGTGCACGGTGCGGGCGACGTCCTCGCACATCACGGCGGCCTTGACGGCGTCCTTGGCGTCCTTGCCGATGGTGAAGACGCCGTGGTTCTGCATGAGGACCGCGCGGGATCGGTGGCCGGTCAGCGTCTCGACGATGCCGTGGCCGATCGAGTCGTCACCGATGATCGCGAACGGGCCGACCGGGATCGGCCCGCCGAACTCGTCCGCCATCGCGGTGATCACGCACGGGATGGGTTCCGCTCGTGCGGCCCACGCCGTCGCGTACGTCGAGTGGGTGTGCACGACACCGCCGACCTCGGGCATGTTCCGGTACACGTGGGCGTGCGCGGCGGTGTCGGAGCTCGGCCCGTGGCTGTTCTCCCAGCCGTCGGCCGGCTCGCCGTCGAGGGTGCAAACGACCTGGTTCTCGGGGGTCAGGTCGTCGCTCGACACGCCGCTCGGCTTGATGACGAACAGGTCGGTGCCGGGCACGCGCTCGGAGACGTTGCCGCCGGTCCAGATCACCAGGCCGTAGCGGACGAGTTCGCCGTGCAGGCGGGCGACGCGTTCCCGGGTGGTCGCGACGGCCCGCTGGGTGTCGGGGTCGGTTGCGCTGGTCATCTGGTCACTTCCTGCTCTGCCGGGAGGCGCGGCTCGGCTCCCGCCGTCCCCTCGCCTCGGGTCGTGGTCGCGTCGGCGCCGGGGGCGGCTGCCGCACCGGTTCCGGTCGTCTCGGGTCCGGTCGCCGCTGCGGCACCGGTTCCGGTCGTCTCGGGTCTGGTCGCCGCTGCCGCCGCGGCCTGGACGGGCAGGGCAGCGCGGTACCGGCCGAGGTACGCTTGGAAGCCCTCGACGTCGCGCGGCTCGGGCTCAGCCACGTGCACGGCGTCCCCGCCGAACACGGTGTCCGCAAGGAAGTCGGCGAGCTGCTGGTCGGTGTGCTCGAGGTAGGCGGCCAGGACGGCGATGCCCCAGGCCCCGCCCTCGCCCGCGGTCTCCTCGAGGGCGATCGGCACTCGCAGTGCCGCGGCGAGCAGTCGCTGCGGGGCACCCGGCGTGCGGAAGAGCCCGCCGTGCGCGGTCATCCGGTCGACCTGCACCCGCTCGCCGTGCAGCACGTCCATGCCGATCGCCAGGGTGGCGAACGCGCCGTGCACCTCGGAGCGGACCAGGTTGCCCAGGGTGAAGCGGGCGTCGGGGGTGCGGAGCAGCAGGGGCCGGCCGTCCTCGACATGGGTGACGGGTTCGCCGGCCAGGTAGTTGAACGAGAGCAGGCCGCCGGCGTCGGGGTCGGTGCTGTCCGCGATCGATTCGGTGAGCAGTGTCGCGTAGACGGTGTCGACGTCGAGGGGCTGCCCGGCCGCTTCGGCGAACCGTCCGAAGACCTTCGCCCAGCTCGCGATCTCGCTGGCGCCGTTGTTGCAGTGCACCATCGCCACGGCGTCGCCCGCCGGGGTGGTCACGACGTCGAGTTCCTCGTGCGGGGTGCTGAGCGGGTTCTCGAGGACCACCATCGCGAAGATGCTCGTGCCGACGCTGACGTTGCCGGTGCGGGGTGCTACGGCGTTCGTCGCGACCATGCCGGTGCCGGCGTCGCCCTCGGGCGGGCAGAGCGGCGCGCCGGGTTCGAGCGTGCCGGTGGGGTCGAGCCACGCGGCGCCCTCGGGGGTCAGCTCACCGGCTTCCTCGCCCGCGACGAGCACCTCGGGCAGGACCGCGCGGAGGTCGGGGACGTGCTCGCCGAGCAGGGCCTGCGTCGTGGCGAGCATGTGCTCGTCCCATCCGCGGGAGCCGGGGTCGCCCGGGCCGCTGTCGACGGGGCCACCCTCGATCGGGAACACCCCGGAGGCATCCCCGACGCCGAGCACGTTCCGTCCGGTGAGTCGTCGGTGCACGTAGCCCGCGAGCGTCGTGATGCCCGCGATCTGCTGCACGTGCGGCTCCTCGTCGAGGACCGCCTGGTACAGGTGTGCGATCGACCAGCGGAGTGGCACGTTGAACGCCAGTGCCTCGCTGAGCTGTTCGGCCGCGGGCCCGGTCGAGGTGTTCCGCCAGGTCCGGAACGGCACGAGCAGGTCGCCCGCGGCGTCGAACGCCAGGTAGCCGTGCATCATCGCGCTCACGCCGACTGCGCGGAAGGTGGTCGGACGCACGCCGAACTGCGCTTCGACGTCGGCGACGAGCGCGGCGTAGGCGGCCCGGAGACCGGTCTCGACGGCGTCGAGCGAGTAGGTCCAGCGGCCGTCGACGAACTCGTTCTCCCACTCGTGGGAGCCGGCGGCGATGGGCACGAGGTCCTCGTCCACCAGGCATGCCTTGATGCGGGTGGAGCCGAGCTCGATCCCAAGTGTCGTGCGGCCGTTCGCGACCTGCTGGGTGGGGTCGTCGCCCATGCGTTCCTCCAGAACTCCGTCGTCCTCCGTGAGCGCTCACATCCTGGCACGTGAGCGCTCACTCTCGCAACGTCCGGGCGCGCCGCCCCCTCGGCCGCGCTGCACGCCCGCGCCACACCCGGCTCCGCCCGGTTCCCACCCGGTTCCCACCCGATCTCGAGCCTGACCACGACACCCCCGCTCACGTCCGCCGAGGTTCCACAACTCGCCGCCCCCGCCACGCCCAGGTTCCACGAACGACCCGGATCCCCGCCCAGATGCCGAAATCTCGGAACCCCGAGCACCGAGGGGGCCCCCGGGACAGCGGCCTTCGGCACGTTCCGACCGACCCCTTCGCGGCGGGGACTCGCCCGGCCCCTTCCCCGTCGAGGTTCCACGACTCGCCGCCGCCGTGGCGCCGAGGTTCCACGAACGGCTCGGAGACCCGCCCAGATGCCGAGATTTCGGAACCTCGGCGGACGGGCGCGACGGGCGGGGAGGGGCGGGACGGGGCGGGCGCCGGGCTACGCGCCGGCGGTGCTCTCGCGGATGACGAGCGACGGGGTGACCGTCGCCGAGGCCGCCGCACCGCCGTCGATCAGGCCGAGCAACGCCTGCCCGGCCACGCGCCCGAGCTCCTCGAGCCGCAGGTCCACCGTCGTCAGCGGCGGCCTCGAGGCGAGCGCCATCACGTCCCAGTCGTCGTACCCGGTGACGGCGACGTCCTCGGGGACCGATCGTCCGAGCTCCCGGAGCCGGTCGCACACGCCACGGGCGATCTGGTCGCTGCCGCACATGATCGCGTCGACATCGGGAGACTGCCGCGCGAGCACGTCGACGGCCTGGCGCCCCCACCGCTCCGACCACTCGCCGAACAGCGGCGGCGTGACCAGTCGTGACCCGAGCACGGAGGCGGCCCCCGCCACCCGACGTTCGGCGGAACGGTGCCGCGCGGGCCCGGTGACGACGGCAACCCGCTGCCGCCCGAGCGTCAGCACGTGCGAGGCGACGAGCGCGGACCCTGCGGAGTCGTCGAGGGTGATCGACACGTCGTCGGCCGCGGTCGACGGCGTGAACGCGTACACGACCGGGATCGCCACGTCGATCGGCGGTCGCGGGTCGGCGGACCGTCCGGTCACGATGATCCCGTCGACGCCGCGGGCTGCGAGGGAACGGAGGTAGTGGGCCTCGCGGACGTGGTCGTCGCGGGTGTCGCAGAGCAGGACCGCCATCTGCCCGGCGGACAGGGCATCCTCGGCGCCGAGGAGCACCGGGATCGAGAACCGACCGAAGGAGTCGGTGGTGATCATGCCGACCGTGTAGGTCCGGCCGGAGGACAGTGCGCGGGCCCGGGCGTCTCCGACGAACCCGAGCTTCTCGGCGGCGTCCTTGACCCGTGCCCTGGTGGAGTCGCGGAGCTGTCCGGTGCCGTTGAGCGCCTTCGACGCCGTGCCGATCGACACCCCGGCAAGCGCGGCGACGTCGGTGATCCGGACGGGTTGCGTGCTGCGGTCGGCACCGGTGCGCTCGAGGGTCACGGCAAGTTCCTTTCCGGATCGCGGGACGTGACGATGAGCATACGCAGAAAAACGCCCACAACTCTTGCGCACGCCAGGTCGGTGTCGTACTGTCCACCGCAGAAACCGTTTTCCGAAACGCTGCACGAACGGCGGACACCGGGACGGTCCCAGTCACATCGCAAGGAGGCGACATGACCACCACGCTCGCGACCGACAGCCGTGCGCACACCGCGACCCCGGTCCTCCCGACCGCCGACGCGCACCTCACGCTCCGGCCCCTGCCGACGGGCGACGCCCGGATCACCAGCGGCTTCTGGGCTCTCCGGCAGGAGCGCAACGGCCGTGATGCGGTCCGCGGCGGGTACGCCCTGCTCGAGACCGCCGGCAACTTCCGGAACCTGCGCATCGCCGCCGGGCTCGAGGAGGGCGAGGCCACCGGCCCGATCTTCATGGACTCGGACGTGACGAAGTGGCTCGAGGCGGTGGCGTGGGAGTACGGCCGCGCCCCGTCCGAGGACCTGCTCGAACTGCAGCGCGAGGTCACCGCCCTGTACGCCCAGGCGCAGGCCGACGACGGCTACCTCGACTCCGTGCAGCAGATCCGTGGGAAGGGCGAGCGGTACACGGACCTCAAGTGGAGCCACGAGATGTACTGCGCCGGGCACCTGTACCAGGCGGCCGTGGCGCAGCACCGGGCGACGGGCGACACCGGCCTGCTCGAGGTCGCGATCAAGAACGCCGACCACCTGGTCCGCACGTTCGGCGACGGCACCGCACCGGACGGCACGCCGAAGACCCGCGACGTCGACGGCCACCCCGTCGTCGAGATGGGCCTCGTCGAGCTCTACCGCGAGACCGGCAACCGCGACTACCTCGACCTGGCGCACTGGTTCGTCGACGCCCGCGGCACGGGCATCATCGAGCGCGCCGGCGGCGAGCCGACGTACTTCTCCGACCGGGTGCCGAGCCGGCAGGCCACGACCGTCGAGGGCCACGCCGTCCGCGCCGTGTACCTGGCAGCCGGCGCCGTCGACGTCGCGATCGAGACCGGCGACACCGAGCTGCTGGCCGCGAGCGAGGGACAGTTCGCCGACATGATGGCGACGAAGGCGTTCATCACCGGAGGCCTCGGTGCGCGCTGGGACTGGGAGGCGTTCGGCGACCCCTACGAGCTGCCGACCGACCGTGGCTACGCCGAGACCTGCGCGGCCATCGGCGGTGTGCAGTGGGCGTGGCGCCTGCTGCTCGCCACGGGCAAGCCGGTCTACGCCGACGCGATCGAGCGCCTGCTCTACAACGCGTTCCTGGCCGGCGTGAGCCTGGCGGGCACCGAGTACTTCTACGTGAACCCCCTGCAGCAGCGGGACCACGCGCACCAGGACGAGAATCGCTCCCCTGCCCACGGGCGCCGCGGCTGGTTCGACTGCGCCTGCTGCCCGCCGAACATCATGCGCACGTTCGCGAGCCTGGACGGCTACCTGGCGACCGCGACCGACGGCGGCCTGCAGATCCACCAGTACGCGACCGCCGACCTCGGGCCGGTGTCGGTGGAGACGGGCTACCCGCACGACGGCCGCGTGGTCGTCACGGTCACCGAGGACGGCCCGCTCGCCCTCGGCCTGCGGATCCCGGTCTGGTCGGACACGACGACGGTGCAGGGACCGGACGGTACCGCGCACCCGGAGCCGGGCACGCTGCACGTCGTCGACCGGCACTGGTCCGCAGGGGACACCGTCGAGCTCGTCTTCGACACGACGCCGCACCGGTACGTGGCCGACACCCGCATCGACGCCGCCCGCGGTCAGGTCGCCATCGAGCGCGGCCCCCTCGTGTACGCCGTGGAGCAGGCGGACCAGCAGGGCTTCACGGTCGACGACCTGACGGTCGACGCGGTCGCACCGATCACCGAGGAACGTCGCGACGACCTGCTCGACGGCATCGTCACGCTGCGCGTGCCCGGACACGCCCCGGCCGGACACGAGCAGGCATCGTGGCCGTACCAGCGGCTGGACGGGCCGGGAGGCGCGACGAACGCTCTCGACGCGACCAACGTCGGCGACGTGGCCGGTTCCGAGAACGCCACCACGGGCCTCCCGTCGGTCACCGCGACAGCGGTTCCCTACTACGCCTGGGCGAACCGGGGCGCGGCGCCGATGCGCGTGTGGCTCCCGCTGGCGCGGTGATCTGATGGACCGCAGAGCGTTCCTGGTCGGCGGTGTCGCCGGCGGCGCAGCACTCGCCCTGGCAGGGTGCTCCGGCACCCTGCCCAAGGTCGACGCGAAGGTGGC
Organism: Curtobacterium sp. PhB172; assembly: GCF_003752545.1. NCBI lineage: Bacteria > Bacillati > Actinomycetota > Actinomycetes > Micrococcales > Microbacteriaceae > Curtobacterium > Curtobacterium sp. PhB172. The sequence continues at coordinate 532,564 of NZ_RKIF01000008.1, forward strand.
GAGCTTCGGGAAGGACGCGACCGGCACCGTGCACGTCTGGTGCCGGTCCGCGACCCAGGCCGGACTGACCTCGGCCGTGGCCGGGTTCAACAAGGCGAACCCGAAGCTGCAGGTCGAGCTGACCCCGGTGCCGGACGGTCAGTACGTGACGAAGCTCGCAACGGCCATCCGCGGTGGTGAGCCGCCGGACGTCGTGGACATCGACGACATCAACTCGCAGCTGTTCATCTTCCGCGAGGCGTTCGCCGACCTGACCGACGTCGTCAAGGGCCTCGACTACTTCGACGCGATCTCGCCGGGGCACCTGCGGCTGCTCGAGTACCGCGACCGGTACTACGGGCTGCCCTACCTGGCGGACAACTCGCAGCTGTTCGTCAACACCGAGCTGTTCGACCGGGCCGGGCTCGACGTCGAGGACTCCACGAAGGACCTCGACTCCCTGCTGGCGGCGGCGAAGGCCATCCGGAAGACCGGCGACGACGTCTACGGGTGGTCGATCTCCGGAAACGCCGCCGGCATCATCGGCTTCGTCACCCAGCCGCACGTATGGGCAACGGGTGTCGACATGATGTCCGGCGAGGTCGGCTCCCAGACGGCGAACATCACCGGCAACGAAGCGCTGGAACGGATGCTCGAGTTCTACCGGCAGCTCTGGAAGGACGGCGCGCTGTCGAAGGCGACGTACTCGGACGCCGGCACCACGTGGGGCGCGGACTTCCGGGCCGGCAAGGTCGGGATCTTCCCGACCTCCTACGGCGCCACCGTGCCCGCGGCCACCAAGGCGATGCGGGCGAAGATGCAGACGGTCCTCATCCCGTCGTGGGACGGCCAGCGGTCGTTCTTCGACGGCGGCGACAACATGTGCATCCCGAACGGGGCGGCGAACCCGTCCGGAGGCTGGGCGTTCATGCAGTACGCGAACGGCCTGCAGCAACAGCAGGCACTGCCCGACGGCGGGTACTTCCCCACCCGCTCCGACGCCGCGACGCCCGAGTACCGGAAGCGGTTCCCCTTGGCGTTCGGCCCCCTCGACGCCATCGACAAGGGCTACGCGCCGCAGACCCTGGCGTACAACCTGCTCAACAACCAGCCGTCGTCACCGTACTTCGCGATGTTCCGCGAGGCCGTGTTCGGCTCGGGCACCGCTGCCGCGATGAAGACGGCGCAGGCGGACTACACCCGCATCCTCGACCAGGTCCAGGCCTGACCTTCGCTCGCTCGTTGCACAGAGAGGTGCAGACATGACCACCATCTCCAACCGACGGACCGGCGCCGGCCGCCCGACCGTCGGGCGCGGCGCTGGCCGTCCGGGCCGCTCGGGCCGCCCGGGTCCGTCCCGCGGGTCGCTCACCCACCCGCCGCGCGCCGGCGCCGTGCTCGTCACCCCGGCGATCGTCTTCGTCGCGGTGTTCGTCCTCGCCCCGCTCGTGTTCGCGCTCTACATCTCGTTCACGAACTGGCCCCTGATCGGCCCGTACCGGTTCATCGGGCTGCAGAACTACCTGACCCTGTTCCAGGACCCGACGTTCGTGCACGCCATCGGGTACACGCTGCTGTACACCGCGATCGTGACAGTGCCGATCCTGGTGCTCGGCTACTTCCTGGCGGTGCTCATCCGGGCACGGCGACGGGGCAGCACCCTGCTGCGGACGGTGTTCTTCCTGCCGTACGTCGTCGGCCTGACCACGCTGTCGTTCATGCTCGTGCTCGAGGCGCAGCCGAACTCCGGAGCCGTCAACATGGTGCTCCGCTGGCTCGGGATCACCGACGGCAGCACCGCCTGGCTCGTCAACGGCCCCCTCGCCACGCTGCTCATCTGCGTGCTCGTGGTCTGGGCGGTGTCCGGCCTGACGATGGTGCTCCTGATGTCGGCCATGCAGGGCATCCCCGACGAGGTGTACGAGTCGGCCCAGCTCGAGGGCGCGTCGTGGTGGCAGACCGAACGGCTCATCACCCTGCCGATGATCCGGTCGACCATCGCCCTCAGCGCCATCATCTCGGTGATCGGCTCGCTGCTCGCGTTCAACCAGTTCTACATCCTGACCCAGGGCGGGCCGGGGACCGAGACCACGACGATCGTCAACGCGATCTACAACCGTGGCTTCGTCAACCTGCAGCTCGGCGCCGCGACCGCCGAGTCGATCGCCCTGGTCGTCGTCATCGCCGCCGTCACGGTGTTCCAGTTCTGGGCACTGCGAGAGAAGGACTGAGCCATGAGCACCACGACCTCCCGTGCCGGCCTCGCGGCGCCGGACCTGTCCACCCGCACGCTGACCACCACCGGCGACGGACGCCGCCGGCGCCACCACCAGGGCAGCGTCCGGCACCCCCGCGACACCGCCGTCAAGCGCACCCTGTACGTGATCGCCGGCGTCGGGTCGGTGCTCGTGTTCGGTGTCCCACTGCTGTGGTCGATCCTGCGGGCGTTCCAGTCCGAGGCCGTCATCACGCAGGCCGCCGACCCCGCGACCTTCTTCCAGCTCGGCTGGCAGAACTTCGCCGCCGTCTTCAGCTCGTCGTCGCACCTGCTGACCGGCGTGTTCAACTCGTTGATCGTGTCGATCGCCACCGCGGTGCTGACCGCGGTGATCGCCACGATGGCCGGGTACGGGTTCGCCCGCTTCCGGTTCCGCGGGTCGGGCATCGTGTTCGGTCTGGTGCTGCTGACGATGATGGTGCCGTTCCAGGCGATCCTCACCCCGCTGTACCTCGAGATGAACGCCATGAAGCTCACGAACTCGCTGCTCGGGCTCGTGCTGTTCTACACGACGGTGAACCTGCCGTTCGGGGTGTTCGTGATGCGGAACGCGTTCGAGTCGATCCCGACCGAGCTCGAGGACTCGGCGTTCGTCGACGGGGCCTCACGCTTCCGGGTCGTCGTGTCGGTGCTCCGCCCGCTCCTGCTGCCCGGCGCGGCCACCGCTGCGCTGTACGCGTTCCTGGCGTCGTGGACGGAGTTCCTCGGAGCGCTGACCTTCCTGACGAAGGACTCGCTCTACACGCTGCCGGTGGCGCTGCTCAACCTGCAGACCGGGGCGTACGGGCAGGTGTCGTACGGCAACCTCGTCGCCGGGTCGGTGGTGGCGATGATCCCGTGCATCGCGCTCTACGTCGGACTGCAGCGGTTCTACGTCGCAGGCCTGTCGTCGGGTGCGCTGAAGGGCTGACGGTCGGGTCGGCTCGGGGCCGGGCCCGCTCGCACCGTGCGGGGTTGCCCGCTCGGTGCGGGACGGCCACGACCTCGCACCGTGCGCCGCCCATCGGCCGGTGCGGGGTTGCCCGCTCGATGCGGGGTTGTAGCGCTGCACCGAGCGACCAACCTCGCACCGGCCGCACAACACCGCACCGTGCGCTCTACGCCGACCGGCGCACCACGAGTTCGGGCGCCAGCAGGGTCTCGTCGAGCGGCTCGCCCTCGACCAGGGCCCGCACGGTGTCGAGCACCCGCTCCCCCATCGCCCGGAAGTCCTGCCGCACGGTGGTCAGCGGCGGGGTGAAGTGCGCGGCCTCGGGGACGTCGTCGAACCCGACCACCGCGATGTCGTCGGGCACGCGCAGGCCCTCGTCGGCGAAGGCGTGGAGCACCCCGAGCGCCATCTGGTCGTTGCCGGCGAACACCGCGTCGACGGCCGTCACGTCGATGTGCCGTGCGGCCGCGAACCCGCTCCCCGGGGTCCAGTCGCCGTCGAGCACGACGGGCTCGAGGCCGGCGTCCTGCATGATCCGGACGTACGTGGCGCGACGCACCTCGGACTCCTGCGAGACGGGCGGGCCGGCGATGTGCACGATCCGCCGGTACCCGCGCCCGAACAGGTGTTCCATCACGAGCGACGTCCCGGCGGCCTGGTCGATCGCGACGGCGGCGACGGTCGACGCCGCCGGGGTCCGCACGGCGTCGCGCTGCACGGCGTTCGACACGACGACGGGCACGGTGACCGGCACGGTGAGTGATCCGAGGGCGTCGAGCACCCGGTTGTCGGCGGCGACGAGCACGATCGCGGCGACGTCCTGCGCGAGCAGCGTCGTGAGTGCACCGGACAGGTCGGACGGCGTCGGGTCCTCGGGCAGGGTCGAGAGCAGCACGTGGTACCCGGCCGACCGGGCCGCACGTTCGAAGCCGATCGCGGTGCTCGACGGGCCGTAGAGCGCGTCGCCGGCGGTGATGATGCCGAGCGCGCGGCTCCGCCCCCCGGCGAGTGCGCGGGCTGCGGCGCGGGGCCGGTAGCCGAGGTCGTGGACGGCGTCGGTGACCTGCGTGCGGAAGGCGTCGCGGACCGTCGGGTCGCCGTTGATGACGCGCGAGACGGTCTGGTGGGAGACGCCCGCGCGCTCGGCGACGTCGAAGATCGTCGGAGCCTTCCGGCGTTTGCCGCCCGTGCCCCCTGGGGCGGTCGTGGTCGTCACGAGGCCAACCGTACCGCGCAGTCCGGCCCGCGCGGCAAGATCGCGAAACGGTCAGGTCGAGTTGACACCCCGTTACGAAAGCCCCAGTATGTGAGCGCTCACACGAGCACATCCCTCGGGGCACAGCAGCCCCGGCACCTGAGCGCGTCGAGGACGACGCGAGAGGAACAGAGGTACTTCGATGACGAAGCGCAGGATCATCGCGGGCGTTGCAGCCCTCGGCATCGCGATCGCACTCGCCGGCTGCTCGGCCGGTGGCCGCGCGTCCACCGACGGCGGCGGCAGCAGCAGCGACAACAAGGGCGCCCTCGTCGGCGTCGCCATGCCGACCAAGGTCTCGGAACGCTGGATCAAGGACGGCGACGCCGTCAAGAGCGACCTCGAGAAGGCCGGTTACAAGGTCGACCTCGAGTACGGCGACAACAAGGTCCAGCAGCAGGCCCAGCAGGTCAGCAACATGATCACGAAGGGCGCGAAGGTCCTCATCATCGCGTCGATCGACGGCGGAGCCCTCTCCGACCAGCTCGACGCCGCCGCCAAGGCCGGCATCAAGGTGATCTCCTACGACCGCCTGCTGACGGGCAACAAGAACGTCGACTACTACGTGTCGTTCGACAACGAGAAGGTCGGCGTCGACCAGGCGACGAGCCTGCTCACCGGCCTCGGCGTCCTCGACGACAAGGGCGAGAAGACCGGCGAGAAGGGCCCGTTCAACATCGAGGTCTTCGCCGGCTCGCTCGACGACAACAACGCCAGCTTCTTCTTCAACGGCGCCATGAAGACCCTCAAGCCGTACCTCGAGGACGGCACGCTGAAGATCCAGTCGGGTCAGGACCAGCTCTCGCAGGCCGCCACGCAGCAGTGGGACCCGGCGACCGCCAAGGCCCGCATGCAGAACCTGGTCGCGAAGTCGTACTCGGGCGGCACCACGCTCGACGGCGTGCTCTCGCCGTACGACGGCATCTCGATCGGCATCATCTCGGCGCTGCAGGGTGCCGGCTACGGCACCAGCGACCGTCCGCTGCCGATCGTGACGGGCCAGGACGCCGAGGCGGCCTCGGTCAAGTCGATCATCGCCGGTCAGCAGTACTCGACCATCTACAAGGACACCCGCAAGCTCGCCAAGCAGTCGGTCACCATGGCCGAGGACCTGCTCACCGGTGACAAGCCCGAGGTCAACGACACGAAGAGCTACGACAACAAGGTCAAGGTCGTCCCGACCTTCCTGTTCCAGCCGACGGTCGTCACCAAGGACAACTACAAGGAAGTCCTCGTCGACTCGGGTTACTACACCGAAGCCGACCTGAAGTAGTCGCAACCCACCTGTCGGACAGGAGGCACGGGTCGACCCCGCCCCGTGCCTCCCGTCCGCCCCATCCGCGCGCCACGGCGCGCACCACGGAAGGCGGTCGACGTGACGGACACGATCCTCGAGATGCGTGACATCACCAAGACGTTCCCCGGCGTGAAGGCCCTGCAGGGCGTCTCGATCGAGGTCGAGCGTGGCCAGGTCCACGCCATCTGCGGCGAGAACGGCGCCGGCAAGTCGACCCTCATGAAGGTGTTGTCGGGCGTCTACCCGCACGGCTCCTTCGAGGGCGAGATCCTGCTCGACGGGTCGCCCGTCGCGTTCCACGACATCAACGGTTCCGAAGCAGCCGGCGTCGTCATCATCCACCAGGAGCTCGCGCTCAGCCCGTTCCTGTCGATCGCCGAGAACATCTTCCTCGGCAACGAGCGGTCCAAGGGCGGCTTCATCGACTGGAACAAGACGAACCTGGCAGCAGCCGAGCTCCTGCAGCGCGTCGGTCTCAAGGACAACCCGGTCACGAAGATCGTGGACATCGGTGTCGGCAAGCAGCAGCTCGTCGAGATCGCGAAGGCACTGTCGAAGAAGGTCAAGCTCCTCATCCTCGACGAGCCCACCGCCGCCCTGAACGACGACGACTCCGCGCACCTGCTCGAGCTCATCCGCTCGCTGCAGGCCGAGGGCATGACGGCGATCATCATCAGCCACAAGCTCAACGAGATCAAGGCGATCGCCGACAAGGTGACGATCATCCGCGACGGCAAGACCATCGAGACGCTCGACATGCACGCCGACGACGTCTCCGAGGACCGCATCATCCGCGGGATGGTCGGCCGCGACCTGTCGAACCGGTACCCCGAGCACGAACCCAAGATCGGCGAGGAGCTCTTGCGGATCGAGGACTGGACGGTCCACCACCCGCTCGACGGATCGCGCGAGATCATCCACCAGGTCGACCTGAACGTGCGCGCCGGCGAGATCGTCGGCATCGCCGGACTCATGGGCGCCGGGCGGACCGAACTCGCGATGAGCGTGTTCGGCCGGTCGTACGGATCCGGCATCAGCGGCACTGTCTACAAGCGCGGCGAGCCGATCAAGACCCACACCGTGTCGCAGGCGATCGACCACGGCATCGCGTACGTCACCGAGGACCGCAAGCGCTACGGCCTGAACCTGATCGACGACATCAAACGGAACATCTCCGGGTCGGCGCTCGGCAAGCTCGCCAGCTGGGGCTTCGTGAACGCGTCCGAGGAGACCACGGTCGCCGGGCAGTTCCTGAAGAACCTCAACATCAAGGCACCGAACGTCGACGTCATCACGGGCAAGCTCTCCGGCGGCAACCAGCAGAAGGTCGTCCTGTCGAAGTGGATGTACACCGATCCGGACGTGCTCATCCTCGACGAGCCCACCCGCGGCATCGACGTCGGTGCGAAGTACGAGATCTACACGATCATCAACAGCCTCGCGGACCAGGGCAAGGGGGTCATCGTGATCTCCTCGGAGCTCCCGGAGCTCCTCGGCATCTGCGACCGCATCTACACACTCTCCGAGGGCACCATCACCGCTGATGTGCCCCGCTCCGAGGCCACCCCAGAGGTCCTCATGCAGTACATGACCCAGGAACGGGAGACCCCTGTCAATGAACGCGCTTAAGTCCGCCGCCGGCTACCTCACCGGGCAGCTCCGACAGATCGGCCTGTTCATCGCGCTGATCGTCATCGTCGTCTTCTTCCAGGTGACGACCAACGGCATCACCCTGGCCCCGATCAACGTCTCGAACCTGATCGTCCAGAACAGCTACATCCTCATCCTCGCCATCGGCATGGTGATGGTCATCATCGCCGGGCACATCGACCTGTCCGTCGGGTCGGTCGTCGCCTTCACCGGCGCCATGGCCGGCGTGATGATCACGCAGTGGCACATCCCGTGGCCGATCGCCGTCGTGCTGTGCCTCGTCGTCGGAGCGCTCGTCGGTGCCTGGCAGGGGTTCTGGATCGCCTACTTCGGGATCCCGGCGTTCATCGTCACTCTGGCTGGCATGCTCGCCTTCCGCGGTGCGGCGCAGATCGTGCTGCACAACCAGCAGATCTCGCCGTTCCCGGACGGGTTCCGTGCCCTCGGTTCCGGCTTCCTGCCGTCGTTCGGCACCACCGGGTACGAGCCGCTCACGATGATCCTCGGCTTCGCCGCCGCGGCCGTCATGGCGGTCACGGCGTTCCGCGGCCGGGCCACCCGCCGCAAGTACCAGCTCGAGAGCGAACCGTTCGCCTGGTTCATCGTGAAGCTCGTCTTCGGCGTCGTGCTCGTCGTCTACGTGGCCCTGCTGCTCGCGAGCTACAACGGCACCCCGATCGTGCTCGTCATCCTCGGCGCACTCGTGGTGATCTACTCGGTCATCATGCGGAGCGCGGTGTTCGGCCGCCACGTCTACGCCATCGGCGGCAACGCCCTGGCCGCGCAGCTGTCCGGCGTGAAGACGAAGCGCGTCACGTTCATGCTCTTCGTCAACATGGGGGTCATCTCGGCCCTGGCCGGCGTGGTCTTCACCGGCCAGCTCAACCTGGCGGCACCCGGTGCGGGCAACGGCTTCGAGCTCGACGCCATCGCCGCGGTGTTCATCGGTGGCGCAGCGGTCACCGGCGGCATCGGCACGGTGCCCGGCGCCATCGTCGGTGGTCTCATCATCGGTCTGCTGAACAACGGCATGTCGATCCTCGGCGTCGGGACCGAGTACCAGTCGCTCATCAAGGGCTTGGTCCTGCTCGCCGCCGTCGCGTTCGACGTGTTCAACAAGCGTCGGGCGGCTGCCGCGCGCAAGTAGGGCTGCGCGCGGTCGCGTTCGCGGTCGCTTGGTGAACAGAAAAGGTCGGGTCCTCTGTGGGGACCCGACCTTTTCTGCTCACGATCGCGACGCGACCGCCCACCCCCTGGCCGGGAGGCGCAGGGTTCCGTTCCCCAGGTCGGCACCGCCCGCCTCCACCTGCGTCGCATCCGCCGCGGGCACCTCGACGGGATCGGCCGACAGGTTCAGGGCGGTCACCACGGCCGCGTCCGACGTCGCGGTCCGCAGGACGACCGCCGTGTTCGTCAGGTGCACGACGTCGGTGTGCGCCCGGTGCAACCACGGGTTGCGGCGGCGCAGGGCGATCAGGGCTTCGTACGCGTGCGTCAGGTCCCCCGCTGCGGGTGGTGTGTCCGGGAACTCCGGTCGGACCGCGTCGTCACCGCCCTCGCGTTCCTCCTTCACCCCGGTCCAGCCGTACTCGTCGCCCGCGTAGACGATCGGGGTGCCGGCGACGGTGAACAACACCGCGGCCGCGTGCCCGGCGAACTGCTCCCCCACCGCGCTCGCGATGCGGGTGACGTCGTGGTTGCCGATGAAGGTCGTCGGGGCGAACGTCTCGAGCAGGGCGTCGTGCCGCTCGATCGCGTGCGCCAGTTCGTGGCCGTTGCCGTCCGCGATGCCGTGCCAGATGCCCTGCCACAGTTCGTACTGCGTCAACGAGTCCATCGTCGACTCCCGCGCGATCGCCGCCGCGTCGCCGTGGATCACCTCGCCGCTGAACCACGCGTCAGGGAACCGCTCGCGCACCCGCGGCAGCACCCTGGCCCAGAACGCCGGTGGCACCGCGTACGCCGCATCGAGGCGCCAGCCGTCGATCCCGCGCTCCAGCCAGTGCGTCATGATCTGCACGACGAGGTCCTCGGTCGCTCGGCTGGCGTGGTCCAGCGCCACGAGGATGTCGTGTCCCTCGAACAACCCGACGGGCACCGGCTGCCCCGGCGACCACCCCGACCAGTCGATCGCGAACAGGCCAGCGGTCGCCGCATCCGGTCCTGCTTCTCCGAGCGCCCGGAACGCCGGGTGCTCACGGCCGACGTGGTTGAAGACACCGTCGAGCAGGACCCGGATCCCCCGCTCGTGCGCCGCGGACACCAGACGGTCGAAGTCGGCTTCGTCGCCGAGCCGGGGGTCGATCCGGAAGTGGTCCACCGTGTCGTAGCCATGGGTGGAGCTCGCGAACACCGGCCCGAGCACCAGGCCGTTCAGGCCGAGGTCCACCACGTGGCCGAGCCAGGGTTCGATGCGGCCGAGACGGTGCTCGACGGCGCGCTCCTCGACCGGTACCCCCGGGCGGACGTCCGCCCCGACGAACCCGAGCGGGTACACGTGCCACCACATGACGTGCGGGACCCAGGCGGGCTCGGGCGGACGGATCGGTGCGGTGTCGGTGCTCACCCCTCGACACTGCCAGCCGCGCCTGTGCTGGGCGCTCCCGTGCTGGGAACGGACAGGAACGGCAGGACGAGGATGTGGGCATGGGACGTGCGATCAGGACGGAAGCGGACGCTGCGGCGTCGGAGTCGGCACAGGCCGAGCGGACTTGTGCGTCGTGCGGCCGTCGGATGCCGTCGACGGCGGCGCCCGAATCCAAGTGGTGCTCCCGTGCCTGCCGTCGCCACGGGGTCGACCCGACGGACCTGGCACTCGAACAGCGCATCGACGAACTGCTCGCCGCACGGGCACGCACCTCGAGCATCTGCCCGTCCGAGGTGGCGAGGTCGCTCGATCCGGACGACTGGCGCCCGCTCATGGAGCGCGCCCGGCGAGCGGCCCAGCGCATGATGGCGCGCGGCGAGGTCGAGATCACCCAGGGCGGCTCCGTCGTGGACCCGTCGACCGCGAAGGGCCCGATCCGCATCCGCCGCCCGCGGTGAGGGAACACCTGTCGTGCACCGTCGGTTGGGCCGGGAGATGACTGCAACCGGATCGACCGCACCGACCTCTGCCCAGCCCCGAGCCCTCGTCGTGGGAGCCAGCGGCATCACCGGCTCCGCCCTGGTGAGCCACCTGCTCGACCTCGGCTGGGACGTGACCGCACTGTCCCGCCGTCCGCTCCCCCAGCAGGACGTCCGGACCGTCGCCGCGGACCTCCGCGATCCCGACAGCCTCGGCGCCGCCCTGGCCGACGAACGTCCCACGCACGTGTTCTTCACCGCGTGGCAGCGCCAGGAGACCGAAGCCGAGAACATCCGCGTGAACGGCGGCATGGTCCGCGACCTGCTCGCCGCACTCGCGCACGCTCCACTGGCGCACGTCGCGCTGGTGACCGGGCTCAAGCACTACCTCGGCCCGTTCGAGGCCTACGCCGCGGGCGAGATGCCGGACACGCCCTTCCACGAGGAAGAGCCCCGCCTGGACACCCCCAACTTCTACTACGCGCAGGAGGACGAACTCTTCACCGCCGCTGAGCGCCAGGGCTTCACGTGGTCGGTGCACCGCTCGCACACCGTGATCGGGCACGCTGTCGGCAACGCGATGAACATGGGCCTGACGATCGCGGTGCAGGCCACCCTGGCGAAGGAGCTCGCCCTGGACTTCGTGTTCCCGGGCAGCGAGGCGCAGTGGAACGGCCTGACCGACATGACCGAGGCGGGGATCCTCGCCGAGCAGATGGTCTGGGCGGCGACCGCACCCGAGGGTGCCGACGAGGCCTTCAACATCGTGAACGGCGACGTCTTCCGGTGGCGCTGGATGTGGCCGCGCCTGGCTGCACACCTCGGCGTCGACCCGGCGCGCGTGGTCGGGTACCAGGACGAGCCGCGTCCGCTCGAGCAGCAGATGGCGCCGTACGAGTCGGAGTGGGCCCGCATCGCCGAGCGACACGGTCTGGCCGAGGCGGACATCACACGGCTCGCCTCGTGGTGGCACACCGACGCCGACCTCGGTCGCGCGATGGAGGTCGTCACCGACATGGGGAAGAGCCGCGAGGCCGGGTTCACGGCCTTCCGCCGGACCGAACGCGCGTTCGCCGACCTCTTCGCGCGCTACCGGGCCGACCGACTCATCCCCTGAGCCTTCGGCCCGGAACAGCGGGCTACAGCGCGAGCAGGAGCACCACGAGCGTCGCGACCGAGAGCACCAGCAGGACGACGGCGCCCTGCAGGTCCTTGTCGTGCGCTCGGAGGTGCGCCACCACGGCGCCGACGAAGTACACCACCGCGCCGATGGCCGCGGCGATGGCGAGCGGCACCCACCAGATGCCGATGACGAGCCCGGCGGCAGCGGCGACCTCGAGCGCCCCGAGGACCGTCATCTGCGCGGGGGTGACGTGGACTGCCTGCATCGAGGCGACGATCTTCGGGTTGCGGACGAGTTTCATGACGCCCGAGCCGAGCAGGGCCACGGCGAGGACGAGGGACAGGACAACGGCAGCGATGTGCACGGGGAACTCCAGGTGGTGAAACGGATGGTTGTCCCCGTTTCAAACCGGGGACTGCTCCCCGTATTCCCGGCCACGCGATCTAGGCTCGGTCCATGACCCGCCGAGACGTCGCCCGGAACCGTCAGGCGCTCGTCGACGCGGCCCGGTCCGCGTTCACCGACCACGGCCTCCAGGCTGCACTGGAACCGATCGCGGTCGCAGCGGGACTCGGCAACGCGACCCTGTACCGGCACTTCCCGACCCGCGCGGCGCTGTGGGAAGCCGTCCTGGTCGAGCCGATGCACGAGGTGCTCGACCTCGTCGAGCACTGCTGCGAGTTGTCCGCCTCGGACCCGTGGGAGGGCTTCGCGACCTTCGTCCGCGAGACGGCGGCGATCGAGGCCCGCCGCACCGGCTTCAGCGAACTCATGACCACCGACTACCGCGACGCTCCGGAACTCCTCCGGCTCCGCATCGCCGTGCAGGACGGGATCGACGCCCTCTTCACAGCCGGACAGGCGGCCGCGGTCATCCGCGCCGACGCCACCCTGGCCGACGTCGCACTCCTGCAGCTCTCGATCGCGGAGACGATCCGCACGTTCGGCCGGGTCGCGCCCGAGGCGTACCGACGCTGGGTGGACCTGGTGCTCGACGGGTTCCGGGCGACGGACGTCCCGCGCGGCGTGCTGGCCGGACGCCCCCTGCGCGGTGACCAGGTCCGACGAGCCCTGGCGGAGCGCCACCAGGCATGACCTGGCACGCTCGGACCATGACCGCCGAAGCCGACGACCACTTCTTCGTCGTCAACGGGCGACGATGGCGCCGCACCGACCCCGCGCTGCCCGGGGACGTCGCGGCGGCGCTCCGGAGCCACCTCGGTCGTGGGCGGAACGCCGTCAAGCAGGCCAAGCGCGTGGGCGACGACGACGCCCTGGCCGCGGCCCGGCACCGGAACGGCCTCGCGAAGCACGGGCTGGGCGAGCGCGGGCCGGAGTGGTGGACGCGTCCCGAGGCCGATCGGATCGCCGACGCCGAGCAGGCCCTGGCCGACCTGGACGCTCTGCCGTGACGACGATCCGTCCGCCGCGCCTGGACCGCATCCTGAACCTCATCGTGTTCGGCCCGGTGATGATCGGGACAGGAGTCGCACTTGCGAGCGTGGCCTTCGTGCCCGGAGCATCTGCGCGGGTGTTCGTCTTCGTCCTCGGTGTCGCCTTCATCGCCGGCGGGACCTGGGCCACGGCCAGGCTCCGACGCGTCGCCGTGTACCTGTCCGACGAAACCCTCCGGTACTCCGGCTTCTTGTCGTCGTGGACCGCACCGCGTGCGGGCGTCACCGCGGTGCTCGACGACGCGTACGTCGAGTGGCGCGACGATCGCGGGGTCGACCACCGACGGCAGATCTGGCTGCTGACCCGAGCATGGGAGGACGACGGCACGAGGTTCTCTCCGCTCTGGCGCTGGCGACGCGAGGCGCTCCTCGAGGTGCGGGCGTGGGCAGCGACTCACGAAGTCCGAAACGTCCCATGACGCCCGCGGTGGGAAGCGGAATCGGGCGTACCTGGTCGAAAGTTCCGACCAGGTACGCCCGATTCGACCAGGTACGCCGCGAGCCACGTCAGCCCTCGGTGTGGCCCAAGGACGGCTCGAGGAGCAGGTGGGCCGTGCGGGACGCCGACGCGTGCAGCTCGAGGACGACGAGGTCGTTCCGGCCCTGGCGCAGGACCGGGCCCGGGATCGCCAGGGTCTGCTGCGGGCCGCGCGACCAGTACCGACCGAGGCAGAACCCGTTCACCCACGCGACACCCTTGCGGAAGCCGTCGAGCGCCAGGTAGCGGTCGTCCCCCGCGTCGAGGTCGAACGACCCTGCGGCGAAGGTCGGCCCGGCGAGCACCTCGCCGTCCGTCGGTTCCACGGCCGACAACGCATCGAGGGCGGACGGTGCGATCGGGTCGAGCGCCAACGGTGCCGCGGTCCAGCGCGACAGCGGGACACCGTCGACGGCGACCCCGCCGATCAGGCCCTTCGGTTCGCCGATGCGGATGCCGTAGTCGACCCGGCCCTGGTCCTCGACGAGCAGTTCGAGCGTGCCGGTCACCGGCGGCAGGACGACGGCGCGGTCGTGGTGCTCGCGCTCCAGGACGCCGACGACGACGCCGTCGACGGACACGATCGCGCGGTCGCGGACCTCTTCCCCGATGGTCAGCACTCCGCCGGTCGGCAGGTCGACCTCGGCCCGGTACAGCACGAAGCCGCTGGCCGTACCGAGGGCGTCGAACGTCGGCGGCTCGTCGTGCGCCGACCAGGTCGTGAGCGTGGGCAGCAGGGAGCGCAGCGACGCGACGCGGTCGAGGCGGACGGCGAGGTCCGTGGCGGGGGCGATCCGGGCCTCCAGGCCGACTCCGTCCGCCGCATCGGACGCGAGTCGACCCGACCCACCCGGCTCCATCGACGCCGGCAGCGGCGGGACGGGCGCGTAGCGCTCGATGACCGCGCGGAAGGCGTGGAACTTCGAGGTGGGCCGACCAGCCTCGTCGAGCGGAGCGTCGTAGTCGTACGACGTCGCGATCGGACGGTACACGCCCTTGTCGTTGGCGCCGTTCGTGAAGCCGAAGTTCGTGCCACCGTGGAACATGTAGATGTTGACCGAGCCACCGGCGGCGAGCAGGACGTCGAGGTCCGCGGCGCTGTCCGCGGCCGAGGTGGTGTGGTGGTGCTCGCCCCAGCTGTCGAACCAGCCGTCCCAGAACTCGGAGCACATCAGGGGGCCGGTGGGCTGAGCCTGGCGGAGCCGCTCGAGGCGCGCGGCGGACCGCGAGCCGAACGAGCCGGTCTTGTGCAGCGACGGCAGCGAACCGTCCTCGAGCATCGTGCCCATCGGCTGGTCGACGCTCGTGAACGGGACGGTCAGCCCGATGTCGCGGTGCATCTGCTCGAGTGCACGCAGGTACTCGGGGTCGGAGCCGTAGGCGCCGTACTCGTTCTCGACCTGCACCAGGACGATGGGCCCGCCCTGGTCGATCTGCCGCGGGACCAGCACGGGGGCCAGCTGCTGCAGGTACGTCTGGACCGCCGCGAGGAACCCGGACTCGTTGCGCCGGACGCCCACGGAGCCGCCCGCGAACAACCAGTACGGCAGACCGCCGTTGGTCCACTCGGCGCAGATGTAGGGGCCGGGGCGGACGATGGCGTGCATCCCCTCGGCAGCGACCAGGTCGAGGAACCGGCCGAGGTCGAGCCCGCCGGTCAGGTCGAAGACGTCGGGCGACGGCGCGTGCGCGTTCCAGGCGACGTAGGTCTCGATGGTGTTGAGGCCCATCAGCTTCGCCTTGCGGATCCGGTCAGCCCACAGGTCGGGGTGCACGCGGAAGTAGTGGATCGCACCGGACAGCACGCGGTGCGGCTCGCCGTCGAGCAGGAAGTCGGTGTCGCCGATGGCGAATCGCATGAGATGACTCTTTCAGACAGCGGGGTGGGGGGGGGGGGGGGGGCCCCCCCCCCCGGGGGGGGGGGGGGGGGGGGGGGGGGGGGGGGGGGGGGGGCGGGGGGGGGGGGGGGGGGGGGGGGGGAGAACAGCGGACGAAAAACCCCCCCAAAAAAAAAAACCCCAAAGCACCCCCACAAC
>NZ_RKIF01000009.1:0-395995 GCF_003752545.1 Curtobacterium sp. PhB172
CGGTCACATTCCGAACCCGGAAGCTAAGCCTCTCAGCGCCGATGGTACTGCAAGGGGGACCTTGTGGGAGAGTAGGACGCCGCCGGACTTAACGTATGCAAGACCAGGGAACCCCTGACCAGCACTGGTCAGGGGTTTTCTGCGTTTCCGGGCTGAGCCGTAGGATCAGCCGACGACGGAGGAACGATGACCGAAGCCTGGCCGGCACTGCCCGAGGGTTCCCGCTTGGCACTGCGGGAGATCCTCATCCACGGGACGCTCTCGCGGGCGGAGATCGCACGGTCGCTCGGGCTGTCACGCGCGAGCTTGACCCGGGCGATGCGGATCCTCGTGGCACACCGGCTCGTGGTCGAGGTCGGCACCGACGTACGTGGGGCCACGGGCCGGCCGTCGGAGCTGCTGCAGTCGAGTTCGGGGCAGTGGGAGTTCCTCGGCGTCAAGCTGACCCGGGAGCGCCTGTACGCCGCGGTGACCGACCTGGGCGGACGCGTGCTCGCCCTGCACGAGGAGTCCGTGCCGTCGACCGTGCCGGAGGACCTGGCCGACCAGATCAGCACCGTGCACGAGCGCCTCCGTGCCGTGCACCCCGCGATCTGCGCCGTCGGGGTGTCCCTGCCCGGTGACGTCCTCACCAGGGGCGGAGAGGCCGTCGTGGCGTCGTCGCCGTTCCTCGGGTGGACCGACGTCCCGTTCGCACGGATGGTCCGGGAGCGGACGGGGCTCGCAGCCTTCACGGCGAACGACGTCCACGCCCTGACCGTCAAGGAGCACTGGTTCGGTGCCGGCGCCGGCCGCGGGTCCATGGCCCTGGTCACCGTGGGTGAGGGGCTCGGCCTCGGGCTCATCGTGAACGGGCAGGTCTCCACCGGCGAGCACGGGCGACTCGGTCGGATCGGGCACCTTCCGGTCCTGGGTGGTGGGCCCGACTGCGGCATCGGGCACGCGGGGTGTGCTTCGAGCTATCTGCCGAGTCCGGTGATCGTCCGGAACGCCGGGCGCGAGGGATCGTCGTACGAGCAGGTCGTCGAGCTCGCGCGGAACGGCGACGAGCAGGCCGTGGCGGCGTTCGAGGACGCCGGACGAGCACTCGGTGTCGTCCTGGCCACTGCGGTGCACATCGCCGACCCTGCCGCGATCGTCCTGACCGGCGACGGGCTGCCGGTGTACGACCTGGCACGGACCACGGTGGACGAGTCGCTCCGTGCGGCCCTGGCTCCGTACCGGCAGCCGGTGACCGTCGAGGTGCAGCCGTTCGAGTTCTCGGAGTGGGCGCGAGCGGGGGCGGTCCTGGCGATCCGGCAGCTGCTCGAGACCTGATGCGGCACCACTGACAGCGCGTTAGTTACACACGTTGACAAACACCGCCGGAGACGGGAGGCTGGTGCGGTCCACCCATCGAAGGAGATGCCGTGACCGCTGCCCCCACCGTCCCGTGGCCGACCGACGGCCTGTCGTTCGGCGGCGACTACAGCCCTGAACAGTGGCCGCGCGAGGTCTGGCTCGAGGACGTCCGCCTGATGCGCGAGGCCGGGGTGAACCTGGTCACGATCGGGGTCTTCTCGTGGGCGCTGCTCGAACGGTCGCCGGGGGAGTACACCTTCGACTGGCTCGACGACGTCATCGCCCTGCTGCACGACAACGGCATCGCCGTGGACCTCGCGACGCCGACCGCCGCCCCGCCGAACTGGCTGCTGACCGCCCACCCCGAGGTGCTGCCGGTGGACGCCACGGAGCGACGGGAGCGCCCGGGTGGACGCCTCGGGTGGTGTGCGGCGTCGACGGTCTTCCGCGAGCACGCACTGCGGATCGTCGGTGCCCTGGCCGAACGCTACGGTCACCACCCGGCGGTCCGGCTGTGGCACGTGAGCAACGAGCTCGGTGGCGGGAACGGCCGCTGCTACTGCGAGGAGTCGGCAGCGGACTTCCGACGCTGGCTGGCCGACCGGTACGGGGACGTCGACACCGCGAACGCCGCGTGGGGAACGGCCTTCTGGGGGCACGCCTACACGTCCTTCGACGAGGTCTCACCCCCTCGTGGCGTCGGCGGCGCACCGAACCCCGGCCTCTTCCTGGACTTCGAGCGGTACTCGTCCGACGCCCTGCTCCGGCACTTCGACGCCGAGAAGGCCGTCATCGAGCAGCACTCGGACGTCCCCGTCACGACGAACTTCATGGTCGGTGCGGGCTCGCAGGTCGTCGACTACGCCGAGTGGGCGAAGCACGTCGCGATCCCGGCGAACGACCACTACACGCTCGTCGACGACCCGCACCGCGAGCAGGACCTCGCCCTCGCTGCGGACCGGATGCGCGGCATCACCGCCGGCCGCACCCCGTGGTTGCTCATGGAGCACTCGACGGGCGGCCCGAGCTGGCAGCAGCGCAACCGGGCGAAGGAACCGGGCGAGATCCTGCGCAACTCGCTCGTGCACGTCGCCCGCGGGTCCGACGGCGCACTGTTCTTCCAGTGGCGGGCCTCCACCGCGGGGGCCGAGCAGTTCCACTCCGCGATGGTCCCGCACGCCGGCACCCGCACCCGGATCTGGCGCGAGGTCGTCGCGCTCGGCCGGGCACTCCGCGACCTCGCCCCCGTGCAGGGCAGCCGCGTCGAACCGGCCCGGGTCGCGATCGTCGTCGACGAGCCGTCCGGCTGGGCGCTGCAGTCCGGTCTGAAGCCGCACCGGGCACTGCGGTACTCGCGGGAGCTCCGTGCCTGGTACGCGGCGTTCCACGACCGGCAGGTGCTCACCGACGTCGTGCCCTCGGACGCCGACCTCGACGGCTACGACGTGGTGGTGGTCCCCACGATGCTCGTCGTCGACGACGCCACCGCCGCACGGATCGCCGCGGTGGTCGACCGCGGCGCGACCCTCATCGTCACCTACCTGTCCGGCGTCGCCGACGAGACCGCCCGCATCCGCGCCGGCGGCTACCCGGGCGCGTTCCGGCAGGTGCTCGGCGCCTGGAGCGAGGAGTTCACCCCGCTGCAGCGCGACGAGACCCGCACGCTCGACGACGGCGGCACCGTCACCGACTGGGCCGAGGTCGTCGTGGTCGACGACGCCGACGTCGTGCTCCGGTACACGGACGGACCGCTCGCGGACCGCGCAGCGGTCACCCGCCGCGCCGTCGGCGGCGGCGCCTGGTACGTGTCCGCGATGCTGCCTGCCCAGAGCACCCAGCGGCTCGTGGACCGGGTCATCGAGGAGCGCGCGCTCCCGCGGACGGTCACCGCGCCTCCCGGCCTGGAGGCGGTGCGCCGCGTCCACGACGACGGTTCCGTCTTCCTGTTCCTCGTCAACCACCGCGCGGACGACGTGACGGTCGTCGCGTCCGGTACGGACCTGCTCGACGGCTCCGGCCATGGGCCGGAGACCGTCGTGCCCGCCGGTCGCGTCCGCGTCCTGCGCGAGGAGCGTGCGTCGTGACCGTCGTGGACCGCGACCCGGCGCCGGCGCGGGCGGTCGACGGACGGCAGGTGCAGGTCCTGCGCGGCGGCGGGGTGTCGCTCGTGCTGGCGACCGCCGACGACGGACTGCCCGAGGTGCTGCACTGGGGCCGCGACGTCGGACCCGTCACGGACGGCGACGGCGCCGAACTGCTGCTCGCGCTCGGACGGCCGCTCGGACCGAGCGCCCTCGACGCGGCCTGGCCGCTGACCGTGCTGCCGACCGAACGCGACGGGTGGGAGGGACGACCCGCGATCGCCGGGCACGTCGACGGGCTGCCGCTCGTGCCGCGGTGGCGCGACGTCGAGGTGACCGAGGAGCCCGGCTTGCTGGTCGTGACCGCGGTGTCCGACGAACTGCTGCTGCGGAGTGCCTTCCGGCTCGACGCCGCGGGGGTGCTGCGCGTCGGGCACACCGTGACGAACGGGGCCGCCGTGCCCGTGCACCTGCAGGCACTCGAGGCGACGCTGCCCGTGGGCGAACGGGTCGGTGAGGTGCTCGACCTGGCCGGACGCTGGACCCGGGAGCGCACCCCGCAGCGCCGGACCCTGACCGCCGGGAGCCACGCGCGGGAGAGCCGCCGCGGCCGCACCGGCCACGACGCCCCGACGCTGCTCGTGCTCGGGACGCCGGGGTTCTCGGACGCTTCCGGTGAGGTCTGGGGCGTGCACCTGGCCTGGAGCGCCGACTCGGTGCACCGGTACGACCTGCTCGCCGAGGCGCGACCGCTGCTCGGTGCCGGGGAACTCCTGCGCGCCGGCGAGGTCGTCCTCGGGCAGGGGGAGTCCTTCGCCGCGCCCGACGCCGTCTTCGTCTGGAGCGACGCCGGGCTCGACGGCCTGTCCGACCGGCTGCACGACTCGCTCCGCAGCCGTCCCGGCCACCCGAAGCGCCCCCGGCCGGTGGTGCTCAACACGTGGGAGGCCGTCTACTACCGGCAGGGCCTCGCGCCCCTGGTGGCCTTGGCCGAGACCGCCGCGGACATCGGCGTCGAGCGGTTCGTGCTCGACGACGGCTGGTTCGTCGGGCGCCGCTCGGACTCGACGTCGCTGGGGGACTGGCGCGTCGACCCGACGGTGTGGCCGGACGGCCTCGGACCGCTCGTCGACCGGGTCCGCGGACTCGGCATGGAGTTCGGGCTGTGGTTCGAGCCCGAGATGGTGAGCCCGGTGTCCGAGCTCGCGGCGGCGCACCCCGAGTGGCTGCTGCAGCGGCCCGAAGACGACGTCCGCACCTGGCGGAACCAGTACGTGCTCGACATGGCGAACCCGCTTGCGCGGGCGTACGTGCTCGAGGCGATGTCCGCCGTGATCGGGGCGCACCACGTCGACTTCGTGAAGTGGGACCAGAACCGCGACATCGTGCACGCGGTCCACGCCGGACGTGCCGGCATCGACGCGCACACCCGCGGGGTCTGGACGCTGATGGACGCCCTGCGCGCCCGGCACCCGTGGCTCGAGATCGAGGCGTGCGCGAGCGGCGGCGCCCGGGTCGACCTCGGCGTGCTGGAGCGCACCGACCGGGTGTGGCCGTCGGACTCGAACGACGCGTTCGAACGCCTGCCGATCCAGCGCTGGACCGAAGCACTGCTGCCGCTCGAGCTGATCGGCTCGCACGTCGGCCCCGAGGTCTCGCACACCACCGGCCGGCACCTCGACCTGGACTTCCGGATGGCGGTGTCGCTGTTCGGGTCCGCCGGCATCGAGACCGACGTCACCCGACTGGCGCCTGCGGAGCTCGACCGGCTGCGGGCGTGGACGGCGTTGTACAAGCGGGAGCGTGGGCTGCTGCACACCGGCCGGCTGCGGCACCTGGAGCTCGGCGACCCCGGGCTGGTGGCGACCTCGGTCGTGGCCGTCGACCGGTCGCGGGCGCTGGTGCGGGTCGCACGGACCGAGACCGGGCCGCAGTCGCTGCCGGTGCCCTTGCGGATGCGGGGGCTCGACCGGGCGCGGCGCTACCGGCTCGCCCCCGTCACGGGGCTGCGGGTGCCGCACGGGCTCGACATGGTGCCGCCGGCGTGGCTCGTGCGCGGGCACCTGGAGCTGTCGGGTGCGGTACTCGAGGACGTCGGGGCGCGGCTGCCGTTGCTGGCCCCCGCGACCGCGATCGTGTTCGAGCTGCACGACATCGACTGACGCGACCCTGCCTGCCGCCGTCGGCCTGCCGGCCGCCGACGGCCGTCGGCCGTGGTCGGGCAGGCGCGGCCGGCGAGCGGGCGGAACATCCCGGTTCGTGGCGTGCGCACGCGGGTGTTTCGCCCGCTCGGCGGGACGGCGCGGCCGTACTGGTGTGCTGACGGTTCTGGTTCGCGATCTCGCAGGATCGTGAACCAGAACCGTCACGCCGCTGGCGGAACCCGGCCTCGCCCGGGCGCGGGGCTCGTCAGGGGAGGAGCGAGCCCGCGTGGCGGAGGACGAGCGGGCCGACGAGTGCCTCGGGGTCGATGCCCGGCGCACCCGTCACCGTGAAGGTCACCGACTCGCCGGCCAGCAGGGACGCCAGCCCGTCGTCGACCCGAGCGGCCGGGTGCACGCGGTCCGGGAACAGCGAGACATCCCGCGCGTAGGACGTCGCCGTCACCGTGACGACCGCCCCGTCGTCCGTCCCCGTGACCGACGTGGACAGCGGTGCGCGGGCGAGCACCTGGTCCACGACCTCGGCGAAGTCGAACACCGTGCGGGTTCCGGCTCCGGTGGCGACGAGCACCTCGGACCCGGCGTCCCCGGGCACGGCGAGCGAGGCCGGCAGCGTGACCCGGTCGGCGTCGGCGGGTGCGGCGGCGAGCGAGAACGACGACGAGTCGAGCACCGTGCCGTCGAACGCGACGCGGGAGACCGTGACCTCGTCGGCGACCGGCGCCCCGGACGCGTTCACGAGCACGACGTCGAGCCCACTGCCGCCAGACGGCTGCACGGTGAGCAACACCGGTTGGTAGGCCTGCCGCACCGCGTACCAGACGGGCTTCCGGATGCCGGCGTGGTCGACGAGCGCCCAGGACACCACGGGCCAGTCGTCGTTGAGCTGCCAGACGATCATCCCGGTGTTGTCGGGCGTGCGGGACCGGAACCACTGCATGCCGAAGCGGATCGCGTGCGCCTGGTTGAGCTGCGACGCCCAGTGCCAGTCCTCGATGCTCGCCGGCGTCGGCAGGTGCCCGCGCATGCCGTCGGCGAGCTTCCGGTTGCCCTGGTCGGCCTTCTGGTGCACGAGCATCTCGTGGCCGTCGGGGTCGAGCGGCTCGTCGTGCACCACCGCGGTGAGGGTCGACCACGCGGGCGGCCCCTGGAACCCGAACTCCGCGACGAACCGCGGGTTCCAGTCGGCGTAGGCGCGGTAGTCGAGCCGGTTCCAGACGTCCCAGATGTGCACGCTGCCGTTCCGCTCGTCGTTCGGCGACAGGTACTCGTCGAACGAGAACGGGCTGCCCGGCGTGTACGGGCGGGTCGGGTCGAGCTCGGCGACGATCGACGGCAGCAGCGAGCGGTAGTAGCCGTTGCCCCAGGTCCGACCGACGAGCGACGGCCGCCAGCCCCACTCGGCGTACGCGACGAGGTTCTCGTTGTTGCCGTTCCACACCACGAGCGATGGGTGCGGGCTGAGCCGGGTGACGGCTTCGCGGACCTCGGGCTCGACCTCGTCGGCGAGCCACGGCTCCTCGGCGTAGGCGGCGCAGGCGAACAGGAAGTCCTGCCAGACGAGCACCCCGAGCTCGTCGCAGCGGTCGTACAGGTCGTCGGACTCGTAGATCCCGCCGCCCCAGATGCGGAGCAGGTTGACGTTCGCCTCGATCGCGTCGTCGATCCGGTCGGCGTAGCGCTCGGGCGTCATCTCGGTCAGGTACGCGTGGTCGGGGATCCAGTTCGCGCCCCGCACGATCACGGGCCGGTCGTTCACCCGGAGCAGGAACGGGGCTCCGCCGGCGTCGGCGGCGGTGTCGAGCGTCACGGTGCGGAACCCGACGCGGCCGGTCCAGACGTCGTCGCCGACCTCGACCCGGACGTCGTACAACGGCTGCTCGCCCTCGCCGCGCGGCCACCAGACGGCAACGTCGGGGACCTCGAGCCGCACGACGGCGGAGCCGTCGACGACGGCGCGCACGCTGGTGACGGACGTCGCGCCCGGCGTGGACGGGCGGCCGGGAGGCACGGTGCCGGACCCGACGGGCGTCGCCGCCGCCTCGGTGCCGCTCGCGCCGGGGGCGAACGTGCTCTGCTCGACCAGGGCGGCGCCGTGGCCGTCGACCCCGCCGGGGGTGACGTGCGGGGTCAGGATGACCCGCGCCTCCAGGCCGGCCCGACCGGACACCCCTGCGACCGGAGCCGACCCGATGTGCTGGGAGAAGGCCCCGGTGGAACCTGCGGACTCGACGTCGACGTGCGCGGTGAGCACGCCGGTGGCGCCGTCGACGTCGACCAGGGGGCGGACGGCCGCGATGCGGGCGCCGCTCCACGACTCGATGCCGATCGACTTCCAGATGCCGCTCGTGGCGACGTCGATGCCCCAGTCCCAGCCGAAGTTCGACGCGTTCTTGCGGAGCGCGTTGTACGGATGGTGGTTGACGTGGGGGAGTTCGCCGCCGTGCAGGGCGGACAGCCGCTCGGCCGCGGGCACCGGGGCGTCGAAGGTGATCACGAGCTCGTTCGTGCCGGGGCGCAGCAGGTGCCCGACGGGGAACCGGTACGCGCGGTGCTGGTTGGCGGTGGTGGCGACGACGATGCCGTTCAGCTCGATCGTCGCGAGGGTGTCGAGTCCGTCGGCGACGAGGTCGTGGCGGGCGTGCGTGGTCGGGCCCGTGCCGGTCTCGCCCGGCCAGCCGAAGGTGCGGCGGTACCGCCACACCGTGTCGCCGATCCACTGGGTCGCGGCCTCGTTGTCGCCGTCGAACGGGTCGGGGATCCGGCCCGCCCGCAGCAGGTCGGTGTGCACGCAGCCGGGGACGATCGCGGCGACCGGCTCCCGGTGCGCATCGGCCTGCGCCGGGCCGTGCACCGCCTCGACCGTCCACGTGCCGTCCAGGGTGGTCCGCTCCATTGCGTCTCCTCAATCGTGACGGGGCCGTGACCCGACCCCTTGACCGCCTTAGTTTACGCGTGTAACAATCACGCTCACAACGTGGATCCTGCGACGACGCAGACCGAGAGGACAACGATGTTCAACCCAACCCGTTCACGGCTCGCCATCGGCGCCGCCGTCCTCCTCGCCGCCGGCCTCGCGCTGAGCGGCTGCAGCGCGAGCGGCAACGCCAGCACGAAGGACGACGCCGCCTCGACCCTGGTCGCCTACACCGGACAGTCCGGCGACTACCAGATCAACTTCAACCCGTGGTCGCCGTCCAACATCGGCGGCGTCGGCACGATCTACGAGTCGCTGTTCTTCATCACCAACGTCAACACGAACGACCCGAAGCCGCTGCTCGGCAAGTCGTACGAGTGGAACACCGACGGCACGCAGCTCACCATCACGCTGCGCGACGGGGCGACCTGGAGCGACGGCGAGCCCTTCACCTCGAAGGACGTCGTGTTCACGCTGGACATGCTCAAGAAGCAGAAGGCCCTGAACTCGATCGGCTACGACGGCACCGCGAAGGCCGACGGCGATGACAAGGTCGTCGTGACGTTCGACAAGCCGTCGTTCGTGCTCGGCCCGAACCTGCTCGGCAAGACCTGGATCGTGCCCGAGCACCTGTGGAAGGACATCGACCCGACCACCGACGTCGTGCGCGAGCCCGTCGGCACCGGCCCGTACACGCTCGGAACCTTCAAGGCGCAGGCCTTCACCCTCGAGGCGAACAAGAAGTACTGGGACGGCGCCCCGGCCGTGAAGACCATCCGCTACCTGTCGCTCTCCGGCAACACCGCCGGCGCCGACGCGCTCAAGCAGGGCTCGATCGACTGGCAGACCGGCCCGGTGCCGAACATGGACGACATCGCCGGCAACTACAACGGCTACGACGGCATCACCGTCGGCCAGAACCAGATGGCGCTGCTCACCTGCGCGAACACCGACCTCGGCTGCACCGGCCCGCAGACCGACCCGGCCGTGCGCCACGCCATCGCCGACGCGATCAACCGCAAGCAGCTCAACTCGCTGGCGTTCGAGAACACCGCGAGCGAGATCTCGCCGACCTTCGCGCTCACCACGACGCAGAAGGACACCATCTCGAAGGACATCGAGCCGGCCGTGATGCCGGAGACCGCCGACAAGGCCGCCGCCGCGTCGTCGCTCGAGGGCGCCGGGTGGAAGAAGGGCTCGGACGGCATCTACGCCAAGGACGGCAAGAAGCTGTCCCTGACCGTCGAGGTCGTCACCGGTTGGACCGACTACATCACCGCGATCGACACGATGACGCAGCAGCTCAAGGCCGCGGGCATCGAGCTCAAGGCGCAGCAGTCGTCGTGGAACGAGTGGACCGACAAGAAGACCAAGGGCAACTTCGAGCTCGCGATCGACTCGCTCGGCCAGGGCCCGACGGCGAACCCGTACTACCTGTACAACAACTACTTCACGACGGCGAACACCGCGAAGGTCGGTGCTGCAGCCCCGATGAACATCTCGCGCTACAGCAACCCCGACGTGGACAAGGCCATCGCGAAGCTGGCCACGATCAACCCCGAGGACACCGCCGCGACGCAGCCGGAGCTCGACACGATCCAGCAGCACATCGTCGAGGACCTGCCGTACATCCCCGTGATGACCGGCGGCACGACGAGTGAGTTCCACGCGGCGAAGTTCACCGGCTGGCCCACGAAGGACGACCTCTACGCCTTCCCGGCCGTCTGGGCGAGCCCGGACAACGCCGAGATCTTCAAGGCACTGAAGCCGGCGAAGGGCTGACCACGATGGGATCGCGACCGAGGAGCACTCGACGATGACCTACTTCCTGCGCAAGATCGGCTTCTACATCGTCGCGCTGTGGGCGGCACTGACGCTGAACTTCATCATCCCGCGGCTGCTGCCCGGGAACCCGGTGGACATCCTGCTCGCCAAGCTCCAGCAGCGCGGCGGGCAGGTGACCCCGGCGACACGGCAGGCGTACGAGCTGCTCCTCGGTGGCGATTCATCGGAGCCGCTGATCTCCCAGTACGGCCACTACCTGGTCAACGTGTTCCGCGGTGACCTCGGGGTGTCCGTCAGCTACTTCCCGGCCCCCGTCACCGAGGTCATCGCGAGCTCGCTGCCGTGGACCATCGCCCTGGTCGGCATCGCCACCATCCTGGCCGCCGTCATCGGCGTCGGCCTCGGCGCCTTCGTCGGCTGGCGTCCGGGCACCTGGCTCGACTCGTTCGTGCCGGCCACCACCCTGCTCGCCGCGGTGCCGTACTTCTGGCTCGCGCTGATCCTGGTGTACTTCTTCGCCACCGGCATCCACCTGTTCCCGGCGCAGGGCGGCTACGACGTCATCCTGACCCCCGGGTTCAACTGGGACTTCATCGCCTCGGCGATCCAGTACGGGGTGCTGCCTGCCGTGACGATCGTGCTCGCATCGCTGGGCGGCTGGCTGCTCGGCATGCGCAACATGATGGTGTCGACGCTGTCCGAGGACTACATCACCACCGCCCAGGCCAAGGGGCTGTCCGACGGCAAGATCCTGCGGAACTACGCCGCCCGGAACGCCGTGCTGCCCTCGGTCGCCGGCTTCGCGATCTCCCTCGGGTTCATCGTGTCCGGTTCCGTCGTCACCGAGCAGGTGTTCTCGTACCCGGGCATCGGGTCGAAGCTGCTGTCCGCCGTGACCAACAACGACTACGCGCTCATGCAGGGGATCTTCCTGTTCATCACCCTGGCGGTCCTCGGCGCGAACCTCGTCGTCGACCTGCTGTACGGGCTCATCGACCCGCGGACGCGGGCGCGGAGCTAGGGAGGACACGCCATGACCAACATCCAGCAGGACACCGAACCCACCATCGGCGCACTCGCCGAGGAAGCCGACGCCGGGTCGACGCGGAGCATCGCCACGGCCCGAGCGTCACGACCGAAGGGCGGCATCCGCCGATTCCTGCCGACCCTGACCCCGTGGCTCATCACGGGCATCGCCCTCGTCGCCGGCGTCACGCTGTTCGGCGTCGTCGGACCGCTGCTCGTCGGCGACCCGACCACCATCCGCGACTCCGGACTGCAGGGACCGAGCGGCGAGAACCTGCTCGGGACGACCCAGACCGGGCAGGACGTCCTTGCCCAGCTCGCCTACGCCACCCGCGGCAGCCTGCAGATCGGCCTGATCGTCGGCGTCCTCGCCACGGTGCTGTCCGCGTTCTTCGGGATCCTCGGCGCCTACCTGGGCGGGATCATGGACGAGGCGTTCTCGCTGTTCTCGAACGTGTTCCTCGTGATCCCCGGCCTGCCGCTCGTGATCGTCATCTCCGGCCTGGTCCCGCGCGAGGCCCGCGGGCTCTGGACCATCGCCGTCGTCCTCGCGATCACCTCGTGGGCGGGCTCCGCGCGGGTGCTCCGTGCGCAGACCATGTCGATCCGGAACCGCGACTACGTCTCCGCCGCCCGTGTCGCCGGCGAACGACCCTGGCGCGTCATCGCCGTCGAGATCCTGCCGAACCTGCTGCCCGTCCTGGCGTCGCAGTTCGTGTTCGCGGTGATCGCCGCGATCCTCGGGGAAGCGGGGCTGTCGTTCCTCGGCCTCGGGGCGTCGAACTCGTCGACACTCGGCACCATGCTCTTCTACGCCCAGAACGGCTTCGCGCTGGCGAACGGCGCCTGGTGGTGGTTCGTGCCGCCCGGCCTGCTCATCGCCCTGCTCGGCATGGGGCTGTCCCTGGTGAACTTCTCGATCGACGAGGTCATCAACCCACGACTGGCGAACGTACGTGCCCAGCGGCGGCGCGAACGTCGCGCCAAGCGGGCCGCCCGCGCCTCGCGTTCCGCACGCACCACGAAGGAGTTCGTCCGATGAGTGCCGAAGCCGTGCTGACGATCGACCACCTCGACGTCGTCTACGAGACCGAACACCCCGTGCACGCCGTCAAGGACGTGTCGCTCACCCTGGCCCCCGGCGAGATCCTCGGGCTCGCGGGGGAGTCCGGCTGCGGCAAGACGACCCTGGCCTACGCCATCACCCGGCTGCACCGACCGCCGGCGAAGGTCGCCTCGGGCAGCATCACGTTCCACGACCGCGACGGCACCGACATCGACCTGCTCGGCCTGCCGCACGAACAGCTGCGGGCCGTGCGCTGGTCGAAGCTGTCGATGGTGTTCCAGGGCGCGATGAACGCCCTCAACCCGGTCACCACCATCCGGGCGCAGCTCGACGACGCCCTGAAGGAACACCGGCGCGACCTGGGCCGCAAGGAGCGCCGCGCGATCGCCGAGGACGCCCTGAGCCGCGTCGGCGTCGACCCGTCCCGCATCACCGCGTACCCGCACGAGCTGTCGGGCGGCATGCGGCAGCGCGTGATGATCGCGATGGCGATGCTGCTCGAACCGCAGATCATGATCATGGACGAGCCCACCACCGCCCTCGACGTCGTGGTGCAGCGCGAGATCCTGCGCGAGATCGTCCGACTGCGCGACGAGCTCGGGTTCGCCGTCGTGTTCATCACGCACGACCTGCCGCTGCTGCTCGAGATCAGCGACCGCATCGCGATCATGCTGCGCGGCGAGGTCGTCGAGTGCGACCGGGCCTCGGTCATCCAGCACGACCCGAAGCACCCGTACACGCAGAAGCTGCTGCAGTCGTTCCCGAGCCTGTCGGGGGAGCGCGGCGCGTTCATCCGCTCCGGCGTCGACGACCACGCAGCCGCCGTCCACGAGGAGATCCGATGACCAGCGTGACCGTCAGCCACCTCGGCAAGGACTTCCACACCCGCAAGGGCCTGAAGCGCACCACCCTGCACGCCGTCGACGACGTGTCGTTCGAGCTGCTGCCCGGGAAGACCGTGGCGTTGGTGGGAGAGTCCGGCTCGGGCAAGTCCACCATCGCCCGGATGCTCGCCAAGCTCGAGAGCACCACCCGCGGCTCGATCGACGTGCGGCTCGAGGACGGCACCCCCGTCGTCGGCAGCATGTACCGCCGGCACGTGCAGATGGTGTTCCAGGACCCCTTCGCGTCGCTCAACCCGTTCCACTCGATCGAGCACCACATCGCCCGGCCGCTGCAGCTGCACCACCGAGCCCGAGGTGCCGACGAGACCGCCGAGAAGGTGCGGGAACTGCTCGGCCGCGTCAACCTCGACGAGGACTTCGCGAGCCGCCGCCCGCACGAGCTCTCCGGTGGACAGCGGCAGCGCGTCGCCATCGCCCGCGCACTCGCCCCCGGAGCCCAGGTGCTCATCGCCGACGAACCGGTGTCGATGCTCGACGTGTCGATCCGGCTCAGCGTGCTCAACCTGATGGGCCGCCTGCAGCGCGAGGACCACCTCGCCGTGCTCTACATCACGCACGACCTGGCGACCGCACGGCACTTCTCCGACGAGATCCTGGTGCTCTACCGCGGCCGGGTCGTCGAACGCGGGCCGTCCGACGCCGTCATCCTCGACCCGCAGCACGACTACACCCGGCTGCTCGCCGAGGCCGCCCCCGACCCGGAGCGCATCGACCGCAAGGTGACCTCGGGCAGCGCGCTCGACCGCTCGAAGATCGACAACACCACCTGCTACGACCACGGCGTCGGGGCGTGGGTGTCGAGCGAGCCCGCTCCGGTCGGCGCACGGTGAGCGGAGCCTTCGCCGACTGGGTCACGCCCGGGTTCTCGGCACGGTTCCGGATCGGCGACGACCAGCCCGCCGCCCTCGTGTCGTTCGTGGCGGCCGGCGGAGCGCGCGCCGGCGGAGCACGCGCCGACGGGGCGCTCCTCGATGGGCCGGACGACCCGCAGCCGCTGGTGGAGCTGACGACGATCGGACACGGGCGGTTCCCGGGCGGGTACCGGCACGTGGACTCCACGATCGGGGCGCGACTGCGCCCCGTGTCGTGGCGTGGGTCCGACGACGCGACCGATCCGTGGTTCCGGATCGTGCAGGCGGACGTGGCCACGGGCCTCCAGGTCGAGTCGGTGTTCCGGGCGCGCGCCGACGTCACGGGCTTCCAGACGTGGACCGAGGTGTCCGCCGATGACGGTGAGCACGTCGTGGACTTCGTGTCGTCGTTCGCGACCGGGGCGTTCCTGACCGACTCCGGGGTCGGTGTCGACGACCTGGCCCTCGTGCACGCGGACAACGACTGGGCGGCCGAGAGCCGGTGGCGGACCGATCCACTGCGGTCGATCGGGGTGGCGCGCATCGACCGCGAGGCGCAGCACCACCCGCCCCGCAGCCGCGCCGTCGTGCAGAACCGAGGGTCGTGGTCGACCGGCGAGGCGCTCCCGATCGGCGTGCTGACGCCTGCTGCGTCCGCTGGTGCTGGGCCCTACGCCCTCGTCTGGCAGGTCGAGCACAACGGGCCGTGGTTGTACGAGCTCGGGGAGACCCGACGGCACGCGTACCTGCTGCTGAGCGGGCCGACCGACCAGGAGCACCAGTGGACGGCGGTCGTGGCTCCGGGGCAGCCGTTCGTGTCCGTGCCGGTGTCGGTGGGGATCGCCGGCTCGGTCGGTGGGGCGTTCGCGGTGCTCACGGCGCAGCGTCGGGCGTTCCGGCACGTGCGCGAGGCCGATCGAGCCCTGCCGCTCGTGTTCAACGACTACATGAACACGCTCATGGGGGACCCGACCACCGAGAAGCTGCTCCCGTTGATCGACGCCGCTGCCGACGCCGGAGCGGACCTGTTCTGCATCGACGCCGGCTGGTACGCCGAGGGGCACTGGTGGGACACCGTCGGGGCGTGGGAGGAAGCGGCTTCGCGGTTCCCGACCGGGCTCGGGTTCGTCATCGACCACATCCGGTCGCGGGGGATGCAGGCCGGGCTGTGGCTCGAGCCCGAGGTCATCGGCATCCACTCGCCGCTGGCCGCGACCCTGCCGGACGACGCCTTCGTCCACCACCAGGGAGTGCGGGTCGCCGAGCACGGACGGCACCTGCTCGACCTCCGGTCGCCGGCCGCGCGGGCGCACCTCGACGCGGTCGTCGATCGACTGGTCGGGTCGCTCGGCGTGACGTTCTTCAAGATGGACAACAACACCATGACGGGGCCGTTCTCCGGCATGCTCGACCACCAGCGTGCGCTGCTCGACTGGATCGACGCGGTGCAGGATCGGTACCCGGCACTGCTCATCGAGAACTGCGCCTCGGGAGCGATGCGCGCCGACTCCGCGATGCTGTCCCGGCTGCACATGCAGTCGACCTCGGACCAGCAGGACCCGGTGCTGTCGGCATCGATCGCGGCTGCTGCCCCCGCCGCGATGCTGCCCGAGCAGGCCGGGAACTGGGCCTACCCGGCACCGACGATGGACCCGGAGCTGTTCACGCTCTCGCTCGTGAACGGGGTGCTCGGGCGGATGTACCTGTCCGGGTACCTCAACGAGATGTCGTCGTCGCAGCGGGCGGTGGTGGGCGACGCCATCGCTGCGCACCGGCAGGTCCTGGACGTCGTCGAGGCGTCCGCCCCGGTCTGGCCCCTCGGACTGCCCGCCTGGGAGGACCCGTGGGTCGCACTCGGCCTGCACGCTGCCTCGGGCGACCTGTACCTGTCCGTGTGGTCGCTGCCCGGTGCATCGGCGTCGGTGCCGTTGCCGCTGCCGGCGTTCGCCGGGCAGGCGGTGGTCGTCGAGCCGCTGTTCCCGACGGCACTCGGGTCGTGGTCCGTGGCGTGGGACGCCGCTTCAGGCTCGCTCGAGGTCACGAACGGCGGGTCCACCCCCACAGCGCGGGTGCTCCGCGTCCGACCGGAGGGGGCGGACGCGGAGCACTGAGCGGGGCGCGCGTCGCGATGGCAGGGCGCGCGTCACATGGTGAGCAGAAATGGTCGGGTGGCTCTGGTGCACCCGACCATTTCTGCTCACGAAGTGCGCCGGGGATCAGGGGAGCAGGCGGAGCTCCATCGCGCGGGTCACGGCACGGGTGCGGTCGTTGACGCCGAGCTTCTCGAACACGTGCCCGAGGTGCGTCTTCACCGTCGTCTCGCTGAGGAACAGCGCGCGGCCGATCGCCGGGTTCGAGTTGCCCTGGGCGACGAGGTGCAGGACCTCGAGTTCGCGCGGGGTCAGCGACGGGCCGGCAGCCACGGCCGACGAACCCGTTGCTCGTCGGACCAGCGCAGCGGCAGCCGAGGGAGCGAGTGCGGTCTCGCCCCGCGCGGTCGCCCGCACCCCGGCGAGGATCTCGGACTCCGGGGCCGCCTTGAGCAGGTACCCGGTGGCCCCGGCCTCGATGGCCGCGAGGATCTGGTCGTCGGACTCGTACGTCGTCAGGATCAGGACGCGGACGCCTGGCTCGGCCGCGAGGATCTCCGCCGTCGCCGCATCGCCGTCGAGCTCGGGCATCCGGAGGTCCATCAGTACGACGTCGGGGCGCTCGGCTAGCACCACCGACACCGCTGCACGACCGTCGCTGGCCTGGCCCACCACGTCGATGTCGTCGGCGTCCTGCAACAGTGCGACGATGCCCGAGCGGACGATCGGGTGGTCGTCAGCGACCACGACGCGGATCACCGGGTCACCTCCGTCACGGGGTGGCGAACGGCGGACGGGAGGCCCGGTGCGGCTCCGGTGGGCAGGATCGCCTCGACGACGGTGCCCCGGCCCAGGGCGCTCGTGATCGTGCAGGTGCCGCCAGCGAGGGCGAGGCGCTCCCGCAGCCCGCGCAGCCCGTGCCCGCCCGTGGGCTGCTCGGGGTCGAACCCGGCGCCGTCGTCGGTGATCCGCAGCACGGTCTGCCCGTCCTCGGAAACCAGATGGACCTGTGCCGAGTCGGAGCCGGCGTGCGCGCGGACGTTCGAGAGGGCCTCTTGCGCGACCCGCAGCAGGACCACCTGCGCATCACGGTCGAGCGCGCAGTCGGCCGCGTCGACCGTGACGACCGCGCCGGTCTCGCGGGTGTGCCGTTCGGCGAGGCGGTGGAGGGCACCGGCGAGGCTGTCGCGGGTCATGCCTGCGGCTCCGGCTGCGACGAGGGTGCGGGATTCCTCGAGGGCGGCGCGGGCGGACTCCTCGAGGACGGTGAGTCGTTCTTCCAGCGCATCGGAGCGGTGGTTCGCCAGGTCGCCGCGAGCCCGTTCGGTGAGCATGACGATGCCGGCGAGGTTCTGCGCGACGGTGTCGTGGATCTCGCGGGCCAGGCGCTCCCGTTCGCTCGCGATGCCTGCGGTGCGGTTCGCGTCGGCGAGGGACTGCTGGGTGGCGCGGAGCTCCTCGACGAGCTGGCGGCGCTCCTCGGACAGACCGGCGACGCTCGAGATCCACACGCCCATCGCGCAGGCACCGATCACGCTGATGCCCTCGATGAGCAGGGTGCTGACCAGGGCGTCCGGGCCGCTCGACAGTTGCAAACCGATGCCGCTCGCGAGCCCGACGGCGATGGACAGCAGGACCGCGGTACGGACGCGCTCCGTCTGCACCCACACGAGCGGGAACACGATGCACTGCACGAACGCGGTGCTCGGCACGACTGCCGGCAGCACGAGGGCGGCGGCGATGACGAGCGGCAGGAACGTGGCGGCGGCTCGGGGGCCGTCGTAGCCACGGTGCCCGTACGCGATGTACGCCACGACGAGGACCACCACCGCCAGGTAGGCCGGCCAGCGGGTCGACCACGGGGACCAGCCGAGCGCGGTGATCACGGCGGTGAGGAGCATCGTGCCCGCGAAGAAGACGTGCAACCACCGGTTGCGCACCCACGTCTCACCGCTCATGACGACAGCATCCCACCTGCCCGGCGCCATCAGGAGTCCTTGCGGTTCCAGCGGAAGGTGAGGGCGCAGGCCACCGTGCCCCCGACCAGCCACGCGACCAACACGAGCGTTCCGAGGGCGAGGTGCCACGCGCCTCCCGGCTCGGCGGACGCGAACGCGTCGGGCAGGAAGACGGACCGCATGCCGGACGCCATCCAGCGCAGGGGAAAGACGGAGGCGACGTTCTGCAGCCAGTCGGGCAGCTGGGTGAAGGGCAGGTAGACGCCGGAGATGAACTGCAGCACCAGGACGATGGGGACGATCGTGGCGGTGGCGCGGCGGCCCTCGCGGGGGAGCGCCGAGATCGCGATGCCGAGGACGCAGCTGGTGGCGATGCCGAGGACCATCACGCCCGCGAAGACGCCCCAGTTGCTCGCGTCGGTCGGCAGGTCGACACCGAACACCAGGCTCGCGATCCCGAGCAGCAGTGCCGTCTGCGCGATGGTCGTGACGAGGACCATGCCGATCTTGCCGACGAAGTAGCTCAGGACCGGCAGCGGTGTGCCGCCGAGGCGCTTCAGCGTGCCGTCGCTGCGTTCGGTCGCGATGTCGACGCCGAGGGACTGGGTGCCGGAGAGCAGGATGCCCGTCGCGACCAAGCCCGGCAGGTAGTAGGTGGCGTAGTCGACGCTGATCGGTCGGCCGTTGCTGGCGACGGCGCGGATCGGGTCGGCGTCCGCGAAGGCCACCGAGAACAGCGCCAGCATGATGATGGGGAAGAGGAACGTGAAGAAGACCGCGTCGGGGGCGCGGAAGTAGGAGCGGATCTCGTACGAGATGCGGCTGGTCGCAGTGGTCACTTCTGGCCCACCATTCCGAGGTAGACGTCCTCGAGGGACGGGCGGATGACTTCGAGGTCGTGCATGGCCGTCGTGCCGCTGCGGACGAGGGCTGTCGGGTCGCTCGTGCGCTCGTCGTGCAGGTCGCCGGCGTCGTCGCGCCAGCGGACTCGTGGTGTGCGGGCTTCGGTGCCGCCGATCTCGTCGATCGGGGCGATGTCGAGCAGCTTCCCGTCGGCGATCACCGCTGCCCGGTCGGCGAGCTGTGCGGCTTCGTCGAGGTAGTGCGTGGTGAGCAGGATCGTCGTGCCCTCGGACTGCACCTGGCGCAGGAGGTCCCAGAACTGCCGGCGGGCCTCGGGATCGAAGCCCGTGGTCGGTTCGTCGAGGAACAGCACCTCGGGGCGGCCGATGATGCCGAGGGCGACGTCGACGCGGCGGCGCTGGCCTCCGGAGAGCCGGGCGATGCGGGTGTTGCGCTGGGTCTCGAGTCCCGTCGCGCTGAGGAGTTCCTCGGCGCTGCGGTGCTTCGGGTACAGCGTCGCGAAGTGGTTCAGCTGCTCGGCGACCGTGACGTTCGGGGACTCGGCGCTGGTCTGCAGGACGATGCCGATGCGTGCGTTGTGGCTGCGGCTCGTCCGTGCGGGGTCGTGACCGAGGACGCGGACCTCGCCGGCCGAGCGGGACCGGTACCCCTCGAGGATCTCGACCGTCGTGGACTTGCCGGCGCCGTTCGGGCCGAGGAGGGCGAAGGTCTCGCCGGGCTGGATGGTGAAGCTCACGTCGTCGACGGCGACCTTGCCGGTGGCGTACTGCTTGCTGAGGTGCTGGACCTCGATGGCGGGGGACTCGGGCATGGGTCCAGCCTGGCCGGTGGGGCGCCGCGGGGGATCGGTGGGGGCGGTGATGCTGCATCCTCCGATCGGGGGATGGTGCGGGAAGGACGCGAGCATGTCGTATTCGAGATATCCGGAACTTCAGATTCTGGCGTCGCTCTGCTTGGCTCGGTGCGGGGTCGACGCGGCCCTCCCGTTCCCCCAGCAGAAAGGCCCTTCCATGAAGCGCTTCAGAAAGCTCTCGGCCGTCATCGCGGCTGCAACGCTGTGCGGTGTCCTCGGCGCCGGTGTCGCACACGCTGCTCCGGATGACGCAACCGCCAGTGGCGGCAGCGCGTCCGCCGACGACCTCCGTACCGACGCCACGACCGTCGTCGGCGGCGGCACGTGGTCGTACGGCGTGATCGGCCACCAGGTCGTCTCCGCCTACGACAACCGTCGGTACACCCACAGCACCTCGGTCAAGTCCTCCGGCGTGACCAAGTCGTCGGGACGGATCGCGAAGGGCAAGATCGCCGGCGCGAGCCGCCCGAAAGCACTGTGGGGCAACCAGGCCTTCTGGGCGATCTACTGATCCGGAACTTCGCGGCCGCCACCGTCCTCGCGGTGGCGGCCGTACCGCTCCTGCTCGTCGGCCTGATCGTGTTCGTGGTCGGGAGTGGTGAGGCGAGCGGGTACCTCACCGGCCGGACGACGATCGACATGGTCGACCTGCCGCTCGGTCCGACCAAGCAGGAGCACATCCAGCAGCTCACGGAACTGGCCGAGGACCACGACGTCTCGCTCGCCCTCGTCGTGCCGGATCGTTCCGGCGCGCCGGACACCGTCACCGCGTACTCGTTCGCCGGCTCCGTCCCAGCGCCGGTGTTCTGGGGGAACGTCGTCGACCGGCCGGCGAGCGACATCGGTGACGCCGTCATCGTCTGGTCGTACGCGGTCGACGGATCGGCCGTGCAAGTCGGTGCCTTCCTCGACGCGTTGCGCACTGCGGAATTCGAGTTCGTCGACGCGACCCCGACGGTCCGCGTACTGGCACCAGCGGTGATCGGGCAGCCCGGCGTCCTGGCGATCGTGGCGTGCATCGCGCTCGGAGTCGTCATCGCCGTGGTCGCGGAGTCGGACCGGCGGGACAGCCGACAGCGGCTCCGCGGACTCGCCGGATGGTCACCGAAACGCATCGCCGCTCGTGAAGCCCTCGAGACAGCGGGGCTGTTCGTCGTCTGTTCCCTGGTGGTGTGCGGGGCGCTCGCCGTCTACTTGCTCGTCCGCGGGGCATCGCCGACGATCTGGTCGTTCAGCGTCGGGCTCGCCGGAGTGATGCTCCCCGCCGCCTTCGTCGGTGTCGTCGGACTCCACGTCGTCTGCTCCGTCGTCGGCCGCCGCAGGTGGACGAGCCTCGCGGCCCCGGTCTGGCGCCCGACCGTCGTGGCACTGTGCGGTGTTGCACTCGTCAGCATCCTGACCGTGAGCACCAGTGTCCTCGTCGAGCAGGAGCGGACGGCCTCCGAGCTCGAGCGATCGCTGCGCTCCGAGACCGCCGACGGCGACGACGTGGTCCTGGGGGTCGGGATGGCCTCAATCGCCGACGAGGACGCGTTCGGGCGCGTTGCGCTGGCTGCCCTCGCCACCGGTACCGCCGAGCTGGCGCAGACGACGTTCATGCAGGACGCGCTGCTGGTCGCCGGAGACCGGGCGGAGCAGCTGGTCGGGGACGACCGTGACGGTGTCACCGTGCTGGTCCCCGAGTCGGTGGCGACCGACATCGCCGCGATCGCCGACGGCGTGCGGGAGAGCTTCGACGACGGCTGGGAGGTGGACGACGAGCAAGCGCCCCGAGTCGTCCCGATCCACACCGAGGTCGTCGGATCGACCGCACCGATCGTCGCCGCCGCAGACCGCTGGATCGACTGGGTGCTGCCACGCACCACCACCGGCGCGGACGTGCCCGTCATCGTGGTGACCGACGTGCGGGACCTGCCGCCGAACCGACTCGGCACCGCGACCCGGAACGGCGAGGTCCGGTTCGCCGACCGGACCGCGCTCGTCCAGCAACTCACGGACGCTGACCTGCTCGACGTCGTCACGCAGATCAACCGAGTCGGTGCCGTGCTCGAACGAGCGCTCGCGGCCGTCCGGACATCCCGCGCCGTCATCCTCGCCGCTTCGGCCGGGACGGTGCTCGCGATCCTGTTCGCTGCCGCCACCCTGATCGCCGATCACCGGACGCGGCATCGACGAGCAGCACGGCTGCGCTTCCTGGTCGGCCGGCATCCCGCGGTGCAGCACGCGCGGTTCGTGCTCGTCGCGAGCGGCATCGCCGCCGGGACCACCGCCGTGACCGTACTCGTCGGCGACGACAGCACCGGTGCCGGCAGTGGCGCCTTGTTCGCTGCCAGCACGGCCGGGGCAGTCGGCGTGCTCACCGCAGTCGCGCTGTCCGTCCTGCTCGCCGCCACACACCACCGAAAGAGGCCACGCCGATGACCGAGCACCAGCGACTCAGCATCGAGGGGATCGGCTACGACATCGCCGGGCGGACGCTCTGGAACGACATCACGTTCCAGCTCGGCGCCGGACAGGCCCTTGCCCTGCGCGGACCGTCCGGACAGGGGAAGAGCACGATGCTCCGCTGCCTCGCCGGGTTGGAACGACCGCCGCGGGGTCGGGTCGTCGTCGACGGCACTGACCTGCACACGGCGAGCGAGGGGGAGCGGCGTGGACTGCGCCGAGACACCATCGGCCTCGTCGTGCAGGACCACGCCGTCGTGCCAGAGTGGACCGTTGCCCAGAACCTGCGGGTGCTGCGGCCCCGTGGCGTCACCCGGGCGGCACTCAGCGATCGGATCGACGAGGCGCTGCTGATCGTCGGGCTCGGTGGTCGGCGGGATGCTCGTGCTGGGACGATGAGCGGCGGCGAACAGCAGCGAGTGGCCGTCGCACGAGTGCTGGCGCAGCGGCCACGACTCGTCCTCGCCGACGAGCCCACCGCGTCGCTCGACACCGAGAGCGCGACACGCGTCCGCAGCGGTCTCGACGCGCTGCGTGCATCGGGCAGCGCTGTCGTCGTGGCGACCCATGACCCGGCGCTCATCGCGTGGGCCGGTGCAGAACGGTCACTCATCCGGCTGGGGAGCGACCATGGACGTCCGTGAGACCACGCTGCAAGCTGCGGTGGGCGCGCACCTGGCGGGGACCCACATCCGCAGGACACACCGGGTCCTGCAGGGGAGTGGCACCGTGGCGCCGGGGTTGCGCTGGCCGGACGCCTCGGACGGCCGCGATCCCCGGGCCGTCCTCGAGGCCGAGGGTCCCGCGTTCTCGGCGGGCGGTGGTGTTCTCGTGCCGGAGCGCTGACGGTTCTGGTTCGCGATCGTCGGGGATCGTGAACCGGAACCGTCACCGTCTCAGTACTGCGGCCGGATCCAGTCCGTCGGCTGCACGAAGCGAGCGCGGGGCAGGACCTCGTCCGGCTCGGCGGTCCGCACGATCGTGATGATCGTGGCCTCGCCGTACTCGTACGAACGGCGGGCGATGCCGTCGCGCTCGTCGATCACCAGCGTCGAGCGGAACGCCGGGTCCTCGCCGTGCTCGAAGGTCACCAGGATCGAGTGTTGGCCGATGTGCTGGACCAGGATCGGGTGGACGTCGTCCGTGGCGCGGCCCCACCGGAGCATCAGGTCGGGGACGGCCATCCGGACGACGGGAGACGAGACCATGCTCCGGGCGAACGACACCTCGATCGGGCCGTCGTCGGGCTCGTGCAGCACGCCGTCGCGGTAGGAGACCGGCTTGGCGCGCTGGCGGACCAAGGTCCAGGTCTGCGCGGCCTCGTCGACGTCGACGCGGAACTGCGAGTACTTCTGCCGGGACTCCTGGTGGATGCCCTCGAGGACGTACCGGGCGGGGCGGCGGAGGGAGGCAAGTTCCTCGGCGATCGCGGGACCGTCGGACCGGGTGAGGAGTTCGTCGAAACGCACCGAGCCAGCATGGCGCACCACGTGCCGTGGACCGCACCCCCTGACGGGCGGGAGGCGCGGGGCGGGCTGACGCTGTGCCTCCCGTCCGATGGTGGGTCGCGTCAGGTTGCGTCAAGCAACGTCCGCGTAGACCGGGAGGATGCAGGTCGTCGGAGTCGAACAGTTCGGAGGGCCGGAGGCCCTCGCCGTCCACGAGGTGCCGGAACCGCACGCCGGTGCGGGGTCCGTGCGGATCCGGGTGCAGGCCTTCGCCGTGAACCCGACCGACACGGGGGTGCGAGCCGGGCAGCGGGACAGCTCGCAGGCCTCGCCGCCGTACGTGCCGGGGATGGACGCCGCCGGTGTCATCGACGAGGTCGGGCCCGACGTCACCGGGTGGGAGGTCGGCGACGAGGTCATGGCGATCGCGTTGCCGCTCAGCACGCACGGCGGGGCGTACGTCCAGGAGCTCGTGGCGCCGGTGGGGTCGTTCACGCGGACTCCTCGCGGGACGTCGCTCGAGGCCGCGTCCACCGTGCCGATGAACGGGCTGACCGCGTTGCAGATCCTGTCGCTCGCCGGGCTGTCCCGTGGGGACACGCTCGCCGTGACCGGCGCTGCCGGGTTGCTCGGGAACTACGTGGTGCAGCTCGCCGTCGCCGCTGGGCTGACCGTGATCGCGGATGCTGCTCTGGCCGACGAAGCGCTGGTTCGGTCGCTCGGGCCGGCGCACATCGTGCCGCGTGGTGATGGGTTCGCTGCCGCTGTCCGTGCGCTCGTGCCGGACGGGGTCGATGCGCTCGCCGATGCTGCGGTGCAGCGTGGGGTCGTCGTCGATGCTGTTCGGGACGGAGGAGTGTTCCTGGACGTGCGGGGATGGTCGGGGGACGGCTCGCGGGGGATCCGGTTCGAGCAGGTCGCGGTGTTCTCGGAGTACCGGTCGTTCGACAAGCTCGAGCAGCTGCGGCATGCGGTCGAAGGAGGGACTGTGGTGCCGCGGGTGGCGGAGGTGTTGCCGGCCTCGCGGGCTGGGGAGGCGCATGAGCGGTTGGAGGCTGGGGGGACGCGGGGGCGGTTCGTGTTGGCGTGGTGAGGTGACGACGGTGTGAGGGACGGGAGGCGCGGTGCCGGTTGGTGCTG
Source organism: Curtobacterium sp. PhB172 (assembly GCF_003752545.1). Classification (NCBI taxonomy): domain Bacteria; kingdom Bacillati; phylum Actinomycetota; class Actinomycetes; order Micrococcales; family Microbacteriaceae; genus Curtobacterium; species Curtobacterium sp. PhB172. The sequence continues at coordinate 24,933 of NZ_RKIF01000009.1, forward strand.
CGTCTCTTGTGGATCATGCCACGCGTTCGCCCGCCGTCATGCGAAGTCCGCGACGTCTCCCTCGCCGCATCGCGACTGAACCTCGATCGACACCCGTCGAGGGCTTGCGTACACCGAGATCGACTCGACGGCCTGGCCGGTGGTGACCGCAGACCAGAGCGGCCGACCGTCGTCGATCGTGTCCCGCCGGATGGTCACGTCGTAGTCGACCTGCTTCCACGTCTTCTCGACCTTGCGGATGAGCGACTCTGGGTCGTGAGTGCCGGGACGCTCCTGGTCCCATGAGAACGTGACGCCTGCTTTGCTCTCCGCAGTCGAGCACTCTGACGATGCTGGTTTGTCCGAGAGGGGTGTCCATTCGCCACCAGCGGCATGGATGGTCTGTTGGACCAGAGCGACCATGTCGTCTCGTGCATCTGATGCTGATCCTCCACCGCGATCGCTCTGAGTGCACCCGACCAGGGATGCGATCGTGATCAATGTCGTGATGAGGAGGAGTGTTCGTGCGAGGGCGGGGTCAGGGCGCGTCACCCGTCCAGTCTCTCGATCCCGCCAGGTCCTCCGCCACTCGTCTCTCAACCGACAGCGACGCCCTTGCGCCGGTTGCACGGTCCGCAAAGGACCTGGAGGTTCTCCGGCTCGCTGCTTCCACCGCGTGACACCGGGATGACGTGATCGAACTGCAGCTCGGAGTTCGAGCCGCAGGTGCCGCACCGTCCGCCGTCGCGAGCCCAGACGAGTTGCTTCACGTCACTCGGGATTGCGCCGCGGCGGTACTCGACGGGCTGCAAAGGGCTGTTCGCGATGGTGTGCGCCCGAGCGATAGTTGATGCCTGCCGCCGATCTCGTGTCTCGAGGAGCGCGAAGACCTGCTCCGGCAGCAGGTTGTCGTTGTCCCAGAACCAACGGCTCCGGAACCACCAGTACTGGCGTTCCTTCACGCGGCCGATCTTGATCGGCGCGCGATCAGATGAAGCGAAGGCCTCGCTGAGCTCGTCCTTCCGGAGGTTTGCGCCCACGTAGTAGGTCGAACGTCCGACGGTCAGTTCGACCCGGCCCCTGCGCGTGAACAAGTTCACGCGGTGTCTCATCGACACGTTCTCGGCTCTGCGTAGCACTGAGTGTTCCCCTCACATCGTGGCTGTTTTCGGCGTCCATCTTCGCGTGACGCGACCAGTCCGGCCAGCACCCATTCGGGTGGGAGCCGCGTTTCCGCGCCCTCGTCGCTCGTCTGCGTGACGCCAACTGCCTGCTACCGTGCCGACATGACGGATGAGGGGTTGCGCGTGGAAATTCGCGCGTTCGTTGAAGAGCGAGACTGGGCGCAGTTCCACTCACCGGACAACCTGGCGAAGAGCATCTCGATCGAGGCCGGGGAGCTGCTCGAGTGTTTCCAGTGGGCCCCGGATGCCGACGTCGATCGAGTCCGTTCGGAACTCGCGGACGTCCTGACCTACTGCCATCTCCTCGCCGATCGACTCGGCTTCGATCCCGCGGAGATCATCCGCGAGAAGCTCGCCGTCACCCGGGACAAGTACCCGGTCGACCAGGCCCGAGGACGAAGCACGAAGTATGACCAGCTTTGACATCGCGCAGCTCCCGTTCAACGAGCCGCACCTGCGGCTGTGGCGCGAAGAGGATCCTCGGTTCCTGAACTGGCCGGTCGTCTACATCCTCGACGACGGCAAGCGTGTGTACGTCGGCGAGACGCTCAACACGGCTTCCCGCATGCGGCAGCACCTCGACTCCGCGGAACGTCGGTCGTTGAAGGCAGTGCGCCTTGTGCTCGACAGCACCTTCAACAAGTCGGTGTGTCTGGACCTGGAGTCGCAACTCATCGGCCTGTTCGCTGGGGACGACAAGTACACGGTCCTCAACAGCAACAAGGGCGTCGTGGACGCGGACTACTACGACCGCGCGCGGTACCGAGAGACCTTCGAGGAGATCTTCGAAGCGCTGCGCAAGCAGAAGCTCTTCACACGCAGCATCGCCGAGATCGAGAACAGCGAGCTGTTCAAGCTCTCGCCGTTCAAAGCGCTCAACCGTGATCAGGCCGTCGTGATGGAGGACATCCTCGAGGGGCTGTTCGACGACTTGCTGGCCGGCTCCGGCAGCACCATCGTCGTGCAGGGCGACCCGGGCACGGGCAAGACGATCGTCGCCGTCTACTTGCTCAAGCTGCTCCGGGACATCGCGAACGGCGTCGGGGTCGACGAGGTGGACGGTGACTCGATGTTCTCGGACTACTTCACCGAGGACAACCGTGACCTGCTGGCTGGCTTTCGTGTCGGTCTCGTCGTGCCGCAGCAGGCACTCCGCTCCTCTTTGAAGAGGGTGTTCCGCAAGACCCCTGGCCTCGAGAAGACGATGGTGCTCACTCCCTTCGAAGTCGGGAGGAGCACTGAGAAGTGGGACCTGCTGGTCGTTGACGAGTCGCACCGACTGAACCACCGCGCGAACCAGGCATCGGGACTGCAGAACAAGAGCTTCGGCGAGATCAATCAGCAGCTCTTCGGTGCCGACGCTGATCACTTCACGCAGGTCGACTGGATTCGCGACCGGAGCACACACCAGATCTTCCTGATCGACTCGGAACAGAGTGTCCGACCTGCGGACCTACCGCAGGAACTGCAGAAGGACCTCGTGAACGCGGCGAGGCAGCATGACCGTCACTACCGGCTCTTCACGCAGATGCGCGTCCAGGGCGGAGCCGACTACGTGTCCTACGTGCGCGCGATCATGAGGGGGGAGTCGCCAGAACCGAGGACCTTCGGCGACTACGAGTTCCGCATGTTCGACGATCTGGGTGAGATGCACGATGCCATCCGGGCACGCGATGAGGAAGTGGGTCTCTCACGGCTCGTCGCTGGCTACGCCTGGAAGTGGAAGAGCAAGCACGACAAGAGCGCCATCGACATCGAGATCGACGGTCGCGAGTTCCAGTGGAACCAGACACAGACTGACTGGATCACCTCACCGGGTGCCGTCGACCAAGTCGGCTCGATCCACACTGTGCAGGGGTACGACCTGAACTACGTAGGGGTCATCATCGGCCCTGACATGCGCTTCGACCCGGTCTCGAAGGAGATGGTGTTCGACCGGTCGAACTACTTCGACAAGAAGGGCATGGAGAACAATCCGCGGCTCGGGATCTCGTACTCAGACAGCGATCTCCAACGTTTCGTGAGCAACATCTACTCGGTGCTTCTCACGCGCGGTGTCCGAGGAACGTACGTCTACGTGGCCGACACAGCGTTGCGCCGTCGCCTCGCGCAGTTTCTCTGAGCGCTCTGCAACGACATGGGTTCTGGCTTCGAGGAGAAGCCACTCCGTGGGACTCGAGTGACGTGTTTGCCCCGTTCGCCGACTTGGCGATGTTGTTGCGGCTCGATGGTCCGCGCTGAGCGGAAGACCACAGAGACCGCATCGAGGGCCGCGGAGGACTTGGCTCTTCGGAATTCCGTTCGTTAGCCTCTCACCTGTTAGGAAAACGGGCGATGGGGCAAGCGTGCGGATCTTCTGGGTCAACCAAGGGCAGACGTTCGAAGAAGAGCTGAAGGCAAGTATGCTCTGGGCGCCGAAACGTTCGCGTCCGAGAACGGGTCAGATCACGGGAACTGCTCGCGCACATTGGGATCGCTTGCTCGACGCTGACGAGGGTGACGTGGTCATCCACTACTCCCGCAAGGCGATCCGCGGTTGGAGCACGGTTGTCCGGCCGGCGTTTGACGGGCCGCCACCGTTCGACCACTCGAGTACGCCATGGTCAGTTGACGGACGTCTGCTCCAAGTGAGCATCCGGGAACTGGAGCTTCCCATCGTCCTCACCGACATCCCACACGAGCTACGGACCGAGCGGGACGTCACGAGCTGGCCGTTCTCGAGAGATGGCGCGGTCAAGCAGGTGTACCTGTCGGAGGTGACGGGCTCTCTCGCGAACTGGTTGTTGGATGAGGTCGGGCTGCGGGTCGACGCAGCGCAGCTGACCTCCTGGCCGGAGCTCGATGAAGCGGGAACCACTGTCGACTACCGCGGGGACCGACAGGTCGTGGTTCAAGTCCGCGGCGAGCAGACTCGCTTGCGGAGGTACTTGTTCGGGGCCGATGTCGTGGCTCCCTGCGCCCTCTGTGGCCGTGACCTTCCTGTTGCGATGCTCGTGACTGCGCACATCAAACGACGCGCCGAGACGACGAACGCCGAACGACACCGCACAGACACGGTGATGGCCGCTTGCCGGCTGGGGTGCGACTCGATGTTCGAGCTCGGCTACGTGGTGGTCGGGCGGAGCGGAGTGATCGAGCGCGGTCCTCGGAGGACTCCGATGAGCGCGGACCTCGGCCTCGCCGTGGAAGCGATAGTCGGCCGGACCTGCGCTGCTTGGAGTGAGACCACGGAGCGGTACTTCGCCCATCATCGCCGTTGGCAGAAGGCTGAGAGCCGACGTTACGGGCTTGACTGACCTGGACGCAGAGCGGCGACCGCTTTCAGGTCAGGTAGCGCCCAGTGCAAGCCATTCAAGTGTTCGGGGCTCGTCCACCGCATTTCGTCGTGGTCGGTACTCCGTAGCGGTTCGTCGCCGATCAGCGCCGTGCGGTAGCAAGCGAGGTCGATCAGCAAGTCCCCGACAGCTGTCGTGTCCCGAGTGATCAAGTCACCTATCTCTCCCTCGATGGCGAGCTCCTCACGGAGCTCTCGTCTGAGGGCATCTCGGGCGCCCTCGCCCTTCTCGACCTTGCCGCCGGGGAACTCCCACATCCCTGCCGACGCGCGGCCCACGGCGCGCCTGCAAACGAGGATCTTCCCGTCTGCTCGTGTCAGAACTGCCGCGACGACTTCGATGGTCTGCTGCACCGTTCCGTTGTACACGGGCGACGTCGGTTGATGATCGAGCTCCATCGCTCGAGCTCGTGTTCCACGCGATCTGCGGATCGAGAGACGTCGTCGTGCTCCCAGGCTCTGATGACTCGCCAGCCCTCGGCGACCAAGATCGCTTCGTTCTGCGCATCGCGCTGACGGTTGGCCAGCAGCTTCCGGCGCCAAAGGTCGGCATTGGCCTTCGGGAGGTGGGCGTGCTCCTCGCAGTAGTGCCAGAAGCAGCCATCGATGAACACCGCGACCTTGGCGCGAGGGAAGACGAGGTCAGGCCGTACCCGACAACGCGCGCTCACCCGCCGGTCGACGAAGAAGCGCCGCCCACGTCGGTGCAGTTCGCGGCGAACAGCCAACTCGGGCGCCGTGTCGCGACGACCGAATCGGGCCATGTGTCGTCGCCGCGCGTCATCCGCTTCCCAGTGCTCCATTGCCGGAATCTTGGTCGAAGGTCGGCGCCTCGTGGGATGGGCGCGAGGATCAGCGGAATCGGGGTCAGCCGAGGACGATTGTGAGGGACTGGTCTCCCAACGCCGCCAAGGGCACGGTGAGTGCTCCGAGGACGGCGACACGATCGTCAGCAGGCAGGTCCCGCAACGTGATCGCGACCTCGCCGCAGTACCTCCCCGCCGAAGTCAACTGCACGGTGACCGCCCCTGCGGGTCTCGGCTGCCCACCGACCGCGGGCAGCGGCAACCCGGCGAACCGCTCCCGCGAATGCTCCAGCCGGATCATGGCCTCAGCCGCATCAGGCCGGTTCCGATCGGGGACCGCCAGCGCCTCTATGACCACCGGGTGGACACCCGGCGCCGCAACACCGTCGAGCACGACGACGTCATCCCGGACGAACGACCCCAACCGCTCCCACGAGTGATCAGTCAGCGCCGGATCCCCGACGTACACATCTGCAACGCCCACATCGACGAGTTCGAACGCCTGGAACAACGGCGGCATGGTCCGGTGCTCCTCGACGGTCGGCAGCCCCTCGCCGAGCGGCCCACGCCGCACGGAGTCGCCGGCGATGAACGCGCCGACCCGCCAGCCGAACTGCCGAGCAACGGCGACCGACGACGCCACTGACGAAAGCGCCAGCCCGGTCCACTCCCGCGGGTAGAAGTTGTGGATCAGCTCGACGTCCAGGTCAGCGAACGGCGCCAGGTCGGCGGCCCGCAGCGTGCTCGCGTTGAGGGCGATCGGCAAGACGGCAGCGATCGAGAGGATCTCAGGGACCGAGAACCCGAAATCGATCCGCGCCCGGGCCACTCCGATCGACCGCAGGAAGTCCCACGGCGAATCCCCGAGCAACCGAGCGGTGTTCGGGGAGACATCGGCGACGACGGACAGCCCCGAGGACGCAGCAGCCGACACGAGCGCGGTCGCAGCGGCTCGGGCACCCGAGGGCGAATCCTCCGGGATGTGCAGCGAGGTGAACGCGAGCGTCGCACCCGCGGCCGCGGCGGCCTCGAAGGTCGGACCAGCCAGCGGAGCATGCGCCAGGTACGCGCTCGCGCCCAACCGCATCAGCGCGCAGCTCCCACGGAGTGAGCCGGCGTGACCTGCACGTCGAGCGGGGCGTCCGGAGCGACGGGGTCGCCGGACGGTGCGGACGACTGCGCCTCGAGGTCGGCTCGCACCGAGTCGGACACCCCGAACAGCAGCGTTGCCACGAACCCGACGACGTACGCCACGATGAGCCCGGACCCGTACCCGAGAAGGGCCCATCCGTACCCGGACGACCCGTTCAGCAGCGGGAGCAAGGACAGGTCTGAGGCGCCGATGGCGATCGCCCCGACGGAGTGCCCGAGCTGGTCGAACAGCCCGACGACACCGCCACCGAACGCCCCACCGATGCACGCGGTGATGAACGGCCGACCGAGGGGCAGCGTCACACCGTAGATGAGGGGCTCGCCCACACCGAGGAGCCCGGCGGGCAGCGCACCACGGATCGTGCGGGAAAGAGCCTCGTTGCGACGGAAGCGCATCCAGAGCGCGAGCGCCGCACCGATCTGGCCGGCCCCACCCATCGCGAGGACGGGCAGCAACACGGTCCACCCGGTCTGGTCGATCAGGGTGGTGTGGATCGGCGTGAGGGCCTGGTGCATGCCGGTCATGACGAGCGGCAGGAAGAAGCCTCCGAGGACGAAGCCGGCGAATGCACCACCGTTGGCGAGCAGCCATGTCGCAGCGGTCCCGATCGCAACGGAGACGACACCGGCGACGGACATCAGGATCCCGAGGGTGATCGATCCGGCGACCAGGACGGTGACGGTCGGCACGACGATGAGCGCGATGACGTCCGGCGTCACGCGCCGCATGAAGCGCTCGACGTAGGCGGCGAGGATGCCGCCGGCCATGGCGCCGAGCACACCGCCCTGCCCGGGAGCCAGGGTCTCGCCGAACACGGTCACGTTCGCGACACCGGCCGCGACGATGATGCCGCCGACCGCACCGCCGAGGATGGGCGTGCCGCCGAACTCCTTCGCAGCGTTCATCCCGACAAAGACGGCGAGCAGCGAGAGGAAGCCGGACGAGAGCACGCCGAGGAACGGCGTCACGCCGGGCACCCACCCCAGGTTCGTCAGGATGCCGTTGATCCCGGCGATCAGACCGCAGGCGATCAGCGCCGGGATGAGCGGGATGAAGATCGCGGAGATCTTCCGGATCGCACGCATCGTGCGGCCGTCAGAACGAGCCCGCGCGGTCGCCTTGATCTCCGCGCCGCGAGCCGCGAGTTCTTCAGGTGAGGACCCACCAGCCGCAGCCGACGGGGCGGCCGCGCGCAGTGCCTCCAGGCCGTCGGCCACGCGGTCGACGAGACCCGGGCCGAGCACGATCTGCAGGTTCGAGCCGGCCGCCAGCGCGGCCATGACGCCGTCGGTGGACTTGAGCTCGTCGAGCGCGACCGCGTCGGTGGACACGACCTCGACCCGGAGTCGGGTCATGCAGTTCTCCACGTCGGCGATGTTCGCGGAGCCTCCGACGGAGTCGAGGATCTGCTGGGCGAGTTGCTGTGCATCGGGCATTGCTGTGCTCCTCGGGGGAAAGGAAACGGAAAAGGGGGAAAGAGCTCTACAGCACGGCGCGCAAGGAACCGGAAGCAGCGACGAGGCGCTCACGGGCCGAAGCAGCCGAGGCACCGGTGAGGATCACGGCGATGGCGGTCTTCACTTCGCCGTCCGAGGCATCCAGCGCCGCCTGGACCTCGGCCGACGGAGCGCCGGTGACGTCCTGCACGAGCGAGAACGCCCGCGCGACGAGCTTCGCGTTCGTCGCCCGCACGTCGACCATGCGGTTGCCGTACGTCTTGTTGCTGCGCACCATCGCGAGCGTTGTGAGCATGTTGAGGACGAGCTTCTGCGCGGTGCCCGCCTTCAGGCGGGTCGAGCCGGCGATGAACTCGGGGCCGACGACGACGTCGATCGCGATGTCCGCCTCCCGCCCCGCGGCCGAGTCGGGGTTGCACGCGACGGAGACCGACAGGGCGGAGCGGCGACGGGCCTCCAGGATGGCTGCGATCACGTAGGGCGTCCTGCCGGACGCGCTGATCCCGACGACCACGTCGTCGGCCGTCAGGCCGAGCGCGTCGAGGTCGCGGACGGCCGCTGCTTCGTCGTCCTCCGCGCCCTCGACGGCGGTGGTCAGGGCGACGTCGCCGCCGGCGATGACGCCGACCACCTGCGAGGGGTCGGTGCCGAAGGTGGGCGGGCACTCGCTGGCGTCGAGCACGCCGAGCCGGCCCGGCGTGCCGGCGCCGATGTAGACGAGTCTGCCGCCGCGCGCGAACGCTGCGGCGATCGAGTCTGCCGCCAGGGCGATGGCCGGGAGGCACGGCTCCAGTGCCGCAGGCACGCTGCGGTCGCCGGCGTTCATGCGCTGGGCAGCTTCCAGCGTGGAGATCGTGTCGATGTCGTCGAGTGAGTGGTCGGTCGCCTCGGTGGTGAGGGCGGCGAGTTCGTCGCGGAGGGCGTCGTGGGTTTCGTGCGTCTGGTTCATGGTGGTGCTCAGTTCCGGTGGTGGGTGCGGACGGCGTCGCGGCTGCGGGCGAGGAGCGGCTGGGACCGCTCGTCGGTGCGCTGCGCGACGACGATGAACAGGGCGTCGACGATGGCGAGTTGGCTCATGCGGCTGCCCATGGCGGCGGGGCGGAGGGCGCTCTCGGCGCCGGCGACACCGAGCAGGACGTGGTGGGCGGTGGTGGCGAGCGGGGCGTTGGCGTGGCCCGTGATGGCGACGATCGTCGAGCGCTGGGCTGCGGCGGCGTGGGCGACCTCGAGCGTCTCGGTGGTGGAGCCCGAGTGGCTGACGAGCACCAGGACGTCGTGCTCGCCGATGACGCTCGCGAGGGTCAGGGCGTTGTGCGGGTCGTCGGCGATCGAGCTCACGATGCCGATGCGTTCGAGCTTGAGGTGCAGGTCCCGCGCGACGATGCCGCTCGCGCCGACGCCGTACAGGACGACACGGCGGGCACTGCTCACCGCTGCGGCCGCGGCTTCGAGGGCGTGCGGGTCGAGCGCGGCGCGGGTGTCGGCCATCACGGCGCGGACGTCCTCGGTGACCTTCGCGATGACCGTGGCGACGTCGTCGTCGACGGCGACCCCGGCGTGGATCTCGGTGTGCTCCCGCTCGTGGATGCCTCGTTCGACGGCCCGGGTCATGCTGCGCTGCAGGCCGGCGAAGTTCGCGAAGCCGAGGTGCTGGGCGAAGCGGGAGACGGTGGCAGGGGAGACACCCGCGCGGCCGGCGAGCTCAGCGGCGTTCGTGGTGGCTGCGGCTGCCGGGTCCTCGAGGACGGCGTCGGCGATGGCGCGCATGCTCGACGGCATCGTGGCCGACTGGGTGCGGACGAGGGCGAAGGCGTCGGCGCGCTCGACCCGGTCGGGCCGCTCGGTGATCGTCATCCCGCTATGAAAGCGTCTTTCGTGCGCGAGCGCCAGGGGTGAAAGTAAATTGCGGGTTACGGGTGGTGGGGTGGCTGCGCGGCGGAGCTCGCGCGTTCAGTGAGCAGAAAACGTCGAGTCGCCGCAGCGGACTCGACGTTTTCTGCTCACTCGATGAGCAGCGGACGCGAACCCGGGCGGCCGTGCTCGTCAGGCCTGCGGGGCCGGGGACGCCACGACGGTCGCCGCCCGCAGGTACCGCCGCGACCGACGAACCGCTCGCAGCAGGATCGGCGTCATGACCAGTGCGGTGATGAGCAGTGCTGCGCAGAGGAACCGCGAGAATGCCGAGCCGAAGACGTCGTCGTCCGCGAGCCTCGGGACCTGGATGCCGGCGATGCCCACGTAGAGCAGCAGGAACTGGGCGAGGGCGAGCGGTTGGTAGGTGGAGAGCAGTCGTGCGTGCTCGCGCGCTCGGAGGGCGAGGTCGGACTCGGGTGGCTGGATCGGGCTGCCGGTCTTGATCGCTTGCGTCACCATGCGCTTGCCGGCAGGGGAGAGCCCCGCCGTGGTGGCCTGCATCGCGGTCGACATCCCGATCGTCGTGGCGAGGATCGAGAAGGTACCGGTCAGGCCACCGACGGACGCGCCGAAGCCGACGACGGTGAGGACGGCGACGGCACCCGACTCGGTCGTGGCCAGCAACCAGCCGATGGCGGCGCCGACGACGGCTCCGATCAGTGCGAGCAGGGTCGTCCGTCGCCAGGCTCGCCGTGCTGTCAGTTCGAGATCCCCCATGCCCCCACCCTACGAGCGGATCACCGTGTACCTCGTCGCCGGCTTCCCGGGCCCGTCCGCCCGCTTCGTGTCTGTCGCGACCAGCTTCGGCAGCATGGCTCGCCGGAACGAGTCCGGCAGGAGGCGCTCGCCGAGGACCGCCTCGTGCAGCTGCCGCAGCTCCGACATCGTGAACGGCTCGTCGAGCAGCCCGTGTGGATCCGGAGCGTCGCCGTGGACGGAACGGAGCCGAGCGACCGCGAACTCGAGGATGTCGTCGTGCCCGTGCACCATCCCGCGCGCCTCGAACACCGGCGTGAGTCGCACCTGGGGTTCGTCCAGGTCCAGAGCACGAGCCGGCACCACGTCGAGGTGCGCCACCGACAGCACCCACCCACGGTCATCCCGCGAGGGATCGTCGAACACGTGCAACTGCTCCGGCGCGAGCCCCGTCACGCCCGCCTTCGTGGCGAGCGACCGCAAGACGGCCGACGCCAGCCGCTCACCCTCGTGCACGAACGTCCCCGGCAGTCGCCAGTCGCCCTCGGATGCATCGCGGACCTGCACGACGGACAATGGTCCGCCCGCGGGGACGGTCAAGACGGCGGTGTCCACGGCGACGGAGGGTCGCGGGTAGTCCGTCAGGCGTCGGCCGCTCGCGTCGCGGTACTCGTCGGTCATGTTCGTGAGTTTACGCACACTTGCGCAAACATGACGAGTGGTGCAGGATCGGTTTTACGCAATCTCGCGCAAACCCGATCCGGAGGTCCACATGACCACCACGCAGATCCACGACCGAGCAGTCGGCGCCGTCCTCGGCTCCGCCGCCGGCGACGCCCTCGGCGCCGGGTACGAGTTCCGACCGGCAGTGCCCGAGCCGACCCCGATCACGATGACCGGCGGCGGCTCCTTCGGCTGGGCGCCGGGGGAGTGGACCGACGACACGAGCATGGCCGTTCCGATCCTCCGCACGGTCGCCCGCGGCGGCGACCCGGCTTCGGAGCCAGCCCTCGACGGCCTGGTGGCCGCCTGGGCGGCGTGGTCGGTCAACGCGCCCGACGTCGGCATCCAGACGCGCAACGTGTTGACCGGTCTGGAGGCGCGGATCGCCTCCGTCGCGCGGGCTTCGGCCCGGCAGGAGCACGAGTACAAGGGCCGCTCCGCCGGCAACGGGTCGCTCATGCGCACCGCACCGTTGGTGCTCGCCTACCTGCGCGGTGACGTCGGCGAAGAGGAACGGCTCGCAGCGGCGGCTCGCGCGATCAGCGACCTGACGCACTACGAGTCCGACGCGGGGGACGCGTGCGTGCTCTGGTGCGTGGCGATCCGGCACGCGGTGCTGACCGGCGAGCTCGACGTCCTGCGTGGCGTCGACCTGCTCGACCTCGACCGGCGCCGAGTGTGGGTGGACCGGATCGTCACGGCCGAGCACTCGCAGCCGGTGGACTTCACGGAGTCGAACGGGTGGGTGGTGTCCGCGCTGCAGGCCGCCTACGCCGCGGTGCGCCAGAGTTCCTCGCTCGAGGACGCCCTGGTCCGCGCAGTCCGCACCGGCAACGACACCGACACGGTCGCCGCGATCGCCGGCGGGCTCGCGGGTGCGCTGTACGGAGCGTCGTCGTTGCCGGCCCAGTGGCGGGAGCTGCTGCACGGCTGGCCGAACCTGCGAGCCGACGACCTCGTCGCGCTCAGTGAGCAGGCGCTCGCCGTCTGACCGGGCCGGCGTCGGAGGCTGCCGTGGGGGGAGCCTCCGCCGTCGGGCTGGTCGTTCTCGTGGGGCCGGCCCACCGCTCTGGAGGCGACCACATCGGCAGCGCGGGCGGTGGAGCGGAGGTGAGTCGGGCCTCCCGGTCGACCGCCGTCAGGCGATGCCGCGTCGCGGACGGAAGACGCCCGCGCGGACCAACCACACGTAGAGCAGGCAGCCGATGCAGACGTCGAAGACGGCGTTGAGGAACGCGGCGATCAGGGCGACGGCGGCGCCGATCGGGGCTGCGTACGGTACGCCGAGCAGGGCGAGGAGGAGCGCGACGGCGGTGACGAACAGGCCGACTTGCTGGGCGAAGGTCGGGGGTTCGGGAGCCTCGAGCTCGGCGGGTGGGGCGAGCCGCGGCCGGACGAAGCGACGGAAGAGCGCGCCGTAGGGGTGGCGGCGGATGCCGGCGATGCCGCCGATCGCGAAGAGCACCACGATGACCGCGAGCAGGACGATGCCGACGACCCACGTCGCGGGGATCAGCGTCAGGACGATCGTCAGGGCGAGCAGGACCGTGGTGATCGCGGCACCGAAGCGTGGGGAGCGGGGGTCGATGCCGCGGGCGGTGTCGGGGGTGCTGGTCATCGGGACTCCTGTGGGCCGGTGAGGACGGTGTTGAGGGCTGCGGCGAGCTCCGGTGGGCGGGGTGGCCCTCCGAAGCGGGTGCGGACGGCGTGGGAGCCGTCGACGAGCAGGACCGTGGGGGTCTGCAGGACGTTGAAGCGCGTGGCGAGGTGCGGGTGCTCGGCGAGGTCGATCTCGAGCCGTTCGACGCCGGCGTGCTGCGTTGCGAGGGCGTCGAGCTGGCGGGCCGTCGCCGGGCAGCGGGCGCAGGTCGGCGTCGAGAACTGGACGAGGGTGGCGCGGGTGCCGAAGGCGGTCGGGGGAGCGATGTCGGCGACGCTGCTGTTCGGGTTGGCCGGCGTGTTGCGCGCGCGGCCGGTCTGGGGAACCGCTCGGCCCGTTCTCGTGCGCAGGAGCAGGCCGATCACGGTGGCGAGTGCGAGGACTCCCGCCAGGACGGCGACGGCCACGATGACGGTCATGCCGCGACGGTACGTCGTTCCGGTGCAATCTGCTGCGTTCGGTGCCAACGTGACGGCACGTGACGGCGGCAGGGCGCGCTGTCGCGTCGGCGTCGGCGTCGGCGTCGGCGTCGTCGTCAGAGCGCGGCGCGCGCCCGGTCGATCCGCTCGATGAACGCTCGAACGCCCCAGATGACGAAGGTCAGGCGTTGCCCGTCCTGCAGCACGACCTGCATCTGCCGCGAGACGTTGCGTGAGGTGTCGTGGAGCTCCGCGATGGAGTCGAGCGGGATGCCGAACATCGGCCGAACGAAGTTGAACGGGTGCGCGCGGAACCAGAGGACCGCGGGGGGGGTGAGGGTGAGTCGGCCTCCCGCGGCTTCGTGGCGGCGCATCCCGGACCGGCCGGGTGCTGCGATCGAACGGACGAGGCCGGCCTCCGCTGCCGCTTCGTCGATGACGAAGTTCGCGTTCTTGCGTGCCAGTACGGTCTCCGCGTCCCCCAGGCCCATCCGCTGACCGTACCGCGATCAGACTCGGCGGAGCAGCCGGGCGACGGTGCCCTGCAGCACGAGGAGCAGGGCCCAGAGCAGGCCGATGCTCGGGAACACCACCGACAGGATCAGGGCGAGCGACAGCAGTCCGGCGGCGATGAGCCCCCGCGCCGAGTCGCCCAGCGGCGTGGAGAGCAACTCGGGGTTCCGCCGGAGCACCAGTTCGATGCCGGTGAGCGCCAGGCTCGTCACGACCATGCTGCCGAGGTACAGCGCGTGGGCCACACGGTCGTCGTTCTCGCCGCTGTTGAGCAGGTTGGCGGCGAAGGGCAGGAACACGATGCTGATGAGCCACACGAAGTTCAGCTGCATGACCCGGGCGTTGTAGGAGCGGACGTGCTCGAACACCTGGTGGTGCAGGATCCAGAACCGCGAGATCAACCAGAACGTGATGAGGAACTCGAGCAGGGCGGGCCAGTGCTCCCGCAGGAGGTCGCCGGCGCTCTCGCCCGACGACATCTCGCTGGCGATGTCGACCAGCGGCAGGATCAGGAGCGTGATCGCGATGGCGACCGTGGCGTCGGAGAAGTTGACGAGTCGGTCGAGGCCGCGGTCCGTTCGAGCGTGCTCGGTCATGGCCCGAGTGTAGGAGCGCTTAGGGTCGCGGGTGTGAGCGACGACGTGACTCCTGGCCGGTACCGCCACTTCAAGGGCAACCACTACGAGGTGCTGCTCGTCGCCCGTGACGTCGAGACCGAGGAGCCAGTAGTCGTCTACCAGGCGCTGTACGGCGAGCAGGGGCACTGGGTCCGCACGCTCGCTGACTTCACGGCGCACGTGACCCGCGACGGGTACGACGGGCCGCGGTTCGTGCCCGTCGGCGACGGTCAGGTGCGTTCGACACCTCCGCGATGATGGCGACGGCGGTGGTGGAGAACGACGCCGACGAGCTCGCTGCACACGAACACCGCCGCAGTGCCGAGCGTCGCCGTGAGAGCGGAGACGAGTGGCACGGTCGGGTCCACGGCCGCGAGCCACGAGGCATCCACGCCGCTCGCGAACGCGACCAGGGCCACACCGAGGGCCGCACCGAGCCCGATCAGGGACCCGCTTGCGCCGATCGCGACGGCTGCCACGGAGAGTGTGGTGATCGTGCCGCCCTGGGTGGAACCGACGTGCCTGAGCGTGGCGAGGTCGCTGCCGGTCCCGCGGCTCTGTGCGAGCGCCGAACCCACCGATGCTGCGGCAGCGATGCAGAGCGCCGGACCGAGTGTGAGCCCGAGTTCGACCAGGCCCGCTCCGGCCCGTTCGCTCGCCAGGCTGCTCGCGACGGTTGCGGTCATGGTCCTCGTGACCGTCAAACCGACCCCGGCTGCGACGAGCGTCGTGAGCGCGCCGAACAACCCGATTCGGGCTCGGGCCAGGCAGAGTCCGATGAACGGCGAGAGCGGACCGGAACGCAGGAGGCGAGCGGCGATCCCGACCATGGTCTGGGATGCGTCCGAGGCGACGATGGCTGCCGCGCCGACGAGTCCGAAGCCAGCGGCGGACATCACGATGAGCGGACCGTCGGACGAGTCGAGCACGGTCAGGCGGCTGGCAGCTGTCTCGTCTCCGGCGCCGCTCACCACGCTCATCAGGTGCGGCGCGAACGCAACCGCGAGCACCGAGGGCGCCACGAACAACGCTGCCACAGTGAACGCACCGACCGCCCTCCAGGCGCGACCGGACCGGACGACGGCGAACCGGCCAGCTCGGAGCCCACTCCACCAACCTGCTGCACAGACGACTGCGAGCAGACACGTGATCACACCGCTCGGGACGCCGCCTGAACGAGGAGCCGTCACGCCGAGGACCTCCGCCAGACCGACGACCCAGCTCGTCCGAAGCCGTTGTTCGACCACGACAGCGAACAGCACGGCGACGACCGATGCGGAGGAGACGACCACGGCTCCGAACGTCCAGAACGTCATCCAGCTCGCACCCAGTGCTCGAAGGCAGCGCGTCTCCGGCAGCAGCGAGATCGCGAGCCCCCGCGCCGACATGAATGAAGCGACTGTCGAGCTGAGCGCCGTGAGCTGCATGACCGCTTCGAGTGCTCGTGCGGTGTCCGGGTGGGCGCCCGCGAGATCGAGCCCGCCGCCGACCACCACTCCGAGCCCGATCACGGCGGCGACCACCGTGATCACGAACCCGAGCGCCGGACGGAGATCAGCGCGAACCGTGCGAGCCAGAGCGAGGAGAGCGATCACCACGGCACCGCCATGAGGCGGCGGACCTGTTGCTTGCTCGGGCGGTCGAGCAGCGCTGCAGTCCGCCCGTCGACCAGCTGAACGATCCGGTCGGCGTGTGCCGCCAGCCGGAAGTCGTGGGTGACGACGACCACTGTCCTGCCCGAGGTCGCCGCGCCCCGGAGGACCGCACGGACGAGCCCGGCATTCGAGTCGTCCAGTGCAGTGGTCGGCTCGTCGCAGGCCAGCATCGCCGTGCCGGTCGCGCACGCTCGCGCGAGGGCGACTCGCCTCCGCTGCCCGCCCGACAGGTGCTGTACCGGCGTTCGACGAACGTCACGGTCGAGGTCGAGCGCCGCGCACACGCGTTCCGCGAATGATCGGTCGATCCTGCGGGCGAGACGTTGACCGAGCAGGACGTTGTCGTCGACCGACAGGGCATCGACGAGGTCGTCACCTTGTCGTGCTACGGCGAACACCCGCGCTCGCAACCGTGCTCTGGCGGAGTCCGTGGCAGGGTGCATGCGCGTGTCGCCGAGCAGGACCGAGCCGGTCGCTGGCACCTCGATCCCCGTCACCAGGTCGAGCAGGGTCGACTTGCCGGCTCCGGACGGTCCGACGATGGCGGTCAGGCTGCCGGGCTCGGCGCGGAAGCGCACGTCGCTGATGATCCTGCGGCCGTCTGGACGGATCGAGCGTGCCGAGATCCCGAGGACGGAGAGCGCGATCATCCGTGTCCGCCGCGGAGGAACGACGGGACATCGTGTTGCAGGCCGCGACAACGTTCGAAGCCCTCGATCGCGGCCAGGGCGGTGAGGACACCCGCTCCGCCATGGCCCCAACCGTCGTCGACTGCTCGGAGATGCTGGTCTGGGTAGGCAACCCCGTCGGGAGTCTGGAGGCGGTGCAGCGCGAGACGCCGGCGGTGTTCGTCCAAGCGCGTGGCGACGGACTCGGCATCGAACGGTGCGATCCCGATCTCGCCGACGTCCACGAGGAAGTGGATGAGTCCCGCGCGTCCGTCGAGCAGACCCGAATGCGCGGTGAACTCCGGCGACGCTGCTTCGGCCACGCTGTGGAGCACCGGCAGGAGGTCCTGGTCGGTCGTCGCGCGGAACACCTGCACGAGCGCGACCCCGACGCCGGCGGAGCCGGACCCGAGGAAGGGCACGAGTCGGCCGCTGTGGCGGAGCTGCCGGCCCCACCCCTGTCGGTGCTCGAGGCGGTGCAGGTCGATCTCCAGCATGCGTCGGGAGGCCTCGACGGCCGCAGCATCATCGTGCAGGCGTCCGTGCAGCGCCAGGAACAGCCCAATGCCGGACGGTCCGTTGCGGAGGCCGGCAGGCAGGCGCTGAGCACTGTTGCCGTCGTGGCTGAACTCCGTGAGGCGTTCCGCGATCACGTCCACGGTGTCCCGGTGGACGCTCCGGGTCGGAGCACTGAGGAGCGCGAGGCCGATCCCCGCGAGCCCGTCCTCGAGATCGACGCGCAGCGTGCCGAGGACTTCGTCCCGCAGTCGGGCGAAGGACGTCGGCGTTGTCCTGCCCAGGAGTACCTCAGAAGCCCGGCCGGAGAACAGGCCCGCGCCTGAGGGCGCTTCGCTCGAGAGCGGACCCGGGGGAGTTCTCGTGTCGGGCTCAGACCGTTGCAGCGCGAGTGCGAGGCCGTCCGCTCCGTGCTCGAGGCCGGGCCGGCGCTCCGACCCGGTGGCAGCCCTTCTCGATCTGATCGCGTCCCGGAGCTCGGCAACACTGGGTGGCGTCAATCGCGCAGTGTTCCCGTCCGGCAGGGCAACGCATCGGCCGATGACGCTCCGCAGCGCGTCCACCGGCGCGGTCGGGAACCAGACCCGGCCCGCGGCGAGTACTTCATCGATCTTCCCGGGGTCCAGTGGGAAGAGCGTCGTGAGGGGAACGAGTGCGGCGAGGTGCAGGCATGCGATCGCGAACAGATCTCGGTCTGGCCCACGGACCGCGTTCGGCGCGCTGAAGCCCGGTGTCGTTGGCCCGACCGTCCCAGAAAGTTCCCCGACCGTGCACGATTCGAAATCGATCAGCCGCGCTGCTGTCGGAGACTCCACGAGCACGTTCCGCGGTGAGATGTCACCGTGGACGGCTCCGAGCGCGTGCAGTCGCTCGACTTGACGCTCGATCGCGCGCACGGCCTGGCGGACGCTCGTTGCGTGTTCGTCGAGCGCCGTACGGTCAGCCTCGGCGGCGGTGAGCGGGTTCTGCGACATGACCGCACGGTTGAACGGAGTGCCCGGCACGGGTTCGCTCATCATGAACGCCGAGCCTCCGGAGCGGAACGTTCCGTGGACCCGCGGTGCCACCCCTGAACCTTCCAGGTGTCGAAGGGTCTCGTACTCGTCTTCCACACGACCGGCAGCGTCGCGGCCAGCCTGTTCTCCGACGTACTCGCGCCCCTCCTTGACTACCACTTCGCCGTGCTCGTCGTGGGTCGCGCGGTACACGCCGCCAGCGTTCGAGAACGAGTACGCACCAGAGACGCGCATCCGTGAGAGCGCTTCGTTGGCTCCAGCGGATCGATGCCGCTCCGCCGCGACCCAGTTCGGCAGTTCGACCCAGTCGGGTGGGTCGAACACGACCCCTCGGCGGTCCGGCACGAGGGCACCGCTCGGATCTCGGATGGCAGGCTTGCCGTCCCAGTCGGACAGGGACCGGAACGCTCCGTAGCGAACGTGCACCACGGACTTCCGCCACTGGAGGTCGCCGAGTATCCGTGGCCCGCGACAGTCGCCGAAGATCGCAGCCAGATGGTCGAGCAGCGCTTCGTCGACCGCGGACGCCGGAGGGTAGATCGTCACGAACTTCCCGCTGCTCGTGCGAGGCGCATCCTTGGCGTTGGCCCGTTCGAGGACCGTCCTGGTCGTCAGGTACTTGAACGACCACTCCGCGGTCCTGCAGAAGACGGCAGCCAGCGATCGAACCCGCTCGGCATCCTGCAGCCGAGCCGACAAGTGGACCTTCCAGCCCTGGTCGGGCGGTGCCCCCTCGGGCTGCTGATGGTGCGTCCAGTCGAGGTCACTCGCCGTCCGCCACCTTGTCCAATCGCCGCCAAGCCGTGCCCACCCGGTTCCCATATCGAGATCGTGGCAGTGGAGTGTTGACATGTCAAACATGACGTGTGTACGTTCGCACTCGCCAAGCCAACGACGAAAGGATGAATGAATATGAACGCTCATGACCTGCAGGCGATCGAAGCCGACGCACCCGAGGAAGGCGGCCACATCCTGCTCTCCTCCATCAGCTTGTTCATCTGCTGGTAAGCCGAGTGCGCATCGGAACGGGTCGGTTTCCTGAAGGGCCGACCCGTTCCCGTTCCGGTGTCGGCGGGCGGCCCTAGGCTCGCAGGGCACCAGAGAGACGGGGGAACGCATGCAGATCGGCGTCGACGGGCACGTGCTGCTCAGCCCGAGTGACCTCAGCACGTGGTCGGCCTGCGAGTGGGCCTTCCTGCGCCGACTCGACGTCAAGCTCGGTCGGGGGGAACCCCTGCCCGAGGCGCACGACGACATGCTCGAGCGCACCGCCCGGCTGGGAGACCAGCACGAGCTCGACTACCTCGACATCCTCAAGCAGACCCGGAACGTCGTCGAGTTCGACCGCCCCGCCCCGCCGGACTACGCACGTGCCGCAGCCGAAGCGCGACAGGCCTTCGCCGACGGCGCCGACGTCCTGTACCAGCCGACGTTCCACGCGGCATCCACGGCGGACAGCCCGGGCTTCATCGGCTTCGCGGACTTCATCATCCGCAACGACCGGGGCGAGTACGAGGTCTACGACACCAAGCTCGCCCGGCACGCCAAGATCAGCGCCCTGCTCCAGCTCGCCGCCTACGCCGAGCAGATGCAGGCACACGGCATCCCCACCGGAGCCCAGGTGCACCTGGTGCTCGGCGACCGGACGACGACCACGCACGACCTCGCCGACATCGCGCCGGTGTACCGCACGCAGCGCGCCGAACTGCAGCGCGTGATCGCCGAGCGGATCACTGCCGACGCCGAACTGCAGTGGGGCGACCCGCGCTACTCCAGCTGCGGGCGCTGCGACGTCTGCTCGACCCAGGTGGCCGAGCACCGCGACCTCGTCCTCGTCGCGGGCATGCGCCTCGACCAGCGGGCGAAGCTCATCAAGCACGAGGTGCGGACGATCGACGACCTGGCGGTCCGCACCCGGGCAGTGCCGGGCTTGTCCCGCGCGACGCAGGATCGGCTGGTGCGCCAGGCGAGCCTCCAGATCGAGACGGAGACCGCCCGACGGAACGGCGCCGACGGGCCGGACCAGCCCGCGAAGCCGCGCTTCGAGGTCCTCGATGCCCGTGCGCTCGACGCGATCCCGGCACCCGACCCCGGCGACGTCTTCTTCGACTTCGAAGGCGACCCGCTGCACACCGAGGACGGCGTGCACTGGGGCCTCGACTACCTGTTCGGCCTGGTCGACGACCGCGCGGAGTTCACCGCGTTCTGGGCGCACACGATCCGCGACGAACGAGTTGCGCTGGAGCAGTTCCTCGCGTTCATCGAAGCCCGGCGGCAGCAGTACCCGGGCATGCACATCTACCACTACGCCGCCTACGAGCGGACCCACCTGCTGTCGCTCGCCGCCCGGCACGGCGTCGGCGAAGAGGCCGTCGACGACCTGCTGCGCGCCGGCGTCCTGGTCGACCTGTACCCGATCGTCCGCAAGGCCCTGGTCGTCGGCAGCCACAGCTACTCGATCAAGAAGCTCGAGCCGCTGTACATGGGCGACGACCTGCGCGAGAGCGATGTGACGAACGCGGCCGACAGCATCACCGCCTACGTCGACGCGATCGAGGAACTCCGCAACGGGGACCCCGCCGCCGGCCAGCACATGCTCGACGAGGTCGCCGACTACAACGCCTACGACTGCCGCTCGACCCTGCGCCTGCGCGACTGGCTCCGCTCCCTACGCACCGACGACCCGGACGCAGCCGATCCGGCACTCGAGCTCGACGTCCCGCCGATCCCCGTCGAGCGCGAGCCCAACCCGGTCTACGTCGCGCTCGCGTCGCACCTGGAGGACGTCGACGCCCTCGACCGCACGTCCGACGAGACCGCATTGGCGCTCGCCGCAGCCGCGATCGACTACCACCGGCGCGAGGCGAAGACCTTCTGGCAGGACCACTTCGACCGCCTGCGCAACCCGGTCGACGACTGGGCCGACACCCGCGACGTGCTCGTCGTGGAGCGTGCGTCCGTCGAGCGGGACTGGGACACGCTGCCGCGTGCCCGCTCGCAGTCGCGGGAACTCCGGTTGTCGGGGACGCTCGCGCCCGGTTCACGGCTCCGGACTGGAGGCACGCCCCACCTGGTCTACGACGACCCACTTCCACCGTCGGTCATGTCTCCGGGCCCCGGGTCGAAGGGCGCGTCCTCTCGCGCCGTGATCGTGGACGTGTGGGACAACGGTGACGCCGTCGAGGTGCTCGTGAAGGAGGGGCTTCCCGTCGGAGCGGAACCGCACCACGACTTCCCCGTCGCGCTCGCGCCGTCCGCACCGCCCCGCGCGAAGCCGCAGCCCGAGGCGATCGCCGAGTGGGGGCAGCAGGTCCTCGACGAGCTGCCCTCGATGGTGTCGGACCCGGCCTTCGACCTGCTGCGCCGGGTGCCGCCATGCGGAGCGATCGTGCCCGTGCAGGGCGACGACACGGTGTCCGCCGTGGTGGCGACACTGCTCGGCCTCGACCACTCGTACCTGGCGATCCAGGGGCCTCCCGGCACGGGCAAGACCTACGTCGGATCGAACGTCGTCGCACGGCTCGTCCGCGAGTACGGCTGGCGCGTCGGCGTCGTCGGGCAGTCCCATGCGACCTCGGAGAACTTCCTGTCGTCGGTCGTGAACGCCGGCGTGCCCGCGGACCGGGTCGTGAAGGTGCCGAAGTCCGGGGCGACCGAGGACGAACTCGAGGCCGCCGCGTGGACGCCCGTGAAGAACGGTGCTGCCGTCGCCGCGTTCCTGTCGTCGTGCGAGGCATCGGGCACCGGCGGCGTGGTCGGTGGCACCGCGTGGACGTTCGCGAACGCGTCGACGATCGAGCGCCGCTCCCTCGACCTGCTCGTCGTCGACGAAGCCGGGCAGTTCTCCCTCGCGCCGACCATCGCGTCCTCGATCGCCGCGACCCGACTCCTGCTGTTGGGGGACCCGCAGCAGCTCCCGCAGGTCTCGCAGGGCTCGCACCCGGAGCCCGTCGACGAGTCCGCGCTGGGCTGGCTGGCGGACGGCGAGCACGTCCTGCCGCCGGAGTTCGGCTACTTCCTCGCCCGCACTCGTCGGATGGAGCCGGCGCTCACCGAGTCCGTCTCGGCGCTGTCCTACGACGGGCAGCTCGCGTCGATGGTGTCCGGTCGGCACCTCGACGGCATCGACGCCGGCGTGCACCCCGTGCCGGTCGTGCACGCGGGCAACACGACCTCGTCACCGGAGGAAGCCGCCCGCGTGGTGGCCCTCGTCGGCGATGTCGTCGGGCGGACCTGGACCGACGGCTCGGACGCTCGCACCCTGACCGACGAGGACGTCATCGTCGTCGCCCCGTACAACGCGCAGGGTGCCCTGATCCGTCAAGAGCTCGACCGTGCAGGCTTCACCGGTACCCAGGTCGGCACGGTCGACCTGTTCCAGGGCCGCGAGGCCGTGGTGTCGATCGTGTCCCTGGCCGCATCGAGTGCTGCCGACATCCCGCGTGGCCTCGACTTCCTGCTCATGCCGAACCGGCTGAACGTGGCGATCTCGCGGGCGAAGTGGGCGGCGTACCTCGTGCACTCGCCGGCGCTCACCACGGGGCTGCCGCCTTCGATCGCCGGCCTGTCGCTGCTGTCCCGCTTCATCGAGCTCGTCGAGCCCCGGCAGTGACCGGCGTGCGTCAGCCCGATCCGACCGTGCCCACCGTGGAGCTGTAGGTCGCGACGGCACCGAACTCGGCGCCGATGATCGTGACCGACCACGCGGAGCGGTCCGGTGCAACCGAGTAGAGCACGCGGGCGCCGTCCGGAACGGCAGCGAGCCCGGTACCGTCGGGCAGCAGGATCCGCTCCGGCGCGCTCATCCCGACCGACAGCGACGGTGGGAACGGACCGGTACCGAACGACTGCTTCATGACGAAGGCGAGCGTTCCGGCGCTCTGCACGACGGCCGACCGCTCGGTGTCGGCAGTCGTCGCCGCCGGCGGCAGGGCGGGTGCTGGTGCCACTGCTGGGGCTGCGGTCTCCGCCGGTGCGGCGGGTGCCGACCGTTGCGGAACCGCCGCCGCGTCGATGGAGGTGCTCCGGCTGTCGAGGGGGAGCGAGAGCGCCGGCAAGTGGACGCCGGAACCGGCCAAGGCCGACCCGATGACCGCGTACGCCATGAGCGCCGTCCCGACGCTGCCGAGGATCGCCCCTCCGCGACCGAACGCTCGCGAAGCAGCCGATCCCCATCGTGCGGTCTTGACGGCCTGCACGCCGAACACGATCGCCGAGATACCGATGGTCGACACGATGAATCCTGTCTGGATCCCCGACTGTTGCGGCTCGACGAGTGCGACGACCACGCTGCCGGCACCGAGCAGCATGGAGAGCGTCGCGAAGGCCCAGGGCCTCGTCCGCCTGCGTGGCGTCGCGTTCAGCAGCGGCGATGGTGCGTGGAGTGTCGGCAGCCTGCGCGCACTACGTCGCGAGGGCCCTGACGAGTACTCCGGAGGGGACCAATCTCGTGGTCCAGGCCCGCCCAACGGCATCGTCGTTCCCCCGTCCGTTCAGTACGACGAACCCATCCTGGTGGTCGATGCGGAGGTGAGCGATCCCCAGAACTGGGTTGACGGACTGGCCAGGGCTGAACGCTGCGGGCCGGTACGATCAAGGGTTCCCGGCGCTTGACTGGTATGCCTGTTCTAGCGTTCGTCGAGTGGCGACGGCGTGCCGCCGGCACCTGCCCCCGCACTCGCTCGGAAAGGGCCTCAGTCTTCGGCCGTCGGGACGCCACCCTGCATCTGCACCCGCATCTGGGCGAGGACGTCGGCGTGCAGGAAGTTCGCTTCGGCAGCGCTCGTCGGGTCGACCACGATGCCGAACTCCTCGGGCAGCGCGGTCACGAGCTCGGACATCGGAACCGGACGCCCCTCGGCCTCGGGCAGGCCGGCGGCGAGTTCGGCGGGGTCGGTGAAGACGGGCACGAACGGCTTGTCACGGATCATGACGTGCGCGACGCTGCCGGCTTCCGGAGTACCCGATGGCTTCCAGGGGACCCACGCCGCGCTGCGCAGGAAGCCCGCCGGCGAGGCTGCCATCCGGCGGCGGAGTTCGGCGGCCGCGGTCGGCGGGGCCTTGTCGACGCCTCGGCCGAAGGCGGATCCGTTCGTCTCGTCGTTGCTCACGCCAGCCATGCTGTCACGCTGGACGGACACGGCGGGGCTGAGCCGCGCCTCCAGGTCGTCACCCGGCGCACGAGGAGGTGCGCCGGGCGTCGGACCGGTGTGGCTCAGTACGCGGCCGACTGCCCGCCGTCGATCGGGACGACCGTCGCGTTGACGTAGGACGCGTCGTCGGACAGCAGGAACGCGACGACGGCGGCGATCTCGGGGGCTTCGCCGTAGCGCTTCGTCGGGTTGACCTGGATGAACTCCTCGGCGGCCTTGCGGGGGTTCTCCGCGTCGAGCTGCTTCATCGAGTTCTCGACCATGGGCGTCCAGATGGCTCCGGGCGCGATGGCGTTGATGCGGATGCCGTAGCGGCCGTACTCGACGGCGGAGTTGCGGGTCAGCCCGACGACGCCGTGCTTGGCGGCGGCGTACCCGGACTGGTTGCCGATGCCGCGGATGCCGCCGACGCTCGCGGTGTTCACGACCATGCCGGAGCCCTGCTCACGCATGACCTTGAGGACCTTCTCGAGCCCGAGGAACACGCCGCGCAGGTTGATCGACACGACCTTGTCGAACTCGGCAGCGGTGAACGACTCGGTGGGGTTCTGCTTGCCCTCGATGCCGGCGTTGTTGAAGAAGCCGTCGATGCGGCCGAAGCGCTCGGTGGTGGCTGCGACGTAGGCGTCGACCTGGGCCTCGTCGGACACGTCGGCGACGGTGGTCAGGACCTGGGCGTCGGGGGTGGCCTCGAGCACGGCGGCCTTCGAGGACTCGAGTCCCTGCTCGGAGACGTCGACGAGGGAGAGCGCAGCACCCTCGGCGGCCAGGCGGACGGCGGTTGCACGTCCGAGGCCGGAGCCGCCGCCGGTGATGAGGACGACACGGTCGGTGAAGCGGGACGTGCTGGTGCTGGTTTCGGGCATGGGGAGGCCTCCTGAGGTCTTCGACGATGAATTCCCTTTAGGCTACACCTGTCGTTTTGCACGATGATCAGGGGTTGCCGAGGACTGCCCGGTGGCGCCGACCTCAGCTCGTGATGACCGTGGTCGTCGTCGCGGTGGTCGCCGCCATGATGACGATCATCGCCGCGGCCTGGATCTCCTCGAGCACGGCCTTCACCGCGGGGCTCGCCCAGGTACCCGAGGTGATCTCCTTCACCAATCCCTTGTCGACGGCGCCGAACTGCTTGCGCAGCGTGTTCGTCGCGTCGAGCAGCCCGATGACCGCAGCGGAGTACGGTGTCGGGTTCGCCCGCCGAGCCAGGACGTCCGCGATGCCGGATCGCAGCAGTGCCTCCGGAGCTCCGTCGCGCTCGGGGTGCTTCGTGGTGGGGAAGAGCCCGAGCACCTTGCCCTGCTCGACGCTGATGATCCCTCGCTCGACGAGTCCGGCGAAGACGTCGTCGCGGAGTCGCGGCTTCCCGAGCCGGCTCACCCACCACTTCGCCTTGCGCGGCGCGCCGGACGCCGCGATCGAGCCGACGACGCCGTCGAGCACCGGGTCGCCCGTGGCGGCGCCGTCGACGACGGTGACCAGGCCGTTCTGCAGCGAGACGGCACCGCGGAGTGCCAAGTCGGCGAGGACCGCTCCCGCGAGACCGGTGTCCAGCGTCTGCCCGTCGAGGGACTTCCGGCCGTCGGGCTCGACCTGGAGGAGCGCGAACGCCTGCGGGACCGTGAGTTGCTCAGCCATGTCCGCAGCCTGCCACGCGGGGCGGAGGTGCGCCGGGCCTCCAGGTCGACACGCAGCGGCGGCAGAGCGCCCGACGTCAGCAGGCGTTCAGCACCCGCTCCATCGCATCGCGCTCAGCGGGAACGATCCACAGGCGGTACTCGGCCTTCACGGACACCTGGTGCTCGATGTAGGTGCAGCGGAAGGCCTTGTTCGCGGGCAGCCAGGTCGCGGCGTCACCCGAGCGCTTCTGCGAGTTCGACCGGCCGTCGACGGCGAACAGGTTCGACGGGTCGTTCGCCAGGGCCTCCCGCTCCGACTGGCTGAGCTGCTGGGCACCGGTGCGCCAGGCGTTCTCGAGCGCGACGACGTGGTCGATCTGCACGAGGGTCGAGGTCGTGTTGCCGCGCACGAAGTGGATCGTCGCCC
The DNA here is from genome assembly GCF_003752545.1 of Curtobacterium sp. PhB172. Taxonomy (NCBI): domain Bacteria; kingdom Bacillati; phylum Actinomycetota; class Actinomycetes; order Micrococcales; family Microbacteriaceae; genus Curtobacterium; species Curtobacterium sp. PhB172. The sequence goes on from NZ_RKIF01000009.1 coordinate 51,438, forward strand.
CGGTGTACGGCGACACGAGCGTGCCGGTCACCACCTTGCACGGCCCCTGGCGCACGATGCCGCTGAGGTCGCGCGCGAGCACGTCGTTCCGGGTGTCGCAGCCGTTGTGGTCGACGTCGATCCACGCACTGCCGAACTCGCCCGTGCGGTCGTACCCGGTGCCGGCGGCCTTGCCCTTGACGGGCAGCGTGGCGAGGAGCGCGCGGGCATCCGCAGCGTCGGTGTCGGTCGACGTGCTGACGGTCGGATCCGTCGGATCCGTCGCATCCGTCGGATCTGTCGGTCTGGAGGCCCGGCTCGCCTCCGGTACATCGGTCTCCGTGCCGACCGTGGCCGTGGCGACCGCCGTGGGCCCGGCGGCCGCGTCGGCGTCCGGTCCGAGGACGCCGGTGGCGTCGAGCGCGTAGCCCCCGACCGCGAGGGCCAGGACGACGAGGACGGAGGTGAGGCTGATGCGGGTACGGCGGCGTCGGCGGGACGTCATGGGTGCGTGGAACTCCTGGTGGTGCGGTGGTGCGGTGGTGCGGCGGTGCGGCGCCGGGGTAGCCCGGACGATGGTGCCGGAGACCGATGATGCCGCAGACCTCGGACACGGCTGCGGACCGCCACGCTCCGAACGGCCGAACGACCACGGCGTAGACAGGTCCGCATGACCGATTACGCGAATCCGTCCGTGTCCGTCACCGGTGGGTCGATGCCGCTCCTGGGCTTCGGCACCTGGCAGATCCCCGACGGCGAGGCCCCCGCCGCCGTCGGCGAAGCACTGGCGGCCGGGTACCGCCACATCGACACCGCCACCGGCTACAGCAACCAGCGCGGCGTCGGCAAGGCCCTCGCCGAGTCCGGCCTCGCCCGTGACGACGTGTTCGTGACGACGAAGCTGCCGCCGGACAACGCTGACCGGGTGCGCGAGACGATCGAGGAGAGCCTCGACCAGCTCGGCCTTGACCACCTGGACCTCTGGCTCGTGCACTGGCCGCCGAACGGCGAGGCCCGCCCGGACGTGTGGGAGCAGGTCGTCCAGGCACAGGCCGACGGACTGACCCGAGCCGTGGGTGTGAGCAACTACTCGCTCGACCAGATCGACGAGCTCGTCACCGCGACCGGCACCGCCCCAGCCGTGAACCAGATCAAGTGGAGCCCGGTCGAGTACGACCAGACGATCGCGGACGGGCTGGCCGAGCGCGGGGTCGTGCTCGAGGGCTACAGCCCCTTCAAGGCGAGCAACCTGCAGGACCCGACGCTGCTCGACATCGCGGGCGAGCACGACGCCGACAGCGCCCAGGTCATCGTCGCGTGGCACGTCGCGCACGGCTTCGTCGTCATCCCGAAGTCGTCGAACCCGGAGCGCATCCGGTCGAACGCCGCCGGTGCCCGCATCGAGCTGTCGGCGGACGAGGTCACGGCGATCGACGCGCTCGCGCGCTGACGCGCTCGCGCGCTGACGCGCTCGCGCGCTGACAGGCGCGCTCGCGCTCGCCTGACCGCTCCCGCGCGTCAGGCGAGCAGCGAGCGGATGTCGTCGGCGGTCAGGTCGTCGGCGAACAGGGCGTCGTCGTCGATCATCGTGGCGAACAGCTCGGCCTTGCGCGCGGCGAGGGCCAGGACCTTCTCCTCGATGGTGTCCTCGGCGATGAAGCGTTGCACGCTCACCGACCGGGTCTGCCCGATGCGGTGGGTCCTGTCGACGGCCTGGGACTCGGCGGCGGGGTTCCACCAGGGGTCGAGCACGAACACGGTGTCGGCCTCGGTCAGGGTGAGCCCGAAGCCGCCGGCCTTCAGCGAGATGAGGAACGCGGGCGCGGTGCCCTGCCGGAAGCGCTCGATGACCTCGGGGCGCTTGCGGGTGGAGCCGTCGAGGTACTCGTAGCCGACGCCCCGTTCGTCGAGGGCATCGGACACCATCCGCAGGAACGACGTGAACTGGCTGAACACCAGGGCGCGTCGGCCTTCTGCCGCGAGCTGTTCGAGTTCGTCGAGCAGCAGGTCGAGCTTGGCGGACGGGATCGGCGTCGAGGAAGACAGGGGCGAGTCCGACCCGTTCGAGACCAGCGCCGGCGACAGCGCGAGCATCCGCAGCAGCGTCAGCGACCGGAACACGATCATCCGGTTCTTCGACAGGTCGTCGATCAGGTCGAGGACCTTCAGGCGCTCGCGGTTGAGCGTGCGCTCGTACAGCTCGCGGTGCGCTGGATCGAGCGTGACCCGGACGACCTGTTCCTGCTTCGGCGGCAGGTCGGCGGCGACGGCCTGCTTCGTCCGGCGGAGCATGAGCGGCCGGATCCGCCGCCGGAGCCTCGCCGTGAGCTGCTGGCGGGCATCGCCCCGCAGGTCGGGGGAGGCGAGCGGCTTCACGTAGTCGTCGCCGAACCGGGTCCAGGTGGACAGCAGCCCGGGCGCGACGATGTGGAACAGCGCCCACAGGTCGGTCAGCCCGTTCTCGAGCGGGGTGCCGGTGATCGCGAACTTCACGGGTGCCTGCAGCTCGGACGCCACCCGGTGGGTCTGCGACTGCGGGTTCTTCACGAACTGCGCCTCGTCGAGCACGAGCGCCGACCACGGCAGGTCGGTCCACGCCTGCGAGTCGAGCCGCAGCAGCGCGTACGAGGTGACGACGACGTCGGCCTGCGAGGCCGTGCGGGCGACGAGCCCGGGGTCCTTCAGTGACGTCGAGGTGACGGCCGCGACCCGCAGTGACGGCGTGAACTTCGCCGCCTCGGCCACCCAGTTGCCGACGACCGAGGTCGGCGCGACGACCAGGAACGGTGGCCCGTCGGGCTCGGCGGCACGGCGCGCGGCGACCATCGCGAGCACCTGCAGGGTCTTGCCGAGGCCCATGTCGTCGGCGAGCACCCCGCCGATGCCGTGCGCCGCCAGGAACGACAGCCAGGCGTACCCGGCGTGCTGGTACGGCCGCAGTTCGGCGTGCACGGTGTCCGGCACCGGGACGTCACCCGGGGGAGTCGCCCCCATCAGTCCCGCGGTGATCGCCTGCCAGCGCTCGTCGTGCGAGGTCTCGTCGGCGAGCAGGTCGAACTCGGTCCACAGCCCGGCCTGCAGCGGCGTCACCTGGATCGGCTGGTCGGGCTCCCACTCGTCGAGGTCGCGGGCCTCGTCGATGAGTTCCTTGAGCCGGTCGAACGCGGGGTCGGCGAGCGACAGGTACGAGTTGTCGACGAGCTTGAGCCGCCGCTGCCGACCGGCCAGCGCCGTGAGCAGCGGGGTGAACGGGATCTGCTTGCCGTTGACGCTCACGATGATGCCGAGGTCGAACCAGTCGTGCTTGTCCGACGGCATCGTCGTCACGCGGATGTGCGGCCGCCCGCTCAACCGCTCGTAGTCGAGGCGCTCACCCTGCACCACCGTGCGGACGCCGAGCGCCGGCAACTCGGGCAGGAACTCGTTCGCGAACACCGCGACGTCGGCCCCGTCGATGGTGCCGTCCTGGAACCAGTCCAGTCCGCCACCGGGTCCGGCAGGGCGGACGGGAGGCTCGCCAGACGTCGCGTCGTCGGCTCGCGCCGTCGACGTGGCCGGTTCCAGGGCCGCGGGCACGTCGGCCTCGGCGGTCGCCGCCTCGGTGCCGGCCGGAACGTCGGTGCTGGCCGGGTCGTCGGTGCCGGCCGGAACGTCGGTGCTGGCGGGATCGTCCGCGGCGCGGAGTCCCGTCAGGTCGGGCAGCGGCCCGTGCAGCGAGACCGGGTCCTTGCGGCCGTCGACGTGCCAACGCCAGTGCAGGTGCACCCGGTCGTCGGTGCGGGGTGCCCGGGCCGCCTCGAACGTCGCCGTCAGCACGAGCTCCGGCGGCGTGCGCTCGGGCAGCTCGACCGACCCGTCGGAGCTGACCAGGCCGAGGGCACCGCGCAGCCGGGGCGACCAGTCGGCCAGGAACTCGTCGACCTCGGCCGTCGGCACCGTGATGCGGGTGCCCTCGAGGAGCATGCGCCGTTGGTCCTCGGGCACGGGCGCCGGGGTCGGTGCGAGCCCGACGGTGAACTCCGGGCTCTCACGGAACACGTACACGCCGTGGTCGCCGACCATCCGCGCGGCACCGGGGACCACCGGGCGGCCGTCGAGCACCGCGCTCGCGCCGATCACCACGGCGTCGTCGTGCCGGGCGACACCGGGCCGAGAGACATCGAGCAGCACCTGGGCCTGCTCGCCGAGGACCACCCCGCCCTCGCGCTTGCCGGTCACGAAGGCGATGTCGAGCCCCGACGCCTGCCGGAGCAACGGCCACAGCAGCGGGCTGCGGAAGTCGTCGAGGTGCAGCCAGTCGCTCTCGCCGGGCAACCCCGCGAGCTGGCCGGCACGGTGCAGGGCCGCGAGCTGCATGAACCACCCGTGCTGCTCGGCGCCGAGGCCCAGGCGGTTCTGCGAGTAGGGGAGCGTGCCCCAGGTGAGCTGCCCGCGCACCCAGTTGCCGGCGTCGCTCCGGGTCACGGGCCGGACCCCGAGCCGGACCGTGCGGGACGGCGCCGGCAGGGCGCGGCCGGCGGCGCGGGCACGGGCCGCGAGCGCGGCGGGGACCGCGTCACGCAACTCGAACTGCAGACCCATCCGGGTGCCCTGCGGGGCGACCGCCTGCTCGTCGTCACCGGCGAGGCGGGCGAGGTCGTGCCTCCAGTCCGAGGGTGGCGGAGCCGGCGCTTCCGGACGCGGGCCGGCGTTGGCGGCCAGGGCACGCGCGTTGATGGTGAGCAGTGCGGCGGCGACGTGCTTGCAGTCGCCACCGAGGGGGCAGCTGCACGTGCTGCGGACCGGGCGGATGAAGTCGCCGCGCGCCACGGTCATGTCGATGCGGCACTCGTACGGGTCGTCGGCGGTGCCGGAGACGGTCGCCGTGACGGTGCCGTCGTCGGCGTTCCAGACGGCATCGTCGACCAGGCCGGCGCGCACGACGTCGCGTGCGCGCCCGAAGGTCTGCGGCCCGACGAAACGGATGACGTCGACGGCGTCGATCATCGGGGCTGCTGGCACGGGTCAATCGTGCCAGCTGCCACCGACGCGCGGAGCCGCCGACCCGAACGGCACACATCGAGCAGGGCTACCGTCTGCGTGGACGGGCGACGACTGCTCGCCGCTCTCCACTCGATTGGACACGCTCATGCCGGACCGCTTGCGGTGGGTGCACGACTCCGCAGACCACTGGAACGTGTGGCTCGGCTCCGAGGTCGTCTGCGACGTCACCCGGACCGACCAGTTCACGGTGGACTCGCCGGACCACTCGATCAACGGGGCGCACTCGTCGCTCGAGAGTGCTGCGGCGCAGGTGCAGGGCTGGGTGCGCTGGAGCGGACGCTAGCGACGGTTCTTCCTGGACGGGCCCCCTCGTTCTGGGGGTCCCTTCCTGTGGGGTAGAACTGACAGTCTGCTCAGGGGGCGCGAGGGGCGTGCCCCGCAGAGGGGAACTCCATGAGCAGTCCATCCGGTCCATCCGAGGAGGACGGGCACCCAGTGTTCCTCGGGGGAACGAGCAGGCGATCGATGTTGCTCTTCGCAGCCGCGGCTGCCGTCAGTGCGGCGACACTCAGCGGCACATCGCGTGCGTTCGCCGCCGAGCCGTCCAACCTCTCGTATCCGTCCTACCCCGAGTCGACCTCGACGAGGGACCGCGCGTTCTCGACCCGAGCCGCAGAGGACTACCCGAACGGCGAGATCCCGACCAGTGAGTTGACGTACGTCGCAGTGTCGACGAACAACCTGGGCAACCAGTTCCTGCTGGCAAGTGCTGCAACCGCGTTCTTCGCTCTGAGCAAGGCCTTCCAGGCTGGACTCAACAAGCAGCTCACGATGGCCGAGGCGTACCGCGACCTCGCGCGCCAGAAGTACCTCTACAACGGGTACATCACCAACCAGCCCGGGTTCAACAAGGCGGCCTACCCAGGGACCTCGATCCACGGGCTCGGCCGTGCCGTGGACTTCAGCGGAGGCGTCAACAGCTACGGCACCTCCGAGAAGACGTGGATGAACGCGAACGGCCCGACCTACGGCTGGCAGCCCGTCGGCGACGGCTTCGACTCTCGCGAGCCGTGGCACTTCGAGTACGACGGCTCCTACCAGCCGGACGAACCAGCACCGCCCGTCAACGAACGACAGGAAGACACAGACATGAAGCTCATCACCAACAACGGTCGTACCTGGCTCGTCGGCGAGTTCACAGCGGTCGAGATCGACACCGACTTCCTGAACGAGCTCAAGGCGTCCTACAACGTCCCGGGCTCGCTGGGCAACCTGCGCGCCGCACTCGCGGCGCAGTACGGCGACCCGGTTGCGATCCAGGCCGCCGGCAACGTCGAGGGACTCATCGCTGTCGCGAAGAAGAACCGCGCTGGGCTGGTCAGCGAGCTCAAGCGCTGACCGACGACCAACCAACGAACGAGAGCCTGCCGGAACTCCGGCAGGCTCTCGTTCGTGTACGCGAGGCTCGTTCCCTAGCGGTGACCAGCGGGCTCGGAGCCGGCGAGCTTGCTGTGCCTCCGCGAGTACCCGAAGTACACGCCCAGGCCGATCGCGAACCAGACCGCGAACCGCACCCACGTCTCCCACTGCAGGAACGTCACGAGCCACAGCGACGCGATGACGCCGATGATCGGGATGACGGGCATGAACGGCAACCGGAACTGACGGTCGAGGTCGGGCTGGCGGTAACGGAGCACGATCACCGCGGAGCAGACCACCACGAACGCGAGCAGGATCCCGATGTTCGTGAGCTCGGCGACGACACCGATGGGCAGGACGCCCGCCAGGATCGCCGACGCGATGCCGAGGATCCACGTGACGCGGGTCGGGACGTGGCGCTTCGGGTCGGTCTTCGAGAACCACTTCGGCATCAGGCCGTCGCGGCTCATCGAGAACCAGACGCGGCTGGCGCCGAGCATGAACGTGACGAGCACCGTGACGATGCCGACGATGGCGCCGATCGCGATGACGTTCGCGACACCGCCGAGGCCGACCGACGCGAACGCCGACGAGAAGCCCGAGGCCGGGTCGATGTCGGTGTACTTCTGCATCCCGGTCAGCACCAGGGTCGCCAGGACGTACAGGACCATCGAGATGCCGAGGGACAGCAGGATCGCCTTCGGCATGTGCTTGCGGGCGTCGACGGACTCCTCGGCCGCGGTGGACATGGCGTCGTAGCCGAACACCGCGAAGAACACCGTCGCGGCGCCGGTCATCACACCGCCGAAGCCGAACGGGAAGTACGGGGAGTAGTTCGCGCTGTTGATGTGGAACACGCCGAGCACGACGATGAGCACGACCAGCGCGACCTTGATGCCGACGGCGACGAACTCGAACCGGGCGGCGCTGCGGATGCCGCGGGTGAGCACGAACGCGGTGACCAGGCACAGGATGATCGCGAAGACGTCGATCACGTGGCCGTCGCCGGTGCCGGGCGCGCCGAGCATCCAGGCGGGCAGGTCGATGCCGAACTGGCCGACCAGGAACCCGACGTAGCCGGAGATGCCGATCGCGACCACCGCCACGATCGCGGTGTACTCGAGCAGCAGGTCCCAGCCGATGAACCACCCGACGATCTCGCCGAGGACCGCGTAGCCGTACGTGTACGCGCTGCCGGCCTTCGGGATGAGGCCGGCGAACTCGGCGTACGACAGCGCTGCGGCAGCACTCGCGACGCCGGCGACCAGGAAGCTGATGAGGACCGCGGGGCCGGCAACGCCGTTCGCAACGGTGCCGGCGAGGGTGAAGATCCCCGCGCCGATGATGCCGCCGATGCCGATCGCGGTGAGCTGCCAGAGGCCGAGGTGCCGTTTGAGGCCACCCTCGGCTCCGGTGTCGTCATCGATCGTCTCGATGGGCTTCCGTCGGAAGAGCGTGCGTGTCGTCGTCGTCACCCGCCCATGGTGCACCCTGCGGCGGTCTCGTGCGCGGGCGGCGGGCGGCCGGTCGGCGGGCCGAGACTCGGGCTGAGCGACAGTCCTCGCGCCGCCGGGCCCGTGAAGCGTCGCTCACCCCGAGGCTCGGGCCCGCCCGGCCGTGACTCGGGGCCACCCGGCCGAGACTCGGGCCCACCCGCCAGCCCGACCGCAGCCGCACGGCGTAGACACGATCCCATGCGCCATCCCACACGGATCGAACCCGGCCCCGGACAGGAATCGGTCTGGGACTACCCCCGACCGCCCGCCGTCGAGCCCGTCACCGCCCGCGTCGTCGTCCGGTTCGGCGGCGCCGTCGTGGCCGACACGACCGATGCCGTCCGGGTCCTCGAGACCTCGCATCCGCCGGTGTACTACCTGCCGATGGCGGACCTCGACCTCCGCCCCGCCCAGGGGTCGAGCATGTGCGAGTTCAAGGGCCGGGCGCGGTACTTCGACGTGGTCGGCGGGGACGGCACCGTCGCGAGCCGCGCTGCGTGGAACTACCCGACGCCCGAGCCCGGCTACGAGTCGCTGCGGGACCGTGTCGCGATCTACCCGTCGGCGATGGACTCGTGCGAGGTCGGCGGCGAGGTCGTGCAGTCGCAGGACGGTGACTTCTACGGCGGCTGGATCACGTCGGACGTCGTCGGACCGTTCAAGGGCGCGCCGGGCACGCTCGGCTGGTGAGCCGTCGCTCGGCTGGTGACCCGCGTCAGCGGTTCGCGTAGGGCGACCAGAACGGCGGTGGGAACGCCCCGGCGGTCGCGATGACGAGCAGCTGCCAGAGGATCATGAGCAGCCCGGCCGCACCGATGACGATGCCGATCCACGCCCAGACCTGCACCGCCCGGCGACGGCGACCGGCGATGACGATCGCGCGCCAGCCGCTCAGCACGCAGACGATGCCGAACGCAGCACCGAGCAGGACGTGCCGGACCGTGCCCTGCGCCGGCACGATGATGCCGAGGTAGAACGCGACCGGGCCGAGCAGCACGGCGAACGTCGCTGGGGCTGCTGGAGGTTCGTGGTCCCGAGAGGGTGCTCCCATACGTCTGAATGTACCGAGCCGGTCGGGTTCCGTACACGTGCGAGCACCGTTGCCCGGGAGCAGGCACGATGGAGGCATGCGTTCCTTCCTCCGCGTCCTGCTCGGCCTGGCGCTCGTGTTCGCCGGCACGAGTCACCTCACCTTCGCGCGCAAGGAGTTCACGGCCCAGGTCCCGGAGTTCGTGCCGCTCTCCGAGGACACGACCGTGCTGGCGTCCGGCGTCGCCGAGATCACCCTCGGTTCGGCGCTCGTGCTCGCACCGAAGCCGGCCCGACGCTTCGTCGGCTCGGTCGCTGCACTGTTCTTCACGGTGATCTTCCCGGGCAACCTGTCGCAGTGGGTCAACCGTCGCGACGCGTTCGGCCTGGACACCGACGAGAAGCGCGTGGCGCGCCTGTTCGGGCAGCCGTTGCTCATCGCCGCGGCCCTCTGGTCCACGCGCGGCCGGCGGTCCTGATGGACGCGCCCGCCCGGTCGTCCGGTCCGGCTGACGCCGGTTCGGCGCCTCGGTCGGGTCCGGAGTCGGTGCCCGGCTCGGGTCCGGAGTCGGCTCCGGGGGCGCGTCTCGATCCGCTCGGGTCGGCTCCGGCACGGTTCGGACGGGAGGCCCGCCACCCCCTGGCAGGCCGCCGCCGCGTCGCGGACGTGGTCGCCTCCATCGCCCTGCTCGTGGTGCTCACGCTCGAAGCGTTGGCCGCGGGGTGGGGCATCAAGCTCATGTCGTTGGCGTTCGTGTCGTGCGCTGCCCCGGGGAACACCTGCAACGCGGGGCTCGGTGACTCGGTCGTGACGGTCGGGCCGATCCTGATCGCACTGGTGCTCGTCGCCTCGATCGTGGTGTGCATCCTGCGGCTGGTTCGGCGTCGGCTGGCGTGGCCGGTCGTGCTCGTCGGGATGGCCGCGGTCGTCGCGGTGTTCTTCGCGGCGCTGCTCCTCATCGAGAGCTCGGTGACGCACGGCATCTGAGGGGCGCTGCCGTCCCGAGGTTCCGAAATCTCGGCATGTCGGCGCCCTGTTCGTCGAGATCTGGAACCTCGGCGATCAGCGTGCGGCATGTCGTGGAACCTCGCCGAGCCGGTCGGGTTCGGACTGGAGGCCCGACCAGCGACCGCGGGGGCGTCGGGATCGCCGAAGTCAGACGGCTCGCGGCCTCAAGGTCTTCCTCCACAGGTTGCTGCGGCGGCGAGGTTGTCCACAGATGCACACGGCGGCCGTCGGCGGGCGGGCCGGGTTCGCGACGCTGGAGTCATGCCTGACACCGACACCCTCGACCGCCTGATCCGAACCCCTGTCCGTACCGACGACGACGTCGTCCAACTCGTCGCCGCCCTCGTCGACCGCCCGGTGCGCCGGCAGTGCTGGGTGGTGTTCCTCGACGAGCTCGGGATGTCGATCCCGTTCCTGCTGCCCATCGCGGACCTGCCCTACCAGCCCGACGAGCACGTCAGCGACTTCGCGTCGTTGATCTCCGAGATCGTCGGACAGCTCGGCGCGGTCGACGTCGTCCTCGCGTGGGAGCGGCCCGGTGTCGACCGCGTGCACCCGGTCGACTGGGAGTGGGTCGACGCATGCGCCTGCGCCCTCGACGAGCACGCGATCCGGCTGCGGGCGCAGGTCATCGTCCACGACGGCGGTGCCGCGATGGTAGAACTCGACGAGCACGACCAGGACCAGGACGTCGCGTGACCGTCGGACCCGGCGGTCTCGTGCCCGGTCAGCCCTGCGGGGCGGTGTCCGGCACGGTCTCGCCCGTCAGGCCCTCGACGACGGCCTTCGCCGCGGGCCAGGACTTCGCGTAGTGCTCGGGGTCCGAGTTGATCTGCACCGCGTGCGCCATCTGCGTCGGCGTCATCGTCTTCCAGCCGGGGACCTTGACGAGCTTCGCGTAGAACATCGACGCCGCCGTGTACGGGTCCATCCGCTGCTCGTACGTGCCCCAGGCGCCGTTGTCGCGCTGCTGGAACAGGCCGCGGCTGTCCGGTCCCGCGGCGTCGCCGTGGTCCAGGTTCACCAGGCTCGACTCGCCGATCGCCGTCATGACCCCGACGGCCTGGGTGTGCGGCCCGATGCCGACTGCCTTCGCGGCCTGGATCACGGACGCGGCGTTGACCAGGCGGTCCTGGCAGAAGCCCGCGATGGGGCCGGCGGGGACGACCATGCCGCCGACGGTCTTCGAGGCGACCTTCGGGCAAGTGGGGGTGGCGTCGGCGGCGCTGGACTTCGCGATGCCGGCGATCGAGTTGACCGCGATCACGACGAGCACCACCACCCCGATCCCGACGACCACGATGCCGGCGCCGAAAACCGACGCGAGCGTGATGCCGACACGGCGCATGACGGGACCTCTCGACGGACGGGGCGGGGCAGGCGGAGCACGACGAGCGTACGGGCGCCGCCTGGGAACCGCACCCGCCCGATCGGGGGCCGCCGTGACGAACTGACGGTCCTGGTGCTCCGAACACGGGGTTCGGGCACCAGGACCGTCAGTCCCGACGTCAGCGTCGTCCGATCGTCCAGATGACGGCGGTCGTGTCCATCAGACGTCGCGGTGGTCGTGCGGCGGGTGCTGCACCTTCGTCGGTTCGGTGACCATCCCGGTCGGGGCCTTCTCGGGCTGCTTGCGACCGTGCGTGAACCAGGTCAGGATCCACAGCAGCACACCCAGGGCCAGCAGTGCACCGGCGATCTGGTACTGCTGCGGGTCACGGCCGGACGAGAACGGCAGCACGAGCCACAGGCAGGTGATGATGCCGATGACGGGGATGATCACGCCGGCTCGGAAGTGCTTGTGGTCGACCTTGTCGCGGCGGAGCACGAGCACCGTCAGGTTCACGACGGCGAACACGGTGAGCAGCAGGAGCGAGGTCGTGCCACCGAGGACCACCACGATCGGGGAGTCCGGGTCGAGCGAGACCCAACCGATGAGCAGCAGGGAGATCGCGGTGGTGAAGACGATCGCGTTCGACGGGGTGCGACGGGCGGGGGAGATGCGGGCCAGGAAGCCCGGCAGCACGCCCTGCTTGCTCATGCCGTACAGCAGTCGCGACGCCATCATCATGTTGATCAGGGCGGTGTTGGCCACGGCGAACATCGAGATGAACGGCAGCAGGTCGGCGATCGGGAAGTCCGGGGCGGCGGTCTGCACGACGGTCACGAGCGGGGTCTCGTTGCCGGCGAGCTCACCGATCGGCACGACGGCGACGGCGCAGATCGACACGAGCGTGTAGATCACGGCCGTGATGCCGAGGCCGGTGAGCATCACCTTCGGGAAGATGCGCGAGGGGTCCTTGGTCTCCTCGGCCATGTTCACCGAGTCCTCGAAGCCGACCATCGCGAAGAACGCCAGCGACGTCGCCGTGGAGATCGACATGAGCAGGGTCTTGTCCTCCGGGGTCTCGAACATCACGACCCGCGAGAAGTCCGCGTTGCCGCCTGCGATCGCCCAGAAGCCGATCAGGATCACCATGACGAGACCGGACAGCTCGACCAGGGTGAGGACGACGTTCGTCTTCACGCTCTCACTGACACCGCGGAAGTTGATCGCCATCACCGCGAGCATGAAGCCCATGGCGATGAGCATCACGACGGCGTTCGGCAACTCGAGGCCGAACCCGACGCCGAGGTTGGCGGCGAACGCCCGCGACGCCGTCGACGCCGAGGTGATGCCGGAACACATCACGATGAAGGTCACGATGAAGGTGATGAAGTGGACGCCGAAGGCCTTGTGCACGTAGAGCGCAGCGCCCGCGGTCTGCGGGTACTTCGTCACGAGTTCCAGGTACGAGAAGGCCGTCAGCAGGGCGACCGCGAAGGCGATGAGGAAGGGGAGCCACGCTGCTCCTCCGACCTCTGCCGCGACCTGACCGGTGAGCGCGTAGACACCCGTTCCCAGGATGTCGCCGACGATGAACAGCAGCAGGAGCTTGGGACCGATGACCCTGCGGAGCTCGGGCTGCTCCTGCTGTGGTCGGTCCGTCTTGGTGGTGGCCATGCGTCACCCTTGCGCGCGAGACACCTTGCTGTCTAGTCCCACAGGAAGGTTTCTCGCGATCGCAACACGGTCGCTCGGCGACGGATACTCTCCGGGCCATGGACCACGAGTCGAACACCACCGAAGAGCCCGTCGAGTTCGCCGACTTCAACGCGAAGCTGCTGGTGCTCGACGTCCTCTGCTACGACCTCGACGTGCTCGACCCCTACGACCCGGAGACCGCCGACGAGACGGACGAGGACCTCGACGTCGACGGCCAGGACGACCGGGCCCGTGAGTACTACGACGACCTGGAACTCCTGCCGTCGCACCTGTCGCTCGTCACGGAGCTCACCGTCGACACCGAGCTCGAGGTGCTGCAGGACGTGCACCCCGGGTGGGAGGGCTCCGACGACCGCTTCGACCCGCAGAACTGGGACGACGTCCTCGACCTGCCGGCGCTCCGCACCGTGTACGCGGCAGCGCCGCTGCCCGCCCACGTCGCCGAGACCCTGGCTGCGAAGGGCGTCGAGGTCCGCTCAGCCTGACCGGTGGGATCGGCACAGGGAACTACAGCGAGCGGTCCAACGCTCGAAGCTGCTCGGTGAACTGCTTCGCGCCGCCCTGCGCAGGGTGCCGGACGGCGATCGCCTCGATGCCGGCCAACGCGAGCGCACCCTGGGCCTTCCGCCCCACCGCGACCACCCGGACCCGGTCGACGCCACCGAGAGCATCGAGCAGTGCGAGGGCCACGGGTGCTCCCGACCGCACCTCGGCCGGACGGGGTGTGCGGTTCGTCAAGCGGTGCGGCGCGACGAACGGGTGGTGCGGGAAGATCGCCCACGCCACGGGGAGCGGCCCGGCCCAGTCGGACAGCGCCGACTGCACCACGCGCGATGAGGCCTCCCACGGGGCGGTCGGCTCCGGCGGCACCAGGTAGTCGTCGACGAACCGGTCCGTCCCGAGCTCGCGCATGCTCGTGAACGGGAGGCCGGTGTTCGTCATGCCGCGCCACCCGGGTGCCTCGGCCACGAGCAGGGTGTCCGCCGCTGGCCCGAACTGTTCCAGGTACCGCTGCAGGTTCGACCGCCGCAACCGCCCCTCGGCCGAACCGAGGCCGTACAGTGCCTCGGCGTCCGCCTCCACCGGCACGGCGTCGAGCGCTGCCCAGAACGCGTCGAACGCCGTCATCTCACGATCCGACCCGCGACCCGTGGCCGAGCACCCGGCGGTACACGTCCTCGAGCCCCGAAGCCGATCGTTCCCAGCTCAGACGCTCCGCGTGCTCCCGCCCGGCCGAGGACAGCGCGGCCGCGTACCCGGAGTCCGTCAGGATCCGCTCGATCTCGGCGGCCCACACCGACGGCTCACGGGACTCGAGCACGACACCCGTCTCACCGTCGACCACGGCCTCACGCAGCCCCCCGGCAGCCGCGGCCACGACCGGCACCCCGGACGCCGAGCCCTCCAGCGCCACGAGGCCGTACGTCTCGGAGTGCGACGGCACCAGCACGGCTGCCGCGCCACGGAACAGGAACGCCAGGTCGGCACGCGACTGCGGCCCGATGAAGGTGACGCGGTCGGCGATGCCCCGCGCGGCGGCGAGCCGACGCAGTTCGTCCACGTAGTCACCCGCCTCGCTCGAAGCGTCCCCGGCGATGACCAAGGTGGGACGGGCCTCCTGGCTGATGCCCGCGATCGCCTCGATGGCCAGGTCGAGCCCCTTCAACGGCTGCACGCGAGCCGCCGCGACGACGTAGGGCGTGGCGGCCCGGCGCGCACCGGCGGCTGCCGGGCGGAAGACCGACCCGTCGACCCCGGGCGGCACGATCCAGATCCGCGCGTCGGCACCGCCGAGCCGCGTCCGGACCGTCGACGCCTCGGCCTCGGACACCACGACGACCGCATCGGACTCACGCGCCAGCTGCTGCTCGCCCGTGATGCGCCCGGCGGACTCGGGCCGCTCACCCTCGGACAACGGCGTCTCGGGGTCGGCGGCGATCGAGTGGAACGACTGCACGTGCGGGATGCCACGCTCACGGGCGACCGGCAGCGCAGCGGCACCGGAGAACCAGTGGTGCGAGTGCAGGACGTCGAACGGCCCGAGCTGCTCGAGCTCGTGGCGGAACGGCTCGATGAACGCGTCGTGCTCGCCCTTCGGCACCGGCTCCGCCGGACCCGCCGACAGGAACCGCAGGCACACCCCCGGCACGAGCGACACCGAATCCGGCTGCGCCGGCGCCGAACGCCGCGTGATGATGTCGACGTGGTGGCCACGATCGGCCAGCGCCTCGGCCTGGTGCCGGACGACGACGTTCATGCCGCCGACCTCGCCCGAGCCGGGTTCGTCTCCGGGGGAGGTGTGCAGCGACACCAGCCCGATGTGCAGGGGTTCGCTCGTCGTGCTCACCGCTCAACCCTAGCCGCGCGTGCCCCGCTGCGACGGGCGCGCGGGCGCCACGACGACGGGCCGGCGGCCCGCCTCGTCCACCGGGTCGGTGGGGAGGCTCGGATCACCTCCCAGGATCTGCACACGCTGGTCGCCGTGCCGCTCCCAGAACGCCGCCGTCCAGGCACACAGGGCACCGTCGAGCAGGTCCTCGCGGTGCTTGTGCGTCGGTCCGTGCAGCACCGACGGGTCGGCGAGGCCGGCAGTCAGCAGATGCGAGTCGAGCTGCAACGGCGGGTCGAGCGGGGTCTCGCGCAGGCGCCGGACGAGCTCGTCGAAGGCCTCGGCGCGGCGTGCCCGGGCCTCGGCTGCCGGCACCCTGAGGTCCAGGCGCTTGTACCGGGGCCGCTCGACGTCGTACCCGAGCTCCTCGACGCCCACCAGGGTCGTGTACGGGTAGCACTCGAACATCGCCGGCCCGGTCCTGGCGTGCATCGACGCCGTGTCGGACACGTACTCGACGCCCAGTGCGGTGAGCCGGTCGAGCAGGCGGGAGCCGGCGCTCGCCGCGGAGGCCTGGTTCGTCGGGTTCGCCGCGACCTTCCACCGGCCGTAGCGCTGCCCGACCTGCCGTTCGGATTCGCGGATGCCGGTCGGGTTCGTCACGACGAGCGAGGCGTCGACGGCGATGAGCGATCGCGGCCCGAGGTGTTCCGCGATCCATTCGGTGACGTCGTCGACCCCGCGGGCCCATCCGGCGCCGGTGATCGTGCCGTCGGCCTCCATCGCGACCAGTCCGGTCTCGTTGGGTGCGCGGCTCGCGGTGCCGAGTCCCCACGCCAGGTCCACTCCGAGGTACGCGCTCACCCGTCCATCGTGCACCGAGTACCTTCCGCTGCATGGCGAGCGAAGCGACGACGGTGCGGGTGCCCGGTCCGGACGGGGACCGCGCGGTCCGGATCAGCAGCCCGTCCCGGGTGCTCTGGCCGGACGCCGGGATCACCAAGTCCGACCTCGCCGAGTACCTGGTGACGGTGGGCGACGCCTTCGTCCGCGCGAACGGCGACCGACCCATCTCGCTGCAGCGGTTCCCCGGCGGCGTCGACGGCGAGCAGTTCTTCTCGAAGAACCCGCCGAAGGGTGCCCCCGACTACGTGCGGTCGGTCACGGTGACGTACCCGAGCGGCCGGAAGCACCCGCAGCTCGTCATCGACGAGCCGGCCGTTGCGGTGTGGGCCGCGCAGATGAACACCGTGGTCTTCCACCCGTGGGCATCGCGCGCCGAGGACAGCGACCACCCGGACCAGCTCCGCATCGACCTCGACCCGCAGCCCGGCACGGACTTCTCGGACACGGTGCCCGTGGCGCAGGAACTCCGGAAGGTCCTGGACGAAGCGGGTCTGACGGCGTGGATCAAGACGAGCGGCAACCGCGGTCTGCACGTGTTCGCCCCGATCGCCCCCGAGCACGAGTTCCTCGACGTCCGGCACGCCGTGATCGCGGCCGCCCGAGAACTCGAACGGCGGATGCCCGACCGGGTCACGACGGCGTGGTGGAAGGAAGAGCGAGGGCAGCGGGTCTTCGTCGACTTCAACCAGGCGAACCGCGACCGCACGATGGCCGGCGCCTACAGCCCGCGGGCACTGGCGCACGCCTCGGTGTCGACGCCGATCACGTGGGACGAGCTGCCGACGGCGGACCCGACGACCTTCACGATCCGGACCGTCCCCGAGCGCCTGGCGACGATCGGCGACCCGTGGCAGGCGATGCACGACGAGCCGGCGAGCATCGCGCCGCTGCTGGCGTGGTGGGAGCGCGACCTGGAGAACGGCGAGGGTGAACTGCCGTTCCCGCCGGACTTCCCGAAGATGCCGGGCGAGCCGCCGCGCGTGCAACCGTCCCGAGCGAAGAAGTCCTGACGCGGAGCCAGCGCGGACCGTCAGACGGCGGGCAGCGTGTCCGTCGAGCGGTCGGGGTCGTCGACGCGGGACGTCTGCATCGGCAGTCCCACGCTCGCGGTGTGCAGGCGGGTCAGGCGCGACCAGGTGCCGCGGTGCGCGTCGCTGATGCCGTCGACGATCACGAGCCCAGGCCGATCGTGACGAGTGCGAGCGCGGTGGCGGTCACGCCGGCGATGGCGCTGATGACCGCACTGAGCTGCAGGGTGCGCTGGCGGCGTGCCTCGCGTACCTCGGTGAAGGGGTTCCGCTGCGAGTGGCGGACAAGCGTGCTGGTGCTCATGTCGATCCGCTTTCGGTCCTGGGGCTCCCGGGATGGGTGCCTCGTGCTGCTGGTCTCCATCGTGGCAGCGTTTCGCTAGTTCGGCTAACTACTTTCCTGCGATCACCGGCAAGACGACGAAAAACGGACAACCACGTGTCAGGACAGGACATCCCGCAGGTCGTACGCCGACGGCACCTCGAGCTGGTCGAACCCGCACGACTCCGCGTCGCGGTCCGGACGCCACCGTTCGAACTGCACGGTGTGCCGGAACCGGTCGCCCTCCATCTGGTCGTAGCGGACCTCGAGCACGACCTCCGGCGCCAGCCGGACGAACGACGTGTCGCGACCCGACGAGAAACGCGACCGTTCCCCGTCACCGGTGACGGGCCTCCCGTCCGCATCGCGGAGCACGACGGGCTCGAGCTCGTCGACCAGGGCGAGCCGGCGCTTGTCGGAGAAGGCGGAGACGCCGCCGACCTGGCGGAGCTCGCCGTCGTCGCCGTACAGGCCGACGAGCAGCGACCCGACGCCCGAGCCGCTCTTGTGGACGCGGTACCCGATCGCGACGACGTCGGCCGTCCGGTGGTGCTTGATCTTGAGCATGGTCCGCTTGCCCGGCTCGTACGGCTTGGCCCGGCGCTTGGCGACCACACCGTCGAGTCCGGCACCCTCGAAGGTGGTGAGCCACTCGCGGGCCTGGTCGACGTCGAGCGTGGTGCGCGTGACGAACAGCGGGTCGGACATGTCGGTGGCGAGATGCTCCAGCCGCTCGCGTCGTTCGTCGAACGGCAGGTCGACCAGTTCGTCGCCGTCCGCTGCGAGCAGGTCGAACGCGACGAACTGCGCGGGCGTCTCGGCGCTGAGCTTCGCGATCCGCGAGGCCGCCGGGTGGATGCGCTGCGACAGTGCCTCCCAGTCGAGGCGCTCGGCTCCGGGCTCGCCCGAGCGCAGGATCACCTCACCGTCGAGCACCACTGGGTGGTCGCGGCCGCCGAACTGCGCGCGGAAGGCCTCGACGAGTTCGGGGAAGTAGCGCGTGAGCGGCTTCGCCCCGCGGCTGCCGATCTCGACGTCGTCGCCGTCGATCGTCACGATCCCGCGGAAGCCGTCCCACTTCGGTTCGTACCGCAGGCCGCCGGTCACGCTGTCGGGTTCCGGGACGTCGGCGACGGCCTTGGCCAGCATCGGTGCGATCTCCATGCGTCGTGTCTACTCGGGCTCCGGTGGGCGGCGCTGCGCGCTTCGTGGGCAGGAATGGTCGGGTCCGGCGCGACGACCCGACCCCTTCTGCTCACCGAGTGCGGCCGGGAGGCCCGGATCACCCGGGGCAGGTCGGCTCGCGTCAGTACTGTGGTGCGGGTGACGACCGTGCCCCCGTCGGCAGCGCCGACTCCGGAACCGATCAGCCCCGTGCAGGCCGCCGCGCTCCGCGACGGCGTCCTGCCTCCCGTCGAACAGGTCCGGCCGGGCATCTGGACCTTCGCGGTGCCGTTCCGGTTCGGGGTGCCCGACGCGACCCTGGTCTACGTCGTCGAGGGGTCGGACGGATCGCTCGCGCTGATCGACCCCGGGTGGTCGGCCGACGGCGGGCTCGACGAGGTCCGCGCCGCACTGTCGGCGATCGGCCGGTCGCTCGACGACGTGTCCCTCGTGGCCGTGACGCACCTGCACGCCGATCACCTCGGTGCTGCCGCCGCGGTCCACCGAGCGACCGGTGCGCGGGTCGCGATGCACGGGCTCGAGGTGGACGCGCTGGAGCGTGAGCGCACCGACGCGGCGCAGAACGACGCCGACATCGCCACATGGGGCCTGCCGCAGCACCTGCGCGACGGGGTCGTCGCGGCCTGGGGGAGCGGGCGACGGATCGGACTCGGGCGGAGCGAGGCGCCGTACGCCGACCTGCTGCTCGCCGACGGCGAGGTGCTGCCGATCCCGGGGCGCACCATCCGGACCCTCTGGACGCCCGGGCACACCGCCGGGCACGTGTGCTTCCTCGACCAGGCGGACGGTCTGCTGTTCACCGGCGACCACGTGCTGCCGCGGATCAACTCCGGGATCGGCCTCGGTGGTCGGACCGCCACGAACCCGCTCGGGGACTACCTGGCGTCGCTCGGCCGACTCGACGTGCACGCCGGACTCGAGGTCTGCCCGGGCCACGAGTACCGGTTCGCCGACGTCGTCGCCCGCGCGCAGACCTTGGCGCGGCACCGCGAGGAGCGGTCGCAGCACGTCGCCGAGGCGCTCGACCTGCTCGACCGGCCCACGCTGTTCGAGGTCGCCGCACGCGTGCCGTTCAGTGGCGGGATCGAGTCGATGAACGGGTTCCTGCTCGCGAGTGCACTGACGCAGACGGCGTTCCACGCGGAGCTGCTCGGCCGGTCGGGCGAGGTCCGTCCCGCCTGACCGTTCCTCCACACCTGCTCGGGCGATCGTCTTCTTGCACAGGTCGGGGAGGCCTGCGCCGTTCGCGCACGGTCGCTCGTCAGACTCGGAAGCAGGCCAAGTTATCTACTGGCCCTTGATGGACCTGACTAGAAGGGCTTGATATCGTGGTGCGAGCTGTGCAGCACCGGGTGGTCACGACGTTCCTGCGGCATCGGGGATGGTGGTTGGACCGGACCCGCGGGAGCCACGAGGTGTGGCGCGGACCCGAGGGTGGGCGCCCCGGCGTGGTGCGGCAGGTGCTCAGGATCTTCCCGGACGCACCGGACAGCTGGCGATGAACGGAGGAACGATGACGACGACGTACCGAGCGACCGCGTACCGAGAGGGCCGCTGGTGGGCGATCGAGATCCCTGCGGCCGGCGCGGTCACGCAGGCCCGCCGCGTCGCCGACGTCGAGTGGATGGCGCGGGAGTGCGTCGCCCTGACGCTGGACGTCCCGGAGGACGACGTCGCGATCGACGTCGAGTTCGTCCTTCCCGACGACGCCCGCGCAGACTGGGAAACGTCCCGCGCGCTCGCTGAGCAGGCCCGGCAAGACGGAGCTGAAGCGGCCCGGCTGGCGCGGAACGTGGTGACCCGGATGCGGGCCGAGGGCTACACCTACGCCGAGATGGCGTCCGTCCTCGGGCTCTCGGCGCAACGCGTGCACCAGCTCGTGAACGCGTCCTGATCTCAACCGAGGGTGGACGCCAAGCGCTCGATCGTCGTCGTCGCGTCGGCGAGCTCGGCGGACGCGTGCTCGGCGAGCGGGGCGAGGTCGGGCAGCCGGTCGGCCAGGGTCGCACTGACCGTGATCGGGTAGAGCTTCATGCCGAGGGCCGTGCCGAGGATGAGGTGCAGGACCGGCGAGCCGTGGTCCCAGTCCTCGGTCGGGGTGCCGGCGTCGTAGGTCGCGCCACGGCTGACCACGGTCACGACCGGACGGCCGGCCAGGGGCTGCACGTCGCCCGCCAGGACCCCGGGGACGTGGATGCGGTCGATCCAGGCCTTGAGCGTCGACGGCACCGTGTAGTTGTACAGCGGCGACCCGACGACCACGACGTCGGCGGCGAGGAGTTCGTCGATGACCTCCTGGCGCAGGGCCTCGGCCTCGGGAGCGACGGTCTCGTCCGCGGTGCGGTCCGCTGCCGCCCAGTGCAGCGCCGAGGTCTCGAGGTGCGGGAGCTGGTCGACGTGCAAGTCGCGGCGGACCACCGTGTACTCCGGACCACGAGCGCGCCAGGCGTCGGCGAACGCGGCGGTCAGCGCGCGCGAACGGGAGTGGGACAGGTCGGCCGAGGAGTCGATGTGCAGCAGCGTGGGCATGGTGCCCACGCTACCGACGGTGGGACGGAAACGGCCCCGCCGCCCCGGTGCGGGGTCAGGCGGGGCCGAGCCGGGCCTCCCGTCCGTCACGCGGGCACGCGACGGACGGGAGACGACGGGGACCGTCAGCGCTGGTCGTACGTCAGCGCTGTGCGCGGCGACGGCGCAGGGTGCGGGCGCCGATCAGGCCGGCACCGGCGACGAGCAGGCCGAGCGCCCAGGGGAGGGCACCCGTCGCATCGGTTCCGGTGTAGGCGAGCCGGCCCGAGCCGACGTGGTGCGTGGCGACCGCCGCGGGGACGATCGGCTTGATGACGGCGGCCGGGGCGATCGTCGGCTGCACGTCCACCGCGAAGACCGTGCTCGGCACCGCGGCACCGGCGACGGTCAGGGTGTGTGTGGACGCGTGCGGGAACGTGACGGACACCAGGCCCACCCCGCCCAGCTCGGAGTCAGCGGCGATGACGTCGGACGCGACGTCCGAGGTGACGGTCGGCACGAAGAACTCCGGCTCGCCGGTCTCCTCGTCGAAGTCGGGCAGGATCTGGTTGCCGAAGCGGTCGACCTGGGCACCGGAGACGAGCAGCGTGCCGCCCTGCTTGACGGTCACCTTGCCGCCCTTGACCGGCTCGGAGTCGCTGAGCAGGTCACCCGTGTAGACGTCCCCGTTCGGGTGGATGATCCACGCCGTCGTGTCGCTGCCGTCCTCGAGCGCGTTCTGGTTGAGCGTGACGACCTCGATGCCGACGGGGGCACCGGCCTGGACGTCGATGTCGACGAACTGCTGGTTCGAGACGGTGCCGCTCGGGCTCGTCGACGTCGCCGTGATCATGAGCTGGTAGTACTGGTCGGCGTCGGTCAGGGTGCCGGAGAGCACACCGGTCTTCGCGTCGAAGGAGATCCCCTTCGGCAGCGTGGACTGCTCGTCGCCGTCGTCGTCGAACGACGATGCCGACAGCACCGGCGCCGGGGTGCTCAGGGCACGGAAGGTCTGCGAGAAGGCCTCGCCGGCGGTGGCCTCGATGGACGTGTCGCCTTCCTCGTCGGAGAGCGGCTGGCCGTCCTCGTCCACGAAGACGGGGGCAACGGCGGTCTCGGTGGTCGCCGTGGCGGTCTCGCCCGCGACCGAACCCTCGAGCGTGACCGTGATCTCCTGACCGGCGTCGGCGGCCGCGATCGTGTAGGTGGCGCTCTCGGACAGGACGGCACCGGTCTCGGAGGTCCAGACGTACGAGATCTTGCTGCCCTTGGTGAACCCGGACTGTCGCGCGACGAGGTCCGAGCCGACGTACAGGTCGCCGGTGATGGTGACCGACTGCGCGGCGGCGGCCGGGGTGGTCGCGGTGACGGTGGGCTCAGCGGGCGTGGTCGCTGCCGGGGCGGCGGGGGTGCCGGCCGGTGCCGTCGAACCCGAGCCGGTGGTGGCGGCGTCGGTCGGCTCGGTGGTCGGGGCGGTGGTGCCGGTCCCGTCGCCCGCCGGGGCGTCGTCGTCGCCGGTGGTGCCACCGGTCGTGTCGCCGGCGGCAGGGGTGCCGTCGGTCGCACCGGTGTCGGCCGCGGGCGTGCCGGTGCCGTCCGTCGCGGAGTCGCTCGGCGTCGTGCCGTCAGCGGTGCCGGTCGTCGCCGGGGTGGTGACGGCCGTGGTCGGCTCGGCCGCGGTGGCGGCGGTGGCGGTCATGACGCCCAGACCGGTCGTGAGACCGATCAGCGCGACGGTGGTGCCGACGGCGCACGCGCGTCGGACGGTGGAGGTGCTACGGCGCACTTCTTCCCCCAGGTGTTCAGTCCGGTCGGGTGCCGGAACATAAGAATCCGCCGAGAATCCTCGGCTTGCTCGGATCGTATTGGTATCCGCGCGCGGACACGAACGTCTTGATCAGAATGTGACCATGGTTGGGGGTTCCCGCACGATGGACGGGAGGCCCGCTACCAGCTGGCACCGGGCCTCCCGTCCGTTCGTCGGTCGTGTCTCAGGCGCGACGGCGACGCAGGCGGTGGACCAGCAGGCCGCCGCCGGCGGCCAGGAGGCCGAGGGCCCACGCCAACGGCGTGGTCTCGTCGGCGCCGGTGTACGCGAGAGTGCTGCCGGTGCCGCTCGTCGTGGTCGCGACCGCGGCCGCGGCGACGGGTCGGACGGCGACGACGAACGTGGTCGAGGCGCCACCCTGGGTGATGGTGAGACGGTGGTCCGAAGCGTGCGGGAACGTCACCTTCGAGGCGTCGCCCCGGGGATCGGTGACGACCTTGTCCGACGCGACCGAGCTCGTCACCGTCGTGCCGAACCCGGTGCTCACGGAAGCCGGTGCGGTCGGGTTGCCGAACCGGTCGACGGCGAGGCCGGACACCACCAGTGAGCTGCCCTGCTGGACGGGGATCGACGCGACGGTCCCGAGGGGATCGCCGCCGCCGGAGAACGCACTGACGACGCCACCGGGTGCGACCGACCAGACCGTTGCGCCGGGTGTGCCGGTGTCGACGATCGCGCGGACCCCGATGGGTGCGGCCGGCAGGACGGTCAGGCGCACGTACTCCGTGGCGGTCGCGGTGCCGCGGAGCGCGACGACCTCGAAGTCGTACGTGCCCGCGGTG
Source organism: Curtobacterium sp. PhB172 (assembly GCF_003752545.1). Lineage (NCBI taxonomy): Bacteria > Bacillati > Actinomycetota > Actinomycetes > Micrococcales > Microbacteriaceae > Curtobacterium > Curtobacterium sp. PhB172. The sequence continues at coordinate 75,287 of NZ_RKIF01000009.1, forward strand.
GTCACCGTGCTGGTGAGCACCCCGGTCTCGACGTTGACGGTCAGGTCGGACGCGGGCGCGTCCTGGATCGCGTACGCCAGCGAACCGCTGCCGCCCGTGGTGCGGAACTTGTGCGTGAACGTCGCGCCGGCGGTGGCGGTGAGGGCGAGCGGCTTCGCCTTCGTCGACGGCTCGGTGAAGACGACCGGCGACGGTGAGACGGTCAGGCGGACGTACTCGGTCACCTGTGTCGAGCCGCTGAGGGCCACGACCTCGAAGTCGAACGTGCCGGCGGTCGTCGGTGTGCCGCTCAGCACGCCGGTCTCGACGTTCACCGTGTAGTCCGCCGACGGGGCGTCCTGGATGGCGTACGCGACGGTGCCGTTGCCGCCCGTGGTGCTGAACGTGTGGCTGAACGGCGTGCCGACCGTCGCGGTGAGGGCGACCGGGGCGGCCTGGGTCGACGGCTCGGTGAACGCGAGGTCGCTGCCGTCACCCGGTGCTGCCGCCGGGGTGGTGCTGTCCGTGGCCTTCGCGGCGGGGCCGGCGCCGGGCGTCGGCGTCGGCGTCGACGTCGGCGTCTTGGTCGTCGTCGGGCTTCCGCTGGGTGTCGGGCTGGCGCTGGGTGTCGGCGCCTCCGTCGTCGGGGCGGCGCTCGGTGTCGCGGTGGCCGTGGTGCTCGTCTGCGTCGGCGTCGCCGCCGTCGCGGACGCGCCGACGCCGATGACCGAGCCGATGGCGGTCGCCGCCACGACGATGCCGATCGTCGCCGCGCGGCGGACGGGCGGCTTGGTGGACTGGTGCATGGTTCCCCCCTGGGAGTCCGATGGTGAGCGCGCGGTCCTCGCGCGCTCCTCTGTGCTGACATTACGGTTCGCGGACCCGTTCCGAGTCCGCCGGAGATCACGGTTTCATCTCGGTACTACCGGCTCTCATCTGGGGTTTCTCACAGGGACGCGCGACGGCGGACGGGAGGCGCGGGGCGGTCGTGCCCCGCGCCTCCCGTCCGTCAGGCGGTCGCCGTGACGTGCCTCAGCCGAGTCGGCGACGGAGGCGCCAGACGAGCAGGCCGGCGCCCGACGCCAGGAGGCCGAGGGCCCACGCGAGTGGGCCGGACTCGTCGGCGCCGGTGTACGCGAGGGTGCCCGACGCGGTCGGCGTGTGGGTGGTCGTGACCGTGGTCGTCGCCGTCGGCTGCACCTCGAAGCGGATGGTGCTCGTCACGTCACCGGACGCCACGGTGACCGTGTGCGGCGACGCGTGCTCGAAGGTCACCCACGTGGCCACAGCCTCGGGGTCGTACTCGATGCGGTCACTGGCCACGTCGCTCGTGAAGGTGAGGTCGGTGTGGTCACCGACCGGCTGCCCGTCGGCGTCCACGGCCAGGGCGCGGATCTGCACCCGGTCACCCTGTCGGGCCGGGATCGCGTCGACCCGCTGCGCGTCGCCGTCCGCCGGGTAGTAGGTGATCACGTCGCCCTCGACGCCCCACCGGTCGCCGGACGTCTCGTCCGCGGGGAGCACCCCGACGGCGATGCCGGCGACGGGAGTAGGGGCCTCGGAGACGCGGACCGTGAACGAGGTCGAGACGCCGCCCTCGGACACCGTCAGCGTGCGGGTACCCGGCTCTGAGAACGTCACCGTGTTCGCCGACCACTTCGGGTCCCAGACCACGCCGTCGGACGCGGTGGTGCTCGTGACGGTCGACCGCGGGTACTCGTCGCCCGGGGTGGTGCGGTTGCCCAGCGCGTCGACGGCCAGCCCCGCGAGGGTCATCGAGGAGCCGACGGTGGCGGGGACCTCCGACACCACGGTCTCACCGGTGCCACCCGGCGTGTACTCCCGGATCGTCCCGTCGGCATCGACCTGCCAGCTGACGTCGGAGTCCGAGCTGTCGACGCCGAACGTGACACCCACCGGGGCGCCGGGCTCGATGTCGACCTGGATGTACTGCACCGCGGTCTGGTGCAGGTCGGTCGCGGTGACCTCGAACAGAGCGGGCCCGTCGATCGTGCTCTTCGGGGTGGCGCTCAGGACACCGGTCTGCTCGTTCCAGGACCAGCCGTTGACGTCGTTGTTCGGGAAGAAGTTCAGCGGGTTGAACAGGTACTCCAGTGGGCCGTCGCCGCCCTGGGCGGTGAAGGTGTGCGAGAACGGCTGGCCGGCGGTCGCGGTGAGGACGATCGGCGAGTCCTTGGTCGACGGCTCCGCCCAGGTGACGGGCGTCGATGCCTCGGCGGCGGGTTGTTCGGCGGCGGGGGTCGTCGTCCCCGGGTCCGCGGTGGGCGTCTCGGTCGCGGCCGGGGTGGGTGCCGGCGTGTTGTCCGGCGTCACCGTCTCGGTGGTCGGCCCCGGGTCGGTCGTCGGTGCCGGGTCGGCGGGCGCGTCGTCCGGTGCGCCCTGCTCGGTGTCGGTGTCGGTGTCGGTGCCGGCCGCCGTGGTGTCGGGTGCGGTGGTCGCGGTGGTCGCGTCCTGCGGTGCGGACGTCGCGGTGGTGCTCGGTGCAGCAGTCTCGCCGGTCGCCGCGGAGGCGGCGCTCGCGCCGATGCCGAACGCCGACGAGGCGGTGACGATCGCGATCGCAGCTCCGATCGCCGCGCTGCGGCGGAGCGTGTACTTGCAGGACTGGTTCATGGGATCCCCCTCGGATGCCTGGGCGGGACCCTCGATGAGCGTCCTCTACAAAGGGAATGTCCGGGCGTGACGAGTCCTGACAGCCGTTGTGTCACAGATCGGTCACGACCTGGTGCGTGACGGCGGCGACCGACGTGGCGGGCCCGAGCCGCGCCTCCAGTCCGCTCAGTCTCCGACGACCGCAGCCGCGCGCTCCAGGGCGTGGCGGAGTGCGCGGACCGCAGGGGAGGACGACCCGGCCGACCGGACCACCGTGAAGATCGTCCGGCGCGGGTGCTCGGGCAGCTCGACCAGTCGGCACGTCGTCGTCCGCCCCGTCCACATCAGGTCGGGCATCAGGCTGACGGCGTTGCCGGACTCGACCAGGCGGATCTGGGTCTGCAGGTCGGCGGTCTCGTAGCGGACGTCCGGCTCGAAGCCCCAGCGTCGGCAGACCTGCTCGGCGAAGTGCCGCGACGCGGTCCCGCGGGGCTCCATCACCCAGGGCAGCGCGCCTGCGTCCTCGATCGACGACACCGGTACGAGTGCGGTGTCCACCGGGGGCAGTGCGAGCCGGACCGCGTCGGTGGTCAGGTCCGACCGGTCGAGCCCGGGAAGGTGCGGAGCCGCGTGCGCGGGGTACTGCTCCGCGATGACCACGTCGAAGTCGCGAGCCCAGGTCTCGTGCAGGGCCGTCTCCGGTTCCCGCTGCACCATCTCGATGCGGACGTCGGGGTGCTCGGTGGCCATGGCGTGCAGGGCGTTCGGCATGAGGGCGAGGGCCGCGGACTGGAACACCGCGACACGGATCCGCCCCTGCACGGTCGGCATGGTCTCCTCGACCTGCGACTGCGCCAGCTCGAGGACGTCCAGCACGTGCCCGGCCGCCTGCACCAGGACCTCGGCCTGCGGGGTGAGCTGCAGGCGCCGTCCGGCCTTCCTGAGCAGGGGCACGCCGGCCTCGCGCTCCAGGGTGCTGAGCTGCTGCGAGACAGCCGACGGGGTGAAGTTCACGGCCTCGGCGACCGCGGCGATCGTGCCCCGGATGGAGAGCTCACGGAGCAGGACGAGACGGCGGACATCGAGCACGTGCTCACGGTAGCGGAACTTACGGGTACCCATCACGAACCGTTGCTTCCGCTGATGAGTCGGGCGCTCCACACTGAACCCATGACGACCCTGCACGAGCACCCCGCCACCGACCACGACGCCTTGGCGGACCAGTCCGTCGCACTCGTCCGACAGTGGCTGGCCGAGGCCGAATCGTTCCCGGTGGACGGCTCCGCCAAGCAGCTCGCCGGGGTGCTCGCCGACCCCGCCGGTCTCGACTTCGCGGTCGGCTTCGTGGACGGCGTCGTCCGCCCGGAAGACCTGGCCGTCGCCGCCCGCAAGCTCCGGCAGATCGCGCCCGGTGCCCCCGGGTTCCTGCCCGCTGCGATGCGCGGACTCGTGCGCCTCGGTGGTGGCATGGCACCGGTGCTCCCGGGCGTCGTCGTGCCCGTCGCCCGCCGGGTGCTCCGGGGCATGGTCGGCCACCTCATCGTCGACGCGACCGACTCGAAGCTCGGCCCGGCGATCGCGAAGATCAAGCGGGACGGCGTCCGGCTCAACGTGAACCTGCTCGGCGAGGCCGTGCTGGGCGAGCGCGAGGCCGCGCGCCGGCTCGAGGGCACGCACAAGCTCCTGGCACGCGACGACGTCGACTACGTGTCGATCAAGGTCTCGTCGACCGTGCACCCGCACTCGCCGTGGGCGTTCGACCACGCCGTCGACGACATCGTCGAGCAGCTCCGCCCGCTGTCCGAGCGCGCCGCGGCCTCGACCCCGGCGAAGTTCATCAACCTCGACATGGAGGAGTACAAGGACCTCGACCTGACGATCGCGGTCTTCACCAAGCTCCTCGACGAGCCCGCGTTCCTCGGGCTCGAAGCCGGCATCGTGCTGCAGGCGTACCTGCCCGACGCGCTCGCCGCGATGGAGCAGCTGCAGGAGTGGTCCGCCGCCCGCCGCGCCCGCGGTGGTGCCGGCATCAAGGTCCGCCTGGTCAAGGGCGCGAACCTGCCGATGGAGCAGGTCGAGGCCTCGGTGCACGGCTGGCCGCTCGCCACCTGGCACACCAAGCAGGACTCCGACACCAACTACAAGCGCGTGCTCGACTGGGCACTCACCCCGTCGCGCGTCGAGAACGTCCGCGTCGGTGTCGCCGGGCACAACCTGTTCGACGTCGCGCACGCCTGGCTGCTCGCCGGCGAACGAGGCGTTCGGGACGGCATCGAGTTCGAGATGCTGCTCGGTATGGCGCAGGGCCAGGCGTCGGCAGTGAAGAACACGGTCGGTTCCCTCCTGCTCTACACGCCGGTCGTCCACCCCGGCGAGTTCGACGTCGCGATCGCGTACCTGATCCGTCGCCTCGAAGAAGGCGCCTCGCAGGACAACTTCATGTCCGCGGTCTTCTCGCTGGTGTCGTCGCCGCCGCTGTTCGCCCGCGAGGAAGAGCGGTTCCGCGCCTCGCTCGTCCCGCTCGCCACGCCCGAGGGCCTCGCCGCTCCCGCGTCCCACCGCGTCGCCGACCGCTACGCGGCCGTCGGACGCCCCGGGCCCGGCCGGTTCGAGAACACGCCGGACAGCGACCCGTCGGTCGCGTCGGTGCGCCAGTGGGGGTCGGCCATCACGGGCCGGATCGCGTCGTCGACGCTCGGCGTCCGCGCCGTCCAGGAGGCCCGGGTCGACTCCGCCGCGTCGCTCGACTCGGCGCTGGCTCGCGTCCAGGCCGCCGGTGCGGTCTGGGGGACCTGGTCCGGTGCCGCTCGTGGCGCCGTGCTGCACGCCGTCGGCGACGCACTCGAGGCGAACCGCGCAGCACTCATCGAGGTCATGGCCGCGGAGACCGGCAAGACCATCGACCAGGCCGACCCCGAGGTGTCCGAGGCGATCGACTTCGCGCACTTCTACGGCTCGCTCGCGTCGCAGCTCGACGACCTCGACGGTGCGACCTTCACCCCGGCCACGCTGACCCTCGTCGCACCGCCGTGGAACTTCCCGGTCGCGATCCCCGCCGGCTCGACCCTGGCCGCACTCGCTGCCGGGTCCGCCGTCGTCCTCAAGCCGGCACCGCCCGCCGAGCGCTCCGGGGCCGTCCTCGCCTCGATCATCGAGACCGCGCTCGACGCCCACGGGGCCCCGGCCGACGTGCTCGCGTTCCTGCAGGTGTCCGAGAACGAGCTCGGCCAGCAGCTCATCGCCTCGCCGATGGTCGACCAGGTGATCCTCACCGGTGCCTACGAGACCGCCGAGCTGTTCCGCTCGTTCCGCTCTGACCTGCCGCTGCTCGCCGAGACCTCGGGCAAGAACGCCGTGATCGTCACCCCGTCGTCGGACCTCGACCTCGCGGTGAAGGACGTCGTCGCCTCGGCCTTCGGGCACGCCGGCCAGAAGTGCTCGGCCGCGTCGCTCGTGGTCATGGTCGGCTCGGTCGCGAAGTCGAAGCGCTTCCGCAACCAGCTCCTCGACGCCGTGTCCTCGCTCACCGTCGGCTCCCCGACCGACCCCACCACCCAGATGGGACCGATCATCGAACCGGCCTCCGGCAAGCTGCTCGCCGGCCTGACGACGCTCGGCGCGGGGGAGTCCTGGGCCGTCGAGCCGAAGCAGCTCGACGAGACCGGCAAGCTCTGGAGCCCCGGCGTCCGCCAGGGCGTCCGCCGCGGCTCGGAGTTCCACCGCACCGAGTACTTCGGCCCGATCCTCGGCATGATGACCGCCGACACCCTCGACGAAGCGATCGACATCGTCAACGAGGTCGACTACGGCCTGACCTCGGGCCTGCACTCGCTCGACCCGGCCGAGATCGGGCAGTGGCTGTCGCGCATCGAGGCGGGCAACCTCTACGTCAACCGCGGCATCACGGGCGCCATCGTCCGTCGGCAGCCGTTCGGTGGCTGGAAGAAGTCGGCCGTCGGCGCGGGCACGAAGGCCGGCGGGCTGAACTACCTGCTCGGGCTGGGGTCGTGGGCGCCTGCTGCGTCGACCGCTGCGTCCGTTCCTTCTGCTCCGGTCAGCGCCTTCGTCCGTGCGGCCGGGGTCACCTCGCCGGTGCTCGACCGGTCGCTTGCGTCGGACGAGCAGGCTTGGTCGGCGCTGTTCGGCACCGCGACCGACGTGTCGGCTCTCAGCGCCGAGCGGAACATCGCGCGGTACCTGCCGTTCCCGTCTGTTCACGTGCGGCTCGCTGCGGTTGCAGACTCTGACGCTGACGCCTCGGCGGTCGAGCTCGTGCGCGTCGTCGCGGCTGCGCTCCGGGCCGGCACGACGATCGAGGTGTCGACGGCAGCCGGGCTGCCTTCGTCCGTCGCCTCCGCTATCCGGTCGTTGCCCAACGTGCGCTCCGTGTCGCAGTCGGTCTCCGACGAGTCCTTCGCGTCGTCGATCACGTCGGGCCCGTCGACCCGGGTCCGGCTCATCGGCGGCGACACCTCGGCGCTGTCCTCGGCGATCGGCGGGCGTCCCGACGTCGCGGTGTACGGCGGTCCGGTGACCGAAGCCGGTCGGCTCGAGATCCTGCCGTTCGTCCGAGAGCAGGCGGTCTCGATCACGGCGCACCGCTTCGGCACGCCGAACCACCTGACCGACGACCTCATCTGACCGGACCGCGGCGCTGGCGTTCGGGTCCAGCGCCGCTGTCCGGTCGCCGCACGCTGTCGGGCTGCACCGAGGCGGCAGGGGTTGCCTTGGGTGCGCGTCGCAACCACGGCGCGCACCCGAGGCCCTACGTCGGGTCGAACCCGGAGGAGCTCCACCATGACCGAACCGTTCGCACGCCCGACCGCCCTCGCCCACGTCCGCGTCACCGTGACCGACATCCACCGCAGCAAGGCGTTCTACCAGCAGCTGCTCGGCACCGACCCGGCGATCGACTTCAGCGACCAGGTCGACGAGCCCGGCGTGCGCGAGGATCGTGAGCGCTTCTACGGCGGCTCCGTGTTCCGGCTCGGCGACCAGGTCTTCGGTCTCCGCCCGGTCGCTCCGGCGGGGCAGACGTTCGACCCGGACACCGTCGGCCTCGACCACGTGAGCTTCGTCGTGGGGTCGGTCGACGAGCTGCACCAGGCGGCTGCACGCCTCGACGCCGCAGGGGTCGAGCACGGCGAGGTCACCGACCTCGGTGACGCTGGCATGGTGATCCTGTCCGTGCAGGACCCCGACGACATCAACCTCGAGCTCGCTGCCCTCAAGTCCTGAGCAGTCCTGAGCAGTCCTCGGGCCGCGGGCTAGCATGGGGTGACGAGAGGGGACGTCATGCGCTTCGTGCAAGCCATCGGCCGGGGGATCGGCTTCGTGTTGTCGACCGTGGCGAAGGTGCTCGGGACCCTGAACGGCGCGAAGCCCGCGGGTGACGACCTCGCTGTGCGGCTGGACCAGCCTCGTCGCGACGAATACCGCCCCTGACCTGTTCTCGGTTGCGGGACGACGACGGGCGACGGCGCGCGGGATCAGTCGGCGACGGCGGGCTCCTGGGCGACCATCGTGCCGTTCACGAGCGCGCGCAGCGACTCCGGCAGCGGGATCGGTCGGCGGGCGCCCTCGCGGTCGATGATCACGTGCACGAACTCACCGGTGGCGAGCAGTGCGCCGTCGGACTGACGGAACAGGCCGAACTCCCACGACAGGCTCGTGTTGCCGAGGTGCTTGGACCGCATCCCGACCTCGATGACGTCCGGCCACACGGCGGACTCGACGAAGCGGCAGCTCGACGACACCAGCACCGCGATCCACTCCGACGTGAACGGGTCGAGGCCCGCTTCCTCGCGGAACCAGTACGTCGACGCGTTGTCCATCGCCGAGTAGTAGATCGTGTTGTTGACGTGCCCGAACATGTCGTTGTCGTTCCACCGTGTGGGGTAGAGGCGGCGGAACGGGTACTCGTCGATGGTCATCGGTCTCCGATCGGAGGTGCGGGTGTGGCGTGATCGGCGGCGGGGCGCAGTACGTACTCGAACGCGGCGCGTGCCCGGACGGGGTCGGGGGCCTCACCGGAGATGAACTCAGCGTAGGTGAACGACTCTGAGATCCGGACGAGCAGCCGGGCGAGCTCCTCGGCGGACAGCGGGGCCGGATCGAACTCGCCGGACGACTGCTCCTCGACCACGAGCGCGGTGACCCGTTCGACGAACCGGCTCTGCACGTCACTCTCCGAGGTGGTCAGCAGGCGCATCGCCCGCGCGGGTTCGCGGGTCAGGAAGGCGCGGAAGTAGGTGGCCTCGATGAGGTCGGCGGTGAACCGGTCGAGCACGTCGACGATGCGCGCCGCTCCGGACGACCCGATCGTGTCGGCAGCACGGGACGCCCGGTCGAGCGTCGGGACTGCGAGGGACCACAGGATCTCGGACAGCAACCGGTCACGGTTGCCCACCCACCGGAACAGCGACGTGCGGTCCACGCCGAGCGCGGCAGCCAACGCGCCCATGTCGATCCGCGAGCCGTCGATGAACGTGTGGCGGGCCTCCCGGAAGGCGCGCAGCGCAGAATCCGATGTGTACACGCGGTCCTCCCTTGCAACGTTTTCGAGAATGATGCATCGTTGGTTCCATGTCAACGCTGACGCCCACGACGGGCCTCCTCGAATCGGACTTCTACGGCTTCCAACAGCAGCTGACCGAGCCGGAGCGCGCGTCGATCGGGCGACTCCGCGAGTACCTCGAGCGCGAGGTCGCGCCCATCGCCGACGGGTACTGGGCACGCGCCGAGTTCCCGATGCAGGTGATCGCCCCGCTCGCCGAGCTCGGGATGTACGGGCCGGGGATCCCGCTCGTGCGCCAGTTCGAGAACTCGGCCGTGTACCGCGGGTGGGCGGCGCTCGAGCTCGGACGCGTCGACGCCAGCGTCGCGACGTTCATCGGCGTGCAGTCGGGTCTGGCGATGAACTCGATCGCCGTCGCCGGCAGCGAGGAACAGCAGCGCGAGTGGCTGCCGCGCATGGCCGCCGGCGAGCTCATCGGGGCGTTCGGCCTGACCGAACCGCTGTCCGGCAGCGACTCCGCCCGTGGCCTGCGCACCACTGCCCGCCGCGACGGCGACACGTGGGTGCTCGACGGTGAGAAGCGCTGGATCGGCAACGCCACCTTCGCCGACGTCGTCGTCATCTGGGCGAAGGACGTCGCGGACGAGCAGGTGAAGGGCTTCCTGGTCACCACGGACACCCCCGGCTTCACCGCCACCAAGATCGAGGACAAGATCGCGCTGCGCGGGGTGCAGAACGCCGACATCGTCATGCAGGGGGTGCGCGTGCCGGAATCACGTCGGCTCCAGCGCGCCGACTCGTTCCGGTCGACGGCCGAGGTGCTCCGCCTGACCCGTACCGAGGTGGCCTGGCAGGCTGTCGGCATCGCGGTCGGCGCCTACGAAGCAGCCCTCGCGTACGCCCGCGAGCGGATCCAGTTCGGCAAGCCGATCGCGTCGCACCAGCTCGTGCAGGACCTGCTCGTCAAGTCGCTGTCGAACATCACGGCCTCGATCGCGCTCTGCACGCAGGCGTCGGCCATGCAGGACGCCGGCGTCGGGGGCGACGAGCACTCCGCCCTGGCGAAGGCGTTCGCGACCGCGAAGATGCGCGAGACCGTCGGCTGGTGCCGCGAGGTGCAGGGCGGCAACGGCATCGTGCTCGACAAGGGCGTCGCCCGGTTCTTCGCGGACGCCGAGGCGATCTACTCGTACGAGGGCACGCGCGAGGTGAACACGCTGATCGTCGGTCGTGCGATCACCGGGCAGGCCGCGTTCGTGTAGCGGGCCGGGTCGGGCCGGGTCGGTCGGGTCGGGCCGGGTGGATCCGACCCGGAACGACGTTCTCGATGTCGTGCGACGTCGATCATGTCGTTCCGAGTCGATCACGGCCGCCGCTACCCGAGCAGCGCCGGCCGCTCCCACTCCTGGTCGAGCACGTGCTGCCCGAGGAACGCGAACACCGTCTCGTACCAGACCACCGCGTGCTGCGGGGCGAGCACCCAGTGGTTCTCGTCCGGGAAGTACAGGAACCGGTGCGGCATCGAGCCGTCCGGTGCCGCGTGGTGCTCCGCGAGTTCGGACCACAGTCGCAGCCCCTCGCCGATCGGCACCCGGTAGTCCTTGTCGCCGTGGACCACGAGCATCGGTGACGTGATGTCCGCCACGAACCGGTGCGGGTCGTTCGCCTCGATGCCGGCGGCGTCGAAGATCGACGACCAGTACTGCGACGAGTCCGTCGTGCCGTTGAACTGGTCGAGCGCCCACAGGCTCGCGTGCGTGACGATCGCGCGGAACCGGTCGGTGTGCCCGGCGACCCAGTTCGCCATGTACCCGCCGAACGACCCGCCCATCGCTGCGGTCCGGGACTCGTCGATGTCCGCCCGCGCCTCGACCACGTCGGTGATCGCCAGCAGGTCGGTGTACGGCGCCTGCCCCCACGCGTTCCACCCGCGGTTCACGAAGTCGAGCCCGTAGCCGGTCGACAGTGCCGGGTCCGGCAGCAGCACGGCGTACCCGCGCGCCGCGAGGAGCATCGGGTTCCACCGCCACGACCACTGGTTCCACGAGTTGAGCGGTCCGCCGTGGATCCAGAGCAGCAGCGGGTGCGGCCCGTCACCCTCCGGCACGACCAGCCAGCCGCGCACGCGCGCGCCGTCGGCCGCGGTCGTCTCGACCTCGTCCAGGTGCGCGGGGACCTCGGGCAGGGGTGCGGGCGTCGCGAGCGGGGTCACCACCCCGTCCGTCGCGATCCGCACGGGGTGCAGCGGTGCCGCCCAGGAGGCCCGGAGCGCCACGACCGCGCCGCTCGCCTCCGCCACGCGCAGGCTCGAGTACGCCCAGTCGTCGTGGGTCAGCTGTTCGACGGCTGCGCCGTCGAGCGGGATGCGGAACACGGGTGCCCGGCCGTCCTGGTCGGCCACGGCGAGCAGTGCCCGGTCGCCGTGCTCGAACACGAGCTCGCTCGGCCAGCGGTCCCACTCGGTGGCGATGCGGCGCGGGTCCGAGCCGTCGATGCCGGCGGTCCAGACCTCTTGCTGGTGCGCACCGGCGGGGGTGGAGCGCACCGTCCGGACCCACGCGATCGTGCGGCCGTCGTGGCTCAGGGTGGGCATCTCGTGGTCGACGTCGGCGTCGTCGAACAGCACCGTGCGGTGGCCGCTGGTGCAGTCGATCGTGACGAGCGTCGAGCGGTCCCCACGGGCCTCCCGGACACCCACGGCTGCCAACAGGACGGAACCGTCGGGCGTGAGCGCCCCGGCGACGTGGTCCAGCGACCGGCCGGGAGCCGGCGTGCGGTCGACGGGCTGCGCGATTTCGTCTGGTCCGCCGGCCGTGTCGAGCGTGAGGACGTGCGTCTGGTCCGGGCCGAGGTCGTGGTCCCAGTACCGGACCGGGTAGGTCTCGTGCAGGATCGCGCGGACCTTCTTGTCCGTGCGGGCCTTCCGGAGCTGGGCGTCGGCTTCGAGCACGGTCGCCGGGTCAGAGCCGGCACTCGACAGCAGGTCGGCGGTGAGCGCGACGGTGTCGGCGGCCGCAGCGGTCGCCAGGACGCCGCCGACCCCGCCGGTGAGCCGCGTGAGGGGGCGGGCTTCACCACCGGCCGCCGGGAGGACCCAGAGCTGGGCGGCCTCGACGTCGGTGGCGTCGGCGTCGGGGCGGGCGGAGACGAAGAGCAGGTCGCCGGTGCGGGTGAAGGCGATGCCGCCCTCGCCCTTGGCGGAACGGGTGAGGCGCACCGGGCTGGCGGTGGGTCCGCCCGCGTCGACGGTCGGGGTCGCGGGCACCTGCCAGATCGAGCGGCGGTACCCGGTGCGGTCCGGGTCGAGCGCACTGACCGTCAGGGTGACGCGCTGACCGTCGGGGCTGATCGCGATCCCGTCGACCCGGGGGAGCGCGATGTACTGGTCGAGGTCGGAGAACGGCGTCGTCATGCGACCACGCTCACCAGGTCATCGGCCCAGAAGGCGGCGATCTGCTCGGCGACCGCCGTGCCCTGGGCGCGGCCGGCTTCGGCCGAGGGCGCCTGAGTGGCCAGCGAGAGCGAGTTCGTGCCGAAGGCTTCCTGCGCGGCGCTGTCCGCCACGACGACCTCGACCGAGCTGCCGCCGGCGCGGAGCGACTCGACCGCGACGTCGAGCCACGGGCCGACCGGGGACGGACCCTCGGGACCGCAGGCGATGACGAGGACACGCTCGTGCCCGGCCGCGGCATCGGCGTTCGTGCCGGAGCGGACCCCGCCGTCGACGTACGGTCGGCCCTCGATGCCGACGGGCGACCACACGAAGGGCACGGAGCAGCTCGCGGCGACCGCGCGGGGGAGCGGGACACCGTCGGCCGCGGTCAGCAGTCGGAACGTGCCGTCGGTGGCGTCGACCGCGGTGATGGCGAGCGGCTTCGCCGGCCAGTCGGTGGACGGCAGGGTCTCGGTGAAGGTCGCCACGCGCTCGTCGTCGGACTGTCCGTCGGTGACCTGCTGGGCGGCGAGGCCGAGACGGGCGCGGGCGTCCTGCTCGCCGGTCGCCCCCTCGAGCGCGGCACCGATGCGCTGCTGGACGGCGTCGGTGTCGATGGCCGGCGGCTCGACGTAGGTCGTCGGTGCGGGGGTGTGCTGCTGGTCGTACGCCTGCTGCACCGCGCCGTTCCGGACGAAGGCGCCGACGACGCTGCCGGCGCTCGTGCCGACGACCAGGTCTGCGGCATCGAGGTCGACGCCGGCGTCCTGCAGGGCGGTGAGGACACCGACCTCCCAGGCGATGCCGGCGACACCTCCGCCGCCCAGGACGAGGGCTCTGGATCCGGGAACGGGCGTGCTGGCATCGGTCATGGGTCTTGCTTACCAGCTGCGTGCGACGGGCTGGTGGAGGCCGACAGATCCTGTGGAGAACTGACCTGTGGACAACTCCGTCTGCGTCGGTGGCGTGACCTAGCGTCGTGGTCATGGGGCAACAGCGTTCAGGACGGGTCGGCACGGTCGGGTGGCCGATCGTGGTGGCGGCCGCGCCCACTGCGGCGTTCCAGCTGCCGAACCTGTTCGTCACCCCGGCGGTCCGACTGTCGCTCGTCGTGTTCGGGCTCGTCGTGCTGGCCGGTGCCGTGGCGGTGCAGGTGGTCCGGATCCGACGCAGCGACGCTGCGCGGGCGGTGGCCGAGGAGAACGCGACCGGGGCCGAACTCGAACAGTCGACGGCGGTCCGGTACGCGTTCGGCCAGATCGCCACCCGACTCGTCCGGTTCACCGAACTGCCCCGTTCCGAGCGCCACGGCGAACTCTCCGTCGTCGCCGACCGGGTCGCCGTGGCCCTGGCGTTCTACCTGCTGCCGAAGGTGCCCGACGTCCGCGCCAACGTGTACCAGCTGTCCACCGATCTGCGAGCGCTCGAGCCGATCGGTCACGGGGGTGCCGGCGACACCGCCGGGGTCTTCCGCGCGGGCACGCCCTACGGCGACCGCAACCTCGAGTGGGTGCTGGTCGGGGGATCGCCCCGGATCGTCGGCGACCGCTCGGCCGACGTCGACGTGGACCAGGACGTGCCGGGCTTCGAACCGCAGTACTCGTCGTACGTCTCGGTGGTGATCCGGTCCGACCAGTACTCGTTCGGCATGCTCACCGTCGACTCCCCGGTCCCCGACGCCTTCACCGAACTCGACGCCAAGAACATCGCGATGATGGCGTCGTTCATGGCCGTGGCGTTCTCGTTGACCTACTCGTTCCCCGAGCGCGACCGCAATCCAAGGAAAGGCCCGTGATGCTCACACGCTCTGTCGGACGCTCGACGTACGATGCCCTCATGACGACCGTGAACCCTGCTCCGCCGTCGTTCGGGCGTGCCCGGATCTCATCGCCCAACTGGAACGACACCACCACCGACGCCGACTACGAAGACCTCGACGTCATCGCCGCCAACATCGAGCGCGAGCGCGAAGCAGCCCGGTCCCGGGTCGCCGCAGCCATCGCCGCGCGCCTGGGTCGCTGACCCTTCCCGCATCGTCCACCACGAACGGCTCCCACGCGTGTGGGAGCCATTCGTCGTCTGGGCGTCGTCGTCTGGGCGTCGGGGCTACTGCGCCTCGGGCACGTCGATCAGGACCTTGCCGACGGTGTCGTGTTCGACGGCGTCGTGGGCGGCAGCGGTGTGGGCGAGGTCGAAGCGGGTGAGCGGCAGACCCGCGTCCGCGCCGACCGGCAGCACGCCGTCGTGCAGTGCCTCGGTGACGTCCTCGGCTGCGGCGGCCAGGGCCTCGTCGCCGATCGTGTAGAGCAGCAGGAACTGGTAGCGCGCGTTGACGCTCATGTTCGGGCGGATCGGCAGGGTGGCCTCGTCGCCGCCGTTGTTCGCGTAGATCGACACGACGCCGTGGTTCGCCAGGACGTCGGCGACCAGCTCGGCGTTCTGGGGGATCGACACCTCGACGACGATGTCGACGCCGTCCGGCGCGATCTCGCGGATGCGAGCCGCGGCGTCGTCCTGCCGGTAGTTCACGACGTGGTGGGCACCGGCCGCGGTGGCGAGGGCGGCCTTGTCGTCCGAGCTGATCGTCGTGATCACCGTCGCGCCGGCCCAACGGGCGAGCTGGATCGCCGCGTGCCCCACCGCTCCGGCACCACCCGCGACGAGCACCGTGACGCCGTCGAGCGCACCGGGGCCGAGTCGTGCGGGGCCGTCCTCGTGCGTCGTGAGGGCGCGGTGCGCGGTCATCGCCGGGACACCGAGCGAGGCGCCGATGTCGAAGCTGGTCTCGTCGGGCAGGCGGACCGCTCGGGTCTCCGGCACGACGGTGTACTCCTGCGCGGTGCCGGTCGGGCGGGAGGCGGCGGCCATGAAGAGCCACACGCGGTCACCGACGGCGAGGTCCTCGACACCCTGGCCGACCGCGTCGACGACACCGGCGCCGTCCTGGTTCGGGGTGACCTCGGGGAAGGGCAGGCCGTCGCCGTAGGTACCGCCCGCCCGGGCCTTCCAGTCCGTGGGGTTCACGCCGGACACGACGACGCGGACGCGGACCTCGCCGGCGCCGGGTTCGGGGACGTCCCGCTCGACGAGTTCGAGGACGCTGCTGTCACCGGGCTTCGTGTAGACGATCGATCGCATGTCCCCAGGCAACCACTCGCCGCCGTCGGGGATTCCGAGTGTGCGCGTGGCGGCACTTCGTGAGCACAAATGGTCGGGTGCGTTCGGCGGACCCGACCATTTCTACTCACGAAGCGCCCCCGCCCCCGCACCCGCACCCGCACCCGCACCCGCCCCGCCCAGCCGCCCGCGCCGGGTCAGCGCGCGTCGTACTCCACGCGCGACACCGCGACGTCGTCCATGTGGGACGTCGCCCACGCCTCGAGCGGCTCGAGCACCCGGCGGAGCGACCGCCCGCGATCGGTGAGCTCGTACTCGACGTGCGGCGGGATCTCGGGGAACACCGTGCGGGTGACGAGTCCGTCCCGCTCCAGTGCCCGGAGGGTCTGCGTGAGCATCTTCTGCGACACGCCCTGCACCCGGTTCGCGATCGCCGAGTACCGTTGCGGCCCGTCGGCGAGGGTGCCGATCGTCAGCACACTCCACCGGTCGCCGATGCGGTCGAGCAGCTGTCGGCTGGGGCAGTCCGCCGCGTAGGGGCTGTACTCGAGTGCTGACATCTGGCCTGGCCTCCGTGACGAACGAGCTTCGTTACGCACCGTGAGGTGCCTACTTACTCAAAGAGAGTAACTCTTGTACGGTGAGCAGCACCAGCCCCACGAAAGGAACAGCATGACCAGCATCGTCGTCTTCGGAGGCACCGGCTACGCCGGCTCCGCCATCACCCGCGAAGCCCTCTCCCGTGGCATCGCCGTCACTGCCGTCGCGCGCGACACGAGCAAGCTCGACGCCGCCGAGGGCCTGACCCTGGCGCAGGGCGATGCCTTCGACGCCGACTTCGTGGCCGAGGTCACGAAGGACGCCGACGTCATCGTCGTCGCACTGCACGCGGTCCAGGCGGACGGCAGTGAGCTCAAGGACAAGTTCCAGCACTTCGTCGACGCCGCGGCCAGCGCCGGTGCGCGTCTCGGCATCGTCGGCGGCGCCGGTTCGCTGCTCGTCGCCGACGGTGGACCGCGCCTGTTCGACTCGGCCGAGTTCCCGGACGCGTTCAAGGGTGAGGCGAAGAGCCACGCGCAGATCCTCGACGCGCTCCGGGCCTCGGACACCGACGTCGACTGGTTCTACGTCAGCCCGGCCGCCGGTTACGGCAGCTACAACCCGGGCGAGCGTCGTGGCACCTACCGCACGACCGACGAGGTCCTGCTGACCGACGCCGAGGGCAACTCGAACATCTCCGGCGACGACTTCGGCCTGGCCTTCGTCGACGAGATCGCGAACCCGGCGCACCACCAGGCGCGTTTCGGCGTGGCGTACTGAGGCAACCGCTCACCGGACGGGAGGCGCGTGGCGGGGCCGCCCCGTGCCTCCCGTCCGTCCGGGACCGCGTCCGCGCCCTGTTGCGGGCATTGCGCCCCTGTGTGTCGGGGCGCGACGCCCGCAACAGGGCGCAATGCCTTGGCGCGCCGGTGCGGCATGCGTCCGGTGCGACCAGGCGGACGGGAGGCGCGTGGCGGGGCCGCCCCGTGCCTCCCGTCCGTCCCGGACCGCGTCCGCGCCCTGTTGCGGGCATTGCGCCCCTGTGTGTCGGGGCGCGACGCCCGCAACAGAGCGCAACGCCTTGGCGCGCACCGGACGGGAGGCCCGTGGTGACGCCGCCACGCGCCTCCCGGTCCGCGCGCCGGTGCGCCCACCGCCCCGCTCAGTGGGCGACGATCGCCGGCAGCGGCACGTGGTGGCGCATGCGCACGGCGAGGTGCAGGCCACCGCGGCGGGCGAGGACGAGCGCGATCACGGCCGCGGCCGCCGCGGGCACCCCACCGGCGACCATCATCCCGACGTGCGCCCCGAAGTGGTCGACGACCTGGCCCATGAGCGGCCCGCCGATCGCCTGGCCGCCGAGCAGCACGAGCACGTAGAGCGACATCACCCGGCCGCGGATCGCCACGTTCGACGACAGCTGCACGAGCGAGTTCGACGCGGTCTGGAACAGCAACTGCGACATCCCGACGGCGACGAGCGCCACGGTGAACGGCGCGATCACGGGGATGGAGCCGGAGACCACGAGCAGCACCCCGGTCCAGAACACCCCGCCGACGATGGTCCGGAGCCGCACGACCGCCCGACGTGTGGAGAGCAGGGCGCCGACGAGCGCACCGATCGCCACGGCCGAGTTGAACACGCCGTACCCGGCGGCGCCGACGTCGTACACCTGTGACGCGAAGGCCGACAGCAGCACGGGCATCGTCAGCGCGAACACCGAGAAGAACGCGACGAGGATCACCGGCACGATGATCGTCGGCTTGTTCACGGCGTAGCGGAGCCCCTCGATCAGCTGCCCCTTGCCGCGGGGCGCCGGGGGCGTCCGGTGCAGCTCCGAGACCTTCAGGAACCCGAGCGTCACGACGACGGCGACGCAGGCGATCGCGTTCACGCCGAACGACCAGCCGGCCCCGACCGCGACGAGCAGTGCGCCGGACAGCGCCGGGCCGATCATGCCGCCGAGCTGGAACACCGACGAGTTCACGCTGATCGCGTTGCGGAGGTGCTGGTGTCCGACGATCTCGGTGACGAACACCTGGCGGGCCGGGTTGTCGATCACGGTGACCATGCCGACCAGGAACGCGATCACCCAGATGTGCCAGGCCTCGACCACCCCGGCGAGCGTCAGCACGGCGAGCAGCGCGGACAGCACCGCGAAGGCGCCCTGCGTGATCATCATCAGCGCACGCTTCGAGAACCGGTCGACGAGCACGCCGCCGAGCAGCCCGAACAGCAGCATCGGCGCGAACTGGCAGGCGACGGTGATGCCGACCTGCGCGACCGAGCCGGTCAGCTGCAGGACGAGCCAGTCCTGGGCGATGCGCTGCATCCACCCGGCGGTCATCGCGACGAGGTTGGTGGCCGTGAACAGCCGGAAGTTCGGCACGGACAGGGCGATCAGGGTGTGCCGCCAGGGCGGGCGGGTGGCCTGGATCGGGAGTGGTTCGGTGGGCGGGGGGAGGGTCGTCGATGACGCACTCACGGTGAGGGGTTCTCCGGACGTCGTTGCGGATCTGGTACCCCATCGAAACTACGTGGCCGCGGGCCATTCGACACCCCTATGGTGGCTATCAATCCATTGCGATGTCGAATGACCGCGCGAACGAACGAGGTGCACCGTGCTCGATCCGGTCCTGCTGCAGACCTTCCTGGCCGTCGCCGAGACACAGAGCTTCACGCAGGCCGGAGCCCGCCTCGGCATCAGCCAGCCCACCGTCTCCCAGCACGTCCGGCGGCTCGAGACCGCGGTGTCCCGCACCCTCGTCGCCCGCGACACCCGTGGCGTCACCCTCACGGACAACGGCGACGCGATGGCCGGCTTCGCCCGGACGATCCTCGCGGCGCACGCCACCGCGGACGCGTACTTCTCGGGGTCGGCGACGCGTGGGCGCCTCCGGTTCGGCGCGGCCGACGACCTCGCGATCACGCAGTTGCCGCGCATCCTCCGCGACTTCCGGCGGCTGCACCCGCAGGTGAACCTCGAGCTGACGGTGAACCAGTCGTCACCGCTCCTGCGCCGGGTGCACGCCGGGCAGCTCGACCTGGTGTTCATCAAGCAGACCGCGGGGGAGTCCGCCGAGGGCACCCGGGTCGCGACCGACCAGATGGTGTGGATGGCGCAGGACGGCATCGCGGTCGAACGCGCCGAGCCCGTGCCGCTCATCGCGTACCAGGCGCCGAGCATCAGCCGGCAGATGGCGATCGACGCCCTCGAGGCCGCCGGCCGCACCTGGCGGATCACCTGCAACACCCGCGACGTCAACGGCGTGCTGGCGGCGGTGCGCGCGGGGATCGGCGTGGCGGTGTTTCCGCACTCGCTCATCCCGGCGGACCTGGTGAAGGTGTCGCAGCGGCTCGGGCTGCCGGACCTGCCGGCGGTCGACTACGTCCTCATCGCGAACCCGACGGTGCAGCGCGAGCCGATCGACGCCCTGACGAACGCGATCCTGTCGCGCGGGGTCGTCCGCGCGGTCTGATCCTCGGGGTGCGGCTCGGCAGACGGCTCCAGGAGACGCCGGCGTGTTGCCGAAACGCCTCGCGGCTCGTGAGACGCCGCCGGATTCGGGGGCGTCTCACTGGCCTGACGGCGTCGTGCGCAGACGACGGCGTCGTGCGCAGACGACGGCGTCGTGCGCAGACGACGGCGTCGAGCGCAGAGACCGCTACGGCGCGAGGGTCGGGGTCGTCCCGGTCCCGGTCAGGTCGGGCAGCGTCACCCCGGCGAGCGGCAGCAGCGCCGACGCGACGGCCCACAGCAGCACGAGTGTTCCGACGCCACCGAGCACGACGCCGAGCAGCGCGACCGGCCGCTGCCACGTCGCCGCGCGGTCGCGCAGCGTCACGAGCGACACCACCAGCGCGAGGAGTCCGAGCACGACACCGACACCGTGCACGGTCGCCGGCGCGGTGAACCACCACGCCGCGAGTCCGAGCGTCGCGATGCCCGCCACGGCCCCCAGGATCGCCCCGGGCGTCGCACCGAGTGCACGGCGCGGCTCCGGCTGGGCGGCTGCGGCCACGGGCTGGTCGAGCAGTTCGGTCGGGAGGCCCGGCTCGGCCCCGACGGACGCACTCGCCTCGGCACGGGGGGCGGTCACGGGCACGACCGGGTTCGGCGCCATCGGTGCGGTCGACGAGGCGGTCGGCACCGACGGCGCCTGCAGGTCCGCGTCGAAGGAGCGCACGTGGGCGGACGCCGGCGTCGGTGCCGGGGTCACGACGGCGGCGGCGGCCTGCTGGTGGGCGAAGCGGCGGGGCGTGCGGAAGCCGATCGGGCCCACCGGTTCGGGCTCGGTGCCCTCGACGACGACGTGCTCCAGGCCGGGCACCGAGAACCGGGGCTGCCCGGCGGAGGGCACGGGCGACGGTGCGGGGGCTGGCGCGGTGCGCGGAGCGGCGTCGATCGGCGAGACCGGAGCCGGTGCGGAGGCCACGGCGGCGGTGTCGAACGGCACGGTGTGCACGGTCGGTGAGGTCGGGGCCGGCGGCAGGAGGTCCTGCTGCGGCGGGTAGTCGGGGACCGTGACGTCGTCCTCGACCAGGGTGGCGACGGACGGGGGCTCCGGCGTCGGCGCTGCTGTCGGGTCGAGCGTGGCCGTCGGCTGCGGGGCGGAGCCGACCACGGCGGTGGGAGCCGGCGCACCGTGGGTGGTGCGCGACGTGGCGAGGGTGGGACGGGCCTCCTGGCCGGTGCTCGCTGCGGAGTCGGAGGCGACCCGCCGGGCGGACTCGGCCGGTTCGACGACCGGTGCGGTCACCCAGGACGGGACGGGACGGCGCGGCCGTTCCGAATCCTGCATGCGATGCGACGCCACTGCGGTGCTCCCTTCGTCGACTGATCCATCGTCAGTTCTAGTGGCAACGGTCGCGGATGTCGCAGCCCCAGTTCCGGGGTCGCCGGTACGTTCGGGGCATGACCGGAATCGAACACCGTCCACTGGGTCCCTCGGGGCTCGTCGTCTCCACCGTCGGCCTCGGCTGCAACAACTTCGGGCGGCCGGGGACCGCCTCCGAGTCGCAGGAGGGCACGGACGCCGTCGTGCGCGCGGCACTCGACGCCGGGGTCACGCTCTTCGACACGGCCGACATCTACGGCGGCCGGCCCGGCATGTCCGAGGAGATGCTCGGCCGGTCGATCGCGGGACGGCGTGACGAGATCGTGCTCGCGACGAAGTTCGGCATGGACATGCAGGGCGCGAACGGCCCGGACTGGGGTGTGCGCGGTTCGCGACGGTACGTCCGGTTGGCCGTCGAGTCGTCGCTCCGTCGCCTCGGCACGGACTGGATCGACCTGTACCAGATGCACCGTCCCGACGACGTGACCCCGATCGAGGAGACGCTGTCGGTCCTCGACGACCTGGTCCGCGAGGGCAAGATCCGCTACGTCGGCCACTCGAACTTCGCGGGCTGGCAGATCGCCGAGGCCGAACTGACCGCGTCGATCGCCGGCACCACGGCGTTCGTGTCCGCGCAGAACGAGTACAGCCCGCTCGCCCGTGCCGCCGAGGCCGAGGTGCTGCCGGCCGTCCGCGCCTACGCCCTCGGGTTCCTGCCGTTCTTCCCGCTGTACAACGGGCTGCTGACCGGCAAGTACACGAAGGCCGGGGGTCCGGCCGACGGGCGGCTGTCGACGTCGAAGCCGCAGTTGCTCGAAGACGCCCCGTGGGACGTCCTCGACGACTACCAGCGGTTCTGCGACCACCGCGGCGTCACGATGCTGCAGGCGACGTTCGCGTGGTTGCTGGCGCAGCCGGGGTTGTCCAGCGTCATCGCGGGGGCGACGAAGCCGGAGCAGATCACGCAGAACGTCGAGGCCGGTACCACGTGGGAGCCGAGCGAGGACGACATCGCCGACATGACGGTGATCTTCGACCGGGCGTAGGCGGCCCGCGGCCCGCGGCCGCCCGCCGGCCGCCCGCCGCCCGCGGGCCGTGGGGCCGAGTCTCGGCGTGAGCGACAGTTCTCGCGGCTGTCGGCCCGAGGACTGTCGCCCAGCCCGAGTCTCGCGCCGGCGGGGCCGAGACTCGGGGGCGTCAGCGGGTGGCTGCCTGCAGTGCGTCGCGCAGCTGGTCGGCGGTCAGGCGCGGGCCGTAGCCGGGGGTGTCCCGCTGGATGCGCCAGCCCTCGGCGAGGGGTCCGGCGTCGACGACGTCGAAGCCGAACTCGTCGATGAGGTCCGCGGTGACCTGCTTCGCCTCGGCGTCGTCGCCCGCGATCACGAGGGCGCGGCGGTCCGGGGTGCCGGCCGGGGTGGCGTGGCCGGTGAGGTCCGCGGCGCCGATGTGGTTGAACGCCTTGACGACCCGGGCGCCGGGCAGGTGGTCCTGCAGCAGCTCGGCCGTCGTCGTCGACTCGTCGTCGAGCGCGGCGATGTGGCCGTCGCGCTCCCAGTAGTAGTTGTTCGTGTCGATGACGACCTTGCCGACGAGGGGCTCCGCCGGGATCGTCTCGATGGCGGCGAGCGGCACCGTCACGACGACGACCTCGCCCGCGGCGGCTGCTTCGTCACGGGTGGCCGCACGGGCCTGGTCGCCGAGTTCGGCCACGAGGTCGGCCAGGGTTTCGGGGCCGCGGGAGTTCGCGATCACGACCTGGTGGCCGTGCTGCACCGCGAGTCGTGCCAGTTGGGATCCGATGTTGCCTGCGCCGATGATGCCGATCGTTGTCATGGTGTCCATCCAACGCTCGGTGGCCACGAGCATTCCCGGTGGGGCACGTGCGCCCCGGGCGGAGCATGATGGCGGCATGGACCACGAGTTCCGCGACGAGACCGACCAGGACCGCTACGCGATGTACGTCGGCGGCGAGCTCGTGAGCGTGCTCGACTACCGCGAGAACGGCGACGCGATCGCGTTCCCGCACACGTACACGGTGCCGAAGCACCGCGGGCACGGCTACGCGGCCGAGCTCGTCGAGTACGCGGTCGCCGACGTCGAGACGAACTCGACGAAGCGGGTCGTACCGATGTGCTGGTTCGTCGGCAAGTGGTTCGACGAGCACCCCGAGAAGTCAGACCTGCTCATCCGCAGTGCCGCGGACTGAGCCGACGCGAGAAGAGCGCCCCATGCCCACCATCACCCCCTTCCTCTGGTACGACGACCAAGCCGAGCAGGCCGCCCGGTACTACGTCGACCTGTTCCCCGGCAGTTCGATCGACAGCGTGGCGAAGACCCCGGACGGCGCGACCCTGGTCGTCGAGTTCACGTTGCTCGGGCAGCCGTACCGGGCGATGAACGGCGGCCCCGGACACCCGCACACCGATGCCGTCTCGTTCCAGGTCGACGTCGACACGCAGGACGAACTCGACCGCATCTGGGACGCCCTGCTCGCCGACGGCGGGAAGCCGAGCATGTGCGGCTGGTTGTTCGACCGCTGGGGCGTCGCCTGGCAGGTGACCCCGTCGATGATGGGCGAGCTCATGACCGGGTCGGGCGACCCCGAGGCGAACGCCCGGGTCTTCCAGGCGATGATGACGATGCAGAAGCTCGACATCCCCGCGCTCCGGGCCGCAGCTGCAGGTCACTGAGCCCGAATCTCGCGTACCGACCGGTATGGTGTCGGCACAGAAGACCGCCGGCCGGCGCCGGCACCGAAAGGCTGGAGCCACGATGGACCACCCGAGCTCCGGGATCCGGAACAGCGAGATCGGCCGGGCGTACACCGAGCTCGCCCGGATCACCCGACGTGCGAGCATCCGTGCCCGCGGATCCGACCAGGCACTGAGCGTCGTCGACCAGTCCCTCGTCGACTTCGTGGTGCAGCACCCCGGCTGCATGGCCATCGACATCGCCCGGTACCTGCGCCTGAACCGCTCGACGATCTCGCGGCAGCTGTCCGGGCTCCTCGCCACGAAGCTGATCGAGACGACCGACGGCGGCACCGGCAACGCGAAGCCCCTCGTGGCGACGGATGCCGGTCGCACCGCGCTCGAGCGCTCCGTGCAGCTGCACCGGGATGCGCTGGAGGAACGGCTCGCCGGCTGGTCCGACGACGACATCGCCCTGCTCGCCGGACTGCTCGAACGGCTCGGCGCCTCGGACGAGGCCGGGCTGCCGATGCCCGGACGCACCCCGACGTGACCACGTCGTTCGTCCTGCTCTCCGACACGCACCTGCCGAAGCGGGCGAAGGACCTGCCCGCGGCGCTCTGGGCGGACGTCGACGCCGCCGACCTGGTGGTGCACGCGGGGGACTGGGTCGACCTCGCCACCCTCGACGCCGTGCAGGCCCGATCCCACCGGTTCGAGGGGGTGCGCGGCAACAACGACGGCCCCGAGTTCGACGACCGGCTGCCGCTCGTCGCGCACTTCGCGGTCGAGGACCTGCGGTTCGCGCTCGTGCACGAGACCGGTGCCGCGACGGGCCGTGAGCGCCGGATGGCCACCGAGTACCCAGACGCCGACGTGCTCGTCTTCGGGCACTCGCACATCCCGTGGGACACCGTCGCACCGTCCGGGTTGCGGCTGCTCAACCCCGGCTCGCCGACCGATCGCCGTCGGCAGCCGGACTTCACGTGGATGCGCGGCACCGTGACCGGCGCCGACCTGGTCGTCGAGCTGGTGCGCCTGCCGCCGCCCCCGCGCTGAGGCCGCCAGCGCGCCGGTGCCGCTGCGTGCGCCGGTGCCGCCGCGTGCGCCGGTGCCGCTGCGTGCGCCGGTGCCGCCGCGTGCGCCGTCCGCGAAAGCGACAGACCCCCGCGGAACATCGGCGGACATCTGTCGCTTTCGCGGGGTGCTCGACGGCCGTCAGCGCAGAAGTGTCGCTTCCGCGGCACTGACCGCGACGCCCGCAGCAGCCGCGACCCCGGTACCAGCGGTGACCCCGGTACCAGTGGCACCGAGCGCCAGCGGCATCGCGAAGAACGCCAGCTCCCACTCGGTCGAGCGGCGGAACGCCCGCGCCATCCGGCCTCGCTCGGACGGGGTAGCTGCTGCCGCCATCTCCTCGACCAGCCGGGTCGCCTCGGCACTCGACGCCGCGAAGCCCGGGTCGCCGTAGGCCGTGATCCAGTCCGCGAACGCGTGCCCGTCCGGCGCCGCGCCGAGCTGCGCCCCCACCCAGGCGTAGACCCGGAAGCAGGGGAGCACCGCCGCGGTGAGCACGGCCGCCGACCCGGAGTCCGCCGCCTCCTGCAGGTGTGCGAGGTACCCGGCGCACGTCGGGTGGACGGGGTCGTCGGCGTGGGTGCCGGCGAGGCGTCGGTGGTGCAGGTCGCGGGCCTCGGCGGCGCAGCCCTCGGACGCCGCCGTCCAGAAGGCGGCAGCCACAGGACCACGACCAGCGCCGGCATCCGCAGCGCCGGCGCCAGCGCCAGCAGCTGCAGCGCCGGCAGCCGCAGCGCCGGCGCCAGCGCCAGCAGCTGCAGCGCCGGCACCAGCGCCCGCAGCACCGGCAGCGCTCGCCGCCAACGCCGCCAGGTGCTGCTCGTATGCCCGCAGGTAGTGCACGTCCTGCGCGAGGTACCCGGCGAACACGTCCGCGTCGAGCGTCCCGTCGCGCAGCCCGACCAGTAACCCGCACTCGATCGTGGCCTGCAGCGCGGCGCTGACGTCGGACCACCACACGTCGGTGAAGGGAACCACGGGCAGCAACGCTCGGCTCACGGCGCCGTGGTCGATCGGCCCGTTGCCGGACCCGACCTCCAGGGCATCGGCCCCCCGCAGGGCTGCCGTCAGCCAGGGCTTCGCCACCCCGACCGCGAGTTCCCAGTCCCCGTACCGGGCAGCGAGCGTCGCGATCGCACTCGACAGGGAGCACCCGGTGCCGTGCGTGTTGGCCGTCGCGACGCGGGGAGCGGTGAACTGTCGAGCGGACCCCGACGGCGACACGAGCACGTCGTCGGAGGTCGGCCCCTCGTCGTGCCCGCCCTTCGCCAGCACGAGCACGTCCCACGTCGACGCCACGAGCCGCGCAGCGTCCAGCGACGACAACGAGGCAGGCGCCGGAGCCCCAGCCAGCTCCGCCAACACCTGCAACTCGGCCCGGTTCGGCGTCACCAGGTCGGCCAGTCCGAACAGCGCACCCATCGCCGAGGCGGCGTCCTCGTCGAGCAACCGGTCACCACTCGTCGCCACCATCACCGGGTCCACGACGACCACGGGCGGCCGGTGCTCCCGCAACCAGTCCGTCACGACGCGGACGACCGGTGCTGTGCCGAGCATCCCGATCTTCACGGCGTCGATCGTGACGTCGTCCGACACTGCGTCGAGCTGCTCCCGCAGGAATGCGACGTCCGGCACGTGCACCGACCGCACCCCGTGCGTGTTCTGCGCGACGAGGGCGGTGACCACGCCCATGCCGTACCCGTCGTGCGCGGCGATCGCCTTGAGGTCGGCCTGCAACCCGGCACCGCCCGTCGGGTCGGTCCCGGCGATGGCCAGGACGCGCGGGACGCTCACGACTCCGCCCCGTGGTGCGACGAAGCCCCCGACGGGAGGGACGGATCGCCCGCCGCGAGCCGCCCCGGCTCCGCCCCGTGGCCGGGTCCAGGTCCCCACGCGGCCACGTACGCGGCCGCTGCGGACCCGGGATCGGCCGCGGCGCAGACGCCCGACACGATCGCGACCCCGGCGGCGCCCGCTGCCCGGAGCGGCGCGACGTCGTCGAGGGTCACCCCGCCGATCGCCACGCACGGCACGTCCGTCGCCGCCGCGAGCCGGACGAACCCGTCGTGCCCGAGCGCCGGCGGGTGGTCGGCCTTCGTCGTGGTGGGGTGCACGACCCCGACGCCGAGCAGGTCCACGGTGCCGCGGGGCAGCCGGGCGACGACGGCCAGGTGCTCCGGGGTGTTCGCGGTCAACCCGACGTGCGCTTCCGGCCCGAGCAGCGAACGGGCAGCGGTCACCGGCACGTCCGACTGGCCGAGGTGCACCCCGGCGACCCGGTGTCCCGCGTGCCGAGCGGCGAGGGCGACGTCGAGCCGGTCGTCGACCACCACGGCGGCGCGGTCGCCCACGGCGTCGGCCACGGCAGCGGTCAGGGCCAGCAGGTCCCGAGCCGAGGCGTCCTTGTCCCGCACCTGCACGATCCGGACCCCGGCGTGCACCGCGGCGCGGACCACCCCGAGCACACCGACACCGTGCCGGTCGGCCAGCGTGCCGTCGGTGACCAGGTACACGCCGAAGTCCTCCGGCAGCGCGCTCACGCCGGCACCACCAGGGACGCAGGCGCGGCCTCGACCGTGATCCGGGCCTCGCGGACGACGTCCTCGGGGGTGAGCGACGCCAACCGGTCGAGGAACAGCGGCTCGAAGGTGCCGGGGCCGCCGGCCTCACGGGCAGCGAGCTCCGCGGCGATCGTGTGCACCGCGGTCGCCGCGACGGCGGCCGCACCGGCGTCGTCGGGCGCGACCGACGTGAACGCGGCGACGACCGCACCGAGGGCACACCCGCCCCCGGTGATCCGCGTCAACAGCTCGGTGCCGTTCGCGACCCGCACCACACCGGTGCCCGGCGCGACCAACAGGTCGACGGGACCCGACACGGCCACCGCGGCCACGAGCCTCCCGGCCGCCTGACCGGACACGGCGTCGACCGCGGCCGCACGGGCGTCCTCGGTGCCCACCGTGCTGTCGACACCGCGGCCACCGGCCGAGGTGCCGAGCAGGGCGAGGACCTCGGACGCGTTGCCGCGCAGCACCGTCGGGTGCAGCGCGAGCAGGTCGCGGGCGAGGGCGGTGCGCACCGGCAACGAGCCGACCGCGACGGGGTCGAGCACCCAGGGGGTACCGGTGACGCGGGCGGCGTGGGCGGCTTCGAGCGCCGCGACCCGGGGTTCGGCGTGCGGGGTGCCGGTGTTCACCAGCAGGGCGTCGGCGACCCGGGCGAACGGTCCCGCCTCGGTCGCCACGTCGACCATCGCGGGCGAGGCCCCGAGGGCGAGCAGCACGTTCGCGGTGACGTTCTGCACCACGGTGTTCGTGATGCACAGCACCAACGGGCTCCGGGCCCGGACGGCCTCGAGCAGTTCAGCGGTTCGGTGGGCCCAGGCAGGGGAGGGCGCAGCGGATTCCATGGACGATCCCTTCGCGAGTACGAGCTCGAGCAGGTTCGACGGGTGTGATCTCAGCCGCTGGTTGCGGCACCCCGTGTCTCGATCGACACCGTACACGAGCAGCTGCGCCGGGCCACGGCTCGTCGTCTCCGGCCCCGTCGTCTCCGGTCACATGCCCTGCACCGTGTGACAGGGTTGGTGTGTGCCAGACTCCACGCCTCCCGGACCGCCACCAGGCCCCCGCGACCCCGGCGACGCCTGGGCGGTCGGCCCCGACGGCACCAAGGCCTGGGGACTCTTCGGTGCCGCAGGACTGCTCGTCGACGACGGCGCCGGACGCGTGCTCCTGCAGCACCGCGTCGAGTGGAGTCACCACGGCGGCACGTGGGGCATCCCCGGCGGCGCACGACACCAGGGCGAGGACGCCGTCACCGGTGCGCTCCGCGAGTCCGCCGAGGAAGCCGGTGTGCCGCACGACGGCGTCGACCTCCGCCACACGGCACTGCTCGACCTGGGGTTCTGGACCTACACGACCGTGGTGGGGCGTGCCGCTCGGCCGTTCGAACCGGTGATCGCGGACCGCGAGAGCCTCGCCCTGTCCTGGATCCCCGTCGACGAGGTCGACGACCTGCCGCTCCACCCCGGGTTCGGGAGGTCGTGGCCGGCGCTCCGTGCGTCCCTCACCACCACCCCGCACGTCGTCGTCGACGCGGCGAACGTCGTCGGCAGCGTGCCCGACGGCTGGTGGAAGGACCGGGCGGGAGCCGCCGCACGCCTGCTGTCGTCGGTGACGGCGCTCGCCGAGTCCGGGGTGACCGCCGACGTGCTGGCGCTGCCGTTCGCCCGGTGGTGGCCGCGGTGGACCGTGGTGCTCGAGGGCGAGGCCCGGGGCGCCTCCGGGGCGTCGGACGGCGCACTGCCCCGTGCACTGCCCCGTGCACTCGAGGTCGTCGCAGCGCCGGGTTCGGGGGACGACGCCATCGTGGACGCCGCTCGTGCCGCGGTCGAGGCCGGAGACGGTCCCGTCGTGGTCGTCACGGCTGACCGCGAGCTCCGTGCCCGCGTCGAGGCGCTCGGTGCCGTGGTGCACGGGCCGTCCTGGCTGCGCGACCAGTTCTAGCGGGCGGTACGCCGTTGGCGCACGGTGCGAGGTCGCACGGCGCACAGTGCATGGCGCGAGGTCGCACGGTGCGAGGTCGTTCGGCGCACAGTGCATGGCGTCCGGCGTCCGGCGTCCGGCGCACGGTGCGAGGTCGTTCGTTCGGTGCTGGCTTGATCGCTCCGTGCGCCGCATCAACCTCGCACCGAGCGGCAGGTGTCGCACGGACCGACGCACCGCGCACGGTGCGGCGCCCCCGCACGCCCGCCCGCGCCCGCGCCCCCGCACTGCCGCACCCCCGCGCCCCTGCGCCGCCCGCGCCCCTGCGCGCCTACGCCGTCGGCAGGTACCGCCGCGACGACACGAGCACCGCGCACCACGACACGACACCGAGTCCGACGATCACCCAGAGGACGACCGGCAGCGCCACCACGTTCGCGATCGCCGCGATCACGGCGGGCGCCAGGAACCCCGCGTACGCCGCCGCGTAGAACACCCCGGTCAGTCCGGCCAGGTCGCGGGACCCCGCGATCCGCTGCACCTCGAGCAACGACGACACCAGGGCGAGCCCGATCCCGACGCCGATGACGACGTTCGCGGCGAGTCCGACCACGACGGACTGCAGCTCGATCGCGACGACGACCACGGCGATGCCGGCGGTCATGCACGCGAGGGCCGTCGTGAGCCCGCGGGCCGAGGTCAGCGAGTGCACGCGCCGCGCGAGCGGTTGGACCGCGCTGGACACTCCGAGGGCGACGACGGTCGCGGCGGTGGCGAACACCAGGCCCCACGCGCCGGTGGCCCCGGTGAGCTGGGTCGGCAGGTAGCCGTACCCGATCGCCGCCGAGCCGAAGATCCACGGGGCGGTGACGAGCACCACGCGGGTGAACCGTCGGTGCCCGGCGCTCGGCACCCGCAGCTGGCGCCACCACGGACCGGGGACCCCGCCGGAGCGGTTGGTCTCGGGGGTGCGCCAGACGACCATGGCGAAGGGCAGGGCGACGACGATGTGGACCAGGAAGGGCAGCACCTCGGGGATGGGGCCCCACTGTGCGATGAGTCCGGCCACCAGCGCGCCGGAGGCCGAACCGAGCGTGAACGCCAGCGAGGCCCGGCGGGCACCGGACCCGGCGTCGGCGGATGGGTCGAAGCGTCCCTGTGACAGTTCCTTGACCCAGCTGTTGCCGACGGCCATCGCGATGCCGACGGTGATGCCGGAGAACAGCCGCCCGGCCGCCAGGAACCCGGGGCCGAGCGGTCCGAGCGCGAGCAGTCCGCTGCCGACGACGGCGGACACGATGGCGGCGAGCATGAGGGGCTTGCGGCCGTGCCGGTCGGACAGTGACCCGGCGATGAGCAGCGCCGGCGCGAGCCCGAGCACGTAGACGCCCAGGAAGACGTTGACGACGACCGACGAGTAGTGCTCGCGGCCCTCGTACATGAGCAGCAGGGGCGAGAACTGGTTGCCGCCCCACGAGCAGACGAACACCGCGCCCCACACCGCGACCCAGGGCATGACGCGCGCCGAGGGGACGGACAGCGAGCCGGTGGTGGGGATGCTCCCCGTCGCGCTCACAGGGCGCCCCGGTGCGAGGCGACGTGGTCGTGCAGGACCTCGGCGTAGCGGGCCGCGTCGCCCGCTGCCAGGGCTGCCGCGAGGGCTCGGTGGTCGTCGAGCGAGGCCTGCAGCTGCGACGGCTGCACCCGCATCAGCTGGTGTCGGAGCCGGTTCTGCCGGTCACGGAGCGTCTGCGCGAAGCGCACCGCGATCGCGTTCCGCGACGCGCCGATCACCGCACCGTGGAACGCCGCGTCGACCTCGATGAACCGGTCGACGTCGCCCGTCGCGACCGCCTGCTCCTGCTCCGCCAGCATGGCCTGGAGGCCCGGGGTGACGTCCGCCACGCGGCCGTCGGTCACGACGCGGGTCGCCGCCGTGGCCTCGATCGCCTCGCGCATCTCCAGGACGTCCGCCGCCTCGTTCGGGGACATCGGGCGCACGACGGCACCCTTGCGGGACTCCAGGGTGAGCAGGTCCTCGGCGGCCAGGCGGAGGAAGGCCTCGTGCACGGGGGTGCGGGACACCCCGATCTCCTGGCACAGGGCGTTCTCGCTGATCGCGGTGCCACCGGGGAGGTCGCCGCGGATGATCGCCCGTTTGACGTGGTCGTACGCGCGGTCGGATGCGGCCTGGGTCGTCGTGTGCTGCTCCACGGTGCACGATCGTACGCCCTTGCATGCAACGCTGCATGCCGTCACGTGACGTGTTGTTCACACCACCGGGTCACACGCGGCGGCACACGTCGATACGCTGGCCGGACGTCAACGGAGACGCACACACAGGAGGTTCCCCATGGAGCGGATCACCAGGGCCGACGACCGAGTCCACCGCCCGGCCGGACCGTGGACACCGACCGTCCACCGGCTGCTCGCACACCTGCACGAACAGGGGTTCGTCGCGGCACCGGAACCGATCGAGCACGGCGACACCCTCGAGACGGTGTCGTTCGTCCCCGGGGTCGCGGGGGAGTACCCGTGGACCGAGGACGTCGCGAGCGAAGCCGCCCTCGTCACGAGCGCACGACTGCTCCGGCACTTCCACGACGCCGCGACCACGTTCCCGCGTGACGGGGCACGCGACTGCTGGTCGCAGGCCGAACGCACGCCCGTCGAGACGATCGTGCACGGCGACTTCGCCCCCTACAACTGCGTCTACGACGGCATCCAGGCCGTGGGGCTCATCGACTTCGACACCGCACACCCCGGGCCCCGGGTCTGGGACGTCGCGAGTGCCGTGTACCGGTTCGCCCCGTTCACCACCGGCGCCGTCGAGGGCATGACCGCCCCGGACCTCGACGACCGGCTCGCCCGCGCCGCGGAGTTCTGCCGCGCCTACGACCTCGACGACCGCTCCCGCAGCGTCCTCGCCGAGACGATGGCCGCGTCCCTCGTCGCGATGGTCACCACCATGGAGACCGAGGCCGCCGCCGGCAACCCGAAGTTCGTCAGCGACCTGGCGCACGGGCACGCCGACCTGTACCGGGCCGACGTCGCCTACATCGAGCAGCACGCCGACGCCATCGCCGCCGCCGTCGCGTGACCCCGACCCCTGCGCAGCTCCGCACCCTGCGGCTCGCCGCGCAGGGGATCGCCGTCCCCGGCCTCAGCCCCACCGGTGCGGTCGAACGGATGACCGCCGTGCAGGGGCAGGACCTCGGCCAGGTCCTCTGGGCCATCGGGGTCCGCACACCCGGGGCCACCCGTGACGACGTCCGCGCCGCCTTCGACCGCGGCGAGCTCGTCCGCTCCTGGCCGATGCGGGGCACACTGCACGCCATGCGCCCCGACGACCTGCGGCTCCTGCTCTCCCTGACCGCCGAACGGACCCTGCGCAGCATCGCCCGACGCGCCACCGAACTCGGCATCGACCAGCCCCTGCTCGACCGAGCACGGGACACCACCGTCGCCGCACTGTCCGGCGGCCGCGCCCTCGTCCGCGACGAACTCTTCGACGAGTACCGCGCCGCCGGCATCGACCCCGCCGCCGGCCGCGGCTACCACCTGCTGCTGCAGCTCTCGCAAGAGGGGCTCGTCGCCTGGGGGCCCACCGCCCGCGTCGGCCAGGGACTCGTGCTCCTCGACGAGTGGGCACCGGCGCTCACCGAGGTCCCCGACCGCGACGAAGCACTCCGCCGGGTCCTGCTCGGGTACCTCCGAGGCCGAGGACCCGCCACCGAGGCCGACGCCGCCAGCTGGACGAAGCTCCCGCTCGGCGACCTCCGCCGTGCCCGAGCCGCCGCCGGCGACACCGTCGAGGACCTCGGCGGCGGACTCCTCGCGCTCGCCGACCGTCCCACCACCGGCGGCACACCCACCGGCCACCTGCTGCCCGGGTTCGACGAGTACCTGCTCGGGTACGCCGACCGCTCCGCCCAGCTCGACCCCGCACACGCCGACCGGGTCGTCCCGGGCGCCAACGGCATGTTCCTGCCGATGGCCGTGGTCCGCGGGCGGGTCGTCGGCACCTGGAAGCGGACCGAGCGCGCCAGCGGGGTGACCGTCACCGTCACACCCTTCGCGGCACTCGACGACGCCTCGGTGCGCGCGCTCGAGGCGGCCGCCGCCCGGTACGCGCGGTTCCTCGACGCGCCCGTCGCGTTCGGGGTGGTGGAGGCGACCAGTCGCTGACCGCAGCCGGTGGGGTCGAGTCCATCCGTTCCTCCAGGCCGTCCCCAGCAACCACGCGGCGGACTCGTACCCTGCCTCGGGTAATGTCGCAGGGCCATGACCGACAGCCCGGCCGACGCCACCCCGTACGAAGTCCTCGGCGTCCCCGCGACCGCCGACGACGACGCGCTCCGCCGCGCCTACCGCCGCGCGGCCCGCGAATCCCACCCCGACCTCGGCGGCGACGCCCAGCACTTCCGCCGCGTCCAGCTCGCCTGGGAACGCATCGGCACGCCCGCAGCACGCCGCGCCTACGACGCCGGCTCGCGCGGCGCGTTCAGCAGCGGCGGCGCCGGCCCGTTCAGCGCGCCCGGTGCGTCCGGTTCGTCGACCGGGAGGCCCGACACCGGTCGCGACGCCTACGCACCCCCGTCAGCCCGTCGCGACACCCGCCCCCGCGCCCGGTCCCACGGACACCCCGGCGGACGCTCCCGCGAGGTCTTCCTGCAGGCAGAACGCGAATGGGTCGGACTCGGCGACCCCATCGAGGACCCCTACGACCCCACCCTCATCCGTTCCGCGCCCCGGCACATCCGACGGCTGCTCGGTGAAGCGCTCGCCGAAGAGGCCACCGCCTCGATCGTCTCGGACATGGGCATCGGCGTCACCGTCTGGCACGACCTCGACGCCGGGGCCGAGGGCAAGCTCGACCATGCCGTCCTGACCCCGAGCGGGCTCTGGGCCGTGGAGTCGATCGACTGGGGAGCCCCCGTCCGGGTCGAGCACGGCGACATCGTCGGGGAGACCCTGGCGCCCGGCGAGCGTCCGGTGAAGGAACTCGTCCGCGCCGCCCGTGCCGTGCAGAAGCAGACCCGGGTGCGGTTCACCGGCCGGTTGCTCGTCGTGCCGGACTCCGCGGTCGAGGTCGACGTGCAGCTCGTCGGCTCCCCGAAGAAGCCGACCGCACTCGTCGTGCGCCGCAGCGCGCTCGGGCAGGTGCTGAACGGCGTGTGGTCTCCGCCCGGATCGGTCGACGTGTTCGAGATCCGCGACCGACTGCAGCAGACCGTCCGTTTCGTCTGACGTCCGGCCCGCACGGCGTCGGGGGCCGGCGTCAGTAGCCGCGGAGCTTCTCGAGGTCGCGGCGCTCCCGCTTGCTCGGGCGTCCGGCGCCGCGGTCGCGCATCGGCACGAACCCCGCCTCTTCCTTGGACAGCCGCGGCGGGGTCCTGTCCTCGAAGTGCTTCGCGGCCTCGGGAGCACTCGTCCGCTTCAGGATGATGCCGGTGACGACGACGATCCGGTCGAAGCCGTTCTGGCGGACCCGGACCTCGTCGCCGGGGCCGATCGGCTGCGCGGGCTTCGCGCGCTCCCCGTTCACCCGGACGTGCCCGGCCTTGCACGCGGCGGTCGCAGCGGAGCGGGTCTTGGTGATCCGCACCGCCCAGATCCAGCTGTCCACGCGAGCCTTGGCCATCCCCTCACTCTAGGCGGCCCCTACGCTGGGCGGGTGAGCACCGGGGAACAGGCAGCGATCGCGCGGGCCCGTGCGCTCGGCGTGCTGCACGGTGCCGCGATCGGGGACCGGCTCGTGGTCCGGGCACACCACGGCGACGGTGCACAGGACGCCCTCGGGGACCTCGTCGCCCGCACCCCCGACACCGTGACGATCGCCACCCGCCGCGGCCCGGTCGAGGTCCGGCTCGACGACGTCGTCGCCGCGAAGCCCGTCCCGCAGCCCCCGGCCCCGCGCGCGCCCCGCCGCTGACCTCGCACCGTGCGAGGTTCGCACCGTGCGAGGTTCGCACCGTGCGAGGCTCGTGCGGCGCTGGTCGTGGCCGCACGGTGCAGAGTTGGTCGGGCCGTGCGGGCGTGGCCGCTCGGTGCGAGCTTGCTGCGCTGCACGGGGCGGTCAACCCTGCACCGGTTGACGGCCGACGCACCGTGTACGTTTCGCGTCGTCGCGCCCGCACGGTGCGGACTTCCTCGGCCCGTGCGGGCGAGACAGCTCCGTGCGGCGTTGTATCGGGGCACGGAGCCGCCAACCTCGCTCCCGGCGACGAGACGTGCACCGTGCGTCGCCCGCGCCGCCGCCTGCCGCGCACGCCGCGCCCGCGGCGCGCCCGCGCCGCGCCCGCGGCGCGCCCGCGCCGCGCGCGCACGGCGAGCCGCGCCCCTCCGCACCCCGCACCCGACGTAGCCTCGACCCATGGCAGTCCCCGTCCCGCTCGGCACCGAGGACCGCACCGCCCGCCTCACCCTCCGCCGCCCCGACCAGTGGCGCCGAGAGGACTCTGCCCAGGCGGACCTGCGCGTCACCGGCGACGACATCGTCCTCACCGTCCGATCCCGACCCAGCGACCGCGCGATCGGCGACGAGAACACGGGCCTCCTCGCGAGACTGCCCGGTTCCGTCGAGGGGCTGCTGCTCGTCGGCTGCGACACCTGGACCGCCGCTGGGGCTCCCGCGCGCCTGGTCGAGTACGTCCGTCCCGACGAACACGGCGACGTCGCGGGTGCGCACCTGCTGTTCGTCACCGGGCGGCACCGCGTCGACCTGACGATCGAACGCCCCCTGGCACGCCTGCTCGAGACCGACGAGCTCGTGTTCGCGGTCCTCGAGAGCGTCCGCGCCACCGAGCCGTCCCCGGTCCGCCCCGAGCGTGACCTCGAGCCACTGCCCACCCCGGCGCCCGGCCCGGAGCTCGACGGCCCCCGCCTGAGCGCCGACGCGGTCGGCACGCTCAAGAGCCTCGCCGGACGCCGGTGGAACCCGACGCTCCTCCGCACCGCGGCGGGCCGCGAACTCATCGAAGCGGGCCTCGTCGGCCGACTCGGCACGCTGCCCGAGTCGACCCAGACCCTGCTCGAGCCGTGGCAGGGCGATGCCCAGCCGGTCACGCTGGAACAGCACTTGCCCGACGGTGGCGAGTCGCGCCTCCAGGCCTGGTCGCAGACCGTCGTGGACGGGACCGCCGAGGCGGGCGCGGTGGTCGCGTCCGTCACGCCGGACCGCGCGGTCGCGCTGACGGCCGGGAGGCTCGGCATCGGCCCGACGTGGACCTTCCCGTTCCGCACGGGGTCGCTCCCAGGGCACCTGCTCGGCCGCCGGCTGGCCGGCGGCTCCGACGCACCGGACCTGCCGGAGGCCCTCGTCGAGGCGGACCCGAGGCTCGCGCGCTTCTGGGCCGCTCCGTGGACGGTGTCGTACCTGCGTCGGCCGGGCAAGCCGAAGCCCGTGACGATCGTGCGCGCCGAGGGGATCGGCTTCGCCCGCGTGGGCAAGACGGAAGCCGGGGAGACCGTCTTCCAGACGGACTCCCCGGCCAACGTGTACCGGTCGGTGGTGCGGGCGCTGCTCGGCTGAACGGATTCCAGACACTGTGCCCGCTGGGCCAACGTGTACCGGTCGGTGGTGCGGGCGCTGCTTCCTTCCGCCTAGGCGGCCGGGCCGGCGGTCAGGGTGACGGTGACGGTCTTGGCTGCGCCGGTGCTGTCGGTGTAGCCGACCACGACCTTGTCGCCGACGGAGTGCGACTGCACGGCCGCGGTGAGCTCGTCCGACGTCGTGACCGTCTTGCCGCCGAGGCTCGTGATCGTGTCGCCCTCGGCCAGACCGGCGCTCGCGGCACCGGACCCCTCGACCGTGCCGGCGACGGCCACGCCGCCCGTGGTGCTCGCGGTGCTGCTGACCTGGACGCCGAGGAACGCGGGCAGGCCGATGGTGATCGTGCTCGAGGACTCCCCGGCCAGGATCTTCTCGGCGATCGCCTTCGCGGTGGTGATCGGGATGGCGTAGCCGGTGACGTCCGCGGTACCCGAGGACGCTGCGGTCGCCATGCCGACGACCTCGCCCTCGCTGTCGACGACGGGGCCGCCGGAGTCGCCGGAGACGATGTTCGCGGCGATCTCGATCAGACCGGACAGCGACTCGGTCCCGGTGCCGGACTCGCTCTGCACCTGGATGTCCTGGTCGGTGGCCGTGACGGTGCCCTCGGCGGCGACGAGGTTGCCCGTGCCCTCGGCGTTGCCGACGTCGGTGACGGTGTCACCGGTGCTCGGCTCGCCGTCGTCGTCGAGCGTGACGGTGGACAGGCCGGAGGCGTCCTCGAGCTTCAGGACGGCGACGTCGTTCGTGGCGTCGGTGCCGACCACGTCCGCCTTGTACTCCTTGCCGGTGGTCTCGTCGGTGACGGTGATGCTCGTGGCGCCCTGGATGACGTGGTTGTTCGTCAGGACCGTGCCGTTCGAGCTGAGGATCATGCCGGTGCCGGCTGCCTGCG
The DNA here is from genome assembly GCF_003752545.1 of Curtobacterium sp. PhB172. Taxonomy (NCBI): domain Bacteria; kingdom Bacillati; phylum Actinomycetota; class Actinomycetes; order Micrococcales; family Microbacteriaceae; genus Curtobacterium; species Curtobacterium sp. PhB172. Next base: position 113,028 of record NZ_RKIF01000009.1, read on the forward strand.
AGGACTCGTCGTAGTTCAGGACGGTGTTGATCGTCACGACGCCCTTCTTCTGGGCGGCGGTCGCTGCGGTGGCGGCGGACTCGGTGCTCGTGCCGGTGCTGCCGTTGCCCGTGGTGCCGCTGCCGTCGGTGCCGTTGCCGGTGCCGCTGCCGGTGCCGTCTCCGGGGACGGTGAAGCCGTTCGTCCCGTCGCTGTTGCCGGTGTCGGGCAGCGTCGTGGTGCCCTGCGACTGGCTCGACGTCGTGGTCGTGCTCTGCGAGGACAGGCCGAGGGCCGTGCCGCCGGCGGCACCGACGATCGCGAGGGCCGCGATGCCGGAGCCGATCATCAGCCCGAGGCGACGCGGGCGCTTCGTGTTCGCTCCCGGGTGGTTCGCCGTCGCCGCGGTGTGCGCCCAGGCGTGGTGGGTGCCGGTGAGCGCCGGGCTGCCGATCAGGTACGGGCCGCGGCCGTCGGGGGAGTACGCGTAGGGGCCGGAGCCGTCCGGGCCGTACAGGTACGGGCCGGAGCCGTCGAAGGCGTAGGCCGGACGGAGGGTGGCGGGGTCGGCGTGGGGTGCCTCCCAGCTCATCCCGTACGCCTGCTGCTGCCGCTGCTGCTGCGTGCCGTCGGTCCGGGCGGTGCCCTGCTCGTCGTGCTCGCGGTCGGCGTCGGCGGCGGGGTTCGGGGTCTCGTTCATCGGTGCTCTCCGGTCGTCCCTCGACGACCCGGGCGGGTGTCGATGGAGACCAGTACAGGCGGCGATCCAATGACGAGCCTATGAACGGACCCAGCGACTGCTCCGGGCTTGCTCGGGGGACGCCGAGTGGGCTGCCGGTTCGGTCGCCCGGGGTCCGTTAGGGTTGCCTTACTTCCCATGCGCTCCTCCACGTCCGCGCCACCGGCGCCCGCCTCCGTCTCCCGTCTGGTCGGGGCGACCGTGCTGGCCGTCATCGTCCTCGTCGTGGCGTGCGCGCTGTCGATCGCCTACGGATCCCGGCCGATCCCGCTCCACACCGTGCTCGACGCCGTCCTGCACCCGGGGCGGAACGACGAGGTCGGGCTGATCGTGCTCGGCAACCGCGTCCCGCGAACCGTCGTCGGACTCCTCGCGGGTGCCGCCCTCGGTGTCGCCGGCGCGGTGATGCAGGGCGTGACCCGCAACCCGCTCGCCGACCCGAGCGTCCTCGGTATCAACTCCGGCGCGGCACTCGCCGTGGTCGCCGGCATCGCGCTCTTCGGGGTGAGCGGCACGGCCGCCTACCTGCCGTTCGCCTTCCTCGGTGCTGCCCTCGCGGCACTGCTCGTCTACGGGATCGCCGCCGTCGCCCGGCGCGGACTGTCGCCGGTCGGACTCGCGCTGTCCGGTGCCGTGGTCGCCGCCGCGCTGTCGTCGATCACGACGGCGGTGCTCGTCACGAACGCGAGCCTGCTCGACCAGCTGCGGTTCTGGCAGGTGGGCGCCCTCGCCGGCAAGGACCTCGGCACTGCCGGCATCATCACGGCGCCCGTGCTGATCGGTCTCGCGATCGCGTTCGGCCTGGGCCGCTCGCTGAACACCCTCGCCCTCGGCGACGAGCTCGCGGCGTCCCTCGGGCAACGCGTCGTGCTCGTCCGGGCCGTCGGCGGGCTCGTGACCGTGCTGCTCGCCGGCTCGGCCGTGGCCGCAGCGGGGCCGATCGCCTTCGTCGGGCTCGCCGTGCCGCACGCCGTCCGTCGGCTGAGCGGCCCCGACCACCGGTGGACCATCCTGCTGTCCGCGATCGTCGCGCCGGCGCTGCTGCTGGTGGCCGACGTCATCGGACGCGTCGTGGCGTACCCGGGGGAGCTGCAGGTCGGCATCGTCACGGCCCTCATCGGTGCGCCGGTGTTCATCGCGCTCGTGCGGTCGAGGGCGGTGCGGGGCCTGTGACGGTGTCGACGTCCCTTCGGGGTGCGCTCGTCGGTGTCCGACGCGAGCTCGTGGTCCTTGCGGCCGTCGTCGTCGTGCTCGTCGCGCTGGTGCTCGTCGGTCTCGGGGTCGGCTCGATCCCGCTCACCCCGGCGCAGGTGGTCGGCGCGCTGTTCGGCCAGGGCGACCGCATCTCGGACTTCGTCATCGGACAGCTGCGCGGCCCCCGGGTGCTCGGTGCGGTCCTGGTCGGCGCCAGCCTCGGGGTCGCGGGCGCCATCGTGCAGAGCGTCGTCCGCAACCCGATCGCGAGCCCGGACGTCATCGGCATCACCTCGGGTGCCAGTGCTGCGGGTCTCACCGCGATCGTGCTGTTCGGGGCGTCCGGCGGCACCCTGTTCTCGGTCGTGCTCGTCGGCGCGGTCGTGGTGTCGATCGTGATCGCCGGACTGGCCTGGCGGCGAGGGATCACCGGCAACCGGGTCGTGCTCGTCGGGATCGGCGTCTCGGCGATCTGCCTGAGCATCACGGGGTGGATGCTCACCAGCGGCACCGTCACCCAGGCCGGCACCGCGCTGCTGTGGTTGTCCGGCAGCCTGAACGCCGTCGACCGGAACCTGGTCGGCGTGCTCGGCGTCGCGTTCGTCGTGCTGTTCCTGCTCGCCCTGCTGCAGTCGTCGCGCCTGACCGTCCTGACGCTCGGCGACGAGGTCTCGGCGGCCCTCGGGCTCCGGCCGGACCGCGCGAAGGTGCTGCTGCTCCTCACCGCGGTGTGCCTGACCGCCGCTGCGGTCGCCACGGCGGGGCCGGTGTCGTTCGTCGCGCTGATGGCGGCGCCGATCGCCCGTCGGCTCGTCGGCGGCGGCCGCGTCGCCCTCGGGCCGGCCGCCGCGGTGGGAGCGGCGATCACCCTCGGCAGCGACCTCATCGCCCAGTTCGCGATCCCCGGCAACGCCCTGCCCGTCGGCGTCGTGACGGGTGTCGTCGGCGCCCCGTACCTGCTCTGGTTGCTCGCGCGCGGTCGCTGAACCCGGACCGCGCGTTCGCGCACCGCGGACGATCGTCCACAGGCCCAGTTCGGGGCTGCCGCTGGAGCCCTCCTTTCCGATACGCTGGTGGGCCAAGAGGAGGAGGTCCACCGATGCCAGATCCAGTGGTCCCGCAGCCGGACGGTCAGAAGACCCCGGAGCAGCGGCTGGTCGACACCACGTTGACCTTCAGCATGGACATGGGCGCGGCGCTCACCGCCGAGTCCGGTGTCTCAGCGGAAGAGCGCGAGGCGGTCAACGCCCTGCCGTCCGGATCGGCGCTGCTCGTCGTGCGCCGCGGTCCGAACGTGGGTGCGCGGTTCCTCCTCGACTCCGACGTCACGACCGCCGGCCGACACCCCGACGCCGACATCTTCCTCGACGACGTCACGGTGTCGCGCAAGCACGCGCAGTTCCTGCGGCACGGCACGGCGTTCACCGTCAAGGACAACGGTTCGCTCAACGGCACGTACTTCGACGGTGACCGCATCGACGAAGCGCCCCTCACCGACGGGGCAGAGGTCCAGGTCGGCAAGTTCCGTCTGACGTTCTACGCGTCCCGGGTCGACCTGGCGCGCCTGGCGAACGCGTAGTGGCCGCACGGTCCGCTGCGGCCCGGGCGGGGTCAGTGGCACCGGACCTGCTCACGATCGGGCAGGTCCTCGCTCGCCTCAAGCCCGAGTTCGCGGACCTGTCGAGTTCCAAGCTGCGCTTCCTCGAAGAGCGCGAGCTCGTCACGCCGATCCGAACGGCCAGCGGGTACCGCAAGTTCTCGGCGGCCGACGTCGACCGCCTCCGGGTGATCCTCGGCCTGCAGCGCGACCACTACCTGCCGCTCAAGGTCATCAAGGACTACCTCGCCGACCTCGACGCCGGGCGCGAGCCCGTCCTGCCGGGCGGTGGGGACGCCCCGCGCCCCTCGATCCTCGGGCGCGAGCGTCGGTACACCCGTGACGAAACGGCCCGAGCGGCCGGCGCGTCCCCGATGCTCCTGGCCGACGCGGTCTCCGCATCGCTGCTCCCCGCCACAGAGACCTACGGCGAGGACAGCGTGTCCGTCCTCAAGGCACTCGTCGAGCTGCAGCGGACCGGCATCGAGCCGCGGCACCTGCGCACGCTCCGCAGCACCGCCGAGCGCGAGGTCGGACTCATCGAATCCGCGCTCATGCCGGTGTCCCGCCGGGGCGATGCGACGTCGCGGGCGAAGGCCACGGAACTCGCACGCGAGATCGCCGTCCAGCTCGAGGTCATCCGCTCGAGCCTCATCCGCGCGGCGATCGGTCGTCTCGACGCATGATCCGTTCCGGTGGTCCGCGGGGGCTTGTGCGTCGGTGGGTGGGGCGTATCCTCGACACGCCGGACGCGCCGAGTCGGATGTCCCGCGCGGGAGCGGTCGGAGTCGCTACCGTTGACCTCGGAACAACTCTCAACCCGTCGTTGAACCTTCGGGTGGGAGCTCGATCGTCGTGGAAGGCAAGCGCATGAGTGGGAACGACACCCCAGGCACCGAGTCGGACACGACGCGGTACGACCTCGGGCTGCTCTTCACCGACGGCCTCCCCGAGCACGACGAGCAGAACGGCTACCGCGGCACCGTCGCCGCACGTGCAGCCGGCATCTCGTACCGCCAGCTCGACTACTGGGCACGCACCGAACTCGTGCAGCCCACCATCCGCGGCGCTGCCGGCTCCGGGTCCCAACGCCTGTACGGCTTCCGCGACATCCTCGTGCTCAAGCTCGTGAAGCGCCTGCTCGACACCGGCATCTCGTTGCAGCAGATCCGCACCGCTGTGAACCAGCTCCGCGAGTCGGGCGTGTCCGACCTCGCCCAGACCACCCTGATGTCCGACGGCGCCTCGGTGTACCTGTGCACCTCGGACGACGAGGTCATCGACCTGGTGTCCCGCGGTCAGGGTGTCTTCGGCATCGCGGTCGGCAAGGTCCTGCGTGAGGTCGAGACCTCCCTGGTCGAGCTCGACGCCTCTGCAGCGGCCGACCCGTCCGACGAGCTCGCCGCGCGCCGCGCTTCCCGCGCTTCCTGACCGCGCCGCTCGCCCTCGTCCGGACGGCCTCGCGGTCGTCCGTCTGCCCCTGAGGTTCCGAAATCTCGGAACCTCGGCGCGCTCAGGCCTCCGACGTGGAACCTCGGCGAACCTGAGCGGCGAGTCCTGGAACCTCGACGACGGCGGGCAACCTGAGGCGGACCTCGGTGGATGCAGCACTCGAACGCGAGCACCGTGTCGTCCCGCCCCCGAGGTTCCGAAATCTCGGAACCTCGGCGCGCTCAGGCCTCCGACGTGGAACCTCGGCAAACCTGAGCGGCGAGTCCTGGAACCTCGACGACAGCGAATCGACGACGACCAGCGCCGAAGAACCCGACGCCAGGGACGCACGAACGCCCGACGACCGCCTACGCGCCTACGCCCTACGAACGACGCGCCTAGGCGCCTACGGCACCCGAACCGTCGGCGTAGGGCCCGATCTTGCCGGTCCGCATGATGCGCTCGAGCAGCTGGTCGAAGTTCTTCGCCATCTCCTGCGCGGACTCGCCGGGCCACACGTGCAGGGGCTTCGCGGCACCCTGCGCCTGCTGCAGCGACGTGCGCTCCGGCAGCTGCGGCGAGAGCACGAGCGGGCCGAACATGTCGCGGAGTTCCTTGATGCGGAACTGGTGCTCGAGCGACTGGACGCGGGCACGGTTCACGATGATGCCGAGCGGCTGCAGGCGGGGGGAGAGACCGCGGCGGATCTCCTCGATGGCCCGCAGCGCACGGTCGGCTGCGGCGACGGAGAACAGGCCGGGCTCGGTGACGACGGTGACGCGGTCGGACGCTGCCCACGCGGTGCGCGTGAGGGCGTTCAGCGACGGCGCGCAGTCGATGAGCACGAGCTCGTAGTCCTGCTCGACGTTGGCCAGGGCCTCTTCGAGCTTCCAGATGTCGCGGATGGAGGGGTGCGGCCCGTCGAAGTTGATCGCGGAGGGCGACCCGACCATGACGTCGATCTTGCCCTGCGAGCCCTTCGTCCACCCGGAGGGGGCGATCGCCTGACGGACGATCTTCTCCTTCGGGTTCTCGAGGACATCGGCCACGTTGAGGTGTCCGGCGAGGTTGATGTCGAGGCCGGTGGAGACGTCGGACTGCGGGTCGAGATCCACCACCAGCGTGCGCAGTCCCTTGGCGAAGGCGGCCGAAGTCAGGCCGAGCGTCACCGTCGTCTTGCCGACACCACCCTTGAGGGAGCTCACGCTGAGTACATGCACGATCAGCAACGTTACCGCCACTAGGGTTGTCTCACCTCAACCCGGGCTGAAAGGGACGTCGTGTTCAGCAAGATCCTCGTGGCGAACCGTGGTGAGATCGCCATCCGCGCATTCCGTGCCGCGTACGAACTGGGGGCGCGCACCGTCGCCGTCTACCCCTACGAAGACCGGAACTCCCTGCACCGTCTGAAGGCCGACGAGGCCTACCTGATCGGTGAGCGGGGCCACCCGGTCCGGGCGTACCTGGACGTCTCCGAGATCATCCGCGTGGCGCGCGAGTCGGGCGCCGACGCGATCTACCCCGGATACGGCTTCCTGTCCGAGAACCCGGAGCTCGCCGCCGCGGCCGCCGCAGCCGGCATCACCTTCATCGGTCCGGGCGAACACGTGCTCGAGATGGCCGGCAACAAGGTGACCGCGAAGGAGCACGCGATCGCGGCCGGCGTCCCGGTCCTCGCGAGCACCCCGGCGAGTCGCGACATCGAGGAGCTCATCGCCGGCTCCGACGCCATCGGGTTCCCGGTGTTCGCCAAGGCCGTCGCCGGCGGTGGCGGCCGTGGCATGCGCCGGGTCGAGACCAAGCCCGAACTCCGTGCAGCGCTCGAAGCAGCGATGCGCGAGGCCGACAGTGCGTTCGGCGACCCGACCATGTTCCTCGAGCAGGCGGTGATCCGGCCGCGGCACATCGAGGTGCAGATCCTCGCCGACGCGACGGGCACCGACGCGGGGACGATCCACCTGTTCGAGCGGGACTGCTCCGTGCAGCGCCGCAACCAGAAGGTCGTCGAGATCGCCCCGGCGCCGAACCTCGACCCTGCCATCGCCCGGGCTCTGCACCGCGACGCGGTCGCCTTCGCCCGCTCGATCGGCTACGTGAACGCCGGCACGGTCGAGTTCCTGCTCGACACCGAGGGGGAGCGCGAGGGCCAGCACGTCTTCATCGAGATGAACCCGCGCATCCAGGTCGAGCACACCGTCACCGAAGAGGTCACCGACGTCGACCTGGTGCAGTCGCAGATGCGCATCGCCTCGGGCGAGTCGCTCGCCGACCTCGGCCTGTCGCAGGACACCGTCTCCGTGCACGGGGCCGCGCTGCAGACCCGCATCACGACCGAGGACCCCACGCAGGGCTTCCGGCCGGACACCGGCCGCATCACCACGTACCGCAGCCCCGGTGGCGCCGGTGTGCGCCTGGACGGCGGCACGGTCGCCACCGGTGCGCAGATCAGCCCGCACTTCGACTCGATGCTCGCCAAGATGACGTGCCGCGGACGCGACTTCCCGACGGCCGTCGCTCGTGCGAAGCGGGCCCTCGCCGAGTTCCGCATCCGCGGCGTCAGCACGAACATCCCGTTCCTGCAGGCCGTGCTCGAGGACCCGGACTTCGCCCGCGGCGACGTCTCGACGAAGTTCATCGAAGAGCGTCCGCAGCTGTTCAGCGGCCACGTGTCGAAGGACCGCGGCACCAAGGTCCTCAACTGGCTGGCCGACGTCACGGTGAACAAGCCGAACGGTGAGCGGTCTCCGCTGGTCACCGACCCGAGCGCCAAGCTCCCCGCCCTCGACCTCAGCGCCCCGGTGCCCGAGGGCCAGCGCGACCTGCTGCTGGCGCAGGGTCCGGCCGAGTGGGCGAAGGCACTCCGCGCCCAGACCCGGCTCGCCGTGACGGAGACGACGATGCGCGACGCGCACCAGTCGCTGCTCGCCACCCGCGTCCGCACGAAGGACCTCGTCGCCGTCGCACCGTACGTCGCGCGGCTGACGCCGCAGCTGCTGAGCGTCGAGGCCTGGGGCGGTGCGACGTACGACGTCGCCCTCCGGTTCCTCGGCGAGGACCCGTGGGAGCGCCTGGCCTCGCTGCGCGAGGCGATGCCGAACATCCCGATCCAGATGCTGCTGCGCGGCCGCAACACGGTCGGCTACACCCCGTACCCGACCGAGGTGACGGACGCGTTCGTCGCCGAGGCCGCCGCCACGGGCGTCGACGTCTTCCGCGTGTTCGACGCGCTCAACGACGTCAGCCAGTTGCGACCGGCCCTGGAGGCAGTGCTCGCGACCGGCACGGCCGTCGCCGAAGCGGCGCTCTGCTACACCGCCGACCTCCTCGATCCTGCCGAGGACCTGTACACGTTGGACTACTACCTCCGCCTTGCGGAGCAGATGGTCGAGGCCGGAGCGCACGTCATCGGCATCAAGGACATGGCTGGCCTGCTCCGCGCCGGCGCCGCCGAGAAGCTCGTCCGCGCCCTGCGCGAGCGCTTCGACAAGCCCGTGCACGTGCACACGCACGACACCGCCGGTGGGCAGCTCGCGACGCTCCTCGCCGCCGCGCGTGCCGGTGCGGACGCGGTGGACGTCGCCTCGGCGCCGATGGCCGGCACGACGAGCCAGCCGAGCATGTCCGCGCTGGTCGCCGCCCTGGCACACACGGAGCGCGACACCGGACTGTCCCTCGACGCGGTCGGCGACCTCGAGCCCTACTGGGAGGCGGTCCGTCGGGCCTACGCCCCGTTCGAGTCCGGGCTCCCCGGTCCGACGGGTCGGGTCTACCAGCACGAGATCCCCGGTGGTCAGCTGTCGAACCTCCGCCAGCAGGCGATCGCGCTCGGCCTGGGCGACCGGTTCGAGCAGGTCGAGGACTGGTACGCCGCGGCGAACCGGATCCTCGGACGCCCGACCAAGGTCACGCCGTCGTCGAAGGTGGTCGGCGACCTCGCGCTGCAGCTCGCCGCGGTGAACGCCGACCCGGCCGACTTCGAGCAGAACCCGGACAAGTACGACATCCCGGACTCCGTCGTCGGGTTCATGGCCGGCGAGCTCGGTGACCTGCCGGGTGGCTGGCCGGAGCCGTTCCGGACGAAGGTCCTGGCGGGCCGCGACGTCCGCCTCGAGATCACCCCGGTGCCGGACGCCGAGCGCGCGCACCTCGACGCCGCGGGGCCAGAGCGCCAGCAGGCGTTGAACCGACTGCTGTTCCCGCAGCCCACGGCCCAGTTCGAGCGGGTGCGCGAGCAGTACGGTGACCTGTCCGTGGTGCCGACCGTCGACTACCTGTACGGGCTGCGCCCCGGGCAGGAGCACGTCGTGCCGCTCGGCAAGGGCGTCAACCTGTTCGTCGGGCTCGAGGCGATCGGCGAGGTCGACGACAAGGGCATCCGAACGGTCATGGCCACGATGAACGGGCAGCTCCGCCCGGTCTCGGTCCGCGACCGGTCGATCGAGGTCGAGACGAAGGTCGCCGAGCAGGCCGACAAGTCCGACCCGAAGCACGTCGCCGCGCCGTTCTCCGGTGTGGTGACGCTCAAGGTCGCCGTCGGTGACGTCGTCGAGGCCGGAGCGGCCGTGGCGAGCATCGAGGCGATGAAGATGGAAGCGGCCATCACGGCGCCCGTGGCGGGCACCGTCGGCCGTCTCGCGATCCCGGCGACCCAGCAGGTGGACGCCGGCGACCTCCTGGTGGTGCTGCAGTAAATTGACCGTCCGTCCCATCCGCCTGTTCGGCGACCCCGTCCTCCGTTCGCCTGCGGACCCGATCGCTCCGGCGGCACTCGGGTCGAGCGGGGTCCGCGACCTCGTGCAGGACCTGATCGACACCGTCAAGGAGCCTGGCCGCGCCGGTGTGGCCGCGCCGCAGATCGGTGTCGGACTCCGCGCGTTCTCGTACAACGTCGACGGCGAGGTCGGGTACGTGCTGAACCCCGAGGTCGTCGAGGTCTCGGGGGAGCCCGAACTCATGGAGGAAGGGTGCCTGTCCGTCCCCGGGCTCGGCTACCCGACCCGGCGGCACCCGTACGCCAAGGTCCGTGGCGTCGACGTCGACGGCGCCGAGGTGGTGCTCGAGGGCACCGGGCTGATGGCAGAGGCGCTGCAGCACGAGGTCGACCACCTGGACGGCACCGTCTACGTGATGACCCTCGAACCAGAGGTCCGACGGCAGGCGCTTCGGGACATCCGGGCGCAGGAGTGGTTCCACTGATCCGCCGGTCATGAGTGCCTGCTCATGACACCCCCACGGGGGATTGTCGCTTTGTCCTGACGAAGAGGTACCGTATCGGCGTCGGCCTCCCACCGACGACCATCCCATCCCCCCAGGACTCCCGCATGACCAGTCAGACTGACGAGCTGAGCTCGCACCGCACCCGCACCAACCGTCGTCCGGCCGACACCACGGTCGCCACCGGTTCGATCGCCGTCCTCGACGCCCCCGCGACGGAGCAGTCGCCGGAGGCCTGAGCCCCGCGCGCTCCTGCACCCCGCGCGCACCTGCATCCCGCGCGCACCTGGCGGAATCGGGCGTACCTGGTCGGAAGAAACGACCTGGTACGCCCGATCGGTCCCGGTACGCCGAGACGACGGGGTCGCGCCCCGCGCGCACCGCAACCGCCTGGAGGCCCGGGCCCGGTCCCGTGGACCGGCACCGGGCCTCCAGGCCGTTGCGCCTGCACCCCGCGCGCACCTGGCGGAATCGGGCATACCTGGTCGGAAGAAACGACCTGGTACGCCCGAAACGGCCGGGTACGCCGAGACGACGGGGCGCTACGCGCTACGCGCGGCGCGCGCGACGCTCCTCGATGACGGGCGTCGCGGTCGTCTGCACCTTCGACCCCGAGTAGATGTGGTCGATGTCCGCCGCGAAGTCACGCAGGATGACCGACCGCTTGATCGTCAGCTTCGGCGTCAGGTGTCCGGAGCCCTCCGTCAGCTCGGTGTCCAGGATCGTGAACGACCGGACCGACTCGGCTCGTGAGACCCGGCCGTTCGCGGCGTCGATCGCCTCTTGCACGGCGGTGAGCACGCGCTCGTCGTACGCAGCCTCGTGCGCGGAGAGCGCCGGCGTGATCCCGCGGCTCTCGCACCACCCCGGGAGCATCTCGCGGTCGAGCGTGACGAGGGCGGCGATGAAGGGCTTGCCCTCGCCGACGACCACGACCTGCCCGATGAGCGGGTGTTCGCGGACGCCGTCCTCGAGCGGTGCCGGTGCGACGTTCTTGCCGCTTGCGGTGACGATGAGTTCCTTGGCGCGTCCGGTCACCGTCAGGATGCCGTCGTCGTCGAGCCGTCCGAGGTCGCCCGTGCGGAACCAGCCATCGTCGGTGAACGCCCGCTCGGTGGCCTCGTCGTTCCGCCAGTAGCGGTCGAACACGTCGACGCCGCGGATCAGGATCTCCTGGTCGTCGGCGATCCGGATCTCGACCCCGGGGAGTGCCGGTCCGACCGTCCCGATGCGCAGGTCCGCCGCGCGGTTCACGGTGGCGGGCGCGGTCGTCTCGGTGAGTCCGTAGCCCTCGAGGATGAGCACCCCGATCGACCGGAAGAAGTGCGACAACCGAGGCGAGAGCGGCGCCGAGCCACTGACCGCGTACTCGGTGCGGCCACCGAGGGCGTTCCGGAGCTTCGCGTAGACGAGCTTGTCGAACAGCTTGAACTTCAGGCCGAGCAGGAGCGGGACCCGACCGGCGGCCAAGGCCTCGGAGTGGGCGACCGCGGTGTCCGCAGCGGCCCGGAAGACCTTCCCCTTGCCGCCGAGGTCGGCCTTCTGCTCGGAGGCGTTGTAGATCTTCTCGAACACTCGTGGGACCGCCAGCAGGAAGGACGGCTTGAACGACGACACGGCCTGCATGAGGTCCTTCGTGTCCGGCTCGTGGCCGACAAGTACCCCGGCCGAAACGGACATCGCCGCGATGAAGCGGGCGAACACGTGGGCCATCGGGATGAAGAGCAGGGTCGAGGCGCCGTCCGCGACGACCTCGGGCATCGCGACACTGGCGTTCTCGACCGTCGCGGTGAAGTTGTCGTGCCGCAGGACGCACCCCTTCGGGCGTCCGGTCGACCCGGAGGTGTAGATGATCGTCGCGTCGTCGTGGCCGTGCACCGACGCCGTCCGCGCGTCGAGTTCGTCGTCGGTGACGTCCTCGCCGAGCCGGGTCAGGTCGTCGAGCCCGCCGCCGTCGATCGTCCAGTGCTGCCCGAGGTGCGGCAGGTCCGGGGCGATCGAGGCGACCCGACGCGCGTGCTCCTCCTGCTCGACGACGATCGCGACGGCCTCGGAGTCGGAGAGGATCCACCGGACCTGGTCGGGCGAACTCGTCTCGTAGACGGGCACGGAGACCAGGCCCGCCGTCCACACCGCGAAGTCGACGAGGGTCCACTCCAGGCGGGTGCGGGACAGGATCGCGACGTGGGCGCCGGGCTCGAGGCCGGCGGCGACGAAGCCCTTCGCGATGCCGCGGACCCGCGCGAGCACCTCGCCGGCGGTGATCGTCGTCCACGTGTCGCCGTGGCGCTGGGCCAGGATCGGACGCGACGGCGTCAGCCGAGCGCGGTCGCCGAGCAGCCGCGCTGCAGAGCCGTGGTCAGGAGCGACGGGGCCGCTCGTCGGACGCGAGGCGTGCCTCCCGGTCGGAACCTGACTGGCGCGTTCGGGTCGCTGATCGTTCACGGTGACTCCCTTGTCTGCCGGTTCGATTCGAGGGCGCCTCATCCTGCGAGGCGACACAGCCAGCATAGGACGCGTCACCGGGCGTTCCGTGAGTTCGCGGTGAACCGGTAGGCTCTTGGACCGTGCACGCCATCGGAATCGACATCGGGGGCACCAAGATCGCGGGAGCGGTCGTGACGGAACTCGGCGAGATCATCGCCGAGGACCGCGTGGCCACCAACGCTGCGGACCCGAACGCCATGCTCGACGACGTCGTCTCGATGGTCGAGCGACTCAGCTCAGGTCACGAGGTCGGCGCGGTCGGCGTCGCGGCCCCCGGCTTCATCGACGCCTCGCAGTCGATCGTCTACTACACGCCGAACATCCGGTGGCGGAACGAGCCCCTGCGCCAGAAGCTGCAGCAGCGCCTCGGCGACCTGCACATCACGGTCGACAACGACGCCAACGCCGCCGGGTGGGCCGAGTTCCGCTTCGGCGCCGGCCGGCTCGTCTCCGACATGACGATGCTGACCATCGGCACCGGTGTGGGCGGCGCCATCGTGACCGAGGACCGCCTGTTCCGCGGTGGGTTCGGCACCGGCGGCGAGATCGGCCACCTGCGCATCGTGCCGAACGGTCTGCCGTGCGGTTGCGGTGCGCGTGGCTGCATCGAACAGTACGGCTCCGGTCGTGCCCTGCAGCGGATGGCGAACGACGTCGCCGACGCCGGCGGCATCGGCTCCGCGCTGGCCGACGCGCGCGAAGCCAACGGCGGCGAGCTCGACGGGCACATCGTGGGCGACCTGATCCTGGCCGACGACCCGGGTGCCCTCGCTGCGCTCCGTCGCCTCGGCCGTCACCTCGGTGAGGCCTGTGCCTCGCTGTCCGCGGTGCTCGACCCGCAGCTGTTCGTGTTCGGCGGCGGGGTCGCCAGCGCGGGGGACCGGCTGCTCGACCCGATCAAGCAGGCGTACCTCAACAACCTGCCGGCGCGTGGCTACCACCCCGAGCCGGACTTCGTGATCGCCGAGCTGGTGAACGACGCCGGAGTCGTCGGCGCCGCTGACCTGGCCCGCATCCACGCCCGCACGGCGTAACCGCGTACCGGCCCGCACGGCGTAGGGTCGCTCAGGCCCACCCCACCACCTGGAGTCGTCGATGACCTACTGGCTGCTGAAGAACTTCCTGCTCGGCCCGCTCATCCTCACCCTGTTCCGCCCGTGGGTGGTCGGCCGTGAGAACGTCCCCGCCAAGGGCCCGGTCATCTTCGCGTCCAACCACATCTCGTTCATCGACTCGGTGATCCTGCCGGCCGTGCTCGACCGGCGGCTGTCCTTCCTGGCGAAGAGCGACTACTTCACCGGGCGGGGGCTCAAGGGCTGGGCGACGAAGACCTTCTTCAACGCCATCGGCCAGCTGCCGATCGACCGCTCCGGCGGCAAGGCGTCCGAGGCCTCGCTCCGCACCGGCCTGCAGGTCCTGGCCCGCGGCGAGCAGCTCGGCATCTACCCGGAGGGCACCCGCAGCCCCGACGGCAAGCTCTACCGCGGTCGCACCGGCATCGCGCGGATGATCCTCGAGGGCCGGGTGCTCGTCGTCCCCGTCGCCATGGTCGGCACGCGTGAGGTGCAGCAGATCGGGCAGCGCTTCCCGAAGATCAAGCGCGTCGGCGTGGTGTTCGGCAAGCCGCTCGACTTCTCGCGCTTCCAGGGCTTCGAGACCGACCGGTTCATCCTGCGCAGCGTCACCGACGAGGTCATGCACGAGCTCGCGGGGCTGAGTCGTCAGGAGTACGTCGACGTCTACGCGACGAGCGTCAAGGAACGCGCGAGCTCGGCACGCGAGGCAGTCATGCGGGAACGGAAGTCGTCGCCCGCACGTTAGGCTCTGATGGTCCCGGCACTCCGCCAGGACGCCCGTTCTGCCGCCTTCCGGTGGCCAGGCGGGCCGCCCGCACAGAACACCGAGGTAACGCCCTTGTTCGAGTCGACCGACTTCGTCGCCCTGCAGGATCCGGACGTCATCGAGGGTCTCGACTATTGGCGCACGCTCCCCATCAAGCAGCAGCCCACGTGGCCCGACGCCGCAGCGGCCGAGGCCGCCTCGGCCGAGATCGCCACGCTGCCGCCGCTCGTCTTCGCGGGCGAGGTCGACAAGCTCCGCGAGCGGCTCGCCGCCGCCGCACAGGGCAAGGCGTTCCTGCTGCAGGGCGGTGACTGCGCCGAGACCTTCGCCGGCGCGACCGCCGACTCCATCCGCGACCGCGTCAAGACGATCCTGCAGATGGCCGTCGTCCTGACCTACGGTGCGTCGATGCCCGTCATCAAGATGGGCCGCATGGCCGGGCAGTTCGCCAAGCCGCGCTCGAGCGACTTCGAGACCCGCGGCGACGTCACGCTGCCCGCCTACCGCGGCGACATCGTGAACGGCTACGACTTCACGCCGGAGAGCCGGACGGCCGACCCGCGCCGCCTGGTGCAGGGGTACCACACGGCCGCGTCGACCCTGAACCTGGTCCGCGCCTTCACCCAGGGTGGCTTCGCCGACCTGCGCCAGGTGCACTCGTGGAACAAGGGCTTCGCGTCGAACCCGGCGAACGCCCGGTACGAGCACCTCGCCAAGGAGATCGACCGCGCGATCCGCTTCATGGACGCCTGCGGTGCCGACTTCGAGGCGCTCAAGCACGTCGAGTTCTACGCGTCGCACGAGGGTCTGCTCATGGACTACGAGCGCCCGATGACCCGGATCGACTCGCGCTCCGGTCTGGCCTACGACACCTCCGGCCACTTCATCTGGATCGGGGAGCGCACGCGTGACCTCGACGGTGCCCACGTGGACTTCCTGTCGCGGGTGCGGAACCCGATCGGCGTGAAGCTCGGCCCGACCACGAGCGTCGACGACATGAAGGCCCTGGTCGACAAGCTCGACCCGAACCGCGAGCCCGGCCGCCTGACGTTCATCACGCGCATGGGTGCCGGCAAGATCCGCGACGAGCTGCCCAAGCTGCTCGAGGCGATCAAGGGCATGGACGCCAACCCGCTGTGGGTCACCGACCCGATGCACGGCAACGGCCTGACCACGCCCACCGGCTACAAGACCCGTCGGTTCGACGACGTCGTGGACGAGGTCCTCGGCTTCTTCGAGGCGCACCGGCAGGTCGGCACCTACCCGGGCGGCATGCACGTCGAGCTCACCGGTGACGACGTCACGGAGTGCCTCGGCGGGTCGGAGCACATCGACGAGGCCACCCTCGCCACCCGCTACGAGTCGCTCTGCGACCCGCGGCTGAACCACATGCAGTCGCTCGAGCTCGCGTTCCTCGTGGCCGAGGAGCTCGGCGCGCACCCGCACGTGCGCGCGTAGCGCGCAGCGGGTCGGATCAGTCCCGCCAGAGCGACAGAACCCCGCGAACTGTTCGCGGGGTTCTGTCGCTTCCGCGTACCGGACGGGAGGCCCGTGGCGGCCCCGCCCCGCGCCTCCCGTCCGGCGTGCCGGTTGCGTCCACTTCGCGCCCCGCGACGCGTTTCCCGCGCCGGTTCGCGAAAGCGACAGTGTGCCGCCGATGTTCGACGGCACACTGTCGCTTTCGCGGTGCCTTCGGCGACGCCGAGCGGACAGGTGTCGCTTCGGCGGACCGGACCGGACCGGACCGGTCGGGCGGGCGCGCCTACTGGTCGTAGGAGAGCGTCACCGTGTCGCCGCGGTACACCGTGGCTCCGGCGCCCGGGTCGGTGCCGGTCACCGGCAGCGACGACTTCCAGTCGTAGAACCCGCACAGGATGTTCGTGCAGTCGGGCACGGCGACCTTGAGCCCGAGGCCCTCGAGTGTCGCGGTGGCCTCGTTGATGGTCGAGCCGACGACGCCGTCCTCGGGCAGGGTGATCGGCGTCGGGCCCTTCGAGACGACGACGTCGATCGCGCTGCCGCGTACGGCGGGGGAGTCCTGCACCTTCGCGGAGACGATCTGTCCGGAGGGGACGTCCTCGCTGAACTCCTCGGTGCGGGCCCCGAGGATGAGGCCGACCGCGTCGAGCTCCGTGGAAGCCTGGTCGACGGTCTTCCCGACGACGTCCGGCACGGCGCCGAGGGACACCGTGAGCGTGACCGGGCCGGTCTCGCCGTAGGCCTTGACCGACGTCAGGTCGAGCGCCTTGCCGCCGGACGCCCGGCCGGTCGCCGCGATGACGGTGTCCTTCGCGGCGTCGGCCGAGAACTCGTACCGGTTGTCCTGCAGCTCGAAGTCGTCGTCGAGCGCCGCGGTGACGGTCGAGATCGGCTGCCCGACGATCGTCGGCAGCGCGATCATCTTCGGCCCGTTCGACACGACGAGCTGCACCGACGTGCCCTTCTGCACCTCGCGCTTCGCGGCCGGCTTGGTGATGGACACCTGTCCCTTCGCGACGACGGCGTCGAACCGGGTTCCGGTCTTCGACGCCGCGTGCAGGCCCTGGGCTTCGAGCAGCTGCCGGGCCTGCGAGACCGACTTGCCCGTCACTTCGGGGATGCGCACGTTGCCACCCGGCCCCGGCCCGAAGTACCAGCCGAAGCCCGCGCCGATGAGCAGGAGCACGACGAAGACAGACAGAGCGATCCAGCCGCGCTTGCGACGCTTCGCGGAGAGGTCGGCCAGGCGCTGTCCCGCGGGCGAGAGCACCCCGGGCTGCGCGCCCGTGCGGCGCGGGCCCGGACCGGTGGTGCGGTTTCGGGTCGTGGGACGCCCGCGGTCGGGGCTGTCGATGATCGCCGTGGCATCGGTGGCAGCCGGTGCGTCGGCGGCAGCAGCGCGGGCACCAGCGGCAGCAGCGCCGAGCCCGGCAGCGGCCCCGCCGCCGGACGGCAGGATCGCGGTCGCGTTCTCGGGCCGCAGCACGGCGGTCCGGTACTGGCCCGTGGCGCGCTGCTGGTTGCCCGCCATGTGGTCGAGCATCTCGCGGGCGTCGCGCGGACGGTCCTCGGGGTCGCGGGCGGTCGACCAGGCGACGAGTTCGTCGAGCTCGGGTGGGACGCCGGACACCGCGGCACTCGGGACCGGCACCGTGTCGTTCGCGTGCTGGTAGGCGATCTGCATCGGCTGCTCGCCCTTGTAGGGCTGTTCGCCGGTGAGCATCTCGTAGAGCATGATGCCGAGCGCGTAGATGTCGCTGCGCGAGTCGGCGGCGCCACGGGTGACGAGCTCGGGGGAGAGGTACGCGATCGTGCCGAGCAGGGCGGCCCCGGTCGCGGTGTTCGCCGTCGTCGCCCGGGCCAGGCCGAAGTCGCCGAGCTTGATGCGGCCGTCGTCGGCGAGCAGGACGTTCTCGGGCTTCAGGTCGCGGTGCACGATGCCGGCGCGGTGGGCCGACGCGAGGCCCGCCAGCACGGCGCGCAGGATGTCGGTCGCCTGCTCCGGCGTCAGGGCGTGGTGCTCCTGCAGCAGGTCCCGCAGCGTGATGCCCGGGATGTACTCCATGACGATGTACGCGGTGTCGTCCTCGGCGCCCTGGTCGTAGACGCCGACCAGGTTCGGGTGGGACAGCCGCGCGGCGGACCTCGCCTCTTGGATGAAACGCTCACGGAAGGCCTGGTCGTCGGCCAGGTGCCCGTGCATGATCTTGATCGCGACGCGTCGCTCGAGGCGGACGTCGGTCGCGAGGTAGACGGTCGCCATGCCCCCGCGCGCGATGCGGGAGCGGACGCGGTACCGCTGATCGATCATGCGACCGATCATCGGATCCGTGGCGGCGTTGGTGGTCATCGGCGGCATTCTACGAATCGAGACTGCACGGGACCGCACCGGCGCACCGGTCGTGACCCAATCTCGATCTTCCGGATGAGACTCAGAGGGTGGCCAGCCAGCCCTGGGCGGCGCTCGCCCAGTTGGCGTAGGCCTTGGGGTAGGCGGAGAGCTGCACGGCCTGGGCGGCGTCGGTGATGCTCATCGACGACCACCCGGGCACGTCGAGCAGCCCGCGGGTCTTGCCGACGTTCGGGTTGCTGCGACCACCGAAGAACAGCTTCGTCGCGTACGCGGGGTCCTGCAGCTTCGCCGCGCTGCCCCAGCCCTGGCTCGGCCGCTGCTGGAACAGGCCGACCGAGTCGCGGTCGCCGTGGGGCAGGTTGCGCAGGCTCGACTCCTGCATCGCGGCGGCCAGGGCCACCACGATGCCGCGGTCGGACACCCCGAGGGAGCGGCCGACGGCGACGATGGTGGCCGCGTTCTGGCGCTGCTCGGCACTCAGTCCGACGGCGGCGCTCACCGCGGCACGCGACGGCGCCGCAGCGGTCGTCGCAGCAGTGCTCGACGACGGGATGACGAGGGTCTTGCCCGCGTAGATCGTGCTCGTGTACGTCAGGCCGTTCGCCGACAGCAGCGAGGCGACGGAGACGTGGTGGGACGCAGCGATCGAGCCGATCGTGTCGCCCGAGGAGATCTTCACACTCGACTTCGACGAACCGGACGAACCCGACGACGCTGCGGCCGTGGACACCGAGCCGCCACCGGACGAGCCGTGCGGCACCCGGAGCGTCTGACCGGGGTAGATCACGCTGCGCTGCGAGAGCTTGTTGGCGCTGAGGAGCGCTGTCGTCGACACGCCGACCCGCGACGCGATGCCGGACACGGTGTCGCCCGACTTCACGTGGTAGCTCGAGGTGCTCGACCCCGACCCCGACCCCGACCCCGACCCCGACCCGGACGTCGATCCGGCGCTCGTGGTCGTGCGCGCCGTGGTCACCGCGGGCGTCGACGCCAGGTGCAGCGTCTGCCCGGGGTGGATGATCGTGTTCCAGCCGAGGCCGTTCCGTACCAGGACCTCCTGCGCCGACAGGCCGAAGCGGGCGGCGATGCCCGAGACCGTGTCGCCCTGACGGACGGTGTACGTCGTGGGGGCGGCTGCCGTCGTGGGGGCGGCTGCCGTCGTCGTCGCGGCGACCGTCGTGACGACGGTCTGCGACGGACGTGCGACCGTGGTGCCGAAGACCGGACGGTTGCCGACGCCCCGGTCCTGGTCGACGTGGCGCTTGTGGTTCGAGTCCGCGTCGTCGTGTCGCGGTTCGGCGTGCGCGATGGGGCCGGTCAGGCCGGCGGTCACCGCGATCGTGCCCGCGAGGACGATGGGCATGGTCGCGAACCGGGCGGATCGTGCGCGCCGGGCGGCTTCGTCTGCAGCGTTGTCCACGGTTTCTCCTGATCTCGACTGTCCCGTGCGCGTGCATGCGCGCACTCACAGGTGGCACAACGCTGGCATGGTGTGATTCCCAAGTCAACCAGAGAGCCGGATGTGGTGCGTGTGACGAATGTGACGAACGGTACGTACTCACTCGGTGCCTCGCTCTGGCACCATGGGCGTGTGAGTGCTGCACCCGTCGACGACCTCTCCCTCTCCGAGCGCTGGCTGACCGTCCCCGAACTGGTGGACCTGTTCAGCACCAGCCCCGGCCGGATCCACCGCCTGTTCGAGGAGAAGACCCTGCTGGCGGCCCGCGTCGGCGGCGTCCTGCGCGTGCCGAGCGAGTTCCTCGAGGACCGCGAGCCCATGCCCGAGCTGCGTGGCACCCTGACCGTGCTCAGCGACAACGGCTTCACCGACGACGAGGCCGTCCGCTGGATGCTCACCGTCGACGACTCGATGGGCGTCTCGCCCATCGCGGCGCTGCGCGCCGGTCGCAAGGCCGAGGTGCGTCGCGTGGCCCAGTCGCTGCTCTAGACGCGTTCCGAGCAGACGGGAGGCCCGGTGCCAGCTGACACCGGGCCTCCCGTCTGTCCTGGTGTCGCGTCTACGACGACCGGCGGCTGACCGTGTCGGCCAGCGACGCGAGCTGCTCCCGTGCCGACGGCGTCAGCGGCGACGCGTCGAGCGCCGCCTTCGCGCGCTGCACGTGCCGGTCGATGGAACGCTCGACCGCGGCGACCGCACCGGACTCGGTGAGGGTGGCGCGGAGCATCTGCACCTGCTCCTCGTCGAGGTCGGGGTCGCCGAGGAGCTCGTCGAGCAGCTGTCGCGGGCCACTGGCCAGCGCCTTGCGGGCCGAGGCGATGAGCACGGTCCGCTTGCCCTCGCGCAGGTCGTCGCCGGCGGGCTTGCCGGTGACCTCGGGGTCGCCGAACACGCCGAGCATGTCGTCGCGCAGCTGGTAGGCGACGCCGAGGGGGAGCCCGAAGGCGCGGAGGCCCTCGAGCTGCG
Organism: Curtobacterium sp. PhB172; assembly: GCF_003752545.1. NCBI lineage: Bacteria > Bacillati > Actinomycetota > Actinomycetes > Micrococcales > Microbacteriaceae > Curtobacterium > Curtobacterium sp. PhB172. The sequence continues at coordinate 133,768 of NZ_RKIF01000009.1, forward strand.
AGTCGCTCGCGCCGGCCACCAGCGCGCCGATGACGAGCGGTGCCTCGATCGAGTACTTCGCGGACTTGAAGACGATGACGCGCTGGGCGCGGAGCAGGTGCTCGGACTCGTCGATGACGGGCCAGGCGGTCTCTTCGTGCACGTCGAGGTACTGGCCCGCGGTGACGTCGAGGCGCATCGCGTGGAACTCCTGGCGCACGATGCGGGCGCGCACCGGGTCGAGGAGTGCGAGGCCCTCGTCGAACACCGAGTCGCTGAGGGACAGCAGCAGGTCACCGAGCAGCAGCGCCGAGTTCGTGCCGTACTGCCCGCGGTCGCCGACGAAGCCGGACTCCTGGTGGAGGGACTCGAACCGGCGGTGTGCTGCGGGACGCCCACGGCGGGTGTCGGAGCGGTCCATGATGTCGTCGTGCACCAGGGCTGCTGCGTGGAAGACCTCGAGCGCTGCGGCGACCGTGACGATCGCCTCGGCCGTGGTCTGACGGGAGCCCTCCGCCAGCGGGTCGAACGAGCCCGATCGGCCCGCCACCGACTGCCACCCCCAGTAGCAGAACAGCGCCCGGAAGCGCTTGCCGCCGGACAGTAGATCTCGGGCGTACAGGTCGAACGGGGCGAGATCGGGGCTGATCGCGAGGAGCCGTTCACGCTGCTCGTCGAGTGCCCGGTCGATACGCGCCGATACGAGGTCCACTAATCGCGTACTCTCAGCCACAGTCCCTACCCTAGTGGAGCGGTTGGGACATAGAATTGGTCCACTCAACCGAGTGTTTTCCAGCCCGGTTGTTCAACCCCGCGTCGATCCCAGGAACAGAGGGAACCAAGATGCCGCTCTCGGAACAGGAGCAGCGCCTTCTCGAAGAGATGGAGCGCAGCCTCTACCAGAACGATTCCGATTTCGTGGCGCGTGTCACACGTCGACAGGGTCGTCCGACGTACACGGCCATCACGCTCGGAGTGCTCGGTGCACTCGCCGGCGTCGCGATCGTGATCGTCGGTCTCGTGATCAAGGCCCCGCTGCTGGGCATCCTCGGCTTCGTCGTGATGCTCGCCGGTGTCCTCTTCGCGTTGCGCCCGGGCATGCGCGCCCCGAAGGCGAAGCCCGCTCGACCGGGTGCGCCCGCGTCCGGTGGTTCGGCTCGTCCGGCGAGCGGCGGCGGGTCCTTCATGGACCGCATGAACGACCGCTGGGACAAGCGGAACGACCAGGGGCAGTAGCAGCCCTCCACACTCCTCCCTCGTGACGGGGCCGGCCTTCGGGTCGGCCCCGTTTCGCGTGCCCGGGGCGTCCCGCGTCGAGCGTCGTCGAGCGTTCCCGGGGGCGCCCCGCGTCGAGCGTCGTCGAGGTTCCGAAATCTCGGCATCTCGCGCGCTCGGGCGTCCCTCCGTGGAACCTCGGCGACCTGCGCGCGGCATGTCGTGGAACCTCGGTGAGATGGCTCGGGCGTGGTGAGAGCGTGGCAGGGGCGTCGCGGGAGCGATCGGGCGCAGACGCCACGGCGCCGAGCAACGCCGAGCAGCAGCGCGCCACACGCCGCCGCACCTCGCCACACGCCGCCGCACCTCGCCGCGCCACAGGGCGCTCCACTGGCTGCGAAAGTCCTCCACTTTCCTCCACGACCGCCGCTCCCGCCCAGATCCCCGGCACGACGGGCATCCGCCACGGCCGTCCGGGCCTCAGCGCTGCCGAAACGGCCCCAAAAGGGGTGCCATGGGGCGAAAAGGGAGTGGAATCCTGGCCGGGGGGAGGGCAGTGGAGTAAAGTGGGGCTTGCAACGGTCCGGTGGAGCGGAGGGGAGGCCCGACGTGCTGCTCGGTACTCATGCCCCGAAGCTCGACGAGAAGGGTCGCGTGATCCTCCCCGCCAAGTTCCGGGACGAACTGTCCGGGGGACTCGTGATGACCCGCGGCCAGGAACGCTGCGTCGTGGTCTTCAGCGCCCGGACGTTCGAGGAACTCCACGAACGCATCCGGACCGCACCGATGACGTCGAAGCGCACCAGGGACTACATGCGCCTGTTCCTCTCGGGGGCCAGCGCCGAACAGCCCGACAAGCAGAACCGCGTGACGATCCCGCAGAACCTCCGTGAGTACGCGGGGCTCGAACGGGACCTGACGGTCATCGGCAGCGGTGACCGTGCCGAGATCTGGTCGACCACCGCGTGGGAGGCCTACTACGCCGAAGCCGAAGAGGCGTTCGCCGACAACGACGAGGAGGTGATCCCGGGGATCTTCTGATCCGTGGATCGGGACTCCCAGCCGTGAAGCCCTGACATCACTTCCCCGATGTCAGGTCGCATGGATGGGGATCCGGACCCGCGGCCCGGAAGACGAGGGGCTGCACATGGCCGACAACGACAACGGGACACCACGCTTCCCGCACACGCCGGTGATGCTCGAGCGCATCGTCGACCTGTTCACGCCGACGCTCGACGGACCGGGCAAGGTCGTCGTCGACGCCACGCTCGGCATGGGCGGACACTCCGAGGGGCTGCTCGAGCGGTTCCCGGACCTGACGCTGATCGGTCTCGACCGTGACACCGACGCTCTCGGCATAGCAGGGGAGCGCCTGGCCCGCTTCGGCGACCGCGTCCGCCTGGTGCACACCGTGTACGACGGCATCGTCGACGCGATCGAGGGCGAGGGCTTCCGTCAGGTCGACGGCGTGCTGTTCGACCTCGGGGTCAGCTCGCTGCAGCTCGACCGGGCCGAGCGCGGCTTCGCGTACAGCCAGGACGCCCCGCTCGACATGCGGATGGACCGGACCGAGGGGCAGACCGCCGCCGACGTCCTGGCCACCTACGACGAGGGCGAGCTGCGCCGCATCTTCCAGCGCTACGGCGAGGAGAAGCTCGCCGGCCGCTACGCCCGGGCCATCGTCGACCGCCGCGCGAGCGTGCCGTTCGAGATGTCGGGCGACCTGGTGCAGGTGCTCCACGACGCGACCCCGGTCGCGATCCAGCGCCAGGGCCACCCCGCGAAGCGCGTGTTCCAGGCGCTGCGCATCGAGGTGAACGCCGAACTCAGCGTCCTCGAACGCGCGATCCCGGCGGCGCTCGACGCCATCGCGGTCGGCGGTCGCATAGTCGTCGAGTCGTACCAGTCGCTCGAGGACCGCATCGTCAAGCGGGCGCTGGTGGCGCGAACGAAGTCGAGTGCCCCTGCCGGGCTGCCGGTCGAGCTCCCCGAGCACGCCCCCACCTTCTCCCTGATCGTCAAGGGCGCCGAGCTGGCCGACGAGGCCGAGCGCGCCGCCAACCCCCGAGCAACACCCGTGCGCCTGCGCGCGGCCGAGCGGATCCGGAAGTGACATGAGCACGAACCTCGCACTCGTCGACCCCGCCGTCGTCCCGTCCCGCGCACCGCGCCCGGACCGCCAGAGCCGACCGGAGCTCGTCGAGGTCACGCCGACCGCGGCCCAGCGCCGTGCACGGCCCCGCATCGGCTACGCCGTCACCGCGGTCGTCGCCCTCGGCGTCCTGCTGCTCGCCCAGCTCGGCATCAGCATGGTGCTCAGCCAGGGGGCCTACACGCTGAGCGCGCTCGGCACGGAGCAGACGAACCTGTCCCGCACGCAACAGTCGCTGTCCGAGGAACTCCGGGTGCTCGACTCGCCGCAGAACCTGGCCCGCAACGCGCAGTCCCTCGGGATGATCGCGAACTCCACGCCGGTCTACCTCGACCCCAAGACGGGCCGGGTCTACGGCACGCCGACGCCGGCGGTCGCCGACCAGGCCACCGCAGCGACCTCGAACCAGGTGCCGAACTCCCTGCTCAACGACGTCCCCCTCGCTGCGAAGCAGGGTGACACGTCGACGAGCAAGGAGACGGGATCGACCACGGGCAGCGCCAGTGCCGACACGAAGGCCGACGACACCGCCGGCAACAGCACCGCCGGCAGCACCACCGGCAGCACCACCGGCACCGCCGCGTCTGAGAAGACGAGCGGCGCCAGCGCGTCGGACGGGGGTTCCTCGAAGTCCTCCGTAGAGTCCGACGCGAACCAGCTCCAGGCGCCCTCCACCCGGTGACCTGCGGGTCTGAACCACCCTCAGCACCATCCGGGAAGGACCGCACCGCGTGACGAAGACGATCCGCAACCGCCGACTGCGCTACAGCATCGTGATGATCGCCGTGATCGCCCTCGTGGGTGTCTTCGTGGTCCGCCTCGTCGACATCCAGGTCGTGCAGGCCTCGGCCCTCAACGAGCAGTCGACGCAGAAGCGCAGCATCCCGGTGACGATCTACGGCACCCGCGGGTCGATCGTCGACCGCAACGGCACGGAACTCGCCGACAGCGTCACCCGGTACAACATCACCACCGCCCCGCGCCTGGTCAAGGAGTTCAAGGGCAAGCTCGGTGGGACCCGGGTCAAGGACATCAGCGTGTCGACGGCGCTCACCGCCCTGGCGAAGGCCTCGGGCGGCGACGTCGCGACCATGCGGAAGAACATCGCCGCGAACCCGAAGTCGGACTTCGCGTACCTGGTCAAGGGCCTCGACGTGAAGCACTACGAGGCCGTCACCGACCTCGGCATCCCCTGGATCTACAAGGAGCAGCAGGCGTCGCGGGTCTACCCGACGGGTGCGACCACGGGCAACGTCACCGGCTTCATGGGCACCGACGGCGCACAGGCCGGCCTGGAGTACGCCTACAACAAGTGCCTCGCCGGCACGAACGGCTCGGAGACGTACGAGCGCGGCGAGGACGGCGTCCAGCTGCCCGGCAGCACCGTGACGAAGAAGCAGGCCAAGGACGGCGGCACGCTCGTCACGACGATCGACAGCGACCTGCAGTACATGGCGCAGCAGACCATCGCGTCCGCCGCGAAGACCCTGCAGGCCGAGTCCGCGACGGCCACGGTCACGAGCGTGAAGACGGGCGAGCTGCTCGCGGTCGCCGACTACCCGACGGTCGACCCGAACGACGTCGACGCCACGACCGACAAGGGGGCGTTCGGCTCCCGTGCGCTCACCGACTCCTACGAGCCCGGATCGACGATCAAGGCCGCCATCGCCGCGGCCCTGATCGACCAGGGCAAGTCGAGTCCCACCGACCAGGCGGTCGTACCCTACTCGCGCACCTTCCCCTGGGGCGGCACGATCCACGACTCCGAGTTCCACGAGACCGAGAACCTGACGCTGACCGGCATCTTGCAGAACTCGTCGAACGTCGGCATCACCGAGCTCGGCGCGCGGCTGACGGCCCAGCAGCGGTACGACTACATGCAGAAGTTCGGGCTGTTCGAACCGGAGTCGGCGATCGACTACCCGGGCCAGCCGTCGATGGACTACGGCTCGAGTCCGAACTGGGACCAGCAGACGAACATCAACTCGATGTTCGGCCAGGGCATCTCGACGACCGCGGTCCAGGTCGCCAGCGTGTTCCAGACCATCGCGAACGACGGTGTCCGGATCCCGCTGCACTTCGTCAAGGGCTGCACCACGTCGGACGGCACGACCATCGACGCGCCCGACGTGCAGAAGCAGCGCGTCGTGTCCGCCAACGCTGCGACCCAGGTCACCGACATGCTCCAGAGCGTGGTCACGGGCGGCACGCTCGTGGGCATGAAGCCGATCTCGGGCTACAACATCGCCGCGAAGACCGGTACCGCCGAGGTGGCCGAGGGCTCGAAGGGCTACGGCGGTCAGCGCATCACCTCGGTGGCCGGAATGGCACCCGCCGAAGACCCCCAGTATGTTGTCACGGTGACGTTCACGAAGCCGCAGACCAACAAGTGGTCGAGCGGAGCGGCTCCGGCGTTCCGCACACTCATGTCCCAGGTGCTCGAGAAGTACCGAGTAGCCCCCTCCGCGTCCGAGGCGAAGCTCTACCCGTCCACGTGGTGAGGAAGAAGGAACACTTGTCCGCACGGATCCCCCCGGTCCTCCGGCCCGAACACCCGACCCCGAGGGCGGTCGCCGAACTCGCGAACGCGTTCGGCCTCCACGTCGTCGGTTCCCTCGACGCCGTCGAGACGACCGGTGTCACGCTGAGCGCCGCCGAGGTGCAGCCGGGTGACGTCTTCGTCGGCGTGCACGGTGCGAACCGGCACGGCGCGGAGTTCTCCACCGAGGCCGCCGAGCGCGGTGCCGTCGCCGTCCTGACCGACGACGCGGGCGTGGAGAGCGCACGAGCGGCTGGCCTGCCGGTCCTCGTCGTGGACGACCCCCGTGCTGCCCTGGGCGACGTGTCCGCCTGGGTCTACCGCACCCACCCGGACGAGGCCACCGACCTGCCGCAGCTGTTCGCCGTCACCGGCACGAACGGCAAGACGAGCACGTCGTACATCCTCGAGGGGATCCTCAAGCAGCTCGGCCTGGTCACCGGCCTGAGCTCGACCGCCGAGCGCCACATCGGCACGCTCAGCGTGACGAGCCGCCTCACCACGCCCGAGGCCAGCGAGATGCACGCGCTCCTCGCCCGGATGCGCGAGAGCGAGGTGCGCGCGGTCGCCGTCGAGGTGAGTGCGCAGGCCCTCAGCCGTCACCGGGTCGACGGCATCGTCTTCGACGTCGCGGCCTTCACGAACCTGTCGCACGACCACCTCGACGACTACGCCGACATGGAGGAGTACTACCAGGCGAAGCTCCCGCTGTTCCAGCCCGAGCACGCCCGTCGCGGCGTCGTCTCGCTGGACACCGACTGGGGCCACCGCGTGGTGCAGGACTCCCGCATCCCGGTCACGACGATCACCGTGCACCCGGACGTCGAGGCCGAGTGGCACGTCGACATCGTCGAGGCGCACGCCGCGTACACCGAGTTCCGCCTGACCGGTCCCGAGGGCCGCGAGCTCACCACCCGTGTGCCCCTGATCGGCTGGCACATGGCCGCGAACGCCGCACTGGCGATCGTCATGCTGGTCGAGGGCGGTTTCGAGCTCGGTGCCATCGCGCACGCGCTCGACAGCAACCACCGCCGCTACCCGGACGAAGACGACCGCGACGAGCACGAGGCCCGAAGCGACCGTGACCGTGACCGCGACGGCGCCGTGCGCCGCGTGTCCGCCATCGAGTGCTACCTGCCCGGCCGGACCGAGCGTGTCTCGGGCGAGCACGGCCCGAGCGTCTACGTCGACTTCGGCCACAGCGCCGACGCGTTCGAGAACACCCTCGCGGCCGTCCGCCAGTTCACGTCCGGCAAGGTCCTGATGCTGTTCGGCGCCGACGGCGACCGCGACACCACGAAGCGCGGCGACATGGCCCGCGTCGCGGCGGCCGGCAGCGACATCCTCGTCGTCACCGACCACCACCCCCGCTTCGAGGACGCCGCGTCGATCCGGAAGACCCTGGTCGACGCTGCGCGCGAGGCGTTCCCGGACCACGAGCTGCACGAGGTGAGCCCGCCCGAGGCCGCCATCCGCCTGGCCGTCGGTCTGCTCGGCGAAGGCGACTCCATCCTCTGGGCCGGCCCGGGCCATCAGGACTACCGCGACATCGCCGGTGTACGCACCCCCTACTCGGCACGCGACGAGGCCCGTCAGGCCCTGCGCGAAGCCGGTTGGGAGCCGAACTCCGGTCCGGCCGAGGACCTCCGATGATCGCGCTCACCCTCGCCGAGATCGCAACCGCGGTCGGCGGCGAGCTGATCGGCGGTGCCCAGGCGACCGACGTCGCCGAGCCCGGCGACCTGGTGGTGGAGGGCTCGGTCGAGACCGACTCCCGCCTGGTCCGCCCCGGCAGTGTCTTCTTCGCCCTGCCCGGCGAGGTCACGGACGGGCGCCGCTTCGTGCCCGCCGCGACCGAAGCCGGTGCCGCGTTGGTCATCACGCCCGAGCGCGTCGAGACCACCGCGCCGCAGATCGTCGTCGCGGACGGCTACGCAGCACTCGCTGCGCTCGCCCACGAGGTCGTCACCCGGGTCCGGATGGCCTCCGCCGACCGCGTCGACGCCGAGGGGCGTCCGGCACCGCTCAAGGTCGTCGGCATCACCGGCTCGAACGGCAAGACGAGCACCAAGAACATGCTCCGGACGATCCTCGAGCAGCACGGCGAGACCGTCGCGCCCGAGGGGTCCTTCAACAACCACGTCGGGGCACCGATCTCGATGCTCCGCGTCACGGACGACACCCGGTTCCTGGTCGTCGAGATGGGGGCCAGCGGCGTCGGCCACATCGCGGCGCTCGTCCGGATCGCCGAGCCGGACGTCGGTGTCGTGCTCAAGGTGGGCCTGGCGCACGCCGGCGAGTTCGGCGGCATCGAGGCGACGCAGCGCGCGAAGTCCGAGATGGTCACCGACCTGCCCGCCTCCGCGACCGCACTGCTCAACGTCGACGACGACCGGGTCGCGTCGATGCGCGACCTGACGGCCGCCCAGGTGGTCGGCTTCGGCACGTCGGCGGATGCCGACTACCGCATCACCGGCATCGAGACGGACCGCAGCGGCACCCGCTTCACCCTCACCGCGCCTCCCGTCGATCAGGAAGGCGACCGTCCGACGGACGGTACCCAGCCTGGAGGCCCGGATCACGTGGACGTGCGCCTCGCGATCCTGGGTGAGCACCACGCGATGAACGCGGCCGCCGCCCTGACGGTCGCCCACCGCTGGGGCGTCCCGTTCGCCGACGGCGCTGCGGCGCTCGCGTCGATGACGCGCGCCGAGCGCTGGCGCATGGAGCTGCTGCAGGGCGGCCCCGCGGGCGTCACCGTCATCAACGACGCCTACAACGCGTCGCCGGACTCGACCGCAGCGGCGCTGCGGACCCTGGCGCAGATCGTGCGTCCGGGGGAGCGGACCGTCGCCGTGCTCGGCGAGATGGCCGAGCTCGGCGAGTTCTCGACCGAGGAGCACGACCGCATCGGTCGGCTCGTCGTCCGTCTCGGCATCGGACAGCTCGTGGTCGTCGGCCGCGGCGCGATGCCCATCCACCAGGCCGCCACCCTCGAGGGATCGTGGGACGGCGAGTCGGTGTTCATCGAGGACGTCGACGACGCCGTCCGGTCACTCCAGGACATGCTCCGCCCCGGCGACGTGGTCCTGGTCAAGTCCTCGAAGTCGGCCGAACTGCGATTCCTCGGCGACCGCCTCGGAGGTGTCACCGAATGATCGCGCTCCTCATCGCCGGCGCTACGTCGCTGGTGTTCACGTTGCTGCTCACCCCGTTCTTCATCAAGCTCTTCCACCGTCTCGGGTGGGGGCAGTTCATCCGTGACGACGGTCCGCAGTCGCACCACACCAAGCGCGGCACCGCGACGATGGGCGGCATCGTCCTCATCATCGGCGCCGTGATCGGGTACTTCGTCGGCCACCTGGTCGGACGTGACTCGATCACCCTTTCCGGCCTGCTCGTGCTGTTCCTCATGGTGGGGCTGGGCTTCGTCGGGTTCATCGACGACTTCCTCAAGGTCCGGCGCCAGCGGAGCCTCGGGCTCGGCGGGTGGGCCAAGGTCCTCGGCCAGGTCATCGTCGGCGTCATCTTCGCCACGGTCGCCCTCGTGGTGCCGACGTCGAACGGCAAGCCCCCGGCGTCGACCATGATCTCCGCGATCCGGGACATCCCGTGGCTCGACTTCATGGCGCTCGGCACGGTCATCGGCACCGTGCTGTTCCTGGCCTGGATCGTGCTGCTCACGGTGTCGACGTCGAACGGCGTCAACGTCGCGGACGGCCTCGACGGTCTCGCGACCGGCTCGAGCATCCTGGCGATCGGCTCGTACGTCATCATCGGCTTCTGGCAGTCCAACCAGATCTGCGGTGGTGCCCGTCTCGACGCGAACACGGAGCACGCCTGCTACACCGTGAGCAACCCGCTCGACCTGGCGGTCGTCGCGGCCGCGGTCTGCGGTGGGCTCATCGGCTTCCTCTGGTACAACACCTCGCCGGCGCAGATCTTCCTCGGCGACACCGGTTCGCTCGGCCTCGGTGGCGCGCTGGCGGGCCTCGCGATCCTCAGCCGCACCGAGCTCCTGCTCATCCTGATCGGCGGCCTGTTCTTCATCGTCACCGGCTCGGTCATCCTGCAGCGGGCGTACTTCAAGATCACCCACGGCAAGCGGATCTTCCGGATGAGTCCGCTGCACCACCACTTCGAGCTGAAGGGGTGGGCCGAGGTGACGGTCGTCGTCCGGTTCTGGATCATCGCGGGGCTCTTCGTCGCCGCGGGGGTCGGCCTCTTCTACCTCGAATGGATCGCACGCGTTGGTTGACCCGGTGTCCTCGTCCTCCCGCCTCCAGTCCCTCGACAGCTGGTACTCCGAGGGGTGGAAGGGCCTGAACGTCGCCGTCCTCGGGCTCGGCGCGACCGGGTTCTCGGTCGCCGACACCCTGGTGGAGCTCGGCAGTGCGGTGACGGTCTACTCGTCCGACGCGCCGTCGGACAGCGTCGAGCTGCTCGACGTCATCGGCGCGCGCTTCGTGCAGACGCCGCTCGACACCGTGCCGGCCGCGCTGCAGGAGCAGGCACCGGACGTCGTCATCGTGTCGCCCGGCCTGCCGCCGCACAACGCGACCGTCGAGTGGTCCGCCCGGAACAGCACCGTCTGGGGCGACATCGAGCTCGCCTGGCGCGTGCGCGACAAGGTCGTGCGCGGTCCGGTCGCGGCGCCGTGGATCACGATCACGGGCACGAACGGCAAGACCACCACGACGCAGCTCACCACCGCGATGTACGAGGCCGGCGGCCTGCGTGCCGTGGCCTGCGGCAACATCGGCGTGCCGGTGCTCGACGTCGTCCGCGACCCGGACGGCTACGACGTGCTCGTCGTCGAGCTCTCCAGCCACCAGCTGCACTACATGGCGACCTCGGGTGACGGCGCGGTCGTGCCGCTCGCGAGCGCCTGCCTGAACATCGCCGACGACCACCTCGAGTGGCACGGCTCCGCCGCGGCGTACCGCGCCGCGAAGGCCAAGGTCTACGAGCGCACCGTGATGGCGTGCGTCTACAACACCGCCGACGACGTCACGCGCGACATGGTGCAGGACGCCGACGTCGTCGAGGGCTGCCGTGCCGTCGGCTTCACGCCGGGGGTGCCCGCGCCCGGGGACGTCGGCATCGTCGAGGACGTCCTGTGTGACCGCGCCTTCAACGAGGACCGTCGGAACAGCGCGCTCGAGCTGTCGACTCTCGCCGACCTCGAGGTCGCCGGGCTCGCCAGCCCGCACATGACGATGAACGTCCTGGCTGCCGCGGCCCTCGCTCGAGCCGGCACCGTCCAGCCGAGTGCGATCCGCTCCGCCGTCCGGGCCTTCCGCGCCGACCACCACCGCACGGAGCTCGTGGCGGAGTCGGCCGGCATCGCGTGGGTCGACGACTCGAAGGCCACGAACCCGCACGCCGCCACCGCCTCGCTCGCGTCGTTCGACACCGTGGTGTGGATCGTCGGCGGTCTGTTCAAGGGCGTCGACGTCGACGGGCTCGTCGCACGCTTCGGCCCGGAGGTCCGTGCCGTCGTCGTGATCGGCACCGACCGGACCCCCGTCCTGGAGGCATTCGCGCGACACGCGTCCGGGGTGCCGGTGCTCCAGGTGGAGACGACGGAAACTGATCAGGTCATGCCCGAGGCGGTCCGGCATGCCGCATCGGTCGCGAGGCCGGGCGACACGGTCCTCCTCGCCCCGGCGGCTGCGTCGTTCGACCAGTTCGGCTCCTACGCCGACCGGGGGCGTCGTTTCGCGGCGGCGGTCCACGAGCACCTGGGAGGCAACGCCGATGGCGACGACGGATCTTCCGAACAGTCGTAGCACGCCGGCGACGGGCAACCCGCGTCGCACGAACGGCGCACTCGTCGCCGTCAAGAACGTCTTCGTCGCCGAGTCCAGCACCTTCTACACGATCCTCGGCGTCACGCTCTTCCTGGTCGTCTTCGGCGTCGTGATGGTCCTGTCGTCGTCGAGCGTCGAGCAGTACGCCGCGACGCACGACTTCTTCGGTGCAGCGTCCCGCCAGGGTCTGTACGCGGTCCTCGGCGTCCCGCTCATGCTCATCGCGAGTCGTGTCCCGACGCGCCTGTGGCGGAAGTGGGCGATGCGGTTGCTCGGTGCCGCCCTCGTCCTACAGCTGCTCGTGTACACACCGCTCGGCATCGACGTCCAGGGCAACCGGAACTGGATCGGCATCGGCTCGTTCACCGCGCAGCCATCCGAGGTCGTGAAGCTCGGGCTGGTGCTCGGCATCGGCGCGATCATGTACGTCAAGCGCGACAAGCTCGACGACTGGAAAGAGGTGTTCATCCCGATCGGGATCGCCTCGCTCCTGTCGCTCGGACTCGTGATCCTCGGTGGCGACCAAGGCACCGCGATGATCATGCTCATCCTGATCCTCGGTGCGCTCTACGTCGGCGGGGCCCGCGCCCGCCACCTGCTCGTCGGCCTGGCGGCGATGGCGGTCATGCTGCCGTTCGTCACGATGGCCTCGTCCTCCCGTCAGGTGCGCATCAGCGCGTGGCTGTCCGGCTGCACCGACTCGAACCAGTACGCCGACCTGTGCTGGCAGCCCGTGCACGGCATGTGGGCGCTGGCGTCCGGTGGCGTGTTCGGCGTCGGACTCGGCAACTCGAAGGCGAAGTGGTCGTGGCTGCCCGAGGCGGACAACGACTACATCTTCGCGATCATCGGCGAAGAGCTCGGCCTGATCGGCGCCGTGGTCGTCCTCGCGCTGTTCGTCGTGCTCGCCGTCGGCATGATCAAGATCATCCGGCAGTCCCGCGACCCCTTCGTGAAGACGGTCACGGGCGGCATCCTGGCGTGGATCATCGGCCAGGCGCTCGTGAACATCGCCGTGGTGCTCGGCCTGCTGCCGGTCCTCGGCGTCCCACTACCCCTGATCTCGGCCGGCGGGTCCGCGCTCATCATGACCCTGGTGGCGATCGGCGTCGTGCTGTCGTTCGCCCGCGACCTGCCCGGCAAGAACGACCCGCGCACCACGAACGCGCCCCTCGACAGCACCACCACGAACGGACGACTCCGGTGAGCAAGTACCTCTTCGCCGGCGGGGGCACCGCCGGACACGTCAACCCCCTGCTCGCGGTCGCCGACCGGCTGACCGAGCGCGAGCCGGACGCCGAGGTGCTCGTCCTGGGCACCGCCGAGGGCCTGGAGTCCCGCCTGGTGCCGATGCGCGGCTACGAGCTCCTGACGATCCCGCGCCTGCCGTTCCCCCGGAAGCTGAACGGCGCGGCCCTGCGCTTCCCGCAGCGCTTCGCCGCGGCGGTCAAGCGCACCGAGCAGATCATCCGCGAGCACGAGGTCGAGGTCGTCCTCGGCGTCGGCGGCTACGCGGCGGCGCCGGCGTACATCGCAGCTCGTCGCACCGGCACCCCGATCGTCGTGCACGAGCAGAACGCGAAGCCGGGGTTGGCGAACCGCCTCGCCGCGTTCCTCACCGAGCACGTCGGCCTGACCTTCTCGAACACCCGACTGCGGCACGGCCGGGTCGTCGGCATGCCGCTCCGGCGCGAGATCGAGTCGCTCGACCGCCGTGCCAGCCGCGCTGAGGCCCTCGCCGAGTTCGGGCTCGACCCGGCTCGCCCGGTGCTCCTCGTCACGGGGGGCTCCTCGGGCGCGCGCAGCATCAACCGCACGATCAACAAGTCGGCGGCGACCATCGTGGGCGCCGGCTGGCAGGTCCTGCACGTGGTCGGGGCGGCGTCGGACATCGGCCCGAGCGACCTCGACGGCTACCACGTGCTCGCCTACTGCGACCGGATGGACCTGGCGTACGCGGCGAGCGACTTCGTCGTGTCGCGCTCCGGCGCCGGCATGGTCTGCGAGCTCACCGCGGTCGGGCTGCCGAGCGTGCTCGTGCCGTACCCTGTCGGCAACGGCGAGCAGCGGCACAACGCGAAGGACGTCGTCGACGCCGGGGGAGCAGTGCTCGTGGCGGACGGGGAATTCGACCCCGACTGGGTGACGTTCCAGCTCCTGACGATCCTGCAGGACCGGGCCCGCATCGCGGACATGACGGTCCGGGCAGGCAGCGTCGGACACCGCGACGGCGCGGACCGGATGACCGACCTCGTCCTGGACGCAGCACGAGGCACCGAACGAGGTGCCGCACGAGGAACCGCACGAGGCAACGGCGCCGCCAGCACCACGGAGGAACCATGACCATCAAGCCGGACCTGACGCAGCCGATCCCGGACGACCTCGGCACCGTGCACTTCGTCGGCATCGGCGGCGCCGGCATGAGCGGCATCGCCCGGATGTTCCTCGCCGCCGGCCACCGCGTGACGGGCAGCGACTCCCGCGAGACCGAGACGACGGGCATCATGCGCGACCTCGGCGCCGCGGTGCACATCGGCCACGACGCCGCGAACGTCGGTGACGCGGACACGATCGTCGTCACGAGCGCGCTCTGGCCGGACAACCCCGAACTGCTCGAGGCGCAGCGCCGCGGCCTGCCGGTGCTGCACCGGTCCCAGGCCCTTGCCGCCCTCATCGCCGAGCACCGCCTCGTCGCGGTCGCCGGCGCGCACGGCAAGACCACCTCGACCGGCATGATCGTCACCGCGATGGTCGAGCTCGGCCTCGACCCGAGCTTCGTCAACGGCGGCGTCATCCAGTCGCTCGGCACGAGCTCGGCGCCCGGCTCGAGCGACCTGTTCGTGGTCGAGGCCGACGAGTCCGACGGCTCGTTCCTGCTCTACGACGTCGCCGTGGCCCTGATCACGAACGTCGACGCCGACCACCTCGACCACTACGGCAGCGAGGAGGCCTTCACCGAGGCGTTCGTCGAGTTCGCCGCGAAGGCGAGCGAGCGCGTCGTCATCTCGAGCGACGACGCCGGCGCGAAGACCGTCACGGCGGGCATCCGCGCGCGTGCCGACGCTCCCGAGGTGGTGACCTTCGGCGAGGCCGTCGACGCCGACGTGCGCATCGAGCGGATCATCGAGTCCGCGGGCGTCGAGGTCGCGTTCCGCGCCGGTGGCGAGGCACACCACCTGACCCTCCGCGTGCCGGGTCGGCACAACGCGATCAACGCCGTCGGTGCCTTCGCGGTCCTGACCGGTCTGGGCGTGAGCGCCGCCGACGCGATCCGCGGACTCGAGGCCTTCGGCGGCACCCAGCGCCGCTTCGAACTGCACGGTGTCGAGCGCGGGGTGTCGGTCTACGACGACTACGCGCACCACCCGACCGAGGTCGCCGCGGCGCTCAAGGCCGCCCGCAACGTCGTCGGCGACGGCCGCATCATCGCCATCCACCAGCCCCACCTGTACTCGCGCACCCGTCTGATGGCCGGTGACTTCGCGCGGGTCTACGAGGAGCTCGCCGACCACACGGTCGTCCTCGACGTCTACGGCGCGCGCGAGGACCCGGAGCCCGGGGTCACCGGTGCCCTGGTGCAGGAGCGCTTCGCCGACCAGTCCCGCGTGGAGTTCCTGCCGGACTGGGACGAGGCCGCCGCCCGTGCCGCCGCGGTCGCCCGCGACGGCGACATCATCATGACGCTCAGCTGCGGTGACGTGTACCGGATCATCCCGCAGGTGCTGGGAGCGTTGGGCCGGTGAGGCGACCCGAGGGGTTCGACGAGGGGGACGCCCGCAGGGACACCCCGGTCGAGGGCGCCGGCGCGCCCCGGCAGCGTCGTGGCCCCTCGATGCCGCGGCTCCCGTTCCGCGGGCGCACACCCGACGACCGGGAGGCCCGTCCCACGCCCGACGAGTCGGCTGTGGTCGACGAGGCCCCGGCCACCGGTCTCTCCGGAACGCGCCCCCCAGCGGTCGGTGCGCCCCCGAGCGTCGGGGCGCGACGACCGTCCGCGGGCGCGGATCCGACCACCGATGCCGCCGACTCGACGCGCGACCGCGTCGGCACCCTCGCGGGCGCGGCCGGCCGCCGCGTCGGCGCCGGCTTCGGGGCCGTCGCCGGCCGCCTGCGCGAGTACACACCGGACGAGGACCACCGCGACTCGCGCCCCGACGCGGGCAACGCGCCCCGAGGAGACGGGGCGCGACGACCGTCCGGGGGTGCGGCGGGCAGTGCAGGCGACCACGACGCGACCGTGACCGACGTGCTCGACGCGGGGAGTGCCTCCCGGCCGGTCCAGCACGACGACGCACCCATCGGTGCCGGCGTCCGCGCTGCCGAGACGGCGCGCGAGGCGCGCATCGCGAAGCGTCGCCGTCGCCTGCTCGAGCGGGCCGAGGTGCGGCGGTTCACCCGGCGCAGCCGCCACCGTCGCGCCGCCGGGATCACCGCGGCCGGCATCGTGCTCGTGCTCGGCGTCTCGATCCTGGTGGCCGTGTTCTCGCCGCTCATGGCGCTGCAGACGATCGAGATCAAGGGCACCGACCGCGTCGACGAGACCGCGTTGCGACAGGCCCTGTCCGACCAGATCGGCACGCCGCTCGCGCGCCTCGACTTCGACGAGATCAAGCAGGACATCGCGGGCTTCCCGCTCATCGAGAGCTACGTGACCGAAGAGGCGCCGCCGCACACCCTCGTGGTGACGGTGACCGAGCGCACGCCCGTCGTCGCCGTGCAGTCCGGCAGCTCGTTCGACCTCGTCGACCCGGCCGGCATCGTCGTCCAGTCGGCGCCGAAGCGTCCGGACACCATGCCACTCGCCGACATCGCCCGTGCGCGCCTCGGGTCCTCGAGCTTCCGCACCATGACCGAGGTCGTGCTGGCGCTGCCGTCGACCGTCCGCTCGCAGGTCACGCGGGTCGCCGGTTCCACCGCCGACGACGTGACCCTGACGTTGCGCGACACGTCGACGGTGGTGTGGGGGAGCCCGGACGACTCCGAGGCGAAGGCTGCGCTGCTCGCCGCGCTGGTGAAGGACCACGCGGCGCGGAACCCGGGTGTCGTCGTCGAGTACGACGTGTCGGCGCCGGACAACGGCGTGATCCGCGCGAAGGACTGAATTGCCGACCTGATCGGCGACACGCGGCGTGGCGGGGCGACAGTGCGCGGAACCCACCCGTAGCGTCGAAGACAGCACCACATCTACCAGCATTGCCCCTGAACTTCAAGTAGAGGTTGAGGGTTCAACCGGAGGCCTGACTGACGTGACCACGAACCACAACTACCTCGCCGTCATCAAGGTCGTCGGTGTCGGCGGCGGCGGCGTCAACGCCGTCAACCGGATGATCGAACTCGGCCTCCGTGGGGTCGAGTTCATCGCGATCAACACCGACGCGCAGGCGCTCCTGCTCAGCGACGCCGACGTCAAGCTCGACGTCGGCCGCGAGATCACCCGCGGCCTCGGCGCCGGCGCGGACCCCGAGGTCGGCCGTCGCGCCGCCGAGGACCACGCCGAGGAGATCGAAGAGGCCCTCGCGGGTGCCGACATGGTCTTCGTGACCGCCGGTGAAGGCGGCGGGACCGGCACGGGTGGTGCGCCCGTCGTCGCCCGCATCGCCAAGTCGATCGGCGCCCTCACCATCGGCGTCGTCACGAAGCCGTTCAGCTTCGAGGGCAAGCGTCGCCAGTCCCAGGCCGAGAACGGTGTCGCCGGGCTCAAGGACGAGGTCGACACGCTCATCGTCGTCCCGAACGACCGCCTGCTCGAGATCAGCGACCGCGGCATCTCGATGGTCGAGGCCTTCGCCACGGCCGACCAGGTGCTCCTCGCTGGCGTGCAGGGCATCACCGACCTCATCACCACCCCGGGGCTCATCAACCTCGACTTCGCCGACGTCAAGTCCGTCATGCAGGGTGCGGGTTCCGCGCTCATGGGCATCGGCTCGTCGCGCGGTGCCGACCGCGCCATCAAGGCCGCCGAGCTCGCCGTCGCGTCCCCGCTGCTCGAGGCCTCGATCGACGGAGCGCACGGTGTGCTGCTGTCGATCCAGGGTGGCTCGAACCTCGGCATCTTCGAGATCAACGACGCCGCGCGTCTGGTGCAGGAAGCCGTGCACCCCGAGGCGAACATCATCTTCGGTGCGGTCATCGACGACACCCTCGGCGACGAGGTCCGCGTGACCGTCATCGCCGCTGGCTTCGACGGCGGCGAGCCGGCGCAGCAGCAGAAGGAGCGTCGCTCGAGCTACGTCGACCCCGAGTCGAGCGCGACGGCCCCCGTCGCCGCGTCGACCGGTGCGATCGAGGACTCCAGCACGTCGAGCCCCTCCTGGGCGTCGCAGGAACACCAGCCGCCGGTGCAGCGCGCCGCCGACCCGGCGTTCGACGACGACGACGAGCTCGACGTCCCCGACTTCCTGAAGTAACCCCTCCTTGGTAGCAGACACGCGCCTCCAGTCCTCGTCCCACGGCGACGGACTGGAGGCGCGTCTCGCGTCCGTCCGGAGTGGCATCGCCGACGCGGCGCGCGCCGCAGGGCGTTCGGCCGACGACCTCACGCTGATCGTCGTCACGAAGTACCACCCGGCGTCCCTCGTCCGTGCGCTGGCCTCACTCGGCGTCACCGACGTGGGCGAGAACCGCCACCAAGAGGCACAGGCCAAGGCTGCCGATCTCGCCGACCTCGACCTGACCTGGCACTTCATCGGGCAGCTGCAGTCGAAGAAGGCCCGGCAGGTCCGTCGTTACGCGCACGTCGTGCAGTCCCTCGACCGCACGTCGGTCGTGGACGCCTTCGCGCCGACCGAGGCCGAGCCGGATCCGCCGGTCATCGACGGGTTCGTGCAGGTCAACCTGACCGACGATCCCGGTCGCGGCGGCGTGCAACCGGACGACGTCGAGGCGATGGCCGCACGCGTGCTCGAGACCGGCACCATCCGGTTGCGCGGGGTCATGGCCGTCGCGCCGCTGGACGAGGAGCCCCGTGCGGCGTTCGCTCGGCTGCGGGCGATCTCGGACCGGGTCGTTGCGCTCGAGCCCGGCGCCACCGACATCTCGGCCGGCATGAGCGGCGACTACGCCGACGCCGTGCTCGAGGGCGCGACACACCTGCGGATCGGCACCGCAATCACGGGAAATCGGCCGGCGGCACCCTAGCCTCGTTGCAGGGCATCCACGTGCACCAACCTCCGGAGGAACCATGGCCAACCCGCTGAAGAAGACGATGGTCTACCTCGGCCTCGCCGACGAGGAACTCGACTACGAGGACGAGCAGCCGCAGCAGGCCGCGCCCGCGCGCCATCAGGCTCCCGCCACTCCGGCCGCAGCACCGCAGGATGCCCCCGCCCCGGCGGACGCTCCCGCGGCCGCCGCAGCTCCGGCAGCGGCCCCGGCCGCCGCTCCCGCGAAGACGCACACCCACCAGCGCGGCGCCCAGGTCACTCCGCTCCGCCGCTCGCACACGACCGCACAGAAGGCGACCCCGGTCCAGGAAATGAACGAGATCCTCACCGTCCACCCGCGCGAGTACAAGGACGCCCAGTCCATCGCCGAGAGCTTCCGCGACGGGATCCCCGTCATCATCAACCTCTCGCAGATGACCGAGAACGACGCCCGGCGCATGATCGACTTCGCCTCCGGCCTGTCGCTCGGCCTGTACGGCAAGATCGAGCGCGTCACGAACAAGGTCTTCCTGCTGTCGCCCGCACACGTCGCAGTGAGCGGTGAGCCGGCTGAGGTAGAGTCCGACATCGAGGCGAACTTCTTCGCCCAGTCCTGAGCCGTCCCCCGGCCACCCGCCCGTGAGCGTCGTCGCATGACGGCACTCGCCCGAGACGAGCGAGCCCCATCGTGTCCGTGATCCTAGGGATCATCTCCCTCGCCCTCCTGCTGTACTTCTTCGTCATGTGGGGGCGGTTCGCGCTCGACCTCGTGCAGAACTTCAACCGGTCCTGGCGGCCGCGCGGGGGACTGCTCGTGGTCTCCGAGTTCGTCTACACGATCACCGATCCGCCGATCCGCGCGGTTCGGCGGGTCCTGCCGCCGCTCCGCATGGGGCCGGTGGCACTCGACTTCGGCTGGACGATCGTCATGCTCGTCGTGATCATCGCCCGGGTCGTCGTCAACGGCATCGCCGTCGCGGTCTGACACGATCCAGGGTCGATCCAGGTCCGTTCCTGGCTCGATCCGGGCCCGCTCGTGGGCCGATCCAGGTCCGCAACACGCGCCGCGCCGATGCAGCGGTCGTCGTTCCTCCCCGTCGTCGGTGTACGGTGGTCGGGATCGATGCTCGCCTCCGGCGCGGCATCCGCACCACACGTGGCGACTGGTAAGTTCGGTCGCGACGCAAGTGGTTCCACACGTTCAGCAGTTCTATTGAGGTGACGGCAATGGCTTTGACGCCGGAAGACGTAGTCAACAAGCGGTTCCAGCCGACGAAGTTCCGCGAGGGCTACGACCAGGACGAGGTCGACGACTTCCTCGACGAGGTCGTGGTCGAGCTGCGTCGCCTGACCGCGGAGAACGACGAGCTCCGCCAGCGCCTGCAGGCGGCCGAGTCGGCCCCGCAGTCGGCGCAGACCGAGCAGCCCGCTCCCGCGGCAGAGCCCGAACCGGAGCCCGTGCCGGCCCCGGTCGAGGTGGCTCCGGAGCCCGCTCCGGTCGCAGCGGCCGCCCCGGCGACCACGGTCCCGGCGGACGAGGACACCGAGGGCACCACGAACCTCCTGACGCTCGCGCGTCGTCTCCACGAGGAGCACGTCCGCGAAGGTGTCGAGAAGCGTGACGCGCTCATCGCCGAGGGCACCGCCCAGGCAGCGCGTCTCGTGTCCGAGGCCGAGGCCAAGCAGCGCCAGATCATCGCCGACACCGAGAACACGAACCGTCAGCGTGTCCAGGTGCTCGAGCAGGAGCAGCGCCAGCTCGAGGGCAAGATCGACGAGCTCCGGACGTTCGAGCGCGACTACCGCGCCCAGCTCAAGAGCTACATCCAGGGGCAGCTCTCCGAGCTCGACTCCTCGAACGAGCAGTCCGGTCTCACCCCGGCGCCGGCATCGGCGCAGGGCTTCGGCAACTGACGTTGTCGCGACCAGCATCACGAGCGAAGGTCAGTGTCCGCGCGATCGCGGCACTGGCCTTCGCCGCTGTCGTGGTGGTGGCGTTCGACCAGGTCGCGAAGGCGCTGGTCGTCGCGAACCTGCCGTACGGCACCCCCGTCCCGGTCCTGGGCGGGGCGCTCCAGTTCCTGTACGTCCGGAACCCCGGGGCGGCGTTCTCCTTCGCGGTGAACATGACGTGGGTGTTCTCGATCATCTCGGCGGCGGTCGTCGTCGCGATCATCATCTACTCGCGCCGGATCCGGTCGATGTGGTGGGCCGTCGTGCTCGGCATGCTGCTGGGCGGCGCGCTCGGCAACCTGATCGACCGACTCTTCCGTGAGCCCGGCTTCGGCCGCGGCCACGTGGTCGACTTCATCTCGACGCCGTGGATGATGCCGGCGATCTACAACGTCGCCGACTCGTTCATCTGCATCAGCATGGTGGTCTTCGTGCTGCTGGTGATCCTCGGGGTGAACCTCGACGGGTCCCGCACGGTCTCCGCCAAGCGCGCTGCGCAGGCGGACACGACGGAGCCGCTCGACGGCGGGGCCGCGTTCTCGGTGCCCGCAACCGACGCAGCAGCGCCCGCGACCGACGCTGCAGCGCCCGCAGCAGACCTGCCGGAGCCGGAGCGGGCCTCCCGTCCGGCACAGCACGACCGGCGCGACGCGCTGGGGCACGACGCCACGTGAGCGAGTCGCGTTCCCTTCCCGTCCCCGACGGGCTCGCCGGCGAACGTGTCGACGCCGCCATCGCGAAGCTCCTCGGGTTCAGCCGGTCGTTCGCGGCCGACGTGGTCGCCGCCGGTGGAGTCCGGGTCGACGGCGTCCCCGTCGACAAGTCCGACCGCCTGCACGCCGACTCGTGGCTCGAGGTCGAGTGGTCCCCGAAGGAGCCGCCGCGCATCGTGCCGGCGGCCGTGCCCGGGATGACGATCGTGCACGACGACGAGGACATCGTGGTGGTCGACAAGCCCGTCGGCGTCGCTGCGCACCCCTCGCCCGGTTGGGACGGTCCGACCGTGCCCGGGGGCCTCGCCGCAGCGGGGTTCACCATCGCGACCTCGGGCGCCGCTGAGCGCGCGGGCATCGTGCACCGCCTCGACGTCGGCACGTCGGGGCTCATGGTCGTCGCGAAGACCGAGCTCGCGTACACCCACCTCAAGCGCGCCTTCAAGGAGCGCACGGTCGAGAAGGTCTACCACGCGCTCGCGCAGGGGCATCCCGACCCGACCTCCGGCACCGTCGACGCCCCCATCGGCAGGCACCCGTCGAGCGACTGGAAGTTCGCGGTCACCGCCGACGGCAAGCCGAGCGTCACCCACTACGAGACCCTCGAGGCGTTCCGGTCGGCGACCCTGCTCGAGGTGCACCTCGAGACCGGGCGCACGCATCAGATCCGCGTGCACATGGCCGCGACCCGCCACCCGCTGGTCGGCGACACGATGTACGGCGCCGACCCGGTCCTGGCGCAGGAGCTCGGGCTGACCCGCCAGTGGCTCGACGCCGTCCGGCTCGGGTTCGACCACCCGCGCACCGGCGAGTGGGTGTCGTTCCAGGCGGAGTACCCCGACGACCTGCGCCTCGCGCTCGACCGCATCCGAGCCGCTTCGTCCTGACGCGCGCGCCGGTCGCGCCGTCGCGTCGTCGCGTCGTCGCGTCGTTCGCCGAGGTTCCGAAATCTCGGCATCTCGGCGCACTGTGCGTCGGTCTGTGGAACCCCGGCGGAGCGCCCGCGGCGTGTTGTGGAACCTCGGCGGGGGAGCGGCGGGGGATCGATGGGCGTGCCGCATCCGTCACGTTCAGACCCCGGCCGGGAGGCCCGTGGCAACCCCGCCCCGTGCCTGCCGGCCGACACGCGCGGGCTCCACCGCCGTGGGGACACGATCTGCTGACTTCGGCCCCGCCGAGCGACGGTTCATGCACCCTCGCCGGACTGTGCGCGGCGTGTCGTGCGACCTCGGCGTCGGACCGCTCGGACACGCGCGGGTTTGTCCGCGGTCGCGGTTAGGCTGTTCGCGTCCCGCAAGCAGCTCGTTCGACCGGAGGTTCCGTGGCGGATTCCGACTCCTTCGTCCACCTGCACGTGCACAGCGAGTACTCGATGCTCGACGGCGCTGCCAGGCTCGGCGACCTCGTGCAGGAGACCGCTGCGCAGGGCATGCCGGCCGTGGCGGTGACCGACCACGGCAACATGTTCGGCGCCTTCGAGTTCTGGAAGGCCGCCAAGGCCGGCGGCGTCAAGCCGATCATCGGGACCGAGGCGTACATCACGCCCCGGACCCACCGCACGGACAAGACCCGTGTGCGGTGGGGCGACGGCGGTGGGGACGACGTCTCCGGTGCCGGTTCGTACACGCACATGACGATGTTCGCCGAGAACACGACGGGCATGCACAACCTGTTCCGGCTGTCGTCGAAGGCGTCGCTCGAGGGCTACTACTTCAAGCCGCGCATGGACATCGAGTTGCTCGAGGAGTACCACGAGGGCATCATCGCCACGACGGGGTGCCCGTCGGGCGAGGTCCAGACGCGCCTGCGCCTCGGCCAGTACGACGAAGCCGTCAAGGCCGCCGCCGACTACCGCGACATCTTCGGCAAGGAGAACTACTTCGCCGAGGTCATGGACCACGGACTCGAGATCGAGCGTCGGATCATGAGTGACCTGATCCGGCTGGCGAAGGACCTCGACATCCCGCTGGTCGGCACGAACGACCTGCACTACACGCACGCGCACGACGCCAAGTCGCACGCGGCCCTGCTGTGCGTGCAGTCGGGTTCGACGCTGAACGACCCGAACCGGTTCAAGTTCGACGCCGACGAGTTCTACCTGAAGTCCCCGCAGCAGATGCGGCACGTCTTCCGCGACAACCCCGAGGCCTGCGACAACACGCTGCTCATCGCCGAGCGGTGCAACGTCGAGTTCGACACCTCGGCGAACTACATGCCGAAGTTCCCGGTGCCGGCGGGCGAGACCGAGCACTCCTGGTTCGAGAAAGAGGTCGCGAAGGGGCTGGACTACCGGTACCCCGACGGCATCCCGGCCGAGGTGCAGGAGCGTGCCGACTACGAGGTCGGCATCATCAACCAGATGGGGTTCCCGGGGTACTTCCTGGTGGTCTCCGACTTCATCCTGTGGTCGAAGAACAACGGCATCCGCGTCGGCCCCGGCCGTGGTTCCGGTGCCGGCTCGATGGTCGCGTACGCGATGCGCATCACCGACCTCGACCCGATCCGGCACGGCCTGATCTTCGAGCGGTTCCTGAACCCAGACCGCGTCTCGATGCCCGACTTCGACGTCGACTTCGACGACCGGCGCCGCGGTGAGGCGATCAAGTACGTCACCGAGAAGTACGGGTCGGAGCGCGTCGCGCAGATCGTCACGTACGGCACGATCAAGGCGAAGCAGGCGCTGAAGGACTCCTCGCGCGTCCTCGGGTTCCCGTTCGGCATGGGCGAGAAGCTCACCAAGGCGATGCCGCCGCCCGTGATGGGCAAGGACATCCCGCTCACCGGGATCTTCGACAAGGACCACCCGCGCTACAAGGAAGCCGTCGACGTCCGCACCGTGGT
Organism: Curtobacterium sp. PhB172; assembly: GCF_003752545.1. Lineage (NCBI taxonomy): Bacteria > Bacillati > Actinomycetota > Actinomycetes > Micrococcales > Microbacteriaceae > Curtobacterium > Curtobacterium sp. PhB172. The sequence continues at coordinate 158,115 of NZ_RKIF01000009.1, forward strand.
CGAGACCGACCCCGAGGCGAAGACCGTCTTCGACACCGCGCTCGGGCTCGAGGGGCTGAAGCGCCAGTGGGGCGTGCACGCGGCCGGCGTCATCATGTCGAGCGATCCGCTCATCGACATCATCCCGATCATGAAGCGGGAGCAGGACGGCCAGGTCGTCACGCAGTTCGACTACCCGGCAGCGGAGTCGCTCGGGCTGATCAAGATGGACTTCTTGGGGCTCCGCAACCTCACGATCATCAGCGACGCCCTCGACAACATCAAGAACAACCGTGGCATCGAGCTCGACCTCGAGACCATGGGGCTCGAGGACCCCGAGGCGTACGCGCTCCTGCAGCGCGGTGACACACTCGGTGTCTTCCAGCTCGACGGTGGGCCGATGCGTGGCCTGCTGCGTCTGATGAAGCCCGACAACTTCGAGGACATCTCCGCGCTCATCGCCCTGTACCGTCCGGGCCCCATGGGTGCGAACTCGCACACGAACTACGCGCTCCGCAAGAACGGCGAGCAGGCGATCACGCCGATCCACCCGGAGCTCGAAGAGCCCCTGGCGGAGATCCTCGGCGGGACCTACGGCCTGATCATCTACCAGGAGCAGGTCATGGCCATCGCGCAGAAGGTCGCGGGGTTCTCCCTCGGCCAGGCGGACATCCTCCGCCGCGCGATGGGCAAGAAGAAGAAGTCCGAGCTCGACAAGCAGTACGCGGGCTTCGAGAAGGGCATGCTGGACAACGGCTACTCGGCCGCGGCGATCAAGATGCTGTGGGACATCCTGCTGCCGTTCTCCGACTACGCGTTCAACAAGGCGCACTCCGCCGCGTACGGCGTGGTCTCGTTCTGGACCGCCTACCTGAAGGCGCACTACCCGGCCGAGTACATGGCGGCGCTGCTCACCTCGGTGGGTGACGCCCGCGACAAGCTCGCGCTGTACCTGAACGAGTGCCGCCGCATGGGCATCAAGGTCATGCCGCCGGACGTCAACGAGTCGATCGGCTTCTTCGCCGCTGTCGGTGAGGACATCCGGTTCGGCATGGGCGCGATCCGCAACGTCGGGTTCAACGTCGTCGACGACATCGTGAAGGCCCGCACCGACAAGGGCGCGTTCGAGTCGTTCCACGACTTCCTGCGCAAGATCCCGATCTCGTCGGCGAACAAACGGACCGTCGAGTCGCTCATCAAGGCGGGTGCCTTCGACGAGTTCGGCGACTCCCGCCGCGCCCTGGTCGAGATCCACGAGGGCGCGGTCGAAGGCGCCGTCAAGGTCAAGCGTGACGAGGCCCACGGCAACGTCGGCTTCGACTTCGACTCGCTGTTCGCCGAGGTCGCCGAGGAATCGCCGGCCACCGGTCCGGTGTCACAGGTGCCTGACCGTCCGGAGTGGTCCAAGCGCGACAAGCTCGCGTTCGAGCGCGACATGCTCGGCCTCTACGTCTCGGACCACCCGCTCGCGGGGCTCGAGATCGAGCTCGCGAAGCACCAGTCGATCACCATCGCCGACCTCATCGCGGCCGACGACTCGGTCGAGGGCGAGACCGTCACGGTTGCGGGTCTGCTGACGAGCGTGCAACACCGGGTGGCGAAGACGAGCGGCAACCCGTACGGCATCGTCGACATCGAGGACTTCGGCGGCCAGATCGGCGTGATGTTCCTCGGCAAGACCTACCAGGAGTTCGGTCCGTCGCTCGTGGCCGACTCGATCGTGGTCCTGCGTGGTCGCGTGAACGTCCGCGACGACGGCAAGGCCCTGCACGCGGTGAGCATGTTCCAGCCGGCGATCGGCGACGCGATGGGCTCCGGCCCGCTCACGTTGTCGCTGCCGGAGCGGCAGGCCACCACGTCCACGGTGACCGAGCTCGCGGCCGTGCTCGGACGGCACCAGGGCGAGACCGAGGTCCGGCTGAAGCTGCTGAAGGACGACGTCGCGCGCACGTTCGAGTTGCCGTTCCCGGTGAACCTGACACCCGACCTGTTCGGCGAGCTGAAGAGCCTGCTCGGGCCGCGCTGCCTGGTGTAGCGGGGGCGTGACCGTGGCCGGACACCGGATCTTCGGGACGCCCTTCGCGGCGGTCTACCCGCACTACCTGGCGAAGGTGGAGCGGAAGGGCCACACGAAGGGCGAGCTCGACGCCGTCATCACGTGGCTGACCGGGTTCGACGACGCAGCGCTCGCACGGCACCTGGCTGGCGAGACCACGTTCGAGGACTTCTTCGCCGCCGCGCAGCTGCACCCGAACGCGCCGCTCATCACGGGCGTGATCTGCGGTGTGCGGATCGAGGAGATCGACGACCCGCTCATGCGGCAGATCCGGTACCTCGACAAGCTCGTCGACGAGGTCGCGAAAGGCCGTCCGATGGCGAAGGTGTTGCGGACCGCGTGACCGGAGCGGGCGGGAGCGCACCCGGCGCCGAGGTGCTGCGTGCCTTCGGGGTCGCCGGGTCCACGCCCGTGCCGCTCGCGGGTGGGCGCGGGCTGACCTGGCGTGCCGAGGGCATCGTCCTCCGGCCCCACGACGGCGCTGCGGTGACCGACTGGCGTGCCGGCCTCCTGGCGGAACTCGAACACGCAACGGAGTCCGAGCACCCGGCCGAGTTCCGGACACCCCGCCCCGTGGTCACCCGCGACGGCAGCTGGCGGTCGGGGGACTGGGAGGCGTGGGAGTTCGTGCCCGGTGCAGCCGACGAGTCCCGCGTCGAGGACGTGATCCGGGCGGGCCGTGCCTTCCACCGGGCGATCGCCGGTCTGGAGCGGCCCGCGTTCCTCGGCACGGATCCTGACGTCGTCACCGACCCGTGGGCCCGTGCCGACCGGATGGCGTGGGGCGAGGAACCGCTGCCGGCGGACCCGACCCTCGCCCGGCTCGCCGCGGCGTTCCGGCCGGTCCGAGCACCGTCACAGCTGGTCCACGGTGACCTGCTCGGCAACGTGCTGTTCGCCGACGCGCAGCCACCGACGATCATCGACTGGCCGCCGTACTGGCGTCCGGCGGAGTTCGGCCCGGCGATCGCTGCCGTCGACGCCGTCTGCTGGCACGGCTTCCCGGTCGGGCGACTGGCAGCCCTCGGCAGGACCGCGCACGGGGCTGCGGCCGAGGCAGACGAGCCGGAATGGACGTCGCTGCTGACCCGGGCGCTCGTGTTCCGCATCGCCACACTGCACCTGCTCGGTGTCTGGGACGCCGCGGCCGTGGCACACCACCGGCCGGTCGTCGACGCACTCGTCGGACGGCGGACGCCCACGTCACCTCGGTAGGCTTGTCCCCTGATGATGCAGCGAATCGACCTCCGTGGCGGCCTGCCCGCCCGTGCCGAACTCCTCCGACTCATGCCGCGCGCCGTGGGTGACGTCTCGCACGCGGTCGACGCCGCCCGCGAGCTCGTCGAGGACGTCCGACACCGCGGAGCGGACGCACTGCACGACCAGGCCGAACGCTTCGACGGCGGCGCCCCGGCGAACGTCCGGGTGCCGGTCGCCGAGATCGCGGCGGCCGTCGCCGGGCTGACCCCCGAACTGCGGGAAGCGCTCGACGAAGCCATCCGCCGCGTCCGAGCCGCCAGCGCCGCACAGGTGCCGGCCGGCTCCGTCACCACCCTCGCCGACGGCGCCGAGGTGCACCAGCGCTGGCAGCCGATGCGCCGCGTCGGCCTCTACGTGCCCGGCGGGAAGGCCGTCTACCCGTCGAGCGTCGTCATGAACGTCGTGCCCGCACAGGTCGCCGGGGTCCGGTCGATCGCACTCGTGTCCCCGCCGCAGCGTGACCACGGCGGTGCGGTCCACCCGACGATCCTGGCCGCGGCCGGACTGCTCGGCATCGACGAGGTCTACGCGATGGGCGGTGCCGGGGCGGTCGGCGCGCTGGCGTACGGCGTCCCCGCGATCGACCTCGAGCCCGTCGACCTGGTCACCGGTCCTGGCAACAACTACGTCGCCGCGGCGAAGCGCCTGGTGCGCGGTGTCGTCGGCATCGACGCCGAGGCCGGCGCGACCGAGATCCTCGTGATCGCCGACGAGACCGCCGACCCCGGGTTCGTCGCCGCCGACCTCATCAGCCAGGCCGAGCACGACGAGCAGGCCGGCAGTGTGCTGGTGACGACGTCGGCGACGTTCGCCGATGCGGTCGAAGCCGCCATCCCGGAACGCACGGCGGTGCTCGGGACGGCTGCGCGCCTCCAGACCGCCCTGGACGGACCGCAGTCCGCGATCGTGCTGGTGGACTCGCTCGCCGACGCCGCGACCGTGAGCAACGCGTACGGGCCGGAGCACCTGGAGATCCAGACGGCGGACGACGACGCGGTGCTCGCCGACATCGACGCCGCCGGAGCGGTGTTCGTCGGGCCGAGCACGCCCGTCAGCCTGGGGGACTACCTGGCCGGGTCGAACCACGTGCTGCCCACCGGTGGCCAGGCGCGCTTCGGTTCCGGCCTGTCCGCGTCGACGTTCCTGCGGCCGCAGCAGGTCATCCGGTACTCGGCGTCCGCGCTCGACGAGGTCGCCGCGCACATCGTCGCGCTGTCGACCGAGGAGCAGCTCCCCGCGCACGGCGCCGCCGTGACGGAGCGCACGAACCGATAGCCTGGGCGACGACATGTTCTGCCCTTTCTGCCGCCACCCGGACTCCCGCGTCGTCGACTCACGGACGAGCGACGACGGAACCTCCATCCGCCGCCGTCGACAGTGCCCGAACTGCGGACGACGCTTCTCGACCACCGAGACCGCGTCGCTCAACGTCGTCAAGCGCAACGGCGTCACCGAACCCTTCAGCCGCGACAAGATCGTCTCCGGCGTGCGCAAGGCCTGCCAGGGGCGCCCGGTCACCGACGGCGACCTGGCCGTGCTCGCGCAGCGGGTCGAGGAGACCGTGCGGTCGTCCGGCTCGAGCCAGATCGACGCGAACGACATCGGGCTCGCGATCCTCGCGCCGCTCCGTGAGCTCGACGAGGTCGCGTACCTGCGGTTCGCCAGCGTCTACCAGGCCTTCGACTCGCTCGAGGACTTCGAGGACGCCATCGGTCAGCTCCGCCGTGACCACCACGGTGCTGCGGCCGCCGGCTCGCCGGCGGGTGCCGGCGCGTGAGCGGCGTCGCGGAAGGCCTGGTCCGGTCCGGGTACGCCGTCGTCTTCCGGTCGGTCTTCGCCAAGATGGACCCCGAGCGGGCCCACCACCTGGCGTTCGCCGTCATCAAGGCGCTGCCGCACGTGCCGTTCGTCGGCGGTCTGGTCGAGCGGTACTCCCGCCCGGCAGCTGCTGACGGCATCACGACGATGGGCATCCACTTCCCGTCGCGCTTCGGCCTCGCCGCCGGGTTCGACAAGGACGCCCGCGGCATCGGCGGCCTCGGCCTGCTCGGTTTCGGCCACGTCGAGGTCGGCACGATCACGGCGAAGCCCCAGCCCGGCAACGAGCGCCCGCGCCTGTTCCGCCTCGTCGAGGACCGTGCGCTCATCAACCGCATGGGCTTCAACAACCACGGTGCTGGTGCCGCCGCCCGACGGCTCGAGCGTGCCCGACGCAACCCGGGCCGCCCGGTCATCGGCGTGAACATCGGCAAGAGCCGGGTCGTCGCCGTCGAGGACGCCATCGACGACTACCTCGAGTCGACGCGTCGCCTCGCGCCGTTCGCGGACTACCTGGCGGTCAACGTCAGCTCCCCGAACACGCCCGGACTGCGCGGCCTGCAGGAACTCGACCAGCTCCGACCGCTGCTGTCCGCCGTCCGCGACGCCGCAGGCGACACGCCCGTGCTGGTCAAGATCGCGCCGGACCTGACCGACGAGCAGGTCGACGCCATCGCCGGCCTCGCGGTGTCGCTCGGGCTGTCGGGCATCATCGCCAACAACACGACGATCTCCCGTGAGGGGCTCACCGCGGACCCGGCCGACGTCGAGGCCATGGGTGCCGGGGGACTCTCCGGTGCCCCTGTCGCCGCGCGCTCGCTCGAGGTGCTGCGTCGGGTCCGAGCCTCGGTGCCCGCCGAGTTCTGCGTCATCGCCGTCGGCGGGGTGACGACCGAGCAGGACGTGCAGGACCGCATCGACGCCGGGGCCACCCTGGTGCAGGGCTACACGGCGTTCCTCTACGAGGGGCCGAGCTGGGCCACGCGCATCAACCGCTTGCGCCGCAAGCGGCTGCGCCGCGCCGCGCGCTGAGCGCGCGGGGGCGCGGGCGCGGGCGCGGCCCGGCCGGCGTTCCCGGTGCCCTCCAGGTTCCGAAATCTCGGCATCTCGCGGCCCTCGGTGGCCGTCTGTGGAACCTCGGCGGCGTGCATGCGGCGAGTCGTGGAACCTCGCCGACCACCCCTGGGACGGGAGGCCCGGTGCGGTCCCGCCACGGGCCTCCCGTCCGGCGGTGCGTGGCCACGCCCGGACGCGGCCGCCGAGTGTCCGAGATTTCGGAACCTCGGCGCGCGTGCGGGCCGTTGGTGGAACCTCGGCGGCGTGCACGCGGCGAGTCGTGGAACCTCGCCGCGCAGCCCGCGCAGCCCGCGCAGCCAGCGCAGCCCGCGCAGCCAGCGCAGCCCGCGCAGCCCGCGCACGCCGGAACGACGAAGCGCCGCCCGGCGAGGCCGGACGGCGCTTCGGGACAGCGACGCTGGGGTCAGAGGGCGGGGTACTCCCCGCGCTTGACCTGGGGCTTCGGCAGGCGCAGGAACCGCAGCTGCCACGCCCGCGTCAGGATGTAGAGGAACGTGCCGCGCTGCATCTCGCCGAACTTGGCGGTGAGCTTGCGACGCATCGAGAGCCAGAGGACCACGCAGTCGATCACGAACAGGGCGACGAACGCCCACACGAGCAGGAGCGAGTACGAGGCGATCGCGGTCTGCGAGGCGGCGAACCCGACGATCAGGAACAGCACGAGCACCGGCATCATGATCTCGCCGACGTTCCACCGCGCGTCGATCCAGTTGCGGACGAAGCGACGCTGCTCACCGCGGTCCTTCGCCGGCAGGTAGCGCTCCTCGCCGTTGGCCATACCGACCCGGGCACGCTCGCGGTCGGAGTTGAGACGCGCGCGGGCGGCCTTCTTGTCGACCGGCGCGTTGCCGACGAGGGGGCGGCGGTTCGCTGCCTCGCGCTCACGGCGGGACGGCGTCGGGCGGCCCTTGCCCTGCTCGAGGAGTTCTTCCTCGGTGGGGTTCACGGTCGTGTTGGTCTTGGGGGCTGCCTTCGCCACGGTGCGTTCCTAACGGCGTTGTGCGTGCGGGATCGTCCTCTAGATTACCGGGCATGACCGACACCGCACAGCCCAGCTCCGCGACCGACCCCGCTCTCCTCGACGCCCTGCGCGAACAGGTGCAGGGTGCACTGCCCACGACGATCGCCGATCTGTGCGCGCTGGTGCGGATCCCGTCGGTGTCGTGGTCGGCGTTCGACGAGTCGCACGTGCTCGCGAGCGCGCGTGCCGTGGCGGACCTGGCGCTGAGCACCGGGGTCTTCGCCGAGGACCAGGTGGAGATCATCCGTTCGGCGATCAGCGACGACGAACCGCTCGAGCTCGGCCAGCCCGCGGTGCTCGCCGTCCGCCCGGCCCGGAACGGCAAGCCGACCGTCATGCTCTACGCCCACCACGACGTGCAGCCGCAGGGCGACGACGCCCTCTGGGAGACGCCGCCGTTCGAGCCGACCCTCCGCGGTGACCGGCTGTACGGTCGCGGCGCCTCGGACGACAAGGCCGGCGTGATGACCCACATCGCGTCGCTCCGGGCGATCCACGCGCAGTTCGGCGACGACCTCGACCTCGGTGTCGTCCTGTTCGTCGAGGGTGAGGAGGAGTTCGGCTCCCGGTCGTTCCGCACCTTCCTGCGTGAGCAGAAGGAGCACCTGGCCGCCGACGTCATCGTGGTGGCCGACAGCGACAACTGGTCGGTGGACGTGCCGTCGATCACGGTCTCGCTCCGCGGCAACGTCACCTTCAAGCTCACCCTGACGACCCTCGAGCACGCCAGTCACAGCGGGATGTTCGGGGGAGCGGCGCCGGACGCCATGATCCCGATGGTCAAGCTGCTCGCGTCGCTGCACGACGACGCCGGTTCGGTCGCCGTCGACGGGCTCACCTCGTACGAGGCGGACGTCCCGGCACGGACCGACGACGAACTCGCCGTCGATGCTGCCCTGGTGGCGGGCGTCCGACCGATCGGCACCGGCGAGGTCCTGTCCCGCATGTGGTTCCAGCCGTCGATCACCGTGACCGGCATGGACGTGCCGAGCGTCGCGAACGCCTCCAACACGCTGCTCCCGACCGTCTCCGCCCGCGTCTCGGTCCGGGTCGCACCCGGCCAGCCCGCCACGGAGGCGTACGCGGCCGTCGAGCGGCACCTGCGGGCACACGTGCCCTTCGGTGCCCGGATGGAGATCTCCGAGCCGGACAGCGGCGACGGCTTCCTCGTCGACACGGCCGGCTGGGCCGTCCAGGAGGCCCGCACGGCCATGCGCGAGGGCTGGGGTGCCGAGGCGGTCGAACAGGGCATCGGCGGCTCGATCCCGTTCGTCTCGGACCTCGCGGCAGAGTTCCCGGAGGCCCAGATCCTGGTCACCGGGGTGGAGGACCCGGACACCCGCGCCCACAGCCCGAACGAGTCGCAGCACCTCGGCGTCCTGCACCGGGCCATCGCGTCCGAGGCGATCCTGCTCGCCAGGCTCGCGACGCGCAGCTGACGGTGCTTACAATCGACGCCAGGCGCGGTGAACCGCACCGCCCGGAGGGAGACGCGCGATGAGCGACACCATCACCACCGACGCACCGGTGACCGAGGCGGCCTCGCACGGCGTCCTCCTGAGCGACGCCGCGGCCGGCAAGGTGGCGAGTCTCCTCGAGCAGGAGGGCCGCGACGACCTGCGCCTGCGCCTCGCCGTCCAGCCCGGGGGCTGCTCGGGTCTGATCTACCAGCTGTACTTCGACGAGCGCCTGCTCGACGGTGACGTCACCGCCGAGTTCGACGGGGTCGAGGTCGTCGTCGACAAGATGAGCGTCCCGTACCTCGACGGCGCGACGATCGACTTCGAGGACACCATCCAGAAGCAGGGCTTCACGATCGACAACCCGAACGCGCAGGGCAGCTGCGCGTGCGGTGACAGCTTCCACTGATCACCAGCCGATCCGACACGCGAGCGGGGAGCGACCGACACGGTCGCTCCCCGCTCGCGTTCGTCGGGGGATGCTGTCGCAGTGTGACCGGGAAAAACGGCCGGTCAGGAGTGCGGATCGCGGCGATGAGCGTGTCGGGTGTGCGCGAGCGGTACCGAGCTGCGAGTAAGCTAGGAGTGTTCCAATCAAGCTGGGAGCCAGCCAAGTGTCGCCTTCGTGCGGCTCGGCGGGTTCGGCTCCGGGCTCACGTCTTTTGCGAGAGGTAACAGTGCGTTCGAATCGCCGTATACGTTGGGCGGCCGTCCCGGTGGCCGTCGGTCTGGTCATCGCACTGGCTGGCTGCACGCAGCAGCAGATGAACGGATGGCTCCCCGGCACGGAGGAGACGAAGGACGTCACCAACCACACGAGCCGCATCGTCGGCCTGTGGACCACCAGCTGGGTGGTGCTCCTCGCCGTCGGTCTCATCGTCTGGGGCCTGATCATCTGGGCCGCCATCGTGTACCGCCGCCGGAAGGGCCAGACCGGCCTGCCCGTGCAGATGCGCTACAACATGCCGCTCGAGATCTTCTACACGATCGTGCCGCTCATCCTCGTGCTGGGCTTCTTCGCCTTCACCGCGAAGGACCAGGCCGCGATCGAGAAGCCGTTCGACGACCCCGACGCCACCGTGCACGTGTACGGCAAGCGCTGGGCGTGGGACTTCAACTACATCAACAAGGACAACCCCGAGGACAGCGTCTACTACCAGGGCATCCAGGCCCAGGAAGAAGAGAACGCCAAGGGCGCCATCGACGAGTCGCAGCTGCCGACCCTCTACCTGCCGCAGGGCAAGAAGGTCGCGATCGAGCTCTCGTCGCGCGACGTCGACCACTCCTTCTGGATCATCGACTTCCTGTACAAGAAGGACATGCTCCCCGGCAAGACGAACTGGGAGTACTTCATCCCGGAGAAGCTCGGGACGTACCAGGGCAAGTGCGCGGAGCTCTGCGGTGAGTACCACTCGCTGATGCTCTTCCAGGTGAAGGTCGTCACGCCGGCGCAGTACCAGGACTACCTCGACACCCTGAAGGACCAGGGCAAGGTCGGGCTCCTCGGCGACGAGTACAACACCAACACGAACGAACCGAACAACAAGGCGCCGGTCGAGGCGTCCAGCGAGAACAAGTAGGGGCTCGTCAGATGACAACGTCTTTCGTCGGCCAACCGACCCAGACTGCTTCGCCGGACTTCCAGGCGTCGAAGGTGGGCCGGAAGGGCAACATCATCGTCCGGTGGATCACCTCCACCGACCACAAGACCATCGGGTACATGTACCTGATCGCGTCGTTCGTCTTCTTCCTGCTCGCGGGTGTGATGGCCCTGGTCATCCGTGCCCAGCTGTTCGAGCCCGGCCTGCACGTGGTCGCGACGAAGGAGCAGTACAACCAGCTCTTCACGATGCACGGCACGATCATGCTGCTGATGTTCGCGACGCCGCTCTTCTCGGGCTTCGCGAACGCGATCATGCCGCTCCAGATCGGTGCTCCCGACGTCGCCTTCCCGCGACTCAACGGCTTCGCGTTCTGGCTCTACCTGTTCGGCTCGCTCATCGCGGTCGGCGGCTTCCTCACCCCGCAGGGTGCGGCCTCGTTCGGCTGGTTCGCCTACGCGCCACTGAGTGACACGACGTTCACACCAGGGCTCGGCGGCACACTCTGGGTCTTCGGACTCGGCATGACCGGCTTCTCGACGATCCTCGGCGCGGTGAACTTCATCACCACCATCATCACGATGCGTGCCCCGGGTCTGACGATGTTCCGCATGTCGATCTTCACGTGGAACACCCTCGTGACGGCGCTGCTCGTCCTGATGGCCTTCCCGGTGCTCGCCACCGCGCTGTTCGGCCTCGGGCTCGACCGGGTGTTCGACGCGCAGATCTTCAACCCGGCCAACGGCGGTGCGCTGCTCTGGCAGCACCTGTTCTGGTTCTTCGGGCACCCCGAGGTGTACATCATCGCGCTGCCGTTCTTCGGCATCGTGTCCGAGGTCTTCCCGGTCTTCAGCCGCAAGCCGATCTTCGGCTACAAGACCCTCGTCTACGCGACCATCGCGATCGCGGCCCTGTCGGTCACGGTCTGGGCGCACCACATGTACGTCACCGGTGGCGTGCTGCTGCCCTGGTTCTCGCTCATGACGATGCTCATCGCGGTCCCGACCGGCGTGAAGATCTTCAACTGGGTCGGCACGATGTGGCGCGGCTCGGTGACCTTCGAGACCCCGCTGCTGTGGGCCGTCGGCTTCCTCATCACGTTCACGTTCGGTGGCCTCACCGGTGTGATCCTGGCGTCGCCGCCGCTCGACTTCCACGTGTCCGACTCGTACTTCGTCGTGGCGCACTTCCACTACGTGGTCTTCGGCACCGTCGTCTTCGCGATGTTCTCCGGCTTCTACTTCTGGTGGCCGAAGTGGACGGGCAAGATGCTCAACGAGCGTCTCGGCAAGATCCACTTCTGGCTCCTGTTCATCGGGTTCCACACCACGTTCCTCATCCAGCACTGGCTGGGCGTCATCGGCATGCCGCGTCGCTACGCGACCTACCTGCCGAACGACGGCTTCACCTGGATGAACCAGCTGTCGACGATCGGCTCGATGATCCTCGCGATCTCGTTCCTGCCGTTCATCTTCAACGTCTACGTGACGGCCCGGAACGCACCGAAGGTCGCCGTGAACGACCCGTGGGGCTACGGCCGCTCGCTCGAGTGGGCCACCAGCTGCCCGCCGCCCCGCCACAACTTCACGTCGATCCCGCGGATCCGTTCCGAGTCCCCGGCCTTCGACCTGAACCACCCCGAGGCAGGTGTGCCGATCGGTGTCGGCCCCGCGAAGGACGCCCCGGATGCCCCGACCTACGACGCCGCGAAGGGCGAGGTGAAGTAAGCCGATGCGCGCGAACACCAACCTGTTCTGGATCCTCTTCGGGTTCTTCATCCTCGCCGACGCCGCGTACACGATCTGGGCGCTGCTCTACTACGGCCACCCGGAGTGGGTCGGCACCGTGGCGATCGGCCTGACCGGCATCATGTCCGCGTTCATCGCCTTCTACCTCGGCAAGGTCATGGCGTCCCAGGGCGGCGTGCTGCCCGAGGACCGCCCTGACGCCAACATCGAGGACGGCGACGCCGAGCTCGGGCACTTCAGCCCGTGGTCGTGGTGGCCCATCCTGCTGGCCGCAGCGGTCGCCGTCTGCTTCCTCGGTGTCGCAGCCGGCCTGTGGATCGTCCCGATCGGACTCGCCCTGGTGGCGGTCACCCTGGTCGGCTGGGTCTACGAGTACTACCGCGGCAACTTCGGGCACTGACCTGACGCTGCAACGCACCTGACACTTCGGGCGGCACCACATCCGGTGCCGCCCGAAGTGCGTCCAGGCCCAGTACGACCCGGCGTTGCCGACGCAGCGCACGACTCGGCGCTGCACACCACAGCGCCCCACGATCTCCGGTCCCCGATCCGGAACAAACGGGCCCGCCCGCGGCTTGACTGGAGCGGACCTCCCACCACAGCGAAAGGAGTCACCTCAGGTGACCGACAAGCGCACCCTCATCATCTTCGGCGCGACGGGCGACCTCGCCTCCCGCCTGCTGCTGCCGGGCCTCGGCACGTTCCTGCAGAGCGGTCGAGCGGTTCCCGTCCAGCTCATCGGCACGGGCCGCAGCGCCCGCAGCGAGGAGCAGTGGAAGGACATCGTCACGAAGTCCTTCGCGTCGCAGGACGTCAAGGGACCCGAGGTCGACGCCACGCTCGCGTCGACCCAGTTCATCCAGGGCGACCCCACCGACCCGGAGCACCTCACGGCACTGCTCGACGCGGCTGAGGCCGAGCCGATCCTCTACTTCGCCCTGCCCCCGCAGATCGCCTCCGACATCTGCGAGGCACTGCAGCAGGTCGAGCTCCCCGCCGGCACCACCCTCGCCTTCGAGAAGCCGTTCGGCACCGACGTCGCGAGCGCCCAGGCCCTCAACGAGACCGTGCTGAAGTTGGTCCCGGAAGAGCGTGTGCACCGCACCGACCACTTCCTCGGACGCACCACGGTCCTGAACATTATCGGTCTGCGCTTCGCGAACCGCCTGTTCGAGCCGATCTGGAACGCCGACAACATCGAGAAGGTCGACGTCTTCTACGACGAGACCCTCGGTCTCGAGAACCGCGCCCAGTACTACGACGAGGCCGGCGCGATGGTCGACATGATCCAGTCGCACCTGCTGCAGATCCTCGGCATCGTGACGATGGACGCCCCGGCGGACATCGACGCGGTCGAGTTCCGCTCGTCCCTCGCCCGGGTGCTCCGTTCGACGCGGCTCAAGGGCGATGACCCGAAGATCGCGTCGCGCCGCGCCGTCTACACGGCCGGCACGATCGACGGCAAGGAGCTGCCGTCGTACCAGGACGAGGACGGCGTCGACAAGTCGCGGAGCACCGAAACGCTCGCCGAGATCTCGGTCGAGGTCGACACGGCCCGTTGGAAGGGCGTCCCGTTCACGCTGCGGTCCGGCAAGGCACTCGGCAACAGCCGGAAGGAGGTGCTGATCACCTTCAAGCCGGTCACGCGCCTGCCCTCCGGCCTGAGCGGTCGCCCGAAGGCAGACACGCTCCGCATCGTCCTGAACCCGGACGAGATCGAGCTGACCGTTTCGGCCAACGGCGGCGGCAACCCGTTCGAGATGGGCCAGGTCACCCTGTCGTCGTCGTTCAGCGACGGCGAGCTGACCCCCTACGGCGAGGTCCTGAACGGCATCTTCCACGACGACCCGCTGCTCTCGATCCGCGGCGACGTGGCCGAGCGCTGCTGGGAGATCGTCGAGCCGGTCGTCAAGGCCTGGAAGGCCGACGAGGTCCCGCTCGAGGAGTACCGCGCCGGTTCGCGCGGCCCGGCGGACTGGGAGTCGTCGTCCTGACGGACGTGACCGTCGCGCCCTGAACGGGCGGATCTGCGGACGGGAGGCACCGTGCCAGCTGGCACCGTGCCTCCCGTCCGTCGTTCCGTGCGTCCAGGGCATCGCAAGACGCCGTCGTGTTGCCGAGACGCCGTCGAATCCGGCGGCGTCTGGGCGACGTGCAGGCGTCCTGCGGGTACGCCGGTGTCAGGCTGGGGTGCCCGCGCGCTCGCCCTCGCCGGTCCACGAGCGAGTGCCGCCGTCGTGCACGGGCAGCCGCGTGCGGTGCCCGGTCGACGCGCCCCGCGCCCGCGCGATCGCGTCCGACGCGGACACGAGCGTCAGGTGCGACAGCACCTGCGGGGTGTTGCCGACGTGGTGTCCGGTGGCGACGTCGATCTCCTCGGAGAGCATGCCGACGTCGTTGGCGTACCCGACGAGCACGTCCATGAGGCGCTCGGCGTCGTCGATCCGGCCCGATGCCGCGTACTGCTCGACCAGCCAGAACGAGCACGCCAGGAACGGGTGCTCCGCGCCGGTGAGCCCGTCGAACCCCGACGACGTCCGGTACCGCAGCACGAGGCAGTCGGCGCCGGTGGACAGGTCCTGTTCGATGGCGGCGACGGTGCCGGTCATGCGGGCGTCGTGGGCGGAGACGTACCCGATCTGCGGCAGGACGAGCAGGCTCGCGTCGACCTCGTCGGTGTCGTAGTGCTGCCGGTAGCTGCCGCGTGCAGCGTTCCAGCCGTGCTCCTCGATATCGGCCCGGACCTGGTCGCGCAGGGTGCGCCAGCGGTCCACGGGCCCTTCGAGACCGAACTCCTCGACCGCGGCGACCCCACGGTCGAACGCGGCCCAGATCATCGCGCGCGAGTGCGTGAAGTGCCGTCGCGGGCCGCGCATCTCCCAGATGCCGTTGTCGGGCTCCTGCCAGTGCTCCTCGACGTAGCCGAGCAGGGCGCGCTGCAGGGCCCACGAGTCGGCGTTCTCCTCGACCCCGAGCTCGCGGGCGTCGTGCAGGGCGGCCAGGACCTCGCCGAACACGTCGCCCTGGTACTGCGTGTACGCACCGTTGCCGACCCGGACGGGCGTCGAGCCGGCGTACCCGGGCAGGTGCGGGAGCTCCCGTTCCGGCAGTTCGCGCTCCCCGGCGATGCCGTACATGATCTGCACGTCGGCGGGGTCGCCCGCGATGGCGCGGAGCAACCAGCCGCGCCAGTGTGCCGCCTCGTCGCGGTAGCCGTGCGCGATGAGCGAGGCGAGGGCGAGGGAGGCGTCGCGGAGCCAGACGTAGCGGTAGTCCCAGTTGCGTTCCCCGCCCGGATCCTCCGGCAGGCTCGTGGTCACGGCGGCCACCACGCCGCCGGTCTCGCCGTGGGTCATCGCGCGGAGCAGCAGGAGGGAGCGGCGGGCGGCGTCGGCGTAGCGACCCTCGGTGCGCGCCGTCGCCATCCAGTCCGTCCACCACGTCACGGTGCGGTGGAGCTCGGCGTCGACGTCGACGGGCTCCGGGGGCTCGCGGTGCGAGGGGTACCAGGTGAGCACGGTGTCGAGCACGTCACCGTCGTGGATCGTCGCGGTGGCCGTGTGCCGGTGGTCCGAGGCCCGGAAACGGGGACCGCGCACGATGACCGACCCGGGGCCCGCGGTGGCGAGCAGTGCCGGGTCCTCGTCGCCGCCGATCTGGCGCACCCACGGCAGCGCGAGGGCGTAGTCGAACCGGATCCGCAGGGTCTGCTGCACCTCGACCGAGCCGCTCAGTCCGCGGACCCGGCGGACGATGGACGGCCGGTGCGCGCCCACGGGCATGAACTCGGTCACCTCGACGGCACCGTCCGCCGTGGTCCACACCGTCGACAGGACGAGGGTGTCGCCGTGGTACTTCCGGTGCGCCGTCGCCGCGGGGTCGCTCGGGCGGAGCGTCCAGTGCCCGTGGTCCTCGGTCCCGAGCAGGGAGGCGAACGTGGCGGCGCTGTCGAAGCGCGGCAGGCACGCCCAGTCGATCGTGCCGTCGCGGCCGACGAGTGCGGCGGTCGAGGTGTCGCCGATGACGGCGTGGTCCTCGATCAGGTTCGGGGGAGTCGCGGGGGGCGCGGGTGCTCGCTCGGTGTCGGCGGTCCGGTCCGTGTCGGTGCTCATGCCCCGATCGAACACCCGGAGGCCGAGCGTCGTGGCCGCGCGGACGGGCCGCCGGCCGTCTGGCGGCCGCGTGCCGTCCGTGTGCCTGAAGCCTCGCTCAGGCCGGGTCGGAGGCGTCCGCCTCGGCGAGCCCGACCCCCGCGAGTTCGGACCAGAGCCCGGCACCGTCCGGTGCGTAGACCCACGGCGCCGAGGTGTCGCGGGAGCGCTCCTGCGCCCGGGAGCGTCCGCCGGCCAGGACCGCCTCGCTCGTGGACAGCTGCCGGATGGCGACGCCCGCGACGTTCTCCGGGTGCTCGCGGGCGAACTCGCCGTACAGCGACTCGTCGTGCTGGCCGTCGTCGCCGACGAGCAGCCACTGCACGTCCGGGAAGTCCTTCGCCAGGCGCCGCAGGTTCTGCTGCTTGTGCAGCTGCCCGCTCCGGAAGAAGCGGTCGTGCGTGGGGCCCCAGTCGGTGAGCAGGAGCGTGCCGGACGGGTACATGTTGCGGGTCAGGAAGCGCTGCAGGGTCGGCGCGACGTTCCAGGCGCCGGTGGACAGGTACACGGTCGGGGAGCCGGGGTGCTGTGCCTGCACGCGTTCGTACAGCACGGACATGCCCGGCACGGGGCGGCGGGCGTGCTCGGTGAGGACGAAGGAGTTCCACGCCGCCAGCATCGGACGGGGGAGCGAGGTCACCATGACGGTGTCGTCGATGTCGGACAGCAGCCCGAAGCGGGTGTCGGGGTGCACGACGAACACGTCGGCCTCGACGTCGCGCCCGCCGCCGGCCGACAACCGGACGGTGCGCCATCCCGGCTCGAGGTCGATCGGCACGATGGTGTCGACGACCCCGCCACGGTCGGTCTCGACGACGTGCGAGACCCCTCCGGCGGTGACGGTGACCTCGGCGTGGTCGACCGCGACGCTCGTGAAGCTCTTCCACCCGCGGACACCCGCGTACGAGACGTCTGAGGCGAGGCCACGGCGGGTCAGCAGGACGCGGCAGAGGATGCGGACCCATCCGGGAGCGCCGTAGCCGGTGTAGGGGACGACGGTCGGGACCAGGCCACGGCTTCGGGCGCGGTGCTCGCGGAACTCCTGGACGGCGTCCTCGATGCGGGCCGCGCGGTGCAGGAGCGGCTCGGCCAACGACGGCTCGTGGGGCGTCGGGTCGGGCATCGCCCCATCATCCCATGCAGGACCCGGAAGTCCACGTCCCGCGGCACCTGTGGTGAGTCGCAGCCATGTTCCAGCCGGTCTCTGCGAAAATCGTCCTCGTCACACCAACGAACCGCGCTGGAGCGCAAGAGGAGAACACGTGCTCGTCACCGAGGTAACGAACGCTCTGCCGGGGGGATCATCACTGCTCAGGAACGAGCCGGTCCAAGCCCGCAGTTCGGCGCGCCTCGCGGGTCTGCTCGACGCTGCTGCCGCGGTGATCGACGAGATCGGGTTCGAGCGACTCACGACCGCGATGGTCGCCGAGCGGGCCGGAGCGTCCATCGGCACCGTCTACCGCTACTTCCCGGACCGCATCGCCGTGGTCGACGCCCTCGCCATCCGCTGCACGCAGCGGCTCGCCGCGCGCTTCGTCGCGGCGCTCGACGCGAGCGGCGCGGAGACCTGGCAGCAGGCCTGCGACGCGCTGATCGACGAGACCGCCGAGCTGTACCGCACCGAGCCCGGGTTCCGCGCGATCCGCTTCGGTGACACCGCGGACACCGGCACCGGTGACGCCGAGGACCGCATGGGAGCGCTCGGCACCGCCGTCGGGCAGATCATGCGCGACCGGTTCGGGCTGCCCGACAACGAGCGCATCGCACGGGCCTGGGTCGTGCTGGCCGAGTCCGGCCACGCCGTGCTGGCGCGGGCGCACCGCGACCGCGAGCACCCCGACACGGCACTCATCGCCGAGTACCGCACGATGAGCCGTGCCCACATGGAGTCGGTGGTCGCCGCCGGCTGACCGCCGCGGGGTCCCGCACCCATCCGACGACGCCCGTGCTTTTCGAACAGGAGGCGCGGGCGTCGTCGTCCGCGCTGGTTCCGTCGTGCGCTCGGTCCGGTCCACGGTGGTGCGCACCTGTCCGGGACGCGCCGTGTGCCGGAACGGGTGAACCGCTGTCGGACCCGACGGGTACTCTCATCCGGAGTCGGGCTACCTCCGAACAGAAGGGCACCCATGATCGAGTTCCGCTCGGTACGAAAGACCTACCCGGACGGCACCACCGCGGTCGACGACTTCGACCTCGTGATCCCGTCCCGGACCACCACCGTCTTCGTCGGCTCCAGCGGCTGCGGCAAGACGACGCTGCTCCGGATGATCAACCGCATGGTCGACCCCACCTCGGGTTCCGTGCAGATCGACGGATCCGACGTCTCCGGCGTCGACCCCGTGAAGCTCCGGCGGAGCATCGGGTACGTCATGCAGAACTCCGGTCTGCTGCCGCACCGCAAGGTCGTCGACAACATCGCGACCGTGCCCCTGCTCACCGGGGTGTCGAAGGCCGACGCCCGCACGCGTGCGCTCGAGCTCATGGACACCGTGGGACTCGACCGGGCGTTCGCCGACCGGTACCCGTCCCAGCTGTCCGGCGGGCAGCAGCAGCGCGTCGGTGTGGCCCGCGGCCTCGCCGTCGACCCGAACATCCTGCTCATGGACGAGCCCTTCGGTGCCGTCGACCCGCTGGTCCGCAACGACCTGCAGGACGAGCTCATCCGCCTGCAGCGCGAACTCGGCAAGACCGTCGTGTTCGTGACGCACGACATCGACGAGGCGTTCAAGCTCGGCGACCAGGTCGTCATCCTGAAGAAGGGCGGCGAGATCGCCCAGCAGGGCACGCCGTCCGAGATCCTGGCCGAGCCGGCGGACGACTTCGTCGCGAACTTCATCGGCGTCGGCCGCGGGCGTCGGTCGTTGCGCGTCGAGCACACCCCCACGGGCCCCATCGTCGTGGACGGCGACGGGCGTGCAGCCGGGGTCCTCACCGGACCGGTCAACGTCGTCGACGCCGCAGCAGCGGTGCAGGCCGACCCCGCATCGAACCAGGCCGGAGCGTCGCTCGACGCCCCGGGTGCTCCGGCGCAGGGTGAGGGCACGCGGTGAAGTGGGTCCTCGCGAACCTCGACACGATCCGTGACGCCACGGTCGCGCACCTGGCGATCGCCATCCCGCCCATCATCATCGCGTTCCTGCTGTCCATCCCCATCGGCTGGCTCGTCGTCCGACTCCAGCGCCCCGGCGGATCGCGGTTCGCCTCGGGTGTCGGCAGCGGCATCGTGACGTTCGCCGGTCTGCTCTACGCGATCCCGTCCCTGGCGCTGTTCGTGGCGCTGCCGGGCATCATCGGCACCGGGCTGCAGAGCCCGGTCAACGTCGTGATCGGGCTGACCCTGTACGGCCTCGCGCTCATGGTCCGGTCGACCGTCGACGGGCTCACCTCGGTGGACTCGGGGACGAAGTCGGCCTCGACCGCGATGGGGTACTCGTCGGCGCAGCGGTTCTTCCGCGTCGAACTGCCGTTGGCCGGGCCGGTGCTGCTCGCCGGGCTGCGGGTGGTCTCGGTGTCCACGATCTCGCTGACGACCGTCGGCGCCGTCCTCGGCATCCAGAGCCTCGGGTCGCTGTTCACGGACGGCCTCGGCCGTGGGATCTACGAGGAGATCATCTCCGGCATCGTCATGGTCCTCGTCCTGGCGTTCGTGCTCGACGGGATCCTGGTGCTGCTCGGCCGGATCGTCATGCCGTGGACCCGGACGACCTCGGTGTCGCGCCGCCGGGCCCGCCGCGTCCTGCAAGCAGCGGAGGTCTCCTCGTGATCATCGGACAGGCCTTCGCCTGGGTCTTCGACCCCACCAACTACTCCGGGTACAACGCGATCCCCGGCCGCCTCTGGGAGCACATCTGGATCACGCTGCTCGCCGTGGTGATCGCCTCGGTGATCGCCGTGCCGATCGGGTACGCCATCGGCCACACGCGCCGCGCACGGGGCTTCTCGATCGCCGTGTCCGGGGGGATCCGCGCACTGCCGACGCTCGGCGTGCTCTCCCTGTTCGGACTCCTGCTCGGCATCGGCCTGCAGGCTCCGCTCCTGGCGCTCGTCGTGCTCGCCATCCCCTCGGTGCTGGCCGGTGCGTACTCGGGCATCGAGTCGGTCGAACCGGTGACCGTCGACGCCGCCAAGGCCCAGGGCATGACGGGCTGGCAGATCCTGTGGAAGGTCGAGGTCCCGCTCGGCCTGCCCCTGCTGATCGGCGGCTTCCGCGCAGCCGTGCTGCAGGTCGTGGCCACGGCGACGCTCGCTGCGTACGTCGGTGCCGGCGGCCTCGGCGGCTACTTCTTCCTCGGTCTGAAGACCCAGGACTACGCCGAGATGCTCGGCGCCTCCATCCTCGTGATCGCACTCGCGATCGCGTTCGAGATCGTGTTCGCCGTGCTGCAGCGGGCGTCGGTGCCCAAGGGCACCGCCGACCCGTCGGCCCGGCAGCGCCCGGGATCGCGCGAGCGAGCCCGCAATCCCATCCCGGAAGGAAATCCATCGTGATCACAGCAAAGATCCGTGCGGGCGTCGCAGCAGCGCTCGCACTGGGCGTCGCCGCCGCCCTGACCGGCTGCGCGTCGAGCGACCCGCTCGACAGCGGCTCCAGCGCGTCGTCCGACTCCAAGACGATCGTCGTCGGCTCGCAGCAGTACTACTCGAACGAGATCATCGCCGAGCTGTACGCCCAGGTCCTCGAGAAGAACGGCTTCGAGGTCAAGCGCAACTTCAACATCGGGCAGCGTGAGGTCTACATCCCGCAGCTCGAGAAGGGCGCGATCGACGTCATGCCCGAGTACAGCGGCAACCTGCTGCAGTACTTCGACAAGGACTCGACGGCGAAGACCGCCGACCAGATCGACGACGGCCTCGAGACGGCGCTGCCGAAGGGCCTCCGGGTCCTCGACGAGGCCGAGGCGACCGACCAGGACAGCTACACCGTCACGAAGAAGTTCTCCGAGGACAACGACGTGACGAGCCTGGCTGACCTGAAGGACGTCACGTCGAAGCTCACCGTCGGCGCGAACTCCGAGTTCCAGACCCGTCCGTACGGTCCGAAGGGCCTGAAGTCGGTCTACGGCGTCGACGTCGACTTCAAGGCGGTCGAGGACTCCGGCGGGGCCCTGACGGTCAAGGCGCTGAAGGACGGCACCGTCCAGCTCGCCGACATCTACAGCGCCGACCCGAGCATCAAGGCGAACGACTTCGTCACGCTCGAGGACCCGGAGAACCTGATCCTGCCGCAGAACGTCATCCCCGTCGTCTCCGACAAGGTGAACGACAAGGCCGCGGACGCGATCGACTCGGTCAACGAGAAGCTGACGCCCGAGGCCCTGATCGAGCTCAACACCAAGAGCACGGCGGACAAGGAGAAGGCGTCAACCATCGCCAAGGAGTTCCTGACCGACGAGGGCCTGCTGTAACAGCAGTCCTCGTGCGTTAGGCGACAGGCGTCGGGCAACTGCCCGGCGCCTGTCGTCGTTCGGCGGAGCGGGAATCGGCACATCCGTGCCGCACGGTTGTGCCGTGCAACACCCTTGCACGTTCGTGCACGGAACATTTCTACAAGTTGTCGAAGTCGGTGGTGACGCGGTACCGTTGAAGAGTCCCAACGGCTGTGACATCTGATGTATCCGTTCCACAGGAAGACACTGACGTGCACCGACTGCGCGCGGCGACCCGACTGGGAAGTGCCGCATGACCGACCTCCTCGACCCGCTCATCCTGTCGCGGTGGCAGTTCGGTCTGACGACCATCTACCACTTCCTCTTCGTCCCGCTGACGATCGGCATGGCCGCCGTGGTGGCCGTGTTCCAGACCGCCTGGTACCGGACCGGTCGCGCGCACTACCTGCAGCTGACCCGGTTCTTCGGACGCATCTTCCTGATCAACTTCGCGATGGGCGTCGTGACGGGCATCGTGCAGGAGTTCCAGTTCGGCATGAACTGGTCGAACTACTCGCGCTTCGTCGGTGACGTCTTCGGCGCCCCGCTCGCGCTCGAGGGGATCCTGGCCTTCTTCTTCGAAGCCGCGTTCATCGGCGTCTGGATCTTCGGCTGGGACCGCTTGCCGAAGGGACTGCACCTGGCGAGCATCTGGTGCGTCAGCGCCGGCACGATCATGTCGGCGTACTTCATCATCGCCGCGAACGCGTTCATGCAGCACCCGGTCGGCTTCTCGATGAACGAGGCCAAGGGGCGCGCGGAGCTCACCGACATCTGGGCGGTCCTCGGCAACAAGGTCGCCCTCGCCGCCTTCCCGCACACGTTGTTCGCCTGCTTCATGGTCGCCGCAGCAGTGATCATCTCGGTCGCCGCCTACCACCTGGCGCGGAACCAGAACCTCGAGACGATGATGCCGGCGCTCAAGTTCGGCATGTGGACCATGGTGGCTGCGGGTGCCCTGACGGTGCTCACCGGCGACCAGCTCGGTCTGACCATGGTGGACACCCAGCCGATGAAGATGGCCGCAGCCGAAGCGCTCTACAACACGGCGACCGGCAAGGACGCCTCGTTCTCGATCTTCACGCTCGGCACCCCCGACGGCGTGCACGAACTGTTCTCGATCCGGGTGCCCTACCTGCTGTCGTTCCTGTCCACGCACACCTTCAACGGCACAGTCGAGGGCATCAACGACCTGCAGGCGCAGTACACCCAGGTGTACGGGCCCGGCGACTACAAGCCGATCATCTGGGTCACCTACTGGTCGTTCCGCTGGATGATCGCGCTCGGCATCGGTGCGGTCATGGTGTCGCTCGCCGGCCTCTGGCTGACCCGCAAGGGACGGTTCCCGACGAAGCGCTGGATCTGGCGCGTCGCCACCTGGACCGTTCCGCTCCCGATGGCCGCGATGATCGTCGGCTGGATCTTCACCGAGATGGGTCGCCAGCCGTGGCTCGTGTTCGGGTTGCTCAAGACCAGCGACGGCGTCTCGCCGAACGTGACCGGGCTCGAGGTCCTCATCTCGCTCGTCGTGTTCACGGTGATCTACGGCTCGCTGGCGGTGGTCGAGTTCAAGCTGATCAAGAAGGTCGCGCAAGAGGGCCCTGCCGCTCCGGCAGAGGTCGACGAGGAGACCGGCGAGGTCAAGCACGAAGTGACGGTGTACTGAGATGGATCTGCCTGTCCTCTGGTTCGCGATCGTCGGCGTGTTCTTCGTCGGCTACTTCGTCCTCGACGGCTTCGACTTCGGTGTCGGCATGTCCCTGCCCTTCCTGGGCAAGGACGACACCGACCGTCGGGTGCTCATCAACACGATCGGCCCGGTCTGGGACCTCAACGAGACGTGGGTCATCGTCGCCGGTGCATGCCTGTTCGCGGCGTTCCCCGAGTGGTACGCCACGATGTTCTCCGGGTTCTACCTGGCGCTGCTCCTCATCCTCGCGGCGCTGATCCTGCGCGGTGTCTCGTTCGAGTACCGGCACCAGAACAAGCACCTCGAGTGGAAGCGTCGCTTCGACCTGATGATCATCGTCGGGTCCGCCCTGCCGTCGTTCCTCTGGGGCGTCGCGTTCGGCAACGTCGTCCGCGGGATCCCGATGGACTCGGGGCACAACTACACGGGCACGCTCTTCGACCTGCTCAACCCGTTCGCACTCCTGACCGGTGTGGCGACGCTGCTGGTGTTCTTCACGCACGGCGTCGTGTTCGTGGCGCTGAAGACCGAGGGCGAGATCCGCGAGCGGGCGAAGCGCCTGGCGACCCGGGCTGGCATCCTCACGATCGTCGTCGGCGCCGCGTTCCTGGTCTGGATGGCGTTCGTCCGGGCGACCCCGGCCTCGCTCGTGCTCTCGGTGGTCGCGGCACTCGCGCTCGTCCTGGCCGTGCTGTGCAACGCCTGGGGCAAGGAAGGCCGGGCGTTCACGCTCATGGCCGTCACGATCGCCGCGATCGTGCTCGCCATGTTCACGGCGATCTTCCCGGACGTCATGCCCGCCACCAACGACCCGGCGAACAGCCTGAACGTGTACAACGCCTCGAGCGGTTCGTACACGCTGACGGTGATGAGCTGGGTGGCGCTGATCTTCGTGCCCCTCGTGTTCGCGTACCAGGCCTGGACCTACTGGGTGTTCCGCAAGCGTGTCTCGCGGGCCCAGGTCACCCAGGCCGCGCACTAGGCAGGCGACGGTGAAGCCGCTCGACCCGCGACTCCTGCGCCTGTCGCGGACGGCGCGCGGCTTCATCGTCGCGGCCGCCGGCACCGGCGTCCTGCGCACGGTCGCGACCATCGCGATCGCGTGGGGGATCGCCGCCGCCGTGACCCTCGGCATCGACGCGGTCCAGGACGGCCGTGTCCCGGGCACCTTCGGGCAGGCGCTCGCGGTGCTGGGCGGCGCGTTCGTGCTCCGTGCCGTGGCGGCCTGGGCGACCGACGACCTGGCGGCCCGCGCCGCGGCGAAGGTGAAGAGCGAGATGCGCACCACGGTGCTCGCCCGCGCCGCCGAGCGGGGTCCGTCCTGGCTGGCGGGCCGGTCGAGCGCGGGGTTCGCCACCACCCTCGGGCCGGGCCTCGACGCGCTCGACGCTTACTTCGGTCGCTACCTGCCGCAGCTCGCACTCACCGCGATCGCCACACCGCTGCTGCTGGTCGCGATCGGCCTCGGTGACCTGACGAGCGGGTTGATCATCCTGTTCGCCCTGCCGGTGATCCCGGTGTTCATGATCCTGATCGGACTCGCGACCCAGTCGTTGCAGCGAAAGCAGTCCGACGCCCTCGCCAAGCTCGGCGGCGCCTTCCTCGAGGCGGTCGAGGGCCTGGCCACCCTCAAGGTGTTCGGTCGCGCCCGGCGCCAGGTCGGCCGCATCGGCGCGGTCACGGACGAGTACCGTCGCGGCACGCTCGGGGTGCTCCGGCTGTCGTTCGTCAGCGGGTTCGCACTCGAGCTCGCCGCGAGCCTGTCCGTCGCCCTCGTCGCGGTGTCGATCGGCATCCGGCTGGTGGACGGCTCGCTCGGGCTCGGCGCCGCGATGTTCGTCCTGGTCCTCGCCCCCGAGGCGTTCGCCCCCATCCGCCAGGTCGGTGCGGACTTCCATGCCGCCCAGGACGGCGTCGAGGCATCGGCAGCGGTCCTCGACGTCCTCGACGACGACACGGAGCCCGCGCCGCACCACGACACGGACCCCGCGGCGACCGTGCCGGCTGCGACGGCGTTGGCCGTGCACGGTCTGACCGTCCGCCGGCCCGACGTGGTGATCGGTCCGCTCGACCTGCACGCCGACCCCGGCACCGTCGTCGTGCTCGCCGGCCCGAGCGGCTCGGGCAAGTCGAGCGTCATCGCCGCACTCCGCGGCGTCCTGCCGCACGACGGCACCGTGGTCGTCCCGGGCGCCGCCGGTACGACCACCGCCGAGCGCACCACCTGGGCCGACCAGCGACCCCGCCTCGTGCGCGGGACCGTCGCCGAGAACGTCGCGCTCAGCGCGACCCCCGACGCCGTGGACGTCCAGACCGCGTTGCGCGACGCGGGGCTGGGAGTCGACCCGGGCCTCCCGGTCGGCGCCGGCGGCAGCGGACTGTCCGGCGGCCAGGCGCAGCGCGTCGCCGTCGCGCGGGCGCTGTACCGCGCCCGCCGCGTCGGCACACCGTTGGTCCTGCTCGACGAACCGACGTCGGCGCTCGACGCCGAGGCCGAGGCCCACGTCGTCGCCGCGATCCGCGGCCTCGCAGCCGACGGCACGGTCGTCTTGGTCGCGAGCCACCGACCGGCGGTCGTGGCTGCGGCCGACGTCCGGGTCGACATCGGTTCCGGTGGGTCGGTCACCGTCCGGACGGGGGTGCGCGCATGAGCCAGGAGGCCCGTGGAGCGTCCGTCCTGCGGCTCGCGATGCCGCACGGGTCGGGTTGGGCGAAGGCGGTCGCCGCCGGTGCGCTCAGTGCGGTCTGCGCCGTGGCGCTCCTCGCCGCGAGCGGCTACCTCATCACCCGCGCCGCGGAGCACCCGCCGATCCTCTACCTGACCCTCGTGATGGTCGGCGTGCGGGCGTTCGCCCTCGGGCGTGCGGCGCTGCGCTACGTCGACCGGCTCGCCGGGCACGACGCGTCCTTCCGGCAGCTCGCGGTGGTGCGCACCGAGATGTACCGGCGGCTCGCCTCGGTCGCACCGGCAGGACTCGGCAGCACCGGCCGTGGCGACCTGATGACCCGCCTGGTCACCGACACCGACCGGCTGCAGGACCTGCCCATCCGCGTCGTCGGGCCGCTGGTGTCCGCCGGGGTCGTCGCCGTGCTGTCCGTCGTCGCGGTGTCGATCGTGTCGGTGCCGGCCGCCCTCGTGCTCGTGCTCGCCCTGGCGGTCGCGGCGCTGCTCGGGTCGGTCGTGACGCGGTCGATCGCCGAGCGCTCCGACCGTGAGACCGCGGCGGACCGTGGTCGGGTCGCGGACCTCGTGCTCGACACCGTCCGGACGCTCGACGTCTTCGCGGCCTACGGCACCCTCGACGAGCGCCTGGCACACATCGCCCGTCTCGACGCCGGCGTCACCCGTGCGGTCCGCCGCCGTGGCACGGTCGAGGCGCTCGTCGGTGCCCTGGTCGGGCTGGTCGGCGGCGGCGCGGCGATCGGGATCCTGGTCGTCGGTGCACCCGCCGTGGTGTCCGGCTCGCTCGACGGACCGCTCTGGGCACTGACCGTGTTCGTGCCGCTCGCGCTGTTCGAGGTCGTCGGTGGCGTCCCGCTCGCCGTCCTCACGCTGCGCCGCGTGCGCGCCGCCGCCGAGCGGGTCGAGCAGGTCGTCCCCGCACGGGTGCCCGCGGGCATCGTGCCCGAACCCGAGCAGGACGCCGACCCGGCCGAACTGACGGTGTCCGGTCCGGTCAGCGTGGAGGTGCGCGACCTGACCGTGCAGTGGCCCGGAGCCACGACGCCGGCGGTCGACGGGGTCTCGCTCGACCTGCACCCCGGCGAGGTCGTCGTGCTCGAAGGGCCGAGCGGCGCGGGGAAGTCCACGCTCGTCGACGCGCTCGTCCGGTTCGTGGACCACCAGGGCTCGTACACGCTCGACGGGGTCTCGGCGAAGGACATGCACCCCGACGCCGTCCGCGCCCGCATCGGGCTCATCGAGCAGGACCCGTTCGTGTTCGACCAGTCCGTCCGACAGAACCTGCTGTTCGCCCGCGAGACCGCGACCGACGACGAGCTGCTCGCCGTGCTCGACCGGGTCGGCCTCGGCGAGTGGGTCGGGCGTCGCGGCGGGCTCGATGCGTCGGTGGGGGAGCGCGGTGGCCTCGTCTCCGGCGGACAGGCGCACCGGCTCGCCCTGGCACGCGCGCTCCTGCACGCGTTCCCGGTGCTGGTGCTCGACGAGCCCACGGCCGACATCGACCCGGACCTCGGCGACGCCGTCCTGCACGACCTCGTCACGACGGCGCGCGCAGCGGGCCGGACGGTCGTGATCGTGTCGCACGTGCCGGTCCGGGCGGACCTGGTCGACCGCACCCTGCGGATGGCCGCCGGCGGCCTGCTCGTCGGATGACCCGACAGGCGGACGCTGGACGGGCCTCCCGGCTTGTATCGTTGACGTCCGTGACCACCGAGCAGCACGCCGAGGACCCGAACGCCTACGACTTCCGTCGTATCCAGGAGAAGTGGCAGCCCCGCTGGGAAGAGCTCGGGCTCTTCACCACCGACCTGGACGACACGCGTCCGCGCAAGTACATCCTCGAGATGTTCCCGTACCCGTCCGGCGACCTCCACATGGGGCACGCCGAGAACTGGGCCCTCGGCGACTTCGTGGCGCGCTACTGGCGCCAGCAGGGCTTCAACGTCCTGCACCCCATCGGCTGGGACTCCTTCGGCCTGCCCGCCGAGAACGCCGCGATCAAGCGCGGGGTGGACCCGAAGGACTGGACGTACGCGAACATCGCGCAGCAGAAGGCGTCCTTCAAGCGCTACGCGCCGTCGTTCGACTGGAGCACCGAGATCCACACCTCGGACCCCGAGTACTACAAGTGGAACCAGTGGCTGTTCCTGAAGATGTACGAGAAGGGCCTGGCGTACCGCAAGGACAGCTGGGTCAACTGGGACCCGGTGGACCAGACCGTGCTCGCGAACGAGCAGGTCCTGCCCGACGGCACCTCGGACCGCTCCGGCGCCGTCGTCGTCAAGAAGAAGCTCACGCAGTGGTACTTCAAGATCACGGAGTACGCCGACCGCCTGCTCGACGACCTCAACCAGCTCGAGGGTCGGTGGCCCGCCAAGGTCATCGCGCAGCAGCGCAACTGGATCGGCCGGTCGGTCGGCGCGGACGTCGACTTCGTCATCGAGGGCCGTGACGAGCCCGTCACGGTGTTCACGACGCGCCCCGACACGATCCACGGCGTGACCTTCCTGGTCGTCGCACCGGACTCGGACCTGGCGGCGTCGCTCGTCTCGTCTGGTCCAGACGACGTCCGTGCTGCGTTCGACTCGTACCTGGTCGCCACCCAGAAGACCTCCGAGATCGACCGGCAGAACGCCGACCGCGCGAAGACCGGTGTACCGCTCGGCCGCTTCGCCATCCACCCGCTGACGGGGGAACGCCTGCCGATCTGGGCCGCCGACTACGTGCTCGCCGACTACGGCCACGGCGCGGTCATGGCCGTGCCGGCGCACGACCAGCGCGACCTCGACTTCGCCCGGGCGTTCGACCTGCCGGTGAAGGTCGTCGTCGACACCAACGCCGCGGTCACCGGAGCGATCCCGGTGATCACCGAGGACACCGAGCTGCCCGACCTCAACCCCGCCACCACGGGCGAGGCACTGACGGGTCAGGGCCGGATGATGAACTCCGGCCCCCTCGACGGCATGTCGAAGCAGCACGCGATCACCGCCGCGATCTCCCTGCTCGAGGAGCGCGGGACCGGTCGCGCCGCCAAGACCTACCGCCTGCGCGACTGGCTCATCTCGCGCCAGCGCTTCTGGGGCACGCCCATCCCGATCATCCACGGCGCCGACGGCAGCGAGCACCCCGTGCCGCTCGACCAGCTGCCGGTGCGGCTGCCCGACACCGAGGGGCTCGACCTCAAGCCCAAGGGCACCTCGCCGCTCGGCGGAGCGACCGACTGGGTCAACGTCCCGAACCCCGTCGACGGCACGCCCGCGCTCCGTGACACCGACACGATGGACACCTTCGTCGACTCGTCGTGGTACTTCCTGCGCTTCCTGGCGGCGAACGACGACACCCAGGCGTTCGACCCCGCGGTCGCTCGCAAGTGGGCGCCGGTCGACCAGTACATCGGCGGCATCGAGCACGCGATCCTGCACCTGCTGTACGCGCGCTTCGTCACCAAGGTGCTCTTCGACCTCGGTTACCTCGACTTCACCGAGCCGTTCTCGGCACTGCTCAACCAGGGCATGGTGCTGTCCGGCGGCTCGAAGATGTCGAAGTCCAAGGGCGGTGTCTCGCTCGGCGACGAGCTCGACGCGAACGGCGTCGACGCGATCCGCCTGGTGATGGGCTTCGCCGGCCCGCCCGAGGACGACATCAACTGGGAGGACGTCTCGCCGTCCGCCTCGGCACGCTTCCTGGCCCGCGCCTACCGCCTGGCGACCGACGTCACGTCGAGCCCCGACGTCGTCTGGGCCGAGGGTGACCGCGCCCTACGCCAGGTGACGCACCGGTTCCTGGCCGATGCGCCGGGCCTGATGGAGTCGTTCAAGTTCAACGTCGTGATCGCGCGGCTCATGGACCTGGTCAACGTGACCCGCAAGGCGATCGACAGCGGCCCCGGTGCCGCCGACCCCGCCGTGCGCGAAGCCGTCGAGACCGTCACGCTCGGCCTCGCCGTGTTCGCGCCGTACACCGGCGAGGAGATGTGGGAGCAGCTCGGGTACGAGGCCACCGTCGCGCTGCACGGTTGGCGGAAGGCCGACCCGACGCTGCTGGTGCAGGAGACCCTCACCGCCGTCGTGCAGGTGAACGGCAAGGTCCGCGACTCGTTCGAGGTGTCGAAGTCGATCGAGCCGTCCGAGCTCGAGGCACTCGCGCGGAACTCGGCGAACGTGCAGCGGTACATCGGTGACCGCGAGATCGTGAAGGTCATCGTGCGGGCGCCGAAGCTCGTGAACATCGCCATCAAGGGGTAGTCCTCGGGCGGCGCGGCCCGTCCACGGGGTGGGCGTCTGGCCGTCCACAGGGTGGGCGTCCGACGCACCTGTGCACAGACCAGCACTACGGAGCCCGGCCGATCGGCCGGGCTCCGTAGCGTTCGGGGCATGTCGTCGCCCTCGTCACCGGACCCTCGGTCAGTGGATGGCGCGCCCGCATCGGGACGCGTGCTCTGGTCGCGACTGGTGCTGTCGCCGCGGGCCGCGGTGGTGCTGGCCGGGGTCGTCGTGGCGGTCGCGCTCGTGGTGGTCCTGGTCGGGTCGCTGACGGGGCGTGGTGGTGCAGGGGCGGGTGGGGTCGTCGTCAGTGGTGCGCCCACCGCCGGTGCACCCACTGCCGGTGCGCCGACCGCCGGTGCGCCCACTGCCGGTGCGCCGACCGCTGGGTCGTCGACCGCTGGTCCTGCATCCGGTGGGGAAGCGGTTGCCACTGGTGCGGCGCGTGTGGTGGTGCACGTGCTCGGGGCGGTCGAGCGCGACGGCGTGGTGCGCCTGCCGCCGTCGAGCCGGGTCACCGACGCGATCGAGCGGGCCGGCGGCGCGACGGCGGACGCGGACCTGGACCGACTGAACCTGGCGCGGGTCCTGACCGACGGCGAGCGGCTGTACGTGCCGCGCATGGGCGAGGACGAGGTGCCGGCGGCGCTCGATCCGGTCGACGGCGGTGCGGCCGCGGCGGGCAGCAGCGGGGGCAGCAGTACGGGTGCCGCGGGTGCCTCGGGAACCGGCGCCGACTCCGTCGTCGACCTGAACAGCGCCGATCAGGCTGCGCTGGAGACCCTGCCCGGCATCGGCCCGGGGTTGGCCGGCCGGATCCTCGCCTGGCGCGACGAACACGGCCGGTTCACCGCGGTCGAGGACCTGCTCGACGTCAGCGGCATCGGCGACGTCCGGTTCGCTGAGCTGCGTGACCGCGTGCGGGTCTGAGCCGTGCCCGTGCAGCTGCGGCCCAGCGCGACGGACCTGCGGGTGGCGGTGCCGGTGGCGATCGCCTGGATCGTGACGACCGTGCTCGTCGGGGGACCCGCGGCAGCGCCCGTGGTCGGGATCGTGGCCGCCGTGCTGGCCGGAGGGAGTGCGATCGTCGCGGGTCGTTGTCGTTCCGGCCGTCGCTGCCGTACCGTGACCGCCGGTGCCGGCCCGGTGCTCGTCGCGGCGGCGCTGACCGCGTTGCTCGCGGTGTCGGTCACCGTGGGTGAGACCCGACGAACGCCGGAGGTGCTCCGGGCCCTCGTCTCCGGGGCGGGCACCGTCTCGTTCGACGCAGTGCTGTCGCGCGACCTGGGCCCGGATGACCGATCCGTGCTCGCGACGCTCGAGCGTGCCGACACGGTGCGTGCGCTCCGGGTACCGGTCCGGCTCGTGCCGCCGGGCGACGGTGTGCTCGTGCCGTCGGGTGACGATCACGACCGCGTGCTGGCCGCGGGAACGCGGGTGACCGGCTCCGGGACGCTCGAGGCCGACGTCCCCGGTTCCGCGACCGCGTTCGTGCTGTTCCTCCGGGGGGTGCCCGCCACCGAGCCACCCGGGGGACTGCTCGGAGCCACCGACACAGCGCGCCGGGCCTTCGTCCGTGCGACGGCGGACCTGCCGGAGCCCGGGGCTGCGCTCCTGCGCGGCCTGGCGATCGGCGATCGGTCCGGCCTCGACGCAGCGACCGAGGCGGCGATGGAGACCTCGGCGCTGACCCACCTGACCGCGGTGTCCGGGGCGAACTGCGCGGTGATCGTCGGCCTCGTCGTGGTGGTCGGGCGACTCTGCGGGATGCCTCTGGGGCTCCGGGCGGCGTCGGCCGTTGCCGTGCTGCTCGAGTTCGTGGTGCTCGTGCGGCCAGACCCGTCGATCGTCCGGGCCACGGTGATGGCGGTCGTCGTGCTGGTCGTGCACCTGTCCGGCCGCCCCGTGCGGGGCGTGCCGCTCATCGCCCTGGCCGCGATCGGCATGCTGGTGGTCGATCCCTGGTTCGCGCGGTCGTTCGGGTTCGCGCTGTCGGTGCTCGCCACGACCGGCATCGTGGTGCTCGCGCCACCGCTCACCACGCTCTTCGCCCGACGGCTGTGGACCCCGGCGGCCGCTGCCCTCGCCGTGCCCGTGGCGGCGCAGGTCGCCTGCTGGCCGGTGACTATCCCGCTGTCCGCGGCGCTGCCGACCTACGCGGTGCCGGCGAACCTGCTGGCCGAGCCCCTGGCACCGATCGTCACCGTCGTCGGCCTCGGTGCGTGTCTGCTCGCGCCGGTCTGGCCGTGGGGTGGGTCGGTCCTGGCAGCCGTTGCCTGGGCCCCCGCGTCGGCAGTCGGTGGCATCGCCCACGGTGCAGCGCTGCTGCCGTACGCCTCGGCACCGTGGCCGGGTGGGACCGTCGGGGTGGTCGGCGCCGTGGTCGTCAGCACGTGCCTCGCGGTCGCCGTGCTGAGCACTCCGACGGTGCGGAGCCGCCTGCTGCTCGTCGCGGGAGTCGTCGTCGTGGTCGGTGTCGTCGCCGTCGCGGTGCCCGTGCTGGTCGTGCGCGGTACCGTCCCGGATGACTGGGCGGTCGCGGCGTGCGACGTCGGACAGGGCGACGCCGTGCTGATCCGTGGCGGCGACAGCACGGCCCTGATCGACACCGGGGACGACCCGGACCGCCTCCGGGCCTGCCTCGACCTGCTGCGGGTCCGCCGGATCGACCTGCTCGTCCTCACCCACTTCGACCGCGACCACGTGGGGGCTGTGGACGAGGTCGCGGGCATCGTCGACACGGCGCTCGTCGGACCCGTCGGGCGTGCGTCGGACAGCCGCGTCGTGCAGGACCTGCAGCGCGGTGGCGTCGACGTCCGGCAGGCCGACGACCGGGTGTCCGGCGTGCTCGGGCCGCTCGGTTGGCGCGTGGTGTGGCCGCGGGCGGGCAGCCCGGACGCCGGCAACGACGCGAGCATCGTGCTCGTGACCGAACCACTGCCGGGCGACGACTGCCCCACGTGCCTGTCCGGGGTGTTCCTCGGCGACCTGGGGGCGACCGCCCAGCGCCGTGTCCGCTCCGGCAGTGCACTCCCCGACGGGCGCGTCGACGTCGTGAAGGTCTCGCACCACGGTTCGGCCGACCAGGACCCCCTGCTGTACCGGCAGCTCGCGGCCCGCGTCGGACTCGTCGGCGTCGGCGCGGACAACACGTACGGTCACCCGACACGGTCGGCGCTGTCGATGCTCGCATCGTCCGGGACCGCCGCGTACCGCACCGACGAACTCGGCACCGTCGTGGTGGGTCGGACGGCCACCGACGACCTGCGGGTGTGGACGGAGCACACGCCGTCGGTGGCCGCCCGTAGGATCGTCGGAGCACTCGTCGCACCGGCACCGTCCGGGTCGGCACCACCGGAAGGACCGCATGCCCGCCAAGAAGCCCGCGCGCGCCGCAGCGAAGATCGACCAGGTCCCCTGGTCGGGGATCCGCCCGGCCCCGGTCGTGCTCGTCACCGGGCCCGAGGCGTTCCTGGCCGACCGGGCGAGCAGTGTGCTCAAGAACCTGCTCGTGGGCGAGGACCCGGCGCTCGAGGTGCACGACCTCGAGGCCGACCAGTACGCTCCCGGGCTGCTCGCGACCCTCGCCAGCCCGTCGTTGTTCGGCGAGCCGCGACTCGTCCGGGTCACCAACGTGGAGAAGTGCACCGACGCCTTCATCACCGAGACCATCTCGTACCTGCAGGCTCCGGCAGACGACGTCACCCTGGTGCTCCGGCACGGCGGCGGGGTGCGCGGCAAGAAGCTGCTCGACACGATCCGCAGCGGGGTCGGCGGTGGGGTCGAGGTCCTGTGCGACGAGCTCAAGCGCGAGACCGACCGCATCGATTTCGTGAACGCCGAGTTCCGCGCCGCCCGACGCAAGATCGCGCCGTCGGCGGTCCGTACCCTCGTGGTCGCCTTCGCGGACGACCTGGCCGAGCTCGCCGCCGCCTGTCGGCAGCTCCTGGCAGACGAGGCGCAGGAGATCACCGACAAGGTCGTCGACAAGTACTACGGCGGTCGTGTCGAGACGAACGCGTTCAAGGTGGCCGACATCGCGCTGGCCGGACGGTCCGCTCCGGCGATCGTCGAGTTGCGGCACGCGCTGGCCACGGGCGAAGCCCCCGTGCCGATCGTCGCGGCGTTCGCGAGCAAGATCCGCACGATGGCGAAGGTCAGCGCGTTCCGCGGGCCGAGCGGTCAGGCGGCGTCGGCGCTCGGCATGGCCCCGTGGCAGGTGCAGCGCGCGCAGCGTGACGTCGCCTCGTGGAGTGAGACGGGACTTGCGAACGCGATCACGAGCATCGCCGAGGCGGACACCGCGGTGAAGGGCGGCTCGCGCGACGCGCACTACGCACTCGAGGTCATGGTCCGCACCATCGCCCGACGCGGCGAGGCGCGCTGAGGCGACCCGCGCCTCCCGGTCGTCGCGCGCTCGTCGCGCGCCCACACCCGCGCACTCTCGCGCACTTGGTGAGCAGAAATGGTCGAGTGCCGACCTGCCACCCGACCATTTCTGCTCACGAAGCGTGCCGCCCGCGACGCAGGCCGCCCGCCCACGCCGCACGCACTGCCCCCGCACATGACGAAGGCCCCGCACCGAACGGTGCGGGGCCTTCGTGCAGCGCTCAGGAGATCAGAGCGATGCAACCTTCTTCGCGATGGCCGACTTGCGGTTCGCGGCCTGGTTGCGGTGGATGACACCCTTGCTCACGGCCTTGTCGAGCTTCTTCGACGCGGTGGCCAGGGCGGCAACGGCCTTGTCCTTGTCGCCAGCGGCAACGGCGTCGTTGGTGTGACGGATGAACGTCTTCAGCTCCGACTTGTAGGCCTTGTTGCGCTCGGTGGCCTTGAGGTTGGTCTTGATGCGCTTGATCTGCGACTTGATGTTCGCCATGTGTAGCTCCTGCTTCGTCTCGTACGGGTGGGCGCGACCGCGGGGTAGAGGGGCCCTCGGTCGCATCGCGTTCCACCCGTGGGCGGGGAACGCGCAAGCCAGCCACCAACATTACCAGGCGAACGGCCCGCCACCAAAGCACGAAACACCGCCGGATCGGCGTGATCTCGCGGCAACACGCACCGGATACGGTGACGGCATGCCATCCCTCGCGCCTCGGATCGACACCGTGCCCGCCTCCGGCATCCGGAGGGTCTTCGAGCAGGCAGCGCTGCTGCAGTCCGCTGGCACCCCGGTCACGATGCTCGTGATCGGCGAACCGGACGTGCCCGTGGCACCGCACATCGGTGACGCGGCCCGTCGCGCGTGGACCGAGGACCGCACCGACTACACGCCGAACGGCGGCATCGCACCTCTGCGCGAGGCGATCCGCGACAAGCTCCGCCGCGAGAACCGCATCGAGGCCGACCTCGAACAGATCTGGATGACGATCGGTGCGACGCAGGCCCTGTTCCAGGCGATGACGCTGACGCTGAGTCCCGGCGACGAGGTCCTGGTGCCGGACCCCGGTTACACGACGTTCACGATGAACGCGCACATCCTCGGGGCCACACCGGTGCCGTACCGGCTCGAACCGCAGCACGGGTTCGAGCCAGACCTCGAGGCGCTCGAGGCGAGCGTCACCGAGCGCACCCGCGTGCTCGTGGTGAACTCGCCGTCGAACCCGCTCGGCTCGGTGTTCGGCGAGGACACCCTCCGCGCGCTGTTCTCCTTCGCGAAGCGGCACGACCTGTGGGTGATCAGCGACGAGGTCTACGAGTACTTCACCTACGGCACCCGCCACGTCAGCCTGGCTGCGCTCGACGAGGACGACCGGGTGTTCTCCGCGTTCTCGCTGAGCAAGACCTACGCCATGACGGGTGTCCGGGTCGGGTACCTCGTGACGCCGAAGGGCCTCGGGCCGACGATGCGCACCACGCAGGAGGCGATGATCAGCTGCGTCGCCGAACCCGACCAGTACGCGGCGCTGGCGGCGATCGTCGGGGACCACTCCGCGGTGCGCGACGCCCGCGAGCACTACCGGGCGAACCTCGAGGTCGCGAAGGAGGTCCTCGACGCCGCCGGGATCCGGTACCTCGACCCGCGCGGCGCCTTCTACCTCTGGGTCGACGTGTCGCACGCCTCGGACGGCGACGTCGCGGCGTGGGCGCTCGGCCTCCTGCAGCGCGAGGCCGTCGCGGTCGCGCCCGGCAGCGCGTTCGGCCGCACCGGCGAGGGCTGGATCCGCGTCTGCCTGGCCGCGACCCCCGACGACCTGCGGCGCGGCCTGGGCGCGTTGCCCGCACCGGCACACGCCTCCGTCTGACGGGCGATCGCGGCCAGGAGGCCCGGAGCCGGTTGGCGCGACAGCGCACGGTGCGCAGTCCTCCACCTGGTGCGAGGATGCTCGCCCCGTGCCGCGCAGCATCCGGTCACGGGGCGGCCAACCGCGCACGGGCCCGCCGACCTCGCACCGTGCGGGGCCGGCACGCCGGCGCGAGGGCGCACCGAGCGCGCGTCGCACGGAACCGCGCAGCCGCGCCGTGCCTCCAGAGCGGGTGAAGCATGGGAGACTGGGCCGACCGTCCGACCCACCTGAGGAACCGTGAGCCCACAAGCATCCGCTCCGCTCGAGCCCGCCGCGACCCCGGCCGGCGCGATCCGCAACTTCTGCATCATCGCGCACATCGACCACGGCAAGTCCACGCTGGCCGACCGCATGCTGCAGATGACCGGCGTCGTCGAGGAGCGCGCGATGCGCGCGCAGTACCTCGACCGCATGGACATCGAGCGCGAGCGCGGCATCACGATCAAGTCGCAGGCCGTCCGCATGCCGTGGGAGCTCGATGGTGAGACCTTCGCGCTCAACATGATCGACACCCCCGGGCACGTCGACTTCTCGTACGAGGTCTCGCGGTCCCTGGCAGCGTGCGAGGGTGCGATCCTGCTCGTCGACGCCGCCCAGGGCATCGAGGCGCAGACGCTGGCGAACCTGTACCTGGCGCTCGAGAACGACCTCGAGATCATCCCGGTGCTCAACAAGATCGACCTGCCGGCGGCCGAACCCGAGAAGTACGCGGCCGAGCTCGCGCAGCTCATCGGCGGCAAGCCGGAGGACGTCCTGCGCGTCTCCGGCAAGACGGGCGTCGGCGTCCCCGAGCTCCTCGACCTGGTGGTCCGGCGTGTGCCGGCACCGGTCGGCGATGTCGAGGCCGCGCCGCGCGCGATGATCTTCGACTCGGTGTACGACAGCTACCGCGGCGTCGTCACCTACATCCGGATGATCGACGGCTCGATCAAGCCGCGCGAGAAGGTCCAGATGATGTCGACCAAGTCGACGCACGAGATCCTCGAGATCGGGGTGTCGAGCCCCGAGCCGATCCCGACGAAGGGGCTCTCCGTCGGCGAGGTCGGCTACCTGATCACCGGCGTGAAGGACGTCCGCCAGTCCAAGGTCGGCGACACCGTCACGAGTGCGCAGAAGCCCGCGACCGAGGCCCTGCCCGGCTACACGGACCCGAAGCCGATGGTGTTCTCGGGCCTGTACCCGATCGACGGGTCGGACTACCCCGACCTCCGCGACGCGCTCGACAAGCTCAAGCTCTCCGATGCAGCGCTGGTCTACGAGCCCGAGACGTCCGTGGCGCTCGGCTTCGGCTTCCGCTGCGGGTTCCTCGGCCTGCTGCACCTCGAGATCATCACCGAGCGGCTCTCGCGCGAGTTCGGCCTCGACCTCATCACGACCGCGCCCAGCGTGATCTACGAGGTCACGAACGAGGACAACTCCGTGACCGAGGTCACGAACCCGTCCGAGTTCCCCGGTGGCCGCATCGTCGAGGTCCGCGAGCCCATGGTCCGCGCGGCGATCCTGGCCCCGAAGGACTACGTCGGCGCGATCATGGAGCTGTGCCAGTCGCGCCGCGGCTCGCTGCTCGGCATGGAGTACCTCGGCGAGGACCGCGTCGAGATCCGCTACGAGATGCCCCTCGGCGAGATCGTGTTCGACTTCTTCGACCAGCTGAAGAGCAAGACGCAGGGCTACGCCTCGCTCGACTACGAGCCCATCGGTGACCAGGCAGCCGACCTCGTGAAGGTCGACATCCTGCTGCAGGGCGACCAGGTCGACGCGTTCAGCGCGATCGTGCACCGCGACAAGGCCTACGCCTACGGCACGCTGATGACCGAACGGCTGCGCAAGCTCATCCCGCGCCAGCAGTTCGAGGTCCCGATCCAGGCCGCCATCGGCGCGCGGATCATCGCCCGCGAGAGCATCCGCGCGATGCGCAAGGACGTCCTGGCGAAGTGCTACGGCGGTGACATCACTCGCAAGCGCAAGCTCCTCGAGAAGCAGAAGGAGGGCAAGAAGCGCATGAAGACCATCGGCCGGGTCGAGGTCCCGCAGGAAGCCTTCATCGCAGCGCTCTCCGGCGACGTGGAAGAGAAGAAGAAGTAGCGACGGGTCAGCGGGTCCGAGTGGCCCGCGCCCGCAGCACGGCCAGGCAGAGGGCCGGGAGGCTCGCTGCGGCCAGTCCAGCCAGTGCGGTCCGCAGGATGACCAGCCCGGCGGCCGCACCGAAGTCCGTCTGCTGGGTCGCGGCGATCCCCGACACCACGGCCCCGAGGGCCAGGACGATCGTCACGGCGCCGAGCCACTGCGGCATCCGCGTGGCCCGGCGCCGCCGCACGGCGGACACGAGGCTGGCGCCGAACAGCAGGACCCCGGCTCCGGCGCAGCACGCACCGACCGCGGCGATCGCGTTCGCGGTGTCGAAGGTGTCCCACTGTGCTGGCGGCACCGCGACGTAGCGCGCGGACGAGCCGATGCCGGCGGTCGTCGCGTCGACCAGGACACGCGCGAGTGCGGCGGCGCCGAAGGCGACGAGCGTGAGCGCGGCGAGCGTCGCGGTCCGACGGTCGACGGACCGCCAGAGCGCGGGGGTGGAGCGGGGCACGCTGCAACGATAGGGGCGGTGCGGGCGGGTGTCGGGCCTCCAGTTCGGGGTGCACGCGAACCGGACGACGCGGCCCGGCCGACGCGACCTGAGCGGTGATCGGTTCGATCCGACGGGGCAGGCGCAAGTAGGCTGGCGGCATGAGCATCCGCGGGAGCTACCGGACCGCCCTGACCTACGGCGCGGTGGGGGCGACCCAGGCGTCGGACCTCATGACGTACCCGCCCGAGGGGTTCACCCCAACCGAGTCGCGTGCCCGGATCGGACACGGAGACCAGCGGTTCGAGACCGCGGTGACGCAGGCCCTGACGTGGCAGATCCAGGAGCGCAGCGGCATCCGCGTGCGCGTCGAGGAACAGCCCGACGACGACGAGGTCCGGTACAACCCGGTGACGTTCGACGACGACGGCGTCCCGATCGCCCCCGCCTCTATCGGCACGCCCCGGGTCGAGAAGTTCGCGCCCGACGGCACACCGCTGGTGACCGCCGGCACGTCGGCGACGCTCACGATGCACGCCTTCGGGCGGACCGTGCAGGCGCCCGTGCGGGTCGTGTCGATCATCGACGAGCACGACCGCAAGGGCTTCGCGTACGGCACGCTCGAGGGGCACCCGCTCTCCGGTGAGGAGTCGTTCGTCGTCGAGCGCACGTCGGACGGTTCCGTGTGGCTGCAGATCCGGCAGTTCTCGCAGCCGTCGAGCCGGAAGTGGCAGTTCGTCGCGCCGCTGCTGCGTCGGCAGCAGAAGGTGATGGCGGAGCAGTACCTGGCGGCGCTGCGGGGCGACTAACGCAGTGGGGGCAGTGCCGCGATCGCGTCCTCGATCAGGGCGGCGTCGACCCGGCAGTCCCGCGCGACCGTGACCGCGTTGGTGACCCGCAGCGCCTCGACGTCGAACACCCCGGTGGCGACCGCCAGGAAGGGGATGCCGGCGGCGTCCGCGGCCTCGCCGTCCCGCGGGGTGTCGCCGACGATGACGGCACGGGTGCCGGCGAGCTCCGCCGCCGCGCGGGTGGTGACGTCCGCGCGCTCCACCTCGGTGTCGCCGAAGTAGGAGTGGTCCCAGTCGAACAGGCCCTCGTCGAACCCGGCACCGGCCAGCTTGACGCGGGCGCGGTACTCGGAGTTGCCCGTGAGCAGGCCGTTCCGCCACCCGAGCTCGGCGAAGCGGGTGAGCAGCGCGGTGGCACCGGGGACGGGGGACCGGTGGTCGCCCGAGGCGTGCCGCTCGGCGGTGAGGTCGCGCAGGTGGCCGCTGACCGTCGGGATGATCGTGTCCTCGAACGCGTGCGCACGGACGTGCTCGGCGATGAGCCCGGCATCGGTCCGACCGTGCTGGTGCCCGACGCGCAGGGTGAGGTCGCGGCCGACCGCCCGCTCGAGCGCGAGGTGGTAGAGGTTGCCCGGGGACGACGCGTTCATCACGAGGGTGCCGTCGATGTCCCACAGGACCGTGGTGGGGACGGGGTGGTGCTCCATGCGTCCATCATGACGGACAATGGACTCCATGCCGAGTGCTCTCCCGATCGCCGATCCGGCACCCGCTGACGGCCTGATCGTGCCACGAGCCGCGGCGGGCTCCGCCGCCGGTTCCGACCCGGCGGCCGTGCCGTTCGGGGTCTACGTCCACGTGCCGTTCTGCCGGGTGCGCTGCGGCTACTGCGACTTCAACACGTACACGGCGTCCGAGCTCCGCGGCGTGCGCCGCGACGACTACGCCGGCCACGCGGTGCGGGAGATCGAGTGGGCCGCGACCGTGCTCGACCGCTCCGGCGTGCCGCGTCGGCCCGTGTCGACCGTGTTCTTCGGCGGCGGGACCCCGACGATGCTGCCCGCGTCCGACCTGGCGATGATCCTGCGGGCCATCGACGACACGTGGGGGATCCTGCCCGGCGCCGAGGTCACGACCGAGGCGAACCCGGACTCGGTCGACGCGTCCTCGTTGCAGACACTGCGCGAGGGCGGGTTCAACCGGATCAGCTACGGCATGCAGTCCGCGGTCCCGCACGTCCTCGCGACCCTCGACCGCACCCACGACCCGTTGCGCGTGCCGGTCGTCGTCGACCTCGCGAAGCAGCAGGGCCTCGACGTCTCCCTCGACCTCATCTACTCGACGCCGGGGGAGTCCCTCGACGACTGGCGCACCTCGCTCGACGCCGCGCTGGCCTGCGAGCCGGACCACGTGTCGGCGTACTCGCTCATCGTCGAGGACGGCACCGCGATGGGCCGCATGGTGGCGCGCGGCGAACTGCCGGCCCCCGACGACGACCTGGCCGCCGACATGTACGAGCTCGCCGACCAGGTGCTCGGCGACGCCGGGTACTCCTGGTACGAGGTGTCGAACTGGGCCCGCGGCGACGCGCACGCGAGTCGCCACAACCTGTCGTACTGGAAGGGCCACGACTGGTGGGGTGTCGGCCCCGGCGCCCACTCCGCGGTCGCCGGCACGCGCTGGTGGAACGTCAAGCACCCGGCCGCGTACGCGAACCGGGTGCTGTCCGGCGAGTCGCCGGCCGCCGGGCGCGAGGTCATCGACGACGAGACCCGCTACGTCGAGCGCCTGCTCCTCGCCGCGCGGGTCCGTGGCGAGCTCGCGACGAGCGAGATCCGCCAGGAGGCCCGTGGCCGGATCGCGGGACTCATCGCACGGGGTCTCGTGGACGGGTCGGCCGCGGTGCGGGGACGCGTCGACCTGACCCTGCAGGGTCGCCTGCTCGCCGACGCGGTGGTGCGGGAGCTGCTGGACTGACCGGTGCTGCCGGTCGACAGCTGCGTCGTGCTCGCTACTGCTTGATGAACTCGATCGACAGGGGGTAGCGGTAGAACTGCCCCTGGTTCGCGGCGACGGCCGCCAGGATGCCGAAGACGATCGTCAGGACGGCGACGATCGGGAACAGCAGTGCTCCGATGAACACCACGGTCAGGATGCCGCACGCGACGTACGCGATCGCCACGGTGATGTGGAAGTTCAGTGCGACCCGAGTGTGCTCGCGGATGAAGCCGCCGCGGTCGCGCAGCACCAAGTAGGCCACGAGCGGGGCGACGAAGTTGAAGAAGATCCCACCGATGTGCGTCAGCGTGGCCCAGAGGCGCTGGTCCTCCGGGCTCATCGGCTGCGGCGGGGTGTACCCGCTCGGGTACTGGGGCCCGTTCGGGTTCTGCGGGCCACCGGGCTGCTGTCCGTAGGTCATGCCGGAAGCGTATCGGGGGTGCAGTCGTGCGGGCGTAGGATCAGCAGTCGACACGTCCGAGTGCCAGGTCGACCAGGAAGGAGCGCTCGTGGTCAGTGAACGCAGCCTCGAGGTCCTGAAGGCCATCGTGCGCGACTACGTGGCGTCGCGCGAACCGGTCGGCTCCAAGACGATCGTCGAACGGC
Organism: Curtobacterium sp. PhB172; assembly: GCF_003752545.1. Taxonomy (NCBI): domain Bacteria; kingdom Bacillati; phylum Actinomycetota; class Actinomycetes; order Micrococcales; family Microbacteriaceae; genus Curtobacterium; species Curtobacterium sp. PhB172. Next base: position 200,592 of record NZ_RKIF01000009.1, read on the forward strand.
ACGCGTTCGGTGTCAGCGCCGCCACGATCCGCAACGACATGGCCCTGCTCGAGGACGAGCAGCTCATCGTCGCGCCGCACACCTCGTCCGGCCGGGTGCCGACCGACAAGGGCTACCGGCTGTTCGTCGACCACCTGGCCGCAGCCCGGCCGCTGACGAGCGCCCAGCGGCACGCCATCGAGACCTTCCTCGGCGCCCCGAACGACCTCGACGAGGTCCTCGGCCGCACCGTGCGCCTGCTCAGCCAGCTCACGAACCAGGTCGCTCTGGTGCAGTACCCCTCGATGGTGCGCGCCCGGGTGCAGCACGTCGAGCTGGTGCGACTCGGCGACGCCCGGCTCATGGTCGTGCTCATCACCGACACCGCCCGGGTCGAACAACGCGTCGTCGAGACCGACGTCGCGCTCGACGAGCCGCTGCTGACCGAACTCCGCACGGTGCTGAACGGCGCGGCCGTGGGGCTCCTGCTGCAGGACGTGCCCACCGCGCTCCGTGCGGTGCCGCAACAGCTCCGGCCCGACGCCCAAGCGCTCGGCGGGGTCGTCGTGGCGACCCTCATCGAGCAGGTCGCGGCGAACCGTCAGGACCGCCTGGTGATGGCCGGCGCCGCCAACCTGGCGAAGAGCGAGCAGGACTTCTCCGGCGGGCTCTTCCCGGTGCTCGAAGCGATCGAGGAACAAGTCACCCTGCTCCGGTTGTTCGGGGAGATGCAGGTGGACGACATCGCGGTGGCGGCCAGCATCGGCGTCGAGAACGCCGAGTACGGGCTCGACGCCACGAGCATCGTCGCCGGCGGGTACCTCGCCGGTGGCGGCGAGGTGGCACGTCTGGGTGTCCTGGGCCCGACCCGGATGGACTACGGCACGAACATGGCTGCCGTCCGGGCCGTCGCACGGTACCTGTCCAAGCTCCTGGGCGAACACTGATCGACTGCAACACCGACCGACCGACCGAACACAACCGACTGAGGGATACGTGGCAGACCACTACGACGTCCTCGGCGTCCAGCGAGACGCCTCCGATGCCGACATCAAGAAGGCCTACCGCCGCCTGGCGCGTGAGCTCCACCCGGACGTGAACCCTGCGCCAGAGGCAGCCGAGCGGTTCAAGGACGTCACGCACGCGTACGACGTCCTGAGCGACCCGGAGCAGCGGCGCCGGTACGACGCCGGGCCCCAGGCCGACAGCCCCTTCGGCGGCGGTGCCGGCGGGTTCAGTGACATCTTCGACGCCTTCTTCGGCGGTGGTGGTGGTGGCGGCCGGGGCAGTGGTCCCCGCAGCCGTGCCGAGCGCGGGCAGGACGCCCTGCTCCGCATCGACGTCGACCTCGACGAGGTCGTCTTCGGCACCCACAAGGACGTCGAGGTCGACACCGCCGTCCTGTGCGAGACCTGTCACGGGTCGTGCTGCGCACCCGGCACCAGCCCGCGCACCTGCGACATCTGCGGCGGTTCCGGCAACATCCAGCGCCAGGTCCGCTCGCTGCTGGGCAACGTCGTGACGAGCGCCCCGTGCGGCACCTGCCGCGGCTACGGCACCGTCATCCCGAGCCCCTGCCCGACCTGCCAGGGTCAGGGCCGCGTCCGCGCCCGTCGCACCGTGCCGGTCGACGTCCCCGCGGGCGTCGACTCGGGCCTGCGACTGCAGATGCCCGGACAGGGCGAGGTCGGCCCCGCCGGTGGCCCCTCCGGCGACCTGTACCTGGAGATCCGGGTGCGGCACGACGACGTCTTCAGCCGCGACGGTGACGACCTGCTCGCCACCCTCGAGGTCGCGATGACCGATGCCGTGCTCGGCACCACCACGACGATCGACGGACTCGACGGGCCCGTCGAACTCGAGATCCGTCCGGGGGTGCAGAGCGCGGACGTCCTGGTGATCAAGGACCGCGGCATCACCAAGCTGCGCGGGAGCGGCCGCGGTGACCTCCGGGTCGGCGTGCAGGTCGTCACCCCGACGAAGCTGTCGCACAAGGAACGCCAGCTCGTCGAGCAGCTCGCGAAGTCGCACAAGGCGTCGGCGCCGCAGCTCGCCCGGTTCCAGCAGGGCATGTTCGGCAAGCTCCGCGACCGCTTCTTCAACTTCTGATGGCATCGCTCTACGTCGTGGAGTCGCTCGACGGCGTCGCCGTCGGTGGCTCCGTGACGCTCGACGGGGCAGAGGGACGGCACGCCGTGACCGTCTCGCGCGTGCGGGTCGGTGAGACGCTGCGGCTCTCGGACGGACGGGGGACCGTCGTGTCCGGTGCGGTGGAGTCCGTCGACCGCGACTCGCTGGTGTTGTCCGTGGCATCACTGTCCGTCGACCCGCTGCCGGTCCCGTCGCTGACGCTCGTGCAGGCCCTCGCCAAGGGCGGCCGCGACGAGATGGCGGTGCAGGCGTCGACGGAGATCGGCGTCGACCGGATCGTGCCGTGGTCCGCAGCGCGCAGTGTCTCCCGGTGGGAGGGCCCGAAGGTCGAGAAGGGTCGATCGCGCTGGACGGCCATCGCGCACGAGGCCGCGAAGCAGGCGATCCGGTCGCGGGTGCCCGAGGTCGGGCCGCTCGTCACGACGACGCAGCTCGTCCCCGCGCTCGGCGCCGGTGCTGCGGTGCTCGTGCTCGACCCCACCGCGACCGTGCGGCTCGCGACCTGGGAACCGACGGCGGACCTCGACGAGATCGCCCTCGTGGTGGGGCCGGAAGGCGGCATCGACGGCTCCGAGCTCGAGCGGCTCGAGGCCGCGGGAGCGATCAGGGTCCGGCTCGGCGACAGCGTGCTGCGGACCTCGACCGCCGGTCCCGCGGCACTCGCGATCCTGCAGGCCGGACTCGGGCGCTGGTGAGGGAAGGCCCGAGGTCGGTCCTGCGTTCTACGATGGAGTCATGAGCACCAGCACGCCCAGCGTCTTCAGCAAGATCATCGCGCGCGAGATCCCGGCGACCGTCGTCGCCGAGGACGACCGCGTGATCGCGATCGAGGACATCGCCCCGAAGGCACCCGTCCACGTGCTGGTCATCCCCAAGACCGAGCAGTACGCGAACGTCGCCGAACTCGCGGCCGGTGACCCCGAGCTCCTCGCCCACCTGGTCGCCACCGCGCAGCGCATCGCCGACGAGCGCGCCGGCGGCCAGTTCCGTCTCGTCTTCAACACCGGCGAAGCCGCCGGTCAGACCGTGTTCCACGTGCACGCGCACGTACTCGCAGGTGAACTGCAGGAAGGCACCCTTGCCGGCTAACGAACCAGCACAGCCCACCACCGACGACGACCAGGTCGTCTCCGTCGCCCTCCAGGTCGACGGCATCGCCATGGTCCAGCTCCTCGGTCCCCAAGACCGCCTGCTGAAGACCGTCGAACGGCAGTACCCGGGCGTCAAGGTCGTCGTCCGCGGCAACGAGGTCACGCTCACCGGGCCCGAGCGCGAGGTCGCGCGGGCGAAGGCGCTCGTCGACGAACTCGTCGGCATGGTCAAGCGCGGGCAGGACATCGGCCCGTCGGACATCCCGATGTCGGCACGGATCCTCGACGACGACCGCAAGCCGTCCGACACCTTCGGCACGCCGATCGTGTCGAGCCGCGGCAAGTCCGTGCGGCCGAAGACCGACGGGCAGCGCGCCTACGTCGACGCCATCGACGAGCACACCATCACGTTCGGCATCGGCCCCGCCGGCACCGGCAAGACGTACCTGGCGATGGCGAAGGCTGTCCAGGCCCTGCAGCGGCGCGAGGTCACCCGGATCATCCTGACCCGTCCCGCGGTCGAGGCCGGCGAGCGGCTCGGGTTCCTGCCGGGCACGCTCACCGACAAGATCGACCCGTACCTGCGGCCGCTGTACGACGCCCTGAACGAGATGATGGACCCCGAGTTGGTCCCGAAGCTGCTGGCTGCGGGCACGGTCGAGGTCGCGCCGCTCGCGTACATGCGCGGCCGGACGCTCAACGACTCGTTCGTCGTCCTCGACGAGGCGCAGAACACGACGCCCGAGCAGATGAAGATGTTCCTGACGCGTCTCGGGTTCGGCTCGAAGATGGTCGTGACGGGTGACATCACCCAGGTCGACCTGCCGGGCAACGTGTCCGGACTCCGGCTCGTGACGCGGATCCTCGAGACGGTCGAGGACATCCACTTCGCCCGGCTCGGCAGCGAGGACGTCGTGCGGCACACGCTCGTCGGTCGCATCGTCGACGCCTACACCGTCTACGACGAGGAACGTCTCGCCGAGCAGGCCGGTCACCGTCCCGGTGGCCGGGGCACCGCGCCGGTCGGCAACCCCGACGGCGCCAACCGTGCCGAGCGCCGTGGTCGGCCGCCGCAGGACCGCCAGCGACCCCCGTACCCCCAGAACGACGCCCGAGGAGGCAACCGGTGAGCATCGAGCTCAACAACGAGTCCGGGGTCGAGGTGGACGAGGCAGCCATCCAGCGCCTCGCCGCGTTCGCCCTCGACGCGATGCACGTGCACGCGGACGCCGAACTCGCGATCGTCCTGGTCGACGAGGGCGCGATGGAGCAGCTGCACGTGCGGTGGATGGACGAGCCCGGCCCCACCGACGTCCTGAGCTTCCCGATGGACGAGCTCCGACCGGGCACCGAAGAGGACCCCACGCCCGCCGGCCTGCTCGGCGACATCGTGCTCTGCCCGCAGGTCGCCGAGGAACAGGCGAAGACCGCCGGGCACTCCAGCACCGACGAGATGCTGCTGCTCACCTGCCACGGCATCCTGCACCTGCTCGGCTTCGACCATGCCGAGCCGGACGAGAAGGCCGAGATGTTCGGGCTGCAGGGCGAGATCCTGACGGCCTTCGCGGCCCAGCGCCGGGGTCGGTAGCCGATGCTCGTCGTCGTCGGTCTGCTCGCGGTCGCGCTCGGGCTCGTCGTGCTCGGCGGGCTCCTCGCCGCGAGCGACGCCGCGCTCTCCGTGGTGTCCCGTGCCGACCTCGACGAGATCGCCCGCGGCAACAAGCGTCGTCGTGCGCTCGAGGCGATCGCGGACGACGTCGGCGCGCACGTCAACGCCCTGAACTTCTTCCGCGTGCTCGCCGAGACCGCCGCGGCCGTGCTCGTCACGATCGCCCTGGTGCGGGCGTTCGACAGCTGGTGGGTGGCGCTCATCGTCTCTGCCGCGATCATGACGGCCGTGTCGTTCGTGCTCGTCGGGTCGAGTCCGCGCAGCGTCGGACGGGCGCACGCCGAACGGCTGCTGGCGTCCACCGGCGGCCTGGTCCGTGCCGTCCGGATCGTGCTCGGTCCGCTCGCCGGTCTGCTCGTCCGGATCGGTGACCGCGTGACCCCGGGCCGCGGCCGCAGCGCCTCGACGGTGTCGAGCGAAGAACAACTGCTGTCCCTCGTCGACGAGGCCACCGAGAGCAACGTGCTCGAGGACGAGGACCGCGAACTCATCCACTCGGTCTTCGAGTTCAGCGACACCCTCGTGCGCGAGGTGATGGTGCCGCGCACCGACATGCTGACGGTCGACGGCTCGGACACGCTCGCCGCGGGCATGGAGCAGTTCCTGGCCGCCGGGGTGTCCCGCATGCCCGTCACCGGCAAGGACAGCGACGACGTCCTCGGCGTCCTGTACCTGCGTGACGTGTCGCGGGCGCTGTACGAGCGACCGGGGTCCGGCAGCGAGCGGGTCACCCGGCTGCTGCGTCCGGCCGAGTTCGTGCCGGAGTCGAAGGCCGCCGACGACACCCTGCGGCACATGCAGGTCGCGAAGAACCACCTGGTCCTGGTCGTCGACGAGTACGGCGGCGTCGCCGGTCTCGTCACGATGGAGGACCTCATCGAAGAGCTCGTCGGGGACATCTCCGACGAGTACGACCGCGCCGTGGTCGACCGGGTCGAGGTCGAGCCCGGCCTCTGGCGCATCTCGGCCCGACTGCCCGTCGACGAGCTCGGCGACCTGTTCGGCATCGAGCTGGACGACGACGACGTCGACACCGCCGGCGGTCTGCTCACCAAGGAGCTCGGCCACCTGGCGATCTCCGGCGACACGGTCACGGTTTCCGGCGTCGTCCTGACGGCCGACCGGGTCGAGGGCAAGCGCCGCCACCTCATCACCGTGCTCGCCGAACGCACCGACGCCCTCGCGGGTGTCGAGGGCGCCTTCGACGACGCCACCACCACGACGGGAACCACGCACGCATGACCGACTCCGACTCCACCCCCACCGCCTCGGGCAAGCCCTACCGCGCGGGCTTCGTCTCGTTCGTCGGGCGTCCGAACGTGGGCAAGTCCACGTTGACGAACGCGCTGGTGGGCCAGAAGGTCGCGATCACCTCGTCGAAGCCGCAGACCACCCGTCGCGCGATCCGCGGCATCGTGCACCGGCCCGACGGCCAGGTCATCATCGTCGACACCCCGGGCGTGCACCGTCCCCGCACCCTGCTCGGCGAGCGGCTCAACGACCTGGTGCAGTCCACGCTCGGTGACGTCGACGTCATCGGGTTCTGCGTCCCCGCCAACGAGCCGATCGGCCCGGGCGACCGCTTCATCAACGACACCCTCGACCAGTACCCGCGGGCCAAGAAGGTCGCGATCGTCACCAAGATCGACCGCACCTCGAAGGACAAGGTCGGCGAGCAGCTGCTGGCCGTCTCCCGGCTCCGCGACTGGGACTCGATCATCCCGACGTCCGGCACGAAGGGCCTGCAGCTCGAGGACCTCCTCGGCGAGATCACGTCGTTGCTGCCGGAGTCGCCCCAGCTGTACGACTCGTCGGCAGTGACCGAGGAGACCGACGAGGAGCGCATCAGCGAACTCATCCGCGAAGCCGCGCTCGAGGGCGTCCGCGACGAACTGCCGCACTCGCTCGCCGTCGTGATCGAGGACATCGTCGAGCCGGACGAGGACGACGACGCCGACGGGCCGCTGCGCATCTTCGCGAACCTGTTCGTCGAGCGCGACAGCCAGAAGGCGATCGTCATCGGCCACAAGGGGGAGCGCCTGAAGGACGTCGGCTCCCGCGCCCGCGTCGAGATCGAGTCGCTGCTCGGCGGTCGGCACGTGTACCTCAACATCCGTGTGAAGGTCGCCAAGGAGTGGCAGCGTGACCCCAAGCAGCTCGGACGCCTCGGCTTCTGAGCGTCGGGCGCCAGGAGTCATCCACACGAGGGACGCGCCCGTGAGCCGAGCGCCGTACCGTGGACGCGTGTTCCGTCCCATGCTGCGCGCGCAGGTCATCACCGACGTCGTCATCGCCGTGGTGCTCGGCTCGCTCGTGCTGATCACCTCGGCGCGGGGCATGGACTCCCCGCTCGCGATCGTCACGGTCGTCGGCATGACCGCTGCCCTCGCGCTCCGACGGCTGTCGCCCGGACTCGCACTGGCCGTCGCCTGGGTGTTCGCGGTCTTCGAGATGGTCACGGGCCAGATGCCCGACCTGTCGAACGCCTTCATCGCCGCGGTGCTCTACACGACGAGCGCCTACGGCAGTCGGCGGGTGCGGCTGGCAGGACTCGTCTCGGCCATCGTCGGGTCCGTCACCGCGGCGCTGTACATCGGCGTCGACGACTACCGGAACCGATTGACGATCGAGACCGCTTCGACGCCGTTCCAGGAGTCGGTGCAGGTCACGGTCTCGTACTTCGCCGTCGTCCTGCTCCTGTTGCTCCTGCCGTGGTTGGCGGGCCTCGTGGTCCGCACCCGTCGGTCGGCGAGCATGAGCCGCGAGGCCCAGCTGCTCGCCGAGCGCGACGCCGCCCGAGCCGACCGAGCGGTCGCGGTCGAACAGGAGCGCGTGCGCATCGCCCGGGACATGCACGACATCGTCGCGCACTCGCTCGCGGTCGTCATCGCCCAGGCGGACGGTGCCCGCTACGCACTGAAGGCCGACCCCGCCGTCGCGGACCAGGCCCTCGGCACCATCTCGACCACCGCCCGCCGGGCCCTCGGCGACGTCCGCGAGCTCCTCGGCGCGCTTCGGCACGAGCAGGGGACCGTCCCGACGCCGGAGATCGACGACATCGACCGGCTCGTCGGCGAGATGCGCCAGGTCGGCCTCGACGTCCGGGTCGAGCGCGAGGGCGACCCGACCGGCCTCCCCACCACGACGCAGCTCGCGGTGTACCGGATCGTGCAGGAGAGCCTGACGAACGCCTACAAGCACGGTGAGCCCGGCACGCCGGTGCACGCATCACTGACCTACCGCCCGGACACCGTCGAGATCGCGGTGGTGAACCGCCGTGCCGACGACGGCACCCGGGGTCCCGGCACCGGGCACGGCCTGGTCGGCATGCGCGAGCGTGCCACCATGACCGGCGGCACGATGACCGCCGGGGTCCGTGGCCCCGACTTCGAGGTCGCCGTCCGAATGCCCGCCGTCCCCGCGAGCGGGCAGATGCCCCGTGGGCGCATCGCCCCGACCGCGAGCCCGACCGCCGAGTCGGCCCCCGCCCCGACCATCAGTCCGACCGAGCAGGAGCGCACCGCCCGATGACCACCACCCCGCCGGCCGACGGCCGCATCCGCGTCGCCCTCGTCGACGACCAGGCACTCTTCCGCACCGGCATCCGGATGCTCATCGGCTCCCAACCCGACCTGCACTTCGTGGGCGAGGCGGGCGACGGTGCCGAGGGCGTCGAACTCGTCCGGCGCACCCGACCGGACGTCGTGCTCATGGACGTCCGGATGCCCGTGATGGACGGCATCACGGCGACCGCGCACATCGTCGAACAGGCCGGCACCGACGGCGCGAAGGTGCTCGTCCTGACCACGTTCGACTTCGACGAGGCCGCGGCGAAGGCCATCCGGGCCGGGGCGAGCGGCTTCGTGCTGAAGGACGCCGACCCGGAGTTCCTGCTCGCCGCCGTGCGGACCGTGCACGCCGGCACCGCGGTCTTCGCGGCCTCGGCGACGCGGGAACTCCTGCGGCGCTACGACGACTCCGTCGAGCAGGCCGCCACCGTGCCGGCGACGTTCGACGACCTCACCCCGCGCGAGCGCGAGATCTTCGACCTGGCGGCCCGCGGCTTCAGCAACAGCGAGATCGCGCAGCACGAGTACGTCAGCGAGGCGACCGTGAAGACCCACATCTCGCGGGTCCTGACGAAGCTCGGACTCCGCGACCGCGTGCGCCTCGTCGTGTTCGCACACGAGCACGGGCTGGTGAGCAAGGCCGACTGACGGACGTCATCCGATCGGATGACCCGTCCACAGGAAGTCGAGCCGAGCGGCTCATCCACAGGAGCCGCCCGACGGACGCGGGACGGGCCTCCCGGACGCCATCGTTGGTGCATGACCACCAGCCACGCTCCGATCATCCGACTCGACCACGTGTCCAAGCACTACGGCGACGCCGCACGCCGGGTGACGGCGCTCGACGACGTCAGCGTCGACATCGGCGCGGGGGAGTTCACCGCCGTGATGGGGCCGTCGGGGTCCGGCAAGTCGACGCTCATGCACGTCGCCGCGGGCCTCGACGCGGTGTCCGCGGGCCGCATCGAGATCGACGGGGTCGACATCACGGGGCTCGGTGACAAGGACCTGACCGAGCTCCGTCGCCGCCGGCTCGGGTTCGTGTTCCAGTCGTTCAACCTGGTGCCGACACTCGACGTCAGCGAGAACATCCGGCTGCCGTTCCTGCTCGGCGGGCACAAGCCGTCGAAGGACGAGAGCGGGTGGATCGACCGGTTGGTCGACCAGCTCGGACTCGGCAACCGGCTGTCGCACCGCCCGCACCAGCTGTCGGGTGGGCAGCAGCAGCGCGTCGCCATCGCCCGGGCACTCGCCTCGCGGCCGGCGGTCGTCGTCGCCGACGAGCCGACCGGTGCCCTCGACTCGCGCACCGGCCGTGACGTGCTCGCGATCCTGCGCGGGGCCGTGCAGGAGTGGGGTCAGAGCGTCGTCATGGTGACGCACGACCCCGTCGCCGCCGCCAACGCCGACCGGATCCTGTTCCTCGCCGACGGCCGGGTCGTCGCCGACCGCCCGGCGATGGACGCCGGCGCGATCTCCACCACGATGCTGGGGATGGAGGCGGCAGCGTGAACGGCGTCCGCTCCTTCGCCCCCACCGTGCTGGTCGCGGCGCTCGGCACCACGTTCGGCTCAGCACTCGTCATCGCCCCGGGCATCGTGACCGAGGCGCTCGGCGCCGCCGGGCTCGCCGACCTCGGGCCGGTCAGGGCGATCCTGTCCGTCGTCGGGTGGCTGTTCCTCGGCATCGCGCTGTACGTCGGCGCGATCGTCACCGCGAACACCTGCGCGACCCTCATCGCCGGCCAGACCCGCATCATCGCGCTGCAGCGGCTCGTCGGTGCCACCGGCGCCACGCTCCGGGCCCGGATCACCCGGACCGGACTGGTCGTCGGGGTGCTCGGCGGACTGATCGGCGCCGTCGTGGGAACCGGGCTGTCCGCGGTGTTCGTCATCGTCCTGCGCGGCAACGGGTTCCTGCCCGACACCGACTACACGCTCCTGCCGTGGGAACTCGTGCTCCCGGTCGTGGCCGTGGTCCTGGCGACCTGGGGAGCGTTCGCAGCGGGCTCCCGCCGGGTGCTGACCGTCACCCCGCTCGAGGCGCTGTCCTCGAGCGTCGAACCGAGCCACGACGACGTCCGCTCCGGCACCGCCCGCAAGGTCTGGGCCATCGTGCTCATGGCCGGCGGCGCGGCGCTCGTGCTCATCGGGCTCGCGGTCAGCGCGAGCTCGCCGATCGCTGTGCTGCCGGCTGCCCTCGGCGGGTTCGTGTCGTTCGCCGGCGTCGCCGTCGGAGCGACCATCGTGATGCCGCCGGTGCTGCAGCTCATCGGCCGGATCGGCTCGCACGACCCCGTCGTCCTGCTCGCCGGCCGCAACGCCATGCGTGCGCCGGGTCGGTCCTCGCGAGCGACGATCGGGCTCGTCATCGGCGTCACCCTGCTCGTCACCTTCGCCGTCGCACTGGGGATCATGCAGCACGTGCTCGAGGCCCAGCTCGAGCAGATGGGACAGGGCCAGATGACGACCGAGATGGTGCAGGCGCAGCGCGACTTCTTCGTGCAGCTGAACGCCGTCGTCAGCGTCATCGTCGGGTTCTCCGCCGTGATCGCCGCCGTCGGGGTCGTCAACGCGCTGGCACTCGGGGTCCTGCAGCGCCGACGCGAGCTCGGGCTGCTGCGGGTGCTCGGACTCACCGGGGCACAGGTCCGCCGGATGATCGTGACCGAGGCCGTGCAGATGGTCGTCGCGGCCGTCGTCTCGGGGCTCGTGCTCGGCACGTTCTACGGCTGGGTCGGCGGGCAGACGCTGCTCGGGTCGCTCGGTCACCCGGTCACGCCCGTGCTGCCGCCGCTCACCATCGGGATCGTCGTCGTCGGGGCCCTCGTGCTCGCGGTCGTCGCGACGATCGCGCCGGTGCGGCGCGCGATGCGCGTGCCCCCGACCGAGGCGCTCGCGGTCGACTGACGCGGTGCCCGGGTCGCACCACGCGGCGGACGGGAGGCTCGGTGCCAGCTGGCACCGTGCCTCCCGTCCGCCGTGCTGCGCGTCCACTGCCACGCCTGCGCCCGACGCGCCGCTCGCGTTCGTCGAGGTTCCACGATCTGCAGTTCTCGGCGGCGCTGGCGTCGATTCGTGGAACCTCGGCGAGCGACCGGCGGCATGTCGTGACCACTCGGGCGCCGACCACTGACGCGCTTGTCACACAGCAGCCCGCCGGTGCTACCGTGGACTCGATGTACTCGGCACTCCTCCTCCTTCGCTGCCGCGACGAGGCCTGACACACCGGCCCACCTCGTCGCGGAGTCCGTCGTGGCCGCCCTCACCCAGAGCACACGAAAGCGACGAACGATGCAGAACACGCAGCAGCCCTCCGGGATGCCGATCCACAAGTACGTCCCCTTCCACGAACAGATCTCGGTCGACCTGCCCGACCGCACCTGGCCGACGAAGCGCATCGAGCGGGCCCCGCGCTGGTGTGCGGTCGACCTGCGTGACGGCAACCAGGCCCTCATCGACCCGATGGACGCCGAGCGCAAGCGCGCCATGTTCTACCTGCTCGTCGGCATGGGCTACAAGGAGATCGAGGTCGGGTTCCCGAGCGCCTCGCAGACCGACTTCGACTTCGTCCGCAGCCTGATCGACGAGGGCGCGATCCCCGACGACGTCACCATCCAGGTGCTGACCCAGGCGCGCGAGCACCTCATCCAGCGCACGTACGAGGCGATCGACGGCGCGAAGCAGGCCATCGTCCACCTGTACAACTCGACGTCGATCGTGCAGCGCGAGGTCGTCTTCCGCACCGACGTGCAGGGTGTCGTCGACATCGCGGTGGCCGGCGCGAAGCTCTGCAAGGCGGCCGAGGCGACGCTGCAGCACGACACGACGGTCTACTACGAGTACTCGCCGGAGTCCTACACGGGCACCGAGCTCGAGGTCGCGCTGCAGATCTGCAACGCCGTGCTCGAGGTCTTCGAGCCCACCCCCGACCGCAAGGTCATCATCAACCTGCCGGCCACCGTCGAGATGGCGACGCCGAACGTCTACGCCGACTCGATCGAGTGGATGTCGCGCAACCTCGCCCACCGCCAGGACGTCATCCTGTCGCTGCACCCGCACAACGACCGCGGCACCGCCGTCGCCGCCGCCGAGCTGGGCTACATGGCCGGCGCGGACCGCATCGAGGGCTGCCTGTTCGGCAACGGTGAGCGCACCGGCAACGTCGACCTCGTCGCGCTGGGCATGAACCTGTTCACGCAGGGCATCGACCCGGAGATCTCGTTCGCGGACATCGACCAGGTGAAGCGCACCGTCGAGTACTGCAACCAGCTGCCGGTGCCGGAGCGTCAGCCGTGGGCGGGCGACCTCGTCTACACGGCGTTCAGCGGCTCGCACCAGGACGCCATCAACAAGGGCTTCGAGGCGATGAAGGCCAAGGCCGCCGCCGCGGGCAAGGACATCGACGAGATCGAGTGGGCGGTGCCGTACCTGCCCGTCGACCCGAAGGACATCGGCCGCTCCTACGAGGCCGTCATCCGCGTGAACTCGCAGTCGGGCAAGGGCGGCGTCGCGTACCTGCTCAAGACCGACCACGCCCTCGACCTGCCCCGCAAGCTGCAGATCGAGTTCTCCGGCGTCGTCCAGCGGCACACCGACACCGAGGGTGGCGAGTTCTCGTCGCAGCGCATCTGGGACGTGTTCCAGGACGAGTACCTGCCCGCCTCGACCGACGACGACAAGTGGGGCCGGTACGAGCTCACCAAGACGGCGACCTCGAGCGACTTCGACGGCACGACCTCGCTGTCGGTCGCACTCCGCGTCGACGAGGGCTCCGTCACCGCCGACGCCGTGGGCACCGGTCCGATCGACGCATTCCTCAAGGTCCTCGCCGAGCAGGGCGTCCAGGTCACGCTGTACGACTACTCGGAGCACACGATGAGCGCCTCCGGTGACGCCAAGGCGGCCTCGTACGTCGAGCTCGACGTCGACGGCGTGCGCCTGTGGGGCGTGGGCATCGACGCCGACATCTCGACGGCCTCGCTCAAGGCGATCGTGTCCGCGGTGAACCGCGCGGTACGCGCCGGTGCTGCTGCCGGCGCCGACTCGCCGGAGCTCGTCTCCGCCTGAGACGCGACCACGCCGGGAGGTGCGGTGCGGGCTGGACTCGCACCGCGCCTCCCGTCTGTGCCCGGTCTTTCCCCCGTCACGCGCGATGGCAGGTCGAATCGGGCGTACCTGGTCGATTCTTCCGACCAGGTACGCCCGATTCCGCTCGGTACCCCTGCGCGCGCCGCGCGCTGCGCGCTGCGCGCTGCGCGCTGCGCGCTGCGCGCCGCGCGCTGCGCGCTGTCGGCGGGGCGGGGGATACTGGGGGCATGCCGCTGTACCGGGACGAGTGCGTCGTGTTGCGCACCCACAAGCTCGGGGAAGCCGACCGGATCGTCACCATGCTCAGCCGGCAGCACGGCAAGATCCGCGCGGTGGCCAAGGGCGTGCGGCGGACCGCGTCGAAGTTCGGCAGCCGGCTCGAGCCGTTCATGGTCGTCGACGCCCAGTTCTACGAGGGGCGCTCGCTCGACATCGTCACGCAGGCCGAGTCGCTCGGGGCCTACGGGGCGCAGATCGTCGCCGATTACGGTGCCTACACGGCAGCCAGTGCGATGGTCGAGACCGCCGACCGCCTGAGCGAGGCCGACGCCGGGCTGCAGCAGTACCTGTTGCTCGTCGGCGCGCTGCGGTCGCTGTCGCGCGGTGAGCACCACTCCAGCGCCACGCTCGACTCCTACCTGCTCCGTGCGATGAGCATCGCGGGCTGGGCGCCCTCGTTCAGCGACTGTGCGGTCACGGGGGAGCCCGGTCCGCACTCCGCGTTCGTGGTGCAGCTGGGCGGGGTCGTCGCCGACCGGGCTGCGCCTCCCGGCACGCCGCGGCTCGACCCGGCGACCCTCGGCGTGCTCGGTTCGCTGCTCGCCGGTGACTGGGCGACCGTGGACGCCACCGACGAACGGACGCGGTCGCGGGCCTCCGGCGTGGTCGCGGCCTACGCCCAGTGGCACCTGGAACGATCGCTCCGGTCCCTGCCGCACGTCGACCGCTCGGAGCACCCGCTGCCCGTGCCGCTGACCCACGACGGACCCGAGGCGACGGCACGCGCGGTGGCCTCGACCCCCGCACCCGCCGTGCCCGAGCCCGATCCCGCTGTCGAAGGAACCCCCACCGCATGAGCCCCCGCCGCCCCGACGACGCCGAGCCGTTCCGCCCGATCGACTGGACCGGTGAGACACCTCCGCCGATCCCGGCCCGGTTCGTGCCGGACCACGTCGCGATCGTGATGGACGGCAATGGTCGGTGGGCCAACGGGCGCGGGCTCACCCGGATCGAGGGGCACAAGGCAGGCGAGGCCTCGCTGCTCGACGTCGTGGCCGGCGGGATCCAGATCGGCGTCAAGCACATCTCGGCGTACGCGTTCTCGACCGAGAACTGGAAGCGTTCGCCGGAAGAGGTCCGGTTCCTGATGGGCTTCAACCGCGACGTCATCCGTCGTCGGCGCGACCAACTGAACGAGTGGGGCGTCAAGGTGCGGTGGGCCGGACGCCGTCCGCGGCTGTGGCGGAGCGTCATCGACGAACTCGACCGTGCCGAGCAGATGACCGCGGGCAACGACGTGCTGACGCTGACGATGTGCGTCAACTACGGCGGCCGGAACGAGATCGTCGACGCCGTGCGGGCGATGGCCGAAGAGGTCGCCGCCGGACGCCTCAAGCCGAGCCAGGTCACCGAGAAGGCACTGGCGAAGCGGCTCTACGTGCCCGAGATGCCCGACGTCGACCTGTTCCTGCGCAGTTCGGGGGAGCAGCGCACGAGCAACTTCCTGCTGTGGCAGTCGGCGTACGCCGAGATGGTGTTCCTGGACCGCCTGTGGCCGGACTTCCGGCGCACGGACCTGTGGGGCGCGATCGAGGAGTACGCACGCCGCGACCGTCGCTACGGCGGTGCGGTCGACGCCCCGACCGCCTGACGCACCCGACCGCCTGACGCACCCGTCAGCCGGGCAGCGGCCCATCGAGCAGGTGTGCCGCCGACCGCACCGCGTCCAGGGCCGCACGGACGCTCGGGACGCGCTCGGCCCCTCGGGCGATGACGACCTCGACCCGTCGGGCCAGGTCGTCGTCCACGGGGTCGACCCGGACCCCTGCGGGGATGACCGTCGTCGCGAGTGCCAGCCGGGGGAGCAGGGCCACACCGAGTCCGGCGGCGACGAGCCCCACCACCGCAGCCGCGTTGTCGGTCTCGAGCACGATGTCCGGGGTGAACCCGGCGGTCGCACACGAGGCGAGCAGGTGGCCACGGCACCGGGGGCAGCCGCCGATCCAGCGGGCGTCGCGGTGCGACGCGAGGTCCACGGCAGAGCCCACGGCGCCAGAGCCCAGGGCACCGGCGCCCACGATGCCAGAGCCCACGGCACCGGCGCTCACGGTGCGGGCGGTGCCCGAGCCTCCGGCCGGCGTCACGAGGGCGAGCGGATCCCGCCCGAGTGCCCGCGTGACGAGCCCGGGGTCCGGGGCGGACCCGACCTCGTCGCCGACGTAGGTGAAGGTCAGGGCGACGTCGACCTCCCCGCTCCGGAGCAGGTCGAGCGCCTCGGGCGGTTCGACCTCGACGTACGAGGTCGTCACCCCCGGAGCCGTCGCCGCCATCCGGGCGAGCACGGCGGGCACGAGGGCCGACGAGGCGCTCGGGAACCCGGCGAGGCGCACGCGGCCGCGGGTCAGACCCCCGACGGCGTCGAGGTCCTCGCGCGCGGCGGTCAGTGCGGCCTGCACGTGCAGGGCGTGGTCTGCGAGCACCCGACCGGCGTCCGTCAGGGTGGCACCGCGCCCGCCGCGACCGTCCTGCCCGGACCGCAGCACCAGGGTGTGCCCGAGCCGACGCTCGGCCCGGGCGAGCAACTGGCTGACCGCGGGTTGGCTCGACCCGAGCGCTGCGGCGGCGCGGGTGATCGACCCACCGTCGGCCACGGCGCGGAGGACCCGGAGCAGCTGGGGATCGATGTCGTCCATCACGCGATGTTATCGGCTGCACAACGAACCCGGCCTGGTGTGATGGGGCACGAGCCGGGACGCTGTCCGCATGGACTCCTTCCCCGCCGGCCGTGGCTACCTCGCGGCGTGCACCGCCGGTCTGCCCACCCGGGCCACGCTCGCCGCCCAGCGGGCCGACCTCGACGCGTGGTCCCGCGCCGAGACCTCGCCGGCCCACTACGGGGCGTTGGTCGAGGAGGGCCGCGCGCTGTTCGCCGCTCTCGTCGGGGTGCCGGTGTCCCACGTGGCGACCGGCTCGCAGACCTCTGTGATGGCCGCGGTCGTCGCCGACGCCTTGCCGGACGGTGCCGAGGTGGTCGTGCCCGACGGCGACTTCAGCTCGGTCGTCTTCCCGTTCCTTGCCCAGGCGCACCGAGGCGTCCGCGTCCGGCACGTGCCGCTCGACCGGCTCGCCGCGTCCGTCGGGCCCGACACCGCCCTCGTCGCGTGGTCCGCGGTGCAGTCCGCCACCGGCGCCGTCACGGATCCGCAGCCGGTCGTCGCCGCGGCCCGGCGGGTCGGTGCTCTCACCCTCTGCGACCTCACGCAGGCGGCCGGCGTCCTGCCCGTCGACGCGGCACTCTTCGACGTGACGCTGACGCACGCCTACAAGTGGCTCTGCGCCCCGCGCGGCGTCGCCTTCATGACGCTCTCCGACACCGCCCTCGGTCGGCTCCGCCCCGTGCAGGCCGGCTGGTACGCGGGGGAGGACGTCTGGTCCTCGTGCTACGGCCCCGACATGCGCCTGGCCGACGACGCCCGTCGCTTCGACGTCTCGCCGGCCTGGCAGGCGTGGCCCGGTGCCGTGGCCGCGCTCGAACACGCGGTCGCGCTCGACCAGCAGGCGGTCTGGAGGCACGCCACCGGTCTCGCGGATCGGCTGTGCGACGCCCTCGGGTCGCCTCGACAGGGCGACGGGCAGGCGATCGTGACGTTCGCGGACGCCGACGGGTCGGCCCTCCGGGCCCTCACCGCCGCCGGGCTCACCGCGTCGGGGCGTGCCGGGCGACTCCGGATCGCGTTCCACCTGTGGAACGACGAGTCCGACGTGACCGACGTGGCGGCCGCACTGCGCGGGGTGGGGGCGACCACGTCGGCGAGGTGAGCGCTGCGGGCGGACGCGGGGCGGGCCTCCTGGCCGACGAACGCCGGTAGTCTTGCCCGGACCGTTTCCGCACCGAGCACCCAGCTCGGCGACCTCTGGAGCACTCTTTGGCACAGCCCACCCGTCTCGACAGCGTCATCGCCCTGGCCAAGCGCCGCGGCTTCGTCTTCCAGTCGGGTGAGATCTACGGAGGCTCCCGCTCCGCGTGGGACTACGGGCCCCTCGGTGTGGAGCTCAAGGAGAACATCAAGCGTCAGTGGTGGCAGCGGTTCGTCCGCGGCCGTGGCGACATGGTCGGCCTCGACTCCGCCGTCATCCTGCCCCGCAAGGTGTGGGAGGCATCCGGCCACGTCGCGACCTTCACCGACCCGCTCGTGGAGTGCCTGCACTGCCACCACCGGTTCCGCGAGGACCACCTGATCGAGGCGTTCGTCGCCAAGAAGGGCCGCGACCCCGAGGGCCGCATGGCCGAGATCGCCTGCCCGAACTGCGGCACCCGCGGTGAGTGGACCGAGCCCCGCGAGTTCTCCGGGATGCTCAAGACGTACCTCGGCCCGGTCGAGTCCGAAGAGGGCCTGAACTTCCTGCGCCCCGAGACCGCGCAGGGCATCTTCGTCGACTTCGCGCAGGTCGTCACGACCAGCCGCATGAAGCCCCCGTTCGGCATCGGCCAGGTCGGCAAGGCGTTCCGCAACGAGATCACGCCCGGCAACTTCATCTTCCGCACCCGCGAGTTCGAGCAGATGGAGATCGAGTACTTCGTGCCGCCGGCCGAGGCGGGCGAGCACTACGAGCAGTGGATCGCCGACTCGATCGCGTTCTACACCGAGCTCGGCATCGACCCGGAGAACCTCCGCCGCTTCGACGTGCCGGACGGCGAGCGGGCGCACTACTCCGACGCCACCGCCGACATCGAGTACCGCTTCGGGTTCACCGGATCGGAGTGGGGCGAGCTCATGGGCGTCGCGAACCGCACCGACTTCGACCTCAACAACCACATCGAGTCGTCCGGCCAGGACCTGCGCTTCTTCGACCAGGCCGCCAACGAGAAGTACGTGCCGTACGTGATCGAGCCGTCCTTCGGCCTGACCCGTGCGCTCATGGCGTTCCTGCTCGACTCGTACCACGAGGACGAGGCACCGAACGCGAAGGGCGGCGTCGACAAGCGCACCGTGCTGCGACTCGACCCGCGCCTGGCACCCGTCAAGGCCGCGGTGCTGCCGCTGTCGCGCAACGAGCAGCTCTCGCCGGTCGCCCGCGGCCTGGCCGACGACCTGCGCAAGAACTGGAACGTGGACTTCGACGACGCCGGTGCGATCGGCCGTCGCTACCGTCGCCACGACGAGATCGGCACGCCGTTCTGCATCACGGTCGACTTCGACACGCTCGAGGACAAGGCCGTGACCGTGCGCGAGCGCGACACCATGGCGCAGGAGCGGGTCGCCCTCGACCAGCTGCAGGACTACCTGGCGCAGCGCCTGCTCGGCGCGTAGGGGCGTCGCGGGCGTCGCGGGCGTCGCAATCGCCGGAACCAGGTTCTGCGGGAATGCGCGCGCGACGCCCGCGTTGGGATCAGCATGAACGACTCCGTGAAGGTCGATGTCTGGTCGGACATCGCCTGCCCCTGGTGCTACATCGGCAAGCGCAAGTTCGAGGCCGGCGTCGCCGCGTTCGGCGCCTCGGCGGACGGCGGCCCGGTCGAGGTCGAGTACCACTCCTTCGAACTCAGCCCGGACACCCCCGTCGACTTCGAGGGCACCGAGGCCGAGTTCCTGTCGGAGCACAAGGGCATGCCCGTCGAGCAGGCGCAGCAGATGCTCGACCAGGTCACCGGCATCGCGGCCTCGGTCGGGCTGGACTACGACTTCGAGGCCGTGCACCACACGAACACCGTGAAGGCGCACCAGGTCATCCACCTCGCCAAGCAGCACGGCAAGCAGCTCGACATGGTCGAGCGCCTGTTCACCGCCTACTTCGAGCGCGGCGAGCACGTCGGCGACGACGTGTCGCTGGCCGACCTGGCCGCCGAGATCGGGCTCGACCGTGACGAGGTCCTCGCGACGCTCCGTGACGACTCGCAGCTCGCAGCCGTCCGCGCCGACCAGGCCCAGGCGCAGGCCTTCGGCATCAACGGCGTCCCCTTCTTCGTGATCGACGGCAAGTACGGCGTCTCGGGCGCGCAGGACCCGGCAGCGTTCGAGCAAGTGCTGACGCAGGTCGTCGCGCTGCGCGGGACGACTCCGGACGAGGTCGCCTCGGCGACCGAACGCGCTGCGGACGACGCGAGTGCCGACGTGGCGGCGACCCGATGACGGGCGCGACGGTCACCGTCGGGGGTGGGGTGGGCCTCCCGTCCGCCCCGTCGGTACCGGATGCGATCTCCGGTCTGGAGGCGCGCCCCGGCCTGCTCACGCTGGTCACGCCCGGCGGTGCGCCGGTCTGCGACGGTGATTCGTGCCTGATCGACGCCGGATCGTTCGCCGGTGCCGAGGGCGACTGGACCGAGGTACCGGACTGACGGTTCCGCCGGTCGCACGTCGCGCGCTGCTGGGGCCGCGCCCCCGTGCGGTCGTTGCGCCCCGACTCTGCGGGGCGCGACGGCTGTGCGGGGGCGCGATCCGTCGGTCGCCGGACCGATCAGGCGCGCTGCGGTTCCTCGTCGGTGATGTCGGCGACCGTCGCGCCGTACGCGGCGACGAGGTCGTCGGCGTCGACGAAGGCGCTCGCGCCGTGCCGGCCCGCGCCGAGGGCGACCCGTCGACCGACGATGCGGTCGTCGGCGTAGACGGGCAGGTCGCCGGTCGCTCCGATGGGCGTGATCGTGCCGCGTTCGTAACCGGACGCCTGGAGCGCGGTCGCCGCGTCGGGCATCGAGAGCTTGTTCACCCCGACGACGGTGCGGAGCTTCTTCCACGCGATGCTCCGGCCGCCCGGCACGAGCGCGAGCAGGAAGCCGCCGTCCTGCCGCTTCACGACGAGCGTCTTGACGATGTCGCCGGGGTCGATGCCGAGCATCTCGGCGGCATGCTGCAGGGAGTCCGCGGCGGGGCGTTCGACGACCTCGACGGACAGGCCGCGGGTCGCTGCGTCGGTGTCGAACCGGGTGCTGGCGTCGATCGTCATGTGGAGAACGCTACCGGCGCGCACCGACGTGGGAGGATGGAGCAGGTATGACGATCACACAAGCCCCAGCACGGCCTCTGCGCATCGGCCCGATCGAGGTCGACGTGCCGGTCGTGCTCGCGCCCATGGCGGGCATCACGAACATGGCGTACCGCCGGCTCTGCCGCGAGTACGGCGCCGGTCTCTACGTCTGCGAGATGATCACCTCGCGCGCGCTGGTCGAACGCACCCCCGTGTCGATGCAGCTCATCCAGCACCACGAGTCCGAGACCCCGCGGTCGATCCAGCTGTACGGCGTCGAGCCGAACACCGTGGCCGAGGCCGCATCGATCCTGGTGGGCGAGGACCGTGCCGACCACATCGACCTGAACTTCGGCTGCCCGGTGC
This sequence comes from Curtobacterium sp. PhB172, assembly GCF_003752545.1. NCBI lineage: Bacteria > Bacillati > Actinomycetota > Actinomycetes > Micrococcales > Microbacteriaceae > Curtobacterium > Curtobacterium sp. PhB172. The sequence continues at coordinate 221,689 of NZ_RKIF01000009.1, forward strand.
CCAAGGTCACCCGCAAGGGCGGCGGCGCGGCCCTGCCCTGGAAGCTCGAGCTGTTCCGTGAACTCGTCACGAAGACCGTCCGCGCCGCAGGGAACGTGCCGGTCACCGTGAAGATGCGCAAGGGCATCGACGAGGACCACCTGACCTACCTCGACGCCGCCCGCATCGCGCGGGACGCCGGCGTCGCCGCGGTGTCGCTGCACGCCCGCACGGCGAACGAGCACTACTCCGGTCACGCCGACTGGTCGGCGATCGCGACGCTGAAGGAAGCCGTCACCGACATCCCGATCCTCGGCAACGGGGACATCTGGTCGGCTGCCGACGCCCTGCGCATGGTCGACGAGACCGGCGTCGACGGCGTCGTCGTCGGGCGCGGGTGCCTCGGGCGTCCGTGGCTGTTCGGCGACCTGGCTGCGGCGTTCCGCGGCGAAGGGTTGCGGTACATGCCGACCCTGGGCGAGGTCGCTGACGGGTTCCGTCGGCACGCCGAACTGCTCGTCGAGTTCTTCGGGTCCGAAGACCACGGCTGCCGCGATGCCCGCAAGCACGTGGCCTGGTACTTCAAGGGGTACCCGATCGGCAGCGACGTGCGATCCGGTCTCGCACTGTCGTCGAGCCTGCAGGAGATCGACGACCTGCTCGGCCAGCTCGACCGCGACGCACCGTACCCGGGCGAGGGCGCCGAGGGCCCCCGTGGTCGCTCCGGCAACCCGAAGCGCACCGCCCTGCCGGACCGCTGGCTCGAGTCACGCGACGTCGACAGCGAGTTCCGCAAGGTCCTCGCCGCCGCCGAGCTGCACCACAGCGGCGGATGAGCGCCACCGCCTCGTACGGCCCGGCCGACGCCGAGCGCTGGCTCCCCGAAGAGCACGGCAACCGCCGATCGGACTTCGCCCGCGACCGCGCACGCCTGCTGCACTCCAGCGCGCTCCGTCGCCTCGCCGCCAAGACCCAGGTGCTCAGCCCGACGACCGGGCTCGACTTCGCCCGCAACCGCCTGACCCACTCGCTCGAGGTGGCGCAGGTCGGTCGCGAGCTCGCGGACTCGTTGGGCCTCGACCCCGACGTGGTGGACACCGCGTGCCTGGCGCACGACATCGGCCACCCGCCCTTCGGCCACAACGGTGAGACCGCCGTCAACGCCTGGGCGGCCGGCATCGGCGGGTTCGAGGGCAACGCGCAGACGCTTCGGCTGCTCACCCGGCTCGAGCCGAAGGTGTACGGGCTCCGTCCGGGGTCGGGCGCCGCTGCCGGGGCCGACGCGGGGGCCGACGCGGGGGCTGGCGCGGGGGCTGGCGCTGGCGCTGGCGTCGAGCGTCCCTTCGGGCTCAACCTGACGCGCGCGTCGCTCGACGCCAGCTGCAAGTACCCGTGGCCGGCTGCGCAGGGCGTCTCCGAATCGTCATCGGGTCGGACCAAGTTCGGCTTCTACGACGACGACCACGACGCCTTCGAGTGGCTCCGTGCCGGGGCGCCCCGGCGGCAGCGGTGCATCGAGGCGCAGGTCATGGACCTGTCCGACGACATCGCGTACTCGGTGCACGACTTCGAGGACGCCGTCGTCGCCGGGTTCATCGACGTCGCGGCGCTCGGCGACCGGGTCGGCGAGAACGACATCGTCACCGCGATGCACGCGTGGGTGGGCGACGACCTGAGTCGAGAGGAACTGCTCGAGGCCTTCGACCGCCTCCGTGCCCTGCCGCTCTGGATGACCTCGTACGACGGGTCCCGGCGCGACGCGGCACACCTGAAGAACCTGACCTCGCAGCTGATCGGACGCTTCGCGCGGACGGCGACGGCCGCGACCCGCGAGTCCTACGCCTCCGGGTCCCTGGTCCGGTTCGCAGCATCGGTGGTGACACCGCCGGAGATCATCGGCGAGATCGCGGTCCTCAAGGGCATCGTGGCGGCGTTCGTGATGACGCAGGGCGACCGGCAGCCCGTGTACGAAGACCAGCGTCGGATCCTGACGGAGCTGCTCGACGCCCTGGCGGCATCGGGTGCGTCGGACCTCGAGCCCGGCTTCGCCGCCGACTGGCGTGCGGCGTCGGACGACGACGGGCGACTCCGTGCCGTGGTCGACCAGGTCGCGAGCCTGACGGACCAGGGGGCGATCGCCTGGCACCGTCGGCTGGTCGTCGGCGAGCGGGAAGCGGTCCACATCCCGGTGTGAGTGGTTTGCTCCGTCGGCCTCGGTGGCTCGTCCACATCTCGGGCCCGCGGTCGGCCGAGGTCGGTCCCACGAACTAGGATCAGAGGGTGGCTGGCAGGATCGCGCGGAACGACATCGACGAGGTCCGCTCGCGTGTCAACATCGCCGACGTCGTCGGCGACTACGTCACGCTGAAGAACGCGGGCGTGGGCTCGATGAAGGGGCTCTGCCCCTTCCACGACGAACGCTCTCCGTCGTTCCACGTCCGGCCTCAGGTCGGCCGGTACCACTGCTTCGGCTGCGGCGAGGACGGCGACGTCTTCAGCTTCATCATGGCGCAGGACCACACCACCTTCGCCGAGGCCGTCGAGCGCATGGCCGCGAAGATCGGCTTCACCCTGCACTACGAAGAGGGCGACGGGCCGCGCACCGACTACAACACCCGCGCCCGGCTGATCGCCGCCAACGAAGCCGCGCTCGAGTTCTACACGGCGCAGCTCACCACCGCCGCGGCCGACCCTGCACGGCGGTTCCTGGGGGAGCGCGGGTTCGATCCCTCGGCGGCGCAGCACTTCGGTGTCGGCTTCGCCCCGAAGTCGTTCGACATGCTCAAGGACCACCTGCGCGGTCGGGGCTTCACGCTCGAGGAACTCACCTCGGCCGGGCTCGTCAGCCAGGGCGACCGGTCGCCGTACGACCGGTTCCGTGGGCGCCTGATGTGGCCGATCCGCGACGTCACCGGGGCGACGATCGGGTTCGGTGCCCGTCGCCTGCTCGACGACGACAAGGGCCCGAAGTACCTCAACACGCCCGAGACTCCGATCTACCACAAGAGCCAGGTGCTCTACGGGCTCGACCTGGCCCGCCGCGACATCTCGAAGCAGAAGCAGGTCGTGATCGTCGAGGGCTACACCGACGTCATGGCCTGCCATGTCGCCGGCATCACCACCGCGGTCGCCACGTGCGGCACCTCGTTCGGCGTCGACCACATCAAGGTGCTCCGCCCGATGCTCGGCGACCTGGCCGGCGCCGACCCGAACGCCAACGGCGAGGTCGTCTTCACCTTCGACCCGGACGAGGCCGGGCAGCGTGCCGCATCCCGCGCCTTCGCCGAGGAACAGCGGTTCGCCGCGCAGACCTTCGTCGCCGTGGCACCCGGTGGCCTCGACCCGTGCGACCTCCGGCTCGCCCGCGGCGACGACGCCATCCGCCGCCTGATCACGAACAAGCGCCCGATGTTCGAGTTCATGATCCGCCGCACGTTGGAGGGCCACGACCTCGAGACGGTCGAGGGCCGCGTCAGTGCCCTCCGCGCCGCGGCCCCTGTGCTCGCCGGCATCCGCGATCGGTCGCTCACGCAGGGGTACGTCCGCGAGCTCGCCGGCTGGCTCGGCATGGACATGCCCGAGGTCCGTCGATCGGTCGAGACCGCGCGTCGGCGTGCGGGGTCGACGGACGATCGGTCAGGAGGCCCGGGGCGCGACGGCCGCGCCGGTCACGCCACCGACGGGGCCGGTGTGGTCGAGGAGCCCGTCGCCGGGATCCGCTCGCTGCCGAACGACCCGATCAGCCGCATGGAGCGCGACGCCGTCATGGCGATGGTGCAGCAGCCGACCTCGGTCGGAGCGCCGCTGCTCGGGCTCGCCGCGTCCGCCACGTTCTCGGCCCCGATGCTCGCCGTCGTGCGGGACGCCGTGGTCGCCAACGTCGACGTCATCGGGGCGGGGGACTGGCTCGACCGGTTGCTGGCCGACGTGCCGACCCCCTTGCGCACCCTGACGCACGAGCTGGCCCTCGCGCCGATCCCCGCCCGCAACGCCGAGGACCTCGCCGCGTACTGCCGGAGCATCGTCGTCGCCCTGGTCGAGCGGGACCTGCTCGCGCGCAAGGCCTCGTTGCTCGGACAACTGCAGCGTGCGGACCCGCACGAGCAGGCCGAGCGACGCGCCGAGATCCAGCGGCAGCTCGTGGACATCGATGCGCAGCGCATGCGGCTCCGCGCCGACGCCGAGGCGTCCTAGCCCTTCGCTCTCGCCGCCCGAGTGCCAGGCGTCGTGCGACCCGTTCGACCTGCCGCCTGCCGTTCGCCCAGGTTCCGAAATCTGCGCATCTGGCCGCACTCGAGCGGCACTGCGTGGAACCTCGGCGAGCACGAGTGCCGAGGTGACGCGACCGCCGGACGTGACTGAGGCCGTGCGGCGCAACCACGTCGCAGAGGTGACGGTCGCTGCGGAGATGTGCCGGGCCTCCCGGTCGGCGTGCCGAGGTTCCGCAACATGCCGCGTGCGCGATGCCGAGGTTCCAGTTCCGGGCCGTACGGGCGTCGAGATGCCGAGATTTCGGAACCTCGGGGTGCCGCGCGTGCGAGGCGAGGCGGGACCGCAGGCGGGACGTGATCGGTCGGCGGAGGCAAGGGGGCGAGGGCGGGCCTGGCGGTCGGCGTGCCGAGGTTCCACGACATGCCGCGTGCGGGACGCCCAGGTTCCGCTACGGAGCTGCACGAGCGTCGAGATGCCGAGATTTCGGAACCTCGGGGCCGGGGGCGGGGCCCGTTGCACCGCGCAACTTTCGTGTGCGGCGCGCCGGGTCGATGCGCACGAATGATGCATCACGCGCCGGGTGCTTGCATTACAGCGGTGTAAACAAATCGCTCCCGGTTCGATCTGTTCCGTGACAGGGTGATACCAATGAGCGTTCCTGGCCGGGCACACAGACGTACCACCCGCCGGTCCGGACACTTGCACCCAACTTCAAGAGAGGCATCGAACATGGCATCCGTGTTCAAGAAGCACACAGCCACGTGGGGCAGGCGCGGCATCGCGCTCGGCGCCGGAGCAGCAGCGACGGCGCTGGTGCTGACCGGCTGCGCGAGCAGCAGCGTGAGCGACACCGAGCTGAACGGCCTGAGCATCGGGACGACGGACAAGATCACGTCCCTCGACCCGGCCGGCTCCTACGACAACGGCTCCTTCGCCGTGCAGAACCAGGTCTTCCCGTTCCTGATGAACACGCCCGTGGGCAGCCCGGACGTCGAGCCGGACATCGCCACGAAGGCGGAGTTCACGAGCCCGACCACGTACGAGGTCACCCTCAAGGACGGCCTCGAGTTCGCGAACGGCAACAAGCTCACCTCGAGTGACGTGAAGTTCTCGTTCGACCGCGAGCTCAAGATCAACAACGAGAACGGCCCGCAGTCGCTGCTCGCCAACCTCAAGAGCATCGACACCCCGGACGACACGACCGTGGTGTTCAACCTCGACCACGCCGACCAGACCTGGCCGCAGGTGCTCTCGAGCCCCGCCGGCCCGATCGTCGACGAGGACGTCTTCAGCGCGACGAAGCTCACCAGCGCCGACGACATCGTCAAGGGCAAGGCGTTCGCCGGGCAGTACCAGATCAGCTCCTACAAGGAGAACCAGCTGATCCAGTACAAGACGAACCCGAAGTACGACGGCCTGCTCGGCAAGGCGAAGAGCGACGAGGTGACGGCCAACTACTACACCAAGGAGACCGACCTCAAGCTCGCCGTGCAGAAGGGCGACGTCGACGTGGCGTACCGCTCCCTGACGCCGACCGACATCTCGGACCTGCGCAAGGACGACAAGCTCAAGGTCACCGACGGCCCCGGCGGCGAGATCCGCTACGTGGTCTTCAACTTCAAGACGCAGCCGTTCGGCACCGGTCAGGACGACGCCGACGAGGCGAAGGCCCTCGCCGTACGCCAGGCCGCTGCTGACGTGGTCGACCGCGCCGCCCTGGCGAAGGAGGTCTACAACGACACCTTCACGCCGCTGTACTCGATGGTGCCGGACGGCCTCACCGGTGCGGTCCAGCCGTTCAAGGACATGTACGGCGACGGCGACGGTGGCCCCGACGTCGACAAGGCGAAGAAGACCCTCTCCGACGCCGGTGTCTCCGGCAAGGTGCAGCTCGACATCCAGTACGCGCCCGACCACTACGGTTCGGCCTCGGACGACGAGTACGCGCTGCTGAAGACGCAGCTCGAGGACTCGGGCCTGTTCACCGTCAACATCCAGTCGACGGTCTACACGACCTACGCCCAGGAGCGCACGAAGGACGCCTACCCGGAGTACCAGCTCGGCTGGTTCCCGGACTTCTCCGACGCCGACAACTACCTGTCGCCGTTCTTCACCAAGGAGAACTTCGTCCAGAACCACTACGACGACTCGGTCATCCAGGACCTCATCGCGAAGGAGCAGGCGGAGTCCGACCCGGACAAGCGTGCCGACCTGATCGAGCAGGCCCAGGAGCGCGAGGCATCGCAGATCTCGACGCTGCCCCTGCTGCAGGGCAAGTCCGTCGCCGTCGCCGGCAAGGACGTCAAGGGCCTGACCCTCGACGCCTCGTTCAAGTTCCGGTACGCCACCCTCAGCAAGTAGCACCACGCCCCTCGCGCAGGCCGCGGGCGTTCCCACGAGGAACGCCCGCGTGCCTGCGCACCGGCATGAAAGGCACCCCTCCCCGTGACCCTGAGCACCCCCGAGGCGACCCAGGACGTGAACGGCACCGATCCGACCAAGCCACAGGCACAACGTCGTGCCAAGAGCAGTGGCGGCGGACTCGGCCGGTACGTCCTCGTCAGGTTCCTCCTCATCATCCCGACCGTCTTCATCCTGGTGACGCTCGTGTTCTTCCTGATGCGCGTCATCGGGAACCCGATCACCGCGTCGGTCGGCGGCCGACTCACCCCGACGCAGCTGCAGGAACGCCTGCACGCCGCCGGGTACGACCGTCCCGTGCTCGTGCAGTACTTCGAGTACCTCGGCGGCATCCTGCGCGGTGACTTCGGCAACGCGTCGACCGACAACCGCCCGATCACCGAGATCATCCTGCAGTACGGCGGCGCGACCGCCGAGCTCGTGTTCTACGCCCTCATCGTCGCGCTCGTGCTCGGCATCCCGCTCGGCATGCTGGCCGCGTACACGCGCGACAAGTGGCCAGACGTGCTGCTCCGTGCGCTCGCGATCCTGACGTACGCGACCCCGGTGTTCTTCGGCGGCCTGCTGCTCAAGCTCGTCTTCTCGGTGTGGCTCGGCTGGCTGCCCCTCGGCGACCGTGCATCGACCAGGGTGGAACTCATCCTGGACGGCATCCCCGGCGCGAGCGGCATCTACATCGTCGACGCGCTCCGGACCGGCAACGCGGCGGTCATCGGCGACGTGCTGCAGCACGCGGTCCTGCCCGCGTTGACCCTCGGACTGCTGACCGCCGGCATCTTCCTGCGCCTGGTGCGCGCGAACATGATCGGGTCGCTCGGTTCCGAGTACGTCGACGCGGCCCGCTCCCGCGGTGTCCGCGAGTCGCGGCTCGTCCGGACGCACGCGTTCCGCCCCGCCCTCGTGCCGATCATCACCGTGATGGGCCTGCAGATCGCGATGCTGCTGGGCGGTTCGGTCCTGACCGAGACCACCTTCGGCTGGCGCGGCCTGGGCTTCGAGCTCAACCAGTACCTGTCGGCCCGTGACTTCGTCGCGGTCCAGGGCATCGTCGCGATGCTGGCGGTGATCGTCGCGGTGACCAACTTCATCGTCGACGTCGTCGCTGCCCTGATCGATCCGAGAGTGAGGTTCTGACGATGGCCGACACCACCCTCGTCGACCGCCACGAGCCGCTCTGGAAGCGGCTGCCCGTGGTGGTCCAGCTCCGCAAGAGCACCGGCTGGCAGCGCGCCATGCTCATCGTCGGCGTGGTCATCTGCGCCCTGTACCTGCTCGTCGCGGTCTTCGCGCCGCTGCTGGCCCCGTACGGCTTCGGCCAGCTGCAGGGCGCGGACGGCGAGAGCTTCCCACGCACCGGCGCACCGAGCGCCGAGCACATCTGGGGCACCACCGTCGGCGGGTTCGACGTCTTCAGCCGGGTGATCTACGGCGCCCGGACGGCGGTCCTCGTCGTGATCGTCGCCGTCGTCGTGTCGATCATCGTCGGCGTGCTGCTCGGCCTGGTCTCCGGTTACCTGGGCGGCTGGCTCGACCGGGTCCTCGTCGTGGTCGCCGACGCGATCTACGCGTTCCCCTCGCTGCTGCTCGCGATCGTCGTGTCGATCGTGATCTCCGGCGGCAACTCGAGCTACTCGGGCGGCATCATCGCGGCGGCGATCTCGATCACCGTCGTCTACGTGCCGCAGTACTTCCGGGTGGTCCGTGCCGAGGCCGTGCGCCTGAAGAACGACGCGTTCGTCGAGTCGGCGCGCGTGATGGGCACGAACCCGTGGCGCATCATGATCCGCCACGTGCTGCGGAACTCGACCAGGTCCCTGCCGCTCATCCTGACGCTCAACGCCAGCGACGCGATCCTGACCCTGGCCGGCCTCGGCTTCCTCGGGTTCGGCATCGGGCCGACGTCCGGTGCCGAGTGGGGCTACGACCTCAGCCGTGCGCTGTCCGACGTCGCGAGCGGTGTCTGGTGGACCGGTGTCTACCCGGGTGTCGCGATCGTGGTGCTCGTGCTCGGTGTGACGTTCATCGGCGAGAGCCTCAACGACATCTCCGACCCCCGTCTGCGTGCGCGCCGACGGCTGAAGCAGCTGGTGTCCACGCGCGACGCGCGCAACACGGCCACCGCGGAAGGATCGGGCGCATGACGACCGACACCGAGAACGCACCCGTGGTCGTCGTCGACGACCTCACCGTCACCTTCGCCACCGACGGCGGCGCCGTCGACGCGGTGAAGGGTGTCAGCCTCGACGTCCGCCCCGGCGAGGTCCTCGCCCTGGTCGGCGAGTCCGGCTCCGGCAAGTCCGTCACGGCTCGGGCGATGCTCCGACTCATGCCCGAGACGGCGACGCTCGGCGGCGCGGTGCTGCTCGACGGCACCGACGTCGTCACCGTCGGCGCGCAGAAGCTGCGCAGCCTGCGGGGGACCGCCGGTGCGATGGTGTTCCAGGAGCCGTCGACCGCCCTCAACCCGGTCTTCACGGTCGGGTGGCAGATCGCCGAGGGGCTCCGCGCCCACGGTGGCATGTCCAAGAAGGAGGCGCGGGCGAAGGCCATCGACTACCTCGGCCGCGTCGGCATCCCCGACCCCGAGACCCGCGTCGACCACTACCCGCACCAGTTCTCCGGCGGCCAGAAGCAGCGTGTCGTCATCGCGAGTGCCCTGGCCCTCGAGCCGTCGGTGATCATCGCCGACGAGCCGACCACGGCGCTCGACGTCACGGTGCAGGCCGAGATCCTCGACCTGCTCCGCCGCTGCCGCGACGAGTTCGGCACGGCGATCGTGATCATCACCCACAACATGGGCGTGGTGGCCGACCTGGCCGACCGCGTCGCCGTGATGTACCAGGGCGAGATCGTCGAAGAGGCGTCGGCGACGGACCTGTTCGCGCGTCCGCAGGCCGACTACACGAAGCGGCTGCTCGCCGCGGTGCCCCGGCTCGAGGCGTCGACGGGCACCGCTCGCCGCGCCGCGATCACCGAGGACGTCCCCCCGCTGGTCGAGGCGAAGGGGCTCGAGATCGAGTACCCCGGCCGTCTCGGCTCGCCCGCGTTCCGTGCTGTGAAGGGCGTCGACCTGGCGATCCGTCCCGGCGAGGTCCTCGGCCTGGTGGGGGAGTCCGGCTCCGGCAAGACCACGATCGGTCGCGCCATGGCCGGTCTCACGAAGGTCACCGGCGGCTCGCTGAAGGTCCTCGGCGCCGAGATGCTGGGCTACCGGGAGCGCGACTTCAAGCACCTGCGCAAGGACATCGGGTTCGTGTTCCAGGACCCGGCGACGTCGTTCAACCCGCTGCTCACGATCGCCGAGTGCGTCGCCGAGCCGCTGGTCGTCCACAAGGAGGTCTCGAGCCCGCGTGCGGCCCGCAAGCAGGTCGACGAACTCCTCGAGGCGGTCCAGCTGCCGAAGGCGTACGGGGACCGCTACCCGCACGAGCTCTCCGGCGGGCAGCGCCAGCGCGCCTCGCTCGCCCGGTCGCTCGCGCTCCGGCCGAAGCTGCTCATCGCCGACGAGCCGACGAGCGCGCTCGACGTGTCGGTGCAGGCGCGCGTGCTCGAGCTCTTCCTCGAGCTCCAGCAGGACCTGGGCTTCGCGTCGCTGTTCATCAGCCACGACCTGGCGGTCGTGGGCGCGCTCTCCGACCGGATCGCCGTGCTCTACCGCGGCGACCTGGTCGAGGTGGGCACGACCGCGCAGGTCCTCGGAGCGCCGCAACACCCGTACACGCAGCGCCTGCTGGCGTCGCTCCCGGTGCCGGACCCTGCGGAGCAGGCCGAGCGACGGCGTACGCTGGAGCAACTGGAGAACGTCGGGTCCTGACCCGATACGACCCGCGTCTGGTCCTGACCCGGCGCGACCCGTCCAGGAGGCCCGTCCAGCGTCGTCGACGCACGCCGGGCCTCCTGGACGGTCATCTCCACAGCTGTACGCACGACGGTCCTGCCAGCGCGGTCCGTCGCGAACCGCCGCCAGGGGGCGGCGTGGAAGGGGACCCATGATCGCGGTCAACGGACCGGCGGTCGTCGCGGACGACGTGTCGATCGAGTACCGGGGCGGACGGGGGTCCGAGTCGATCCGAGCGGTCGACGGGGTCAGCCTGACGGTGCGGCAGGGCGAGATCCTCGCGCTGCTCGGTGAATCGGGGTCGGGCAAGTCGACCTTCGCCGCCGCGATCGCGGGGCAGCTCGGGTCGCACGGCGAGGGTGACGGTGCGCTGCGCCGGCACATCGTCGGGGGCGAACTGACCGTCCTCGGCCAGAAGACCCGCGGCCTGCGCGGTTCGTCCCGCAAGCTCGAGCGGCTGAGCGGCCGCATCGGCTACCTGCCGCAGGACGGCGCCGACCGGCTCAGTCCGGACCTCACCGTCGGAGAGGCCATCGCCGAGCCGATCTACCAGCGCGACCGCCGCTTCGACCGCAAGGAGGCGGGCCTCATCGTCGCGCGCCTGGTCGACGCCGTGCACCTGCCGCTCGGCGTGATGCGGTTGAACACCTGGGAGCTCTCCAGCGGACAGCGGCAGCGTGTCGCCCTGGCACGGGCCCTCGTGCTCGAACCCCAGCTCCTGGTCGCCGACGAACCCGCCCGCGGTGTCGACGTGCTCGTGCGCCAGTCGGTGCTCGAGGCCCTGGCGACCCTGCAGCGCAACCGGCAGTTCTCCGCCGTCGTGGTGTCCAGCGACCTGCGCGAAGCCGGCGCCCTGGCCGACCGCGTCGCCGTCATGGCCGATGCCCGGCTGGTCGGTCTCGGCACCTTCGACGAGGTCCTCGACAACCCCGTCGATCCCTACGTCAAGACCCTGGCCGCGACCGCGGCCCGCGGCGTGAAGCGTCGCCCGGCGCCCACCGCCCCGCGCCGCTCGACGGCGCCACGCCGACCGGTCGCCGCCGGCACCGGCCCCCGCACGGACCGACAGGAGAACCCGTGAGCACCGCCACCCGAGGCCACCGCGCCGTCGTCCCCACCTCCGGCACCCCGCTGCCGATCGACGCACCGCAGTCCGGCCCCGTCGCCGTGCTGCCGGAGCCGACCGACCTGCACGTCACCGCGGTGACGGAGGCCGGCGGTACCGTCGCGCCGCTCGACGCGGACACCCGCGGGCTGGTCTGGCTGGACCCCCGCGACCCGTCCGGCCTCGCAGACGCGCTCGACGCCGCACCGGGGATCGGCTGGGTGCAGCTGCCGTTCGCCGGGGTCGACGCCTTCGCGCACCTCATCCAGGAGCACGGGGACCGCGTGCTCTTCACCTCGGCGAAGGGCGCGTACGCGGAGCCCGTCGCCGAGCACGCCCTGGCGCTGACGCTCGGGACGCTGCGGGTCCTGCAGAAGCGCGCCCGTGCACACTCGTGGGCCACCGAGCCCGAGGGGGTGTCGCTCTACGGCCGGAACGTCGTCGTGATCGGCGCCGGCGGGATCGCGCTCGAGTACATCCGCCTGCTCGCCCCGTTCGACGTCGACGTCACCGTGGTGCGCCGCTCGGCCGATCCGGTGGACGGTGCATCGCGCACCGTCACCACCGACCACCTCGACGAGGTCCTGCCCGACGCCGACGTCGTGATGATCGCGGCGGCGATGACCTCGGGCACCGCGAAGCTCTTCGGCGCGCGGCAGTTCGCGCTCATGAAGCCGTCCGCCCGGCTCGTCAACATCGCCCGCGGGGGACTCGTGGACACCGACGCCCTGGTCGAGGCCCTGCGCACCGGTGCGATCGCCGCCGCAGGGCTCGACGTCACCGACCCCGAGCCGTTGCCGGACGGCCATCCGCTCTGGTCCGAGCCCGGCGCGGTCATCACGCCGCACCAGGCGGACACCCCGGAGATGGTCGCGCCGCTGCTCGCCGAGCGGGTGCGACTCAACACCACGGCGTTCCTCGACGGCAGCGGCGAGGGCTTCGTCGGCGTCGTCGACCCGGTCGCCGGGTACTGAGGAGCAGCGCTGCGCCGGGGCCCACAGCGCGGCGCGCCCGGGCGGCGTGTCCGATGCGGTGAGGGGCCCTGCGGTGCTGCTATGCTGTTACCCGTTGTTCGCACGACATTCGCCAGCGGACAGTGATCCTCGATAGCTCAATTGGCAGAGCAGCCGGCTGTTAACCGGCAGGTTGTTGGTTCGAGTCCAACTCGGGGAGCAACAGACCCCCACCCGCCCGGGTGGGGGTCTTCTGCGTTTCGTTGCCGCGCGGTGCTAGCTGCCCGGTGCTTGCTGTTAGCGTTCACAGGTGCACCGATCCCGTCCGCCCCGCGCCGTGTTCCTCGGCGTGCTGCTCGCGGCGGTCATCGCGCCCGTGCTGGTCGGCTGCAGCGGTGCCGGACCGGACACCGACTCGTCAGAGGAACCCACGAGCTCGGAGACCGGGCTCGGGTCGGGTGCCTCGCCGGTCGTGTTCGCCTTCGTGTGCGACGACGGCGACCGCGAGACCTACACGACGTACTCGGCGGTGTGGGAGGACGAGCGGACCTCGTGCACCGCGAAGCGGCTCACGGGCTCGGTGCCGTCGACGCAGCAGCAGGCCGCCGTCGACGCGACCCGGGGCGACGCCACCCTCGTCGAGCTCGCGAGCACCTGCGCCGTGACCGGCACGGACCCGTGGACGTCGGCCGTGGCCGACGACGGCGAAGCACACGTCGCTGCCGGCCTCCTGCAGTACTGCCCGGGGCACCCGGAGACCGACCACCTGCGCGACGCGCTGACGACGTACCGGAGCTGAGCCGGGCCTCCCGGCCGTCAGCTGACCACGGCAGGCGACACGCGGACCGGACCGGCCCGTCAGCCCTCGGGGTGGTCGCGACCCGGCAGCCATGACTGGCCGGGGCCGCCCCAGCTGTTCTTGCGGATGGCCTTGGCGACCTGCTTGCCGTAGGGGTGCACCAGACGGTCGGCGTAGAGCCAGCCGTCCAGGTGGTCGTACTCGTGCTGGAAGATGCGCGCGAGCCAGCCGTCGGCCCGGACCTCGAACGGGTCGCCGTGCTCGTCGAACGCCCGGAGCAGTGCGCTGCCGGAGCGTCGGAGCGGGAAGCGCTCGCCCGGCACGGACAGGCAGCCCTCGGACTCGTCGTCCTCGTCGAGCTCGTCGACCGACTCGGGGACCGACGGGCTGATCCAGAGGACCGGGTTCACGGCCGCGGCGCGGTGCAGCACTTCATCGTCGTCGGTGTACGAGTACACGAACAGGCGCTTGCCGACGCCGACCTGGGGTCCGGCCAGACCGACGCCGGGGGCGAGGTCCATGGTCTCGAACATGTCGGCGACGAGGGAACGGAGGTCGTCATCGAACTCGGTGACCTCGGCTGCACGCTCGTGCAGGACGGGTTCGCCGGTGATGCGGATCGGGAGAACGGCCATTCACCCAGGTTATCCGGCGGTGGACGGTAGCCTCGACGCGTGACGACGGACCTCCAGCTGCCCGACGCGGTGAACCTGACGCCGTTCCAGGCCCTCATGATCCCCGTCGCGCTCATCGGTGCGGTGTTCCTGTCGCTGGGAGCGCAGTTCCAGAGCCGGGGCGTGCAGCGGGTCGAGGCGCGGCTGGGGCGGCAGTCGAAGGGCCTGAGCGTCCGGCACGTCGTGGGCTTGGTCTCGAGCGGCTACTGGGTGCTCGGAACGCTGATGCTCGGCATCGCCGTCGTGCTGCAGCTGATCAGCATCACGTACGCGCCGCTCATCGTCGTGCAGCCGCTCGGGGCGGTCGCGCTCGTGATCACCACGTGGTTCTCCTCCCGGTCGTCGGGCGTGCCGCTGGGCCGTCGGGCGAAGCGTGCGGTGTGGACGTGCATCATCGGTGTCGCGATCTTCGTCGGCATCGCGGCGTTCGTCGGGCACGAGAGCGCGATCACCCGGCAGCAGCTGGTGACCGTCCTGATCATCCTGGCCGTGGTGCTCGTGCTCGTGCTGGTGTCGTTCCGGCTCGTGGCCAAGCACAAGAGCGCGCTCTACTACATCGTCGGCGCGGGCATCCTCTACGGGTTCGTCGCGACGCTCGCCAAGGTCGTGCTGAACCGGTTCGTGAACGGCACGTTCGACTGGTTGACGGTCCTGGCGATCATCGGGGTGGTCGTCGCGGCGTCGCTCGGCGGGTACTTCGTGCAGAACGCGTACTCGGCCGGTTCGGCGGACCTCGTCATCGCGGGTCTGACCGTGATCGACCCGATCGTCGCCGTCGGGATCGGCGTGGTCGTGCTCGACGAGGCGTCCGGGGCGCCGTGGGGTGCGGTGGCCGGGTTCGTGGTCGCGGCCGGCATCGCCATCACCGGGGTGTTCCTGCTCGCCAAGCACCACCCGCAGACCCGCGCCTGACCTCAGGGCCGCGGGGGCCGCGGCGGCCGCGGGGGTCGCGGGGGTCGCGGGGGCCGCGGGGGCCGCGTCACCCCGCGGTACCACGGGGTCCTCCGCGCGGCTGACGCGGCCGCGGAACCCGGTGCGGTACCGTCGGCAGTCCGACCAGCAATCGCCCACGAGAGGACGACGCCAGCCGTGTCAGGAGACGTCACCACCGCCACCGCCGAACCGACGGGTGCGACGGGCGGACACCGACCCTTGCGCATCCTGATCGCCGCGGACACCTTCCCGCCGGACGTCAACGGCGCCGCCACCTTCGCCGAGCAGCTCGCCGTCGGCCTGGCCGAGCGCGGGCACGAGGTCCACGTCGTCGCCCCGGCCTCGAGCCGCCACCACGGCACCTTCGACGAGGAGCACCAGGGCGTGACCGTCGTCGTGCACCGCCTGAAGTCGTACAAGTGGCCGCTGCACGCCTGGCTCCGGTTCGTGTGGCCGTGGAGCGTCAAGAAGTGGACCGGCCCGATCCTCGACGCCGTGAAGCCCGACGTCCTGCACATCCAGTCGCACGTCGTCATCGGTCGCGGGATCGTCCCCGAGGCGAACGCGCGCGGCATCCGGGTCATCGCGACGAACCACTTCATGCCCGAGAACCTGCTCGAGTACACGCCGTTCGGCAAGTGGACGCTGCCCATCGCGCTGAAGATCGCGTGGAGTGACGCCGCGAAGACCTACCGGCTCGCCGACACCATCACGACGCCGACGAACCTGGCCGCCGACTACCTGCGGAAGGCCATCGCCGGACAGCGGGTGCTCGCGATCTCGTGCGGGATCGACGCGTCGCGGTACGTCGCGCGCGAGGGCCGTCCGGTGGGCAACGACATCGTGTTCGTCGGCCGCGTGGCGCCGGAGAAGAACCTCGACGTGCTGGTCCGGGCCGTGGCTTTGCTGCCCGGCTCGCTCGCGGCGACCCTGACGATCGTCGGCGACGGCGAGATGATCCCGAAGCTGACCGCCCTGGCGAAGGAGCTCGGGCTCGAGGACCGTGTCCGGTTCCTCGGGTTCGTCTCGGACGAGGCCAAGCGCACCGCCTTGACGAACGGCACCGTGTTCGCGATGCCCTCCACCGCCGAGCTGCAGAGCATCTCCTCGCTCGAGGCGATGGCGTCCGGGCTGCCGGTCGTCGCCGCCGACTCGATGGCGCTGCCCCACCTGATCGACGGCAACGGGTACCTGTTCGCCCCCGGTGACGAGCACGACCTCGCCGCCAAGCTCGAGGCGGTGCTGACGGCGTCGGACGCGGAGTACACGGCCATGCGGGAGCGCAGTTCGGCCATGATCGAGGCACACGACATCAACCGCACGCTCACGACGTTCGAGGCGCTGTATCGTGGGGAACCGGTGGCCTGACGGCCGTCGAGGGGCGGTAGCCAAGCTGGTCAAGGCAGTCGGCTCATAACCGAACGATTCGCGGGTTCAAGTCCCGCCCGCCCTACGTGCAGATGAAACGCAAGCGCGAGGACGACCACGACGGCGCTGGTCCGACGCCGAACGTCACGTTCCAGGTGACGCGCGGTGGCACCGGCGTGCGCGTCAACGCCTTCCGCATCGGGTTCATGGGTGCCATCGGTGTGCTCGTCGCGCTGCTCGCCGGCACCATCATCGGCGAGCTCAGCACCGTCCTCGTCTACATCGGGGTCGCGCTCTTCCTCGCGCTCGGCATCGACCCGCTCGTCTCGTTCCTCGAGCGGCTCATCCCGCGGTGGGCGGCGATCACCGTCGTCGTCGTGGGCGTCCTGGCGGCGTTCGCCGGGGTCGTCTTCGCGGTCGTCCCGATCCTGGTCGAGCAGGCGACGAACCTGATCCAGAACTTCCCCGAGGTCGTCGACGACATCTCGAAGCAGCAGTGGGTGCAGGACCTGTCGAAGCAGTTCGCCGGGTCGTTCGACATCGACCACGCGCTCGAGTCGGTGCAGTCCTTCGTCGAGAACCCGGGCAACCTGCTCAGCGTCGGCGGCGGCATCCTGGCGGTCGGTAGCGGTATCCTGTCGGGGCTCACCGGCGTGCTCATCGTCCTCATCCTGATGCTCTACTTCCTCGCGTCGATGCGGGGCATGAAGCGTGCGGCGTACCGGTTCGTACCGGCGTCCCGCCGCGAGAACTTCATCGACGTCAGTGAGCAGATCACCCAGGCGGTCGGTCGGTACGTCGTCGGCCAGGTGTCGCAGGCGCTCATCAACGGCATCCTGAGCCTGGTGTTCCTGCTCATCATCGGTGCGCCGCTGCCCGTGCTGCTCGCCTCGTTCGCGTTCCTCGGCTCGCTCATCCCGCTCGTCGGCACCCTCGGCGCTGCGGTCGTCATCTCGTTGCTCTGCCTGTTCGCGTCGCCCGCGACCGCCCTCGCCGCGGCGATCTACTACCTCGTCTACATGCAGGTCGAGGCGTACCTCATCTCGCCGCGCATCATGTCGCGTGCGGTGCAGGTGCCCGGGGCCCTCGTGGTCATCGCCGCGGTGGCCGGCGGCACGATCGGCGGCGTGCTCGGCGCCCTGGTCGCCCTGCCCGTCGCCGCGTCGATCATCATCATCGTGCAGAAGGTCATCTACCCGCGCCAGGAGCTGGCGTGACGGACGCCGCCGGCGGCTTCGCCGACCACGTCGCGGAACGCGATCGCTGGGCACGCGGTCCCCGTGGCCCGCTGGCGCTCGTGAACGCCCAGCACGTCGACCACCAGCAGCCGGTGTGGCCGGTCCCCGGCACCTGGGCACCCGCGGTCGGCGGCCTCACGGTGACGGCCGCCGCCACCGACGGTGTCGTCGTGGACGGCGTCCCCGTCGACGGCACCGTGCTCGTCGCCGGTGACACCGCCGTGGTGCCGTCCGCCGTCGCGTTCCCCGACGGCTTCGCGGGCACGGTGTCCGGCTCGACGCTGCGCGTCTGGGGCCCCGCGGCGGAGCCGATCCACCGCTTCGCGCGCATCGCCCGGTTCGACCGGTCCGACGACTGGGTGGGGTCCGGCACGTACGTCCCGCTGGACGCCGGTGCGGGCGACGACCGGGAGGCCCGTGGCAGCGTCCTCGACGCCGCCGGCGACGCCCTGCCGGTCGCCGGGCACATCGAGACGGCCGTCGGGAGCACGACCATGCGGTTCGTCGCGGTCCGGTCCGCCGCGTTCCGGGGTGCTCCGCGGCTGCAGCTCATCGTGCAGGACGCCACGAGCGCCCTCGCCGAGGACGACCCCGGCAGCACGTACTCGATGGGCCGCTTCCTGTACCTCGACGACCCCGGCACCGCGGGCACGGTCGAGCTCGACTGGAACCTGCTCGTGTTGCCGCCCTGCGCGTTCTCGTACCAGTTCGCCTGCCCGATCCCGCCGGCCGAGAACCGCGTGCCCGTGCCGATCACGGCGGGGGAGCGGCACCCCGTCGACCCCGCGGGCACCGTCCTGCACTGAACCGGATCGCGCTCGGCGGGGTCCTTGCCGTTCCCAGCCGGAACGCTGCATAATGGGCGTGTCCTGTCGGGACATCACAATCGCATACCGAATGGTTCCGTGGCTCGCAGCCGCTCGGATCCTCCGCACCAGGTCGATGGGGAAGTCGCACCTGACGTATCGGAGGAACCGTGAACGGAACGACGACAGGAGTGCTCTACGTGCACTCCTCACCCCGCGCGCTCTGCCCGCACGTCGAATGGGCAGCAGGTCGCGCGATCAACCGCGCCGTGAACTTCTCCTGGCTCGACCAGCCGGCACAGGACGGTGCCCGGCGGACCGAGTTCACCTGGACCGGTGCGGTCGGTGCCGGTGCCGCGATCGCCTCCGCGCTGCGTGGCTGGGAGCACCTGCGCTACGAGGTGACCGAGGAACCGACGACCGAGTCCGACGGCGGCCGTTGGATGCACACGCCCGACCTCGGGGTCTTCTACGCGCAGACCGACGTGACCGGGAACATGGTCATCCCCGAGGACCGCGTCCGCTACGCCATGGAGGTCGCGGGCAGCAACGCGCTCGAACTCCACCGTGAGCTCCGGCTCGCGCTCGGACAGGCCTGGGACGACGAGCTCGAGCCCTTCCGCCACGCGGCCGAGGGCAACCCCGTCGTCTGGCTGCACCGCGTCGGCTGACCGGAGCTCGCAGCACACGCCGGCGTGTCGGGTGCGCCAGACGCTGGCGTCTCCGCCGTTTCGCGAAAGCGACACTGTGCCGCCAACATTCGGCCGCAGACTGTCGCTTTGGCGGTGCGGTCGTGAACGTGTGGCCGCGAACTGTCGCCTTCGCGGCACTGAAGCCGGCAACACACACGACGGAAGCCCGCCCCGACGACGCGGGACGGGCCTCCTGGCAGGGTGCGACGGATCAGACGCTGCGGAACGCGACCACGGCGTTGTGTCCGCCGAAGCCGAACGAGTTGCTCACCGCGAGCAGGTCACCGTCGGGCAGTGTACGCGGCTCGCGCGCGACGTCCATGACGATCTCCGGGTCCTGGTCGTTGAGGTTGATCGTCGGCGGCGCGACACGGTTGTGCAGGGCGAGGACCGTGAACGCAGCCTCGATCGCCCCGGCACCACCGAGCAGGTGACCCGTCGACGCCTTGGTCGCCGACACGACGATGTCGTCGAGGTGGTCACCGAAGACGCGGCGCATGGCGTGGTACTCGGCGACGTCGCCCACCGGGGTCGAGGTGGCGTGCGCGTTGACGTGCACGACGTCCTCGCGGCTGGCACCGGCGTGGTCGAGGGCCTGCAGGACCGCACGGGCGGCAGCGCTGCCCTCGGGGTCCGGTGCCGTGATGTGGAACGCGTCCGAGGTGATGCCGGCGCCGGCGACCTCGGCGTAGATGGTCGCACCGCGGGCCTCGGCGTGCTCCTTCGACTCGAGGATGAGCGCCGCGGCGCCGTCACCGAGGACGAAGCCGTCACGGGTGACGTCGTACGGACGCGACGCGGTCTCGGGGGAGTCGTTGCGGCGTGACAGGGCCTGCATCGCCGCGAACGCCGCCAGGGGCAGCGGGTGCAGTGCGGCCTCGGCGCCACCGGTGATGACGATGTCGGCGTCTCCGTCGGCGACGTGGCGGTACGCCTCGGCCAGGGACTCGGTCGACGAGGCGCAGGCCGACAGGTAGGTGCGGGCGCCGCCACGGGCGCCGAACTCCATCTCGATGGCAGCGGCCGGACCGTTCGCCATGAGCATCGGGACCGTCATCGGCAGGACCCGACGTGGGCCCTTCTCGCGCAGGGTGTCCCAGGCGTCGAGCAGGGTGTTCACGCCGCCGATGCCGGTCGCCCAGTCGACGATGAGGCGCTCGGGGACCACGGACTCGGCGTCGATGCCGGCGTCGGCCCACGCCTCACGCGCCGCGACGAGGGACAGCTGCGACGAGGGGTCCAGGCGCTTCGACTCGGGGCGGGTGAGCTGGTCGGTGAGGAACCGACGTGCCTGGCCGGCGAACTCCACGGGGAGTTCGAGCTCGGCGTAGCGCGGGTCCTCGATGCGGGTGATGCCGGACTTGCCGGCGAGCAGGGCGTCCCACGTTTCCGGGGCAGTCGCGGCGAGGGGTGAGATCGCACCGATCCCGGTGACGACGACGGTCTTCTTGGTCATGGAACGACGGTTCTTTCGTTGGGGAACAAGATGAGCGCCGCGGCCGACGGTGACCGCGGGCCGCGGCGCTCAGGAAGCTCGTGTCAGGCCTGGGCCTTGACGATGTAGTCGACCGCGTTGCCCACGGTCTTGAGGTTCTTGACCTCTTCGTCCGGGATCTTCACGTCGAACTTCTCCTCGGCGTTGACCACGATGGTCATCATCGAGATGGAGTCGATGTCGAGGTCGTCCGTGAAGGACTTGTCGGCGGCGACGGTGTCGGTGGCGATACCGGTCTCGTCGTTGATCAGCTCGGCCAGGCCGGCGAGGACTTCTTCGTTGGACAGGGCCATGAGTTTCTCCTTGAGGGGGGTGTCGTTTGACCGTGGACCAGCCTAGGGCACGCAGCGTGCTCGCGCCCGGAGACTCGTCGGGGTGGTCGCTGGTCGCGCGGGATGCGCGGCCGGGTGGGTTCGGGTTCGCCGGGTGGGCGAGTCAGGGGAGCACGACGACCTGGGCGCCGAACACGAGCCCGGCACCGAAGCCGATCTGCAGGGCGAGCCCGCCGGACAGTTCGGGGTGTTCCTCGAGCAGGCGGTGGGTGGCGAGCGGGATGCTCGCGGCGGAGGTGTTGCCGGTGGTGGTGATGTCACGGGCGATCGTGACCGACTCGGGCAGGCCGAGCTGCTTGGCGAACTCGTCGATGATGCGGATGTTCGCCTGGTGCGGCACGAACGCCGCGAGGTCCTCCGGTCGGACACCGGCGGTCTCGAGGGCTTCGCGGGCGACCTTCACCATCTCCCACACGGCCCAGCGGAAGACCGTCTGGCCCGCCTGGCGCATGGTCGGGCGGGGCGCGCCGGCTTCCCACTCGTTGTAGGTCGCCGTCATGCCGATGGCGTCCCACTTCGAGCCGTCCGAGCCCCAGATGGTCGGGGCGATGCCGGGGAAGTCGCTCGGGCCGACGACGGCTGCGCCGGCACCGTCACCGAGCAGGAACGAGATCGAGCGGTCGGTCGGGTCGACGACGTCACTGAGCTTCTCGGCACCGACGACCAGGACGTGGTCGGCGAGGCCGGACTTGATGAACGAGTCGGCCTGGGCGATGCCGTAGGCGTACCCGGCGCACGCGGCGCTGATGTCGTACGCGGCGGCGGGCGTCGCGCCGATCCGCTCGGCGAGCAGCGACGCCATCGACGGGGTCGCGACGGTGTGCGTCACGGTGCTGACGAGCACGACACCGATCTGGTCGGGGGACAGGCCGGCCTTCTCGATCGCCTCGCGCGCGGCGGTCTCGGCGAGGTCGACGGCCTCGACGTCCTTGCCGGCACGCTTGCGCGTGATGATCCCGGTGCGCTGGCGGATCCACTCGTCGGACGAGTCGATGGGGCCGACCAGGTCGTCGTTCGGCACGACGTTCTCGCCGCGGGCGGCGCCGAAGGCCAGGATGCGGGTGAACTCGTGGCCGCGGCGCTGGGAGAGTGCGGGACGTTCGGTCATGCGGTGGCGTCTGCTTCCTGGTCCGCGCGCTGCAGCAGGTCGATCGCTGCGGGCAGGTCCTCGGGGGTCTTGATGGCGACGGACGGCGTGCCGCGCAGGCCGCGCTTGGCGAGCCCGACCAGGGCGCCGGCCGGCGCGAGCTCGATGATGCCGGTGACCCCGGCGGCCGCGAACGACTCCATCACGGCGTCCCAGTGCACGGGGCTCGCGATCTGCCGGACCATCAGGTCCACGAACCGGCGACCGTCGTCGACCCGTGAGCCGTCGGCGTTGGTCCAGATCGGCAGGGTCGGGTCCTGCACCGTGGCGGCCGCGGCGACGGGGGCCACGCGCTCGACCGCGGGGGCCATGAAATGGGTGTGGAACGCACCGGCGACCGCGAGCGGGATCACGCGGGCCTTGGCGGGCGGGTCGGCGACGAGCGCGGCGATGCCGGCAGCCGTGCCGGCGACGACGGTCTGGCCGCCGCCGTTGTGGTTCGCGGGGACGAGCCCGTGGGACTGCAGTGCTGCGGCGACCGCGTCGGCGTCGCCGCCGAGCACAGCGGCCATCGAGGTCGCTTCGAGGGCAGCAGCGTCCGCCATGGCCCGGCCGCGCTCGG
This sequence comes from Curtobacterium sp. PhB172, assembly GCF_003752545.1. NCBI lineage: Bacteria > Bacillati > Actinomycetota > Actinomycetes > Micrococcales > Microbacteriaceae > Curtobacterium > Curtobacterium sp. PhB172. The sequence continues at coordinate 244,243 of NZ_RKIF01000009.1, forward strand.
CGACGAGCGACACGGCGTCGGTCGGCTCGAGGACCCCGGCGACCGCGGCGGCGGTGAACTCGCCGACCGAGTGCCCGGCGACCCCGCCGACCAGCGCACGGCGGCCGTCGGCCAGCAGCGCGTCGGCGGTGACGAGACCGGCGGCGACGATGAGGGGCTGCGCGAGCGCGGTGTCCTTGATGGTGTCGGCGTCCGACGTGGTGCCGTGTGCGGCGAGGTCCACCCCGATCGACTCGGACCACTGCCCGACACGTTCACGAACGGCGGCGTCCTCGAGCCAGGGGGCGAGGAAGCCGGGGGTCTGGGAGCCCTGTCCGGGCGCGACGACGACGATCACCGGACAATCCTGTCGCTCATGCACCGCGGGGCCCGTGTGGGCTTCCCACACGAAACCCCGCGTGACATTGTCGGTTCCCTACCGGCGTGGGGTGATGCGGCGACGACCCGTGGCCGATTCGGACATCGCGCCGAGGATCAGGGCCGACTGCACGATCAGGGCGTCCCGAGCGTGCGTGGCGTCCCACCCGATGATGTCCGCGACGCGGCGCAGGCGGTAGCGGACGGTGTTCGGGTGCACGAAGAGCTCGCGCGCCGTCGCCTCGAGCGACCGACCGGTGTCCAGGTAGCACCACAGGGTCTGCAGGAGCTCGGTGGACTGGTCCTTGAGCGGCACGTAGATGCGCTGCACCAGGGCGGACCGGGCGAGCGGGTCGCCGGCCAGGGCGCGTTCGGGCAGCAGGTCGTCGGCCAGCGCCGGACGGGGGACCCCGCGCCAGGCACGCGCGACGGCGAACCCGGCGAGGGCTGCCTTCGCGCTGGTCGAGGCGTCGACGACCCCGGGGACCTCGTTGCCGAGCACCAGGTGGCCTTCGCCGAACAGCGGCTCGAGCGCCTGCGCGATGGCCGTGAACGAGACCGGGTCCTCGCCCTCGGGCACGTCGTCCCGCGGGGTCGAGCGCCCGATCACCACGACGAGCCGCGAGCCCTGCACGCCGACGAGCACGTCGGCGTCCATGTGGCGGGCGGTGCGGCGGACCTGGTCGACCTCGAGCTGCTTCGGTGCCGTGCCGACGAGCACCGCGACCTCGCCGTGCCCGTGCCACCCGAGGGCGGCGATGCGGGACGGCAGCTCGTCGTCGTACTCGCCCGACAGGATCGAGTCGACCACGAGCGCTTCGAGTCGGGCGTCCCACAGCCCGCGGGCCTCGGCCGCCCGGGCGTAGACGTCCGCTGCCGCGAAGGCGATGTCGCGCGAGTACTTCAGGATCGCTTCCTGGAGCATCTCGTCGTCGGCGGCGCGTTCCTCGACCACCGTGACGACCACGCGGATGAGCTGCAGGGTCTGCTGCAGGCTCACCGAGCGCAGCAGCTCACGCGGGGCTGAACCGAAGACGTCGGCCGCGGCGATCCACGGCGTCGACGCGGTGCCCTCGAGCCAGCTGATGAACGAGGTGATGCCCGCCTGAGCGACGAGGCCCACAGCGGAGCGGCGCCCCGGCGGCATCTCGCTGTACCAGGGGAGGGTGTCCTCGAGCCGCTTGATCGTGGCGGTGGAGAGTTCTCCGGACACCTGACGGAGCCAGGAGAGCGCCCGCTCGCGCGCGCTCTCCTGGCTCTGGGCCTTCGACAGGCCCTCGGTGTCCGGCTGGACGGGCGTCACCTGCTGATCAGCTCTCGCCGCCCGCGCTGCCCGTGGTGCCGGCGGTCACGTCGTGCAGGCGGTACTTGTCGATCGCCTGCTGGACGAGTGCGCCGTCGACCTTGCCCTGGCGGGCGAGCTGCTGCAGCGTCCGCACGACGACCGAGGGGCCGTCGATGTGGAAGAAGCGGCGAGCGGCCGGACGGGTGTCCGAGAAGCCGAAGCCGTCGGCGCCGAGCGTGGCGTAGTCGGTCGGCACGAACGGGCGGATCTGCTCCTGCACCTGGTGCATGAAGTCGCTGACGGCGACGACCGGCCCCTCGGTGGCGAGCAGGCGCTCGGTGACGTACGGCGTGCGCGGCGACTCGTTCGGGTTGAGGAACGCGTGCTGCTCCGCGTCGAGACCGTCGCGGTACAGCTCACCCCAGCTCGTGACGCTCCAGACGTCGGCGGAGACGCCCCAGTCCTCGGCGAGGAGCTGCTGCGCCTCGAGGATCCACGGCACGGCCACACCGGACGCGAGCAGCTGGGCCTTCGGGCCGTCGTGCTCGCTCGGCTTGAGCAGGTACATGCCCTTGACGATGCCGTCGACGTCGATGCCCTCGGGCTCAGCCGGCTGGACGATCGGCTCGTTGTAGACCGTCAGGTAGTACATGACGTTCGGGTCGCTGTGCTTGGGCGAGCCGTCCTCGTTCGTGCCGTACATCCGGTCGAGGCCGGCCTGCACGATGTGCCCGATCTCGTACCCGTACGCGGGGTCGTACGACACCACGGCCGGGTTCGTCGTCGCGAGGAGCAGCGAGTGGCCGTCGGCGTGCTGCAGTCCCTCGCCCGTCAGCGTCGTGCGACCGGCGGTGGCGCCGATCATGAAGCCACGGGTCATCTGGTCGCCGGCGGCCCAGATGGCGTCACCCGTGCGCTGGAACCCGAACATCGAGTAGAAGACGTAGACCGGGATGAGCGGCTCGCCCTGCGTCGAGTACGAGGTGCCCACCGCGGTGAACGCCGCCATGGCCCCGGCCTCGTTGATGCCGACGTGGATGATCTGGCCCTGCGGGCTCTCCTTGTACGCCAGGAGCAGCTCGCGGTCGACCGACGTGTAGTGCTGGCCGTTCGGGTTGTAGATCTTCGCCGTCGGGAAGTACGCGTCCATGCCGAACGTGCGGGCTTCGTCCGGGATGATCGGCACCACGCGGTTGCCGAAGTCGGGGGAGCGGAGCAGGTCCTTCAGCAGCCGGGCGAACGCCATGGTGGTGGCGATCTCCTGCTTGCCGGAGCCCTTCTTGACGACCTGGTACTTCGCGTCCTCGGGGAGGGTGATCGAGGTGTACTTGGTCCGACGCTCCGGCACGTAGCCACCGAGCGCCTGACGACGCTCGTGCATGTACTGGATCGCCTCGTCGTCGTTGCCCGGGTGGTAGTACGGCGGCGTGTAGGGGTTCTCTTCCAGCTGCGCGTCGGAGATCGGGATGCGCATCTCGTCGCGGAACTGCTTGAGGTTGTCGAGCGTGAGCTTCTTCATCTGGTGGGTCGCGTTGCGGCCCTCGAAGCTCGGGCCGAGGCCGTAGCCCTTGACCGTCTTCGCCAGGATGACCGTCGGCTGGCCCTTGTGCTCGGTCGCAGCCTTGAACGCGGCGTAGACCTTGCGGTAGTCGTGGCCACCGCGCTTGAGGTTCCAGACCTGGTCGTCGCTGTAGCCCTCGATGAGCTCGAGCGCCTTCGGGTCGCGCCCGAAGAAGTTCTCGCGGACGTACGCGCCGTTCTCGGCCTTGTACGTCTGGTAGTCGCCGTCCGGCGTCTGGTTCATCAGGTTGAGCAGCGCGCCCTCGGTGTCGCGGGCGAGCAGGTCGTCCCACTCACGCCCCCAGACGACCTTGATGACGTTCCAGCCCGCACCGCGGAAGAACGCCTCGAGCTCCTGGATGATCTTGCCGTTGCCGCGCACCGGACCGTCGAGTCGCTGCAGGTTGCAGTTGATCACGAAGTTCAGGTTGTCGAGGCCGTCGTTCGCCGCGACCTGGAGCTGTCCGCGCGACTCGACCTCGTCCATCTCGCCGTCGCCGAGGAACGCCCAGACCTGCTGGTCGGAGGCGTCCTTGATGCCGCGGTTGGTGAGGTACTTGGCCTGCTGCGCCTGGTAGATCGCGTTGATCGGGCCGATGCCCATCGACACGGTCGGGAACTGCCAGAAGTGCGGCATGAGCCGCGGGTGCGGGTACGACGACAGGCCGCCACCGGCGTGGGACTTCTCCTGCCGGAACCCGTCGAGCTGGTCCTCGCCGAGACGTCCTTCCATGTAGGCGCGCGCGTACATGCCGGGGGAGGCGTGGCCCTGGAAGAACACCTGGTCGCCGCCGGACGCGTGGTCCTGCGCTCGGAAGAAGTGGTTGTAGCCGACCTCGTACAGCGCGGCGCTCGACGCGTACGTCGAGATGTGGCCGCCGACGCTGATGCCCGGACGCTGCGCGCGGTGCACCGTGATGGCCGCGTTCCAGCGGATCCACCGGCGGTACCGGCGCTCCAGTTCCTCGTCGCCGGGGAACTCGGGTTCGTTCTCCGGCGCGATGGTGTTCACGTAGTCCGTCGTCGGGACCATCGGCACACCGAGGTGCAGTTCCTTGGACCGCTTGAGCAGGCTCAGCATGATCTCGCGACCGCGCTGGTGTCCGTGGGTCTGGACCAATCCGTCGAGGGACTCACGCCATTCGGCGGTCTCCTGCGGGTCCTGGTCGTTCGCCCCGGTGCTGTACGGGTCCTGGTCGTTCACCGTCACCCTTGACCTCGTTCGTTCTCGTGGTGGTGGACATGGTGGCTCCGGTGGTCGGGTCACGACCGGATGGGGCCCCGTCCACTCTAGGCCCCAGCACCGACGGTGATGCTGATGGTGCGGTGCACGTGGCGGGTGCTTGCATTCGGGTGCGGTCGGCGTAGCATGGCCGATCGTGCACACGCGACCCGCGTGCGCACGGACCCGACGGGTACACCCCACACCCGAGGAAGAAGCACACGTCCCGATGGCTCTCGAGATCGGCTCTCTCGCGCCGGACTTCGAGCTCCCGAACCAGTTCGGTGAGCACGTCCGACTCAGCGACTTCCGCGGCAACCGCCCGGTCGCACTCGTCTTCTTCCCGCTCGCGTTCTCGTCGAACTGCACGAACGAGCTCTGCGCCCTGCAGGACAACGTCGCGATGTTCCAGGACCAGCGCGTCGAGCTGATCGGCATCTCCGTCGACTCCAAGGCGACGCTCCGCTCCTTCGCCGAGCTCAACGGCTACGACTTCGAACTCCTCGCCGACTTCTGGCCGCACGGCGCGGTCTCGAAGGAGTACGGCGTCTTCCTCGAGCACAAGGGCTTCGCCACCCGCGCGACCTTCGTCATCGACGTGCAGGGCCGGATCAAGGCCTCGATCATCACCGAGCCCGGCCTGCAGCGCGACGTCGCCGAGTACAAGGCCGCGCTCGACCGCCTCGCCGCCTGCACCGCACCCGTCCCGGTCGGCTAGCGTTCCGAATCCCTCCTGCGACGCATCCGCGTCGACAGCGGACAGGAGGCCCGGTGCACGCCATCGACACGGACGCACGTGACCGTGTGGTCACCACCGAGGCCTACGCCCCCTCCCCGGTGTCGCCCACGCCCGCCACGTGGCACCTCCGGCGTACCGAGGTCCTGACGCCCGCCGGAGCCGTCGTGGTGCACCACCGTGCCGGTCCCGATCCGCTCCTGCTGTTGCACGGCGTCGCGGGCTCCTGGTCGACCTGGACCCCGCTGCTGACCGCGGCGCACGGCGTCGGCGCCCGTGGCCTCGTGCTCGTCGACCTGCCGGGATGGGGATCGTCGCCGGCGCCGAGCGGTGCGTTCGACCTCGACGACGTGACCATGTCGCTGGTGGCGGTGCTGGGTGCACTCGGGATCACGACGGTGGACGTCGTCGGGCACTCGATGGGGGCCTTCGTCGGCATGCACCTGGCGGTCGTCGTGCCCCGGCTCGTGCGCTCGGTGGCCCTGGTGTCCGGCACGACCGTCGCAACCGCGGACGCCGCACGGCACCCGCTCCGAGGGCTCCGGACGCTGCCGTCGTTCACCCTGCTGCGTGCGGGCCTGTCGATCACCGGCGAGGCCGCGCGGCCGATGCTCCGGGCGCTGTCCCGCGTCGGGCTGCTGCCGCTGCTCGCCGCACCCGTGTTCACGCACGTGCGACGCCTCGACCGCAGCGTGCTCGACGCCTTCGTCGAGGAACTCCGGCCGACCCGGTTCACCGATGCGGCGCGGACTGCTGCGGGCTACGACCTCGGCCGCTGGCGGGGGATCACCTGCCCGGTCACCGCGATCGCCGGGCGCGACGACGTGTTCGCGCGCGCCTCGGACCTCGAGGCCCTGCGGGAGCTCGTACCGCAGGTCCGCACGGTCCTGCTCGACGACTGCGGGCACTTCGCGCACGTCGAGCACCCGGACGCCGTGGCCCGGGAGCTCGCACTCGCCTGACCGCGTCCGGCGCCGATGCGCTCGATCCGGGCGCGCCCCGCGCGACAAAGCGGTTGTCGTACGACGTCGACCATGTCGTCCCCGCGTGGCCGCAACAGTTGCGGTCGCGCGGCTACGACACCCTCGATGTCGTACGACGTCGAGGGTGTCGTTCGGAGTCGGGACGCGCGGGTCAGGCGGGGACGGGGAACGTCGCCGCGACGCGGGAACGCACCTCGGCGCGCACGGCGCGACGCATCACGGGGGAGAACAGCGAGTGGTCGCCGTCCTCGACCCGCACGATCGACACCGAACCGCGCCGACCGACACCGCCGTAGCGGCGCAGGGCCTTCTGCCCGCCGAGCCGGTCGAACAGGGCGGCGTCGTCCGGGGCGGCGATCACGACGACGTCGGTGCCGTGCTCCACGAGCGGTCGGACGTGCTCGACGACGCCACCGACCCGGTCCCGCCGGGCGATCCACGCACGCAGGCCCTTCGGCACGACGGCGTTGTACCGCCGACGGACCCACAGCCGACGTGCCGAGGGGGCGTCGACGGCGCGGACGGCGTCCTCGTAGCTGCCCGGTGCCGCCGGCTGTCGGCGGTAGTCGTTCGGGCTGATCTCGACGACCAGACGCGGAGCTTCGTCCGCCGACCGACCGGCGAGCCACGCGCCGGCGCACATGCCGACGAGCACCAGGCGGTCCGAGGGGGTACCGAGGTCGGCGACGACGGCGGACTGGTCCTCCACCCACTCCTGGGCGAAGAGGAAGCTGCGTTCGTCCTCGCGCACGCTGGTGCTCTCGCCGGTGGCACGGCGGTCGACCCGGACGACGCGGGCGCCGTCACGGGCGAGCGCGCGGGCGAGGTCGACCTGGTAGTCGGTGGCGCCGACCCGGTGTTCGGCGGCGCCGTTGTGCAGGACGACGAGCGGGGCGTCGTGGTGCTGGGCTGACGACACGGTCTCGACGGCGAACAACGCGTCGGGGCCGAGGTGGACGATGCGCTCCGACACGCGGCCGTCGACGTCCAGGACCTCGTCGAGCACGGGCGACACCACCGGCGCCGCAGCGGTCGGTGCCCAGGCGTCGAGCCAGGCGACGGCTCGGTCGACCGCGGCTCCGGGGATCCGGGCGTGGATGCTGGTGCCGTCGAGCAACTCGGCGCTGCCGGGCACCTCGACGGTCTCGACGGGTCCGAGGGCCCTCGGCGCGCGGGTCTCGGGCCGCACCAGCGCCACGGTCGGACCGGTGCGCGGCGCGAAGGCGAGGGCGGAGAGCGCCGTCGCCTCGTCGGGTTCGACCTCGATGCCGATCAGGCTCTCGACGCCGTCGACGATCCGCTCGCTGCCGATCGTGATCGTCGCGAGGGCACGTTGCCGACGGAGCCAGCCCCGACCGGACGCCGGGGCGTCCCAGACGAGCAGGGCGTCGGTGTCCTCCGCGGCGGCCGCGGCGACGAGGGATGCGGAGGCGAGTCCGACGAACGCCACGTGCTGCAATCCCGACGTGCGGAGCACGGCGGCCGCGTGGAGTGCGGACCGGACCTGCGCGTCGGGGTCGGTGTCGGGTGCGCCGTCACCACGTCCGGACGGGTCGTAGCGCACCGAGGCGATGCCACGGGCCTCCAGGCGGTCTGCGAGCAGGCGGAGCGTGCGGTACGCGATCACGCCTTCCTGACCCAGCGGCGGGCAGATGACGACGCCGGCCCGCGCCGCGGGCGGCAGCTGCACGGCGGCGCGGACGGCCGGCGAACCGGACCATCCGTGCAGCGTCGTCACAGCTCGAGTGCCGCGCGGACCGACGCCGGCCAGGCGTCGACGTCCGTGCCGTGTGCGGCGAACAGGGCGATGGTGATGCGCTCCAGGCCGAAGGCGATGCAGGCGCTGTGGGCGACCTCGCCGTCGGCGGTGCGGAGGCCGAACGAGGTGCCGAAGTGGTCCTCGTGCAGGTTCGCCGAGCTGATCGCCGTGGTCGGGTGGTCGTCGCCGTAGACGGGCGTGACGAACTCGAACTTGAGCGCCTGCTCGACCTGGTTGCGGGCGAGCATCTGCCCGACGCGGCCGAAGAACGGGTCGTTGGCGGGGACGACGTCGATCTCGAGCCCGAACGACTCGAGCAGCTCGCGCATCACCGGGATCCGGCCGTCGCGGTGCTGCTGGGCCGACGCCGGCGTGCCGATGTGCACGAACTCGTGCATGTGGAAGGCCTGCAGGCGCATCGGGTCGAGCGACGGCTCGCGGCGGAAGGAGTCGCCGACGATGTCGAAGAAGCGGCCCTCCTGCGGGATCGTGTCGCCGACCAGGCCGTACACCGGGTGGCAGACCGCGGGGGTGAGCATGAGGTCGGCGGGCTCGAGGAAGCGCTCCCAGCGCTCACCGCGCTCGCGGGCGGCGAGCAGTGCCCGGTGCGTGCGGTCGTCGCCGGTGAAGCCGGAGATCGACGCGGCGAGGTCCGGGAACGACGCGATGTAGTCGGTGCGCTCGAACGCGGCGAGCGGCTCGACCGGCGGGAACCGCAGCACCTCGGCGTCGAGGTCCTGCTGGCTGCGCACGGCTGCGGCGTCCACGGCCGTGTAGACGCGCTCGAACACGCCGGTGCGGCCGTACAGCCCGGGGGAGCCGAGGTCGATGAGCACACGGTCGGCGAGCAGGCGGGCACGGAGTGCGGCGCGGGCGGCGTCGAGGTCCGGAGCGGTGGGGCTCGTCGTGCTGGTCGTGCTGGTGCTGGGGTCCGTGAGGGTCACAGGATCACTCCCGTCATGAGGGCCAGGTCGGCGTCGTTCTTGAGGAGACGGTCGTTGCTCACCATGACGGCGGCACCGTGGGCGTCTCGGAGGTGTCGGGCGATGCTCATCGGACCGGAGGCCGCGTAGCCCGCGATCCCGACGATCCGCATCGCCTTCGTGACGATGTCGGTGACGCGCTCGGACGCTCCGATCTTCAGGGCGTTCGCGGCGAGGGCGGAGGCGCTCGAGGCGAGCACCTCGGGGTCGTCGGCGGCGGCGTCGAACCGCTCGGCGGCGTGCCGGACGGAGTCGGCGAGGGCCTGCAGGTCGACCAGGAGTTCGGCGAGCCGGAGCGCTCCGGGCGGGGTCGTCCCGATCGCGGCGCGGGCCTGCTTGCGGACGGCCGTCCGGGCGCGCTCGCTCGCCGAGGCGGCGATGCCGAGCCACACCGAGGCCCAGAGCACGTGCGAGACCGGCAGGACCGTCTGCGCCGAGATCGCGGCGTAGTCGTCGCGGAACACCCGGTCGACGGTGGTCTCGGTGTCGAGGATCCAGCCGTTGCTGCAGGTCCCGCGCAGCCCCATGGTGTCCCAGGTGGAGGTCTGCGACAGCAGCATCGAGTCGGTCCGGCAGATGAGCAGCCGCTGGTCGGAGGCCGGGGCGTCCGGGTCGCGGCGGGCGGTGACGAACACCGCGTCGGCCTCGGTGGCGTACGAGATCACCGGCGCGTCCTTGCGCAGGCGGATCCGGCCGTCGTCGGTGGCCTCGATCGAGCACGTGGAACGGCGGGCGTCGCCACCGACACCGCGCTCGGTGGTGGCCGAGGCGACGAGTGCGCCGTCGCGGACCGCTGCGATGGTCTCGAGCACGCCGGCACCGTCGCCGCCGTGCCGCCAGAGCGCCATCACCTGGCCCTGGTGCATCGCGAAGACCATCCCGGTGGCGGCACAGGCACGCCCGAGCTCGGTGGCGATGGCGGAGAGCTCGGACACCGAGGCGCCCTCGCCACCGTGCTCGGCGGGGACGGCAGCGGCGAGCAGACCGTACTCGCGCATCGCCGCGATCGCCTCGCGCGGCGGACGGGCGTCGCGGTCGACCTCGTCCGCGAACTGCGCGGCGACCGCGGCGACGGCGGCGGCACGCTCGGCGAACCGGTCGACGACCGCGGTCGCCGACATGGTCAGGGTCACGAGGCGAGTTCCGCAGCGGCCACGATCGACTCGACGGTGGCGAAGGTGGAACGGTTCAGGACCGAGTCGGGGAACTCGACGTCGAGCTCGGACTCGACGGCGAGCATGACGTTCACCGTGGCGTGCGACGACAGCCCGAGCGCGTACAGGTCGGCGATCGAGGCGACGTCCTGCGCGTCCACGGTCAGGCGCCCGTGGTCGGCGAGGGCCCGGCGGACGGCCTGCTCGATCGCCGGGTCGGCGAGCGTCGCGGTCGTGGTCGCCGTCGGTGCGGTCGTGCTGGAGTGCTGTGGTTCCTGGTCCATGACGGCAACGATAAGGAAGACCGGGCCTCGGGAAACCGCCGTGCGGGTGCGCGAAACCGCACGGCGTCCGACGCCCCTGTGCGGTGGTACAGGGTGGCGCGGAGGTGGGGCGGGGTGGGGTGCGGTGGGGCGACTCGGAACGACGAAGTCGACGTCGTACGACATCGAGATCGTCGTTCCGAGTCGGCGGTGCCGGCGGCGGAGCTGCCGGCGGCGCCCCGTCAGCGGTCGGACAGCGCGACCGCCGTCGCGACTGCGAGCCCCCGCTCGTGCGCGAGCGACACCGCGATCGGGCCGCACCCGACCGATTCGGCCAGCGCGGCGGCGGCCCCGGTCAGCTCCACCGTCGGGGCCCCGTGGTCGTCGAGGACGATCGCCACGTCGCGCAGCGGGATCGCCTGGTCCGGAGCGGGGCGGAGGAGCTTCACGACCGCTTCCTTGCCCGCGAACCGTGCGGCCAGACGCTCCGGGTCGTCGCCCGCGTCGGTGCGCTCACGCACGGTGAAGAGCCGGTCCAGGTACCGCTCACCGTGGGCGGAGATGCCCGCCACGACGTCCTCGACCGCAGCGAGGTCGGTGCCGGTCCGGATCGTGCCCATGGCAGCAGGCTACGCAGGTCGCGGTGGCCGCGCATGCCGGCAGCGGCATGGGCGTCGGAGGGGGTTCGTATGATCGGTGCCAGAGACCACCGAGGGGGAACCGATGGCATCACCGTGGACCGGCATCATCGAGGACGCGCGACACTACCCGTCGCCGCACAACTCGCAACCGATCGTCGTGCGCGTCGAGGACGACCGCACCGCGACCGTGTTCTACGACCTGCGACGGGGGCTGCCGGCAGAGTCCTTCGGCATCCCGTTCGGGCACGTCTGCGCGGGGGTGTTCCTGGCCGGGCTCGAGGTCGTCGCCCGGGCGCACGGCTTCTCCGTGCAGGAGCGGCTCGACCACGCCGAGATGGACTTCGGCCGGCTGGACGCCGCGGCCGACGACCGTCTGCACCGCTTGGGCAGCGTGCGCCTGCGTCCGCGGGCGGTCACGGCGGACGACCGGGAGGCCCTGGCCCGCTTCCTCGCGCGGCGCACCTCACGCAGGCCCTACGACGCCACCCTGGTGGACGACTCAGCGATCGAGGCCGCGTCCGCCATCGCGTCGGCAGCCGGGCAGCGCTTCCGCACCACGTCCGACCGGGCAACCGTCGACGAGATCGTGCGCGTCAACCAGGAGACGCTGTTCGACGACCTGCAGCACGACGCCGTGCACGACGAGATCCTGCACTGGCTGCGGTTCTCGAAGCGGCAGGCCGCGACCACCGGTGACGGTTTGTCGGCCGAGACGATGCTCATGCCCGGACCGGTGCTCCGGTTCGCGATGGAGCACCGCGGGCTGTGGGAAGCCCCCGGCGTCGGCGGGGTCTTCAAGCGCGTGTACCTGTCGACGATGCGCGGGGTCCGGCAGCTCGGCTGGCTCGAAGGGCCGTTCCGGACGCCGGCCGAGTACGTCGAGGCCGGCCGCGTGTTCATGCGGATCTGGCTCGATTTCAGCGCGCGGGGGATCGCCCTGCACCCGTTCGGCACCGTGATCACGAACCCGCGCTCGCACGCCGCCTTCGTCGAACAGGCCGGCGTCGACGAGTCCGACGGCCGGATGGCGTGGATGCTGTTCCGCTTCGGGCACAGCGCGCCACCGCCCCTGGCACACCGCAGACCAGCGGCCGCCATGACGCTCGGGGGTGCACGGTGAAGCGCGCCGCGGTCTTCACGGTCGTGTGGGTCGTCGAGACCTTCGTGGCGCTCTTCATGCCGCGCGTCGGCACCCACAAGCTCCTGCTCACGCCGGGCATCGAGCCGCTCCGCTGGACCCTCGGACGCTGGCGTGCCTGGCGGACCGTGGAGCAGGCTGCGAAGCGGGTGCCTGCGTACGGGGCCTTCCTGGCGGAGGCGGGGCGGGCCTCCCGTCCGTTCCGTCTCGACACGCGTGCCGGGATCGCCGCGGCGATCTCGGGGCTGCCCGAGATGGACAAGGAGTCGTACGTCAAGCGGTGGAGCATCCCCGAGCGCTGCGTCGACGGACGGCTGCCACGGCGCGGGGTCGTCGTCGACGAGTCGAGCGGGTCGAGCGGCACGCCGACCAGCTGGGTGCGCGGTCCCGACGAACGGCAGGCGACACGGCAACTGCTGCAGCTCGGGTTCTCGCGCACCGCGAAGGACCTGCCGAAGCAACCGTTCGTGCTCAACGCGTTCTCGCTCGGGGCCTGGGCCACCGGCATGAACGTGACAGCGTCGCTCACCGAGTCGTCGATGATCAAGTCGATCGGGCCGGACCGCGACAAGATCGTGCAGACGATGCGCGAGTTCGGCACCGACTTCACGTACATCATCTGCAGCTACCCGCCGTTCCTGAAGGCGCTGTTCGAGGACGACCGGCTCGACTGGAGTGAGTACACGATCGTCGCGGCGTTCGGTGGCGAGGGCATCAGCGAGAACATGCGCGCCCACATCGAGCAGTACGCGCAGGCCGTCCTCGGGTCGTACGGGGCGAGCGACCTGGAGATCAATCTCGGCATCGAGACGCCGTTCAGCGTGCAGCTACGTCGGGCGATCGCGGCGTCGCCCGAGCTGTCCGCCGCGCTGACGAAGCAGGCCGAGTACGGCGTGCTGCCGATGGTGTTCCAGTTCAACCCGTTCGGGTACCTGATCGAGACGAACGAACTCGGCGAACTCGTCGTCACGATCACCCGATCCGAGAACATCAGCCCGCGGATCCGGTACAACATCCACGACCGCGGGCACGTCGTGCGGATGCGTCCACTGCGGCAGACGCTCCGCGCACACGGCTTCGACGAACTCGCCGACGCCGCCGAGCTCGACCTGCCGCTGCTCTTCCACTACGGCAGGTCCGACCTGTCCGTCGACTACAACGGCGCGGTCGTCGCGCCCGACGTCGTGCGCGACGTGGTCTACGGCGACCCGGAGCTGCTCGAGGCCGTCGAGAACCACCGGCTGATCAGCTACGAGGACGACCGGGGCGACCGCCAGCTGCACATCGCGTTCCAGCTCGCTGCGGGCGCCGGGTCCTTCGACTCGGACGCGGCGCGCCCCGCGGTCATCGCCGAACTGCGGCGGCTGAACAAGGACTTCTCGAACGCGATCCGCACTGCGCCGCCCGGCACGCTGCCGACGGTGGCGTTCTACCCGTACCGGACGGGGCCGTTCCGCGAGGACGGCAAGAAGCTCAAGAACGAGTACGTGTGGCAGTTGCCGGCCGGCTCCGTCGAGCAGTGGGGGCTCGACCTGGCGTGGGTCGCGCCGAAGGAGGCCTGAGCGGGGGCGGTCCGGTGCTCGCTAGCCGTACTGCGGCGGCCAGTCGAACGGTGCGGGCAGGCGCGGGACCTCGCCGATCGTCGTGACGATCAGGACGACCTCGCGCCGGTTCGTCAGCTCGATGGAGCGTGGGTTGCCGATCGTCCGGCGCCCGTCCACCCACACCGTGAGCTCGCCGCGCAGGCCGCCGACGTGTTCCGGACCGAGCGAGACGCCCCACTCGTCGAAGAACTGGCCGAGCGTGAACGTCTGCTCGGTGGGGGACTCGACGTGCACGATTCCCGAGGTGTCGTGCGTGTGGATCTCGGCGGCGAACTTCCCCCGGTCCGAGTGTCCGATGTTCGCGGGGACCGTCACCGGGGTGTCACCGTCGAGGATCGTCAGGTGGGTGTGGACGTGCTCGGCGAGCCGCTCGCCCCACACGTTCCGCAGGCTCGCCGCGTCGGCTCGGGCGGACAGGTCGGTCGGCCGCGGCCAGGGTGGGGCGTCGCGCGACGTCCCCGCCCCCGGCGCGGCACAGCCCGTCAGCAGCAGAAGTGCGGCCACCGCGACCGCGACGACGCGCGTCCTCACCAGCGGTCGTGGACCGTGGCGCGGAACCACGTGTCGTAGAGGTCGCGCACCGTGGCGTCCAGGCCGTCGATCTCCGGCAGGTCGCCGGCCGCCGCGTTCGACCGAGCCTGCTCCGGGTTGCGGGCACCGGGGATCGCCGCGGTCACGCCGTCCTGCGCGATGACCCAGGCGAGCGCCGCCTGCGGCACCGAGACGGCGTCCGGCAGCGACGCGGCGAAGGTCTGCGCCGCGCGCACGCCGTCGTCGTAGTCCACACCGCTGAACGTCTCGCCCTGGTCGAAGGCCTCGCCGTGGCGGTTGTAGTTGCGGTGGTCGCCCTCGGCGAACGACGTCTCCGTCGTGTACTTGCCGGACAGCAACCCCGACGCCAACGGGACGCGCGCGAGGATGCCGACCCCTGCCTCCCGGGCTGCCGGCAGCACGCGGTCGAGCGGCTTGAGCCGGAACGCGTTGAGGATGATCTGGACGCTCGCGACGCCGGGCCGGGCGATCGCGGCGAGTGCATGGTCGGCCGTCTCGACGCTGACGCCGTAGGCGGCGACCGAGCCGTCCGCGACCAGCGCGTCGAGGGCGTCGTACACGGCGTCGTCGCCGATGACCTCGGACGGCGGGCAGTGCAGCTGCACCAGGTCGAGCGTGTCCTGCCGCAGGTTCGTGCGGGAGCGGTCGACCCACTCGCGGAAGTTCGCTGCGACGTAGTTCGACGGGACCTGCTCGGCACGCCGACCCATCTTCGTCGTGACCGTCACCGGCACGTCGGGGTTCGACGCGCGCCACGAGCCGATGAGTTGCTCGCTGCGACCGTCGCCGTACACGTCGGCGGTGTCGAAGAAAGTGACGCCGGACTCGACCGAGGCGTCCATCACGGCGTTCGCGTCCGCTTCGCTCACCGGGCCCCAGTCACCGCCGAACTGCCACGTCCCGAGACCGATGGGGGAGACTTCGCGGCCGGTGCGACCGAGGGTGCGACTCTGCATGCCGCCGAGCGTAGTCAGTGGGTTGCGGCGGTCGCTCAGCCGATGGTTCCGGCGGTCGCTCAGCCGATGGTTCCGGCGGTCGCTCAGCCGATCGTGGAGACGCCGCGGCGGAGCAGCGCACGGGCCGCTCGAGCGCGGGGGATGACCCACACGGCTGCCCACAGGACCATGCCGGCCCAGAGCAGGATCAACATCGTCGTGATGAGGGCGTCGTGCTGGTCACGCATCGACCACGTCATCGCGATCCACAGCGTGCCGAGGACGACCTTGCCCCAGCCGGCTCCCTCGCGGTCGGCCTGCGCCTGGACGAGTGGGATCCACAGCTCGGCGGGTACTCCGACCGGGATCTGGCCCTCGGCGACCCAGTCGCGGACGAGGACCGAGTTCTCGTACCCGCCCTCGGCGCGCCAGGACCGGAGCTGCAGGTACACGGCGATCGCGGCACCTGCCGCCGCGGACGGGATGCCGACGGAGACCAGGACGGCGGTGGTCGCCTCGGTCCACGACGACAGCACGAGCATGACGAGGACGACCGCGAACGCGGCACCCGTCACCCCGGAGCCGAGGAGCCGCAGCCGCCCGGATTCGTCGAGGACACCGGCACCGTTCACGAGGGAGAGGGTACGCGCCGTTGCTGCCCGCCCGCCCGCCCGTCCTCCTTCGGTCGGTGCTGCCCCGAGGTTCCGAAATCTCGAGGGACGCGGCCGACAGGGTGCGAGCGGACAGGCCCGGGTCAGCTGTGCGCCAGGAGCCAGCACATGCCAGCGGCGGCGAAGGCCATCGCCCAGCTCACCAGGCTGCCGATCAGGAAGTACTCCGCCTGGTAGCCGGTCGTCTCGCGCCGGATCTCGGGGAACCGGACGATGCCCTTGGCCGCGATCAGTGCGGCGACCACCGGGAATGCCCCCGCCACCGCGAACCCGGCCAGCAGCAGCCGTTCGATCGGGCCGATCAGGCGACCGCCCTTGAGGCGCACCGTGCCGTCCCCGGACTGTTCGGCGTCGGCGTCGGAGCGTCGGCGTCGCCCGAACCGGCGGCGGAGGACATCGGCTTCGGCGCCCGTGGTGGCTCCGCGCTGCAGTCCCGGCGGGAGTGCCTGGGCGACGACCACGTTCGCGGAGTCGACGAGGAACAGCGCCGAGCCGACACCGCCCACGACGGCGGCGAGCGGAACGGCGTCGACGAACGCCAGGCCCGAGCCGTCGTGCCAGTCGACCACGAAGCCCGTGCCGTCGGGCAGCGGCCCCCAGAGCAGCAGCACGGCGACAGCGACGGCGAGCAGGACCGCGGGCCAGGACCCGGACCGCCGCAGCAGCCCCCGGGTCGCCGGCGCGTCACGGTCGTCGTCGGCGGTCGCGGCACCGGCTCGGACCGGCGCGGTCGTGGCGATCCACGCGGCCGCGAGCACCACCGTGACCAGGACGCTCCACACGGGGACACCGAGACCGAGCCACGCCACGGCGGACACCCCGGCCCACAGCACGACGACCGCGATGGTGGTCAGCGTGCGCTGCCGGTGCGCGTCGGCACCGGTGCGGGCCCGGACGACGTCGCCCAGACCGATGAGTGCGAGGAGGATCCCGGCGAGCATCAGCGTTCCTGTCCCACGAGGACCCGGAGGCCCTCGACGATCGCGGCCACGCCCGACTTCTGCACCGACTGGGACACCGCTGACGGGGTGACCCCCTCGGCTGCGGCGATCTGTGCCTGGGTCCGCCCCTGGACGAGGCCGAGCGCGATGCGTCTGGCCCGGGGCGTCAGGCGGGCCAGGACGTGGTCGCGGCTGAGGAAGTAGGCGTTCACGAGTCGCTCCTCGGTGCCGTGGCGATCGTCGGACGCGTGGAACCACGACCGGAGGAAGGACGTCCTGCCGTCTTCACGGCGGTGCGTCTCGTTGATGGCGTCGCGGGCGGACCACCAGGCCGGGCCGTCCTGGAGCGGACCGCTCGTGCCGGACCCCACCGTCCGCACCGTCCCGCGACCCATCCCGAGCCGGACCTGCACCGTCGGTGGCAGCGCGAGCATCGCGGCGGTGCTGGCGACGAGCGCGTCGGTGAGCGTGGCGTAGATCACCTGGAACTCGTCGCCGACGGTCGCGTGCACCGGGTCCACCGGGGTGACGTCGGTCGTCTCGCGGAACGCCTGCTCGACATCGCGCTGTGCGGCGGGGCGGTCGTCGAGCGTGCGTGAGTCGACGAGGTCGAGGATCACGGCGTAGACGGACTCGTCGGACATGGGTTAAGTGTACGGCTTACTATCGGCGAAATGAAGCCGAGCGCTGAACTGGCCAGCGGCCGGGCTGTCCAGCGCAACGATACGGGGGATCGACCTCTAGGATCGTGTCGCGGGCTCTTAGCTCAGTTGGTAGAGCACTTCGTTTACACCGAAGTGGTCGGCGGTTCGAGCCCGCCAGAGCCCACCGCACACGCGATCACGGGGGGTCCGATGAACAGCCGACGACACGAGCCGGTCCGACAGCACTCCGTCGACTACTTGCCGGGAACGAGTGGGAACCCGGTCGCGCCGTTCCAGCGCGACCACCAGCCCGGACAAGGTCCGATCCGTCACGACTGGGTGTACCTCGTCCCGATCGGCGCGGTCTTGGCCGGCGGCGTCATCGCGTTCTTCGTGTGGGGGAACTGACCTCGTGAACGGTCGACCCGGGTTCGTCCGACTGTTCGCTGGAGTGATCGGTGCGGTGATCGTGTCGGCCGTCGCCCTCACCGGCTGCTCGGACGGTGATGCCGCACCACGTGCATCGGCGAGTGCGCACCCGACCGGAGCGTCGACGACGCCGCGGCCGAACCCGACGACCGACGCAGCAGACTACTTCTCGATCCTGCGGCAGCCGGTCACCGCCGCGGACGCGCTGCCCGAGGAGGACCAGACGACGGCTGCTGCCGACATGGTCCCGGACAGTGCACGGTTCGCGGTCGAGCGCGACGGCACGAAGTACTGGATCGCTGCCGTCGCCGACGGCGGAGCGTGCCTGATCGCACGGAACGATGACCCCGACAGTGTCGACAACTACGCGGTGTGTGCCGGCGGGCAGGATCTCGAGCCGGCATCGGTCATCACGAGCATGATCGACGAGCAGGAACACCAGACCCTCCTGGTGTCCGACGGCTACACCAGTGGCGGACCGGACCCGTTCCAGGAGCTCGCCCCCAACGTCTGGGTGTCGGCGCCCGGCGACTGACCCACACCGCGATCACGATGCGACGCGGTGCGACGAGGTCGTTGTCGAACGACGTCAACCTCGTCGTTCCGCATCGGGTAAGCGCCGACCAGCGCCCCCAGCGCCCGCGTCAGCCGGCCACCGCGTGCGGGTACTCGTCCGAGCGCCCCTGGAACGCGAGGATCGCCGGGTTGCGAACGTGGCCGTCCTCGATCTCGACGGCGCGTCGGATCGTGTCCGAGTCGGCCCACGCAGTCGCGCCCGCCATCACCGGCCGGAGGAACGGCATCAGCGCGTCGCTGATCTCCCACGTCGTCGAGTTCCAGAGCAGCGACGGGCTGTGGTCGACGGCGTAGTAGTTCGTGCTCTCGCCGACGGTGGTCATCGGTTCGGCGAAGGTCGTCGCCTGCGCCCACTCGAACCCCATCCCCACGTCGATCGAGACGTCGACGATGAGGCTGCCCGGACGGAACACGCCCAGGTCCTCCGTGCGCAGGTACGTGAGCGGCGCGTTCGGGTCCTGGAGCGTGCAGTTCACGACGATGTCGTTCTCGGCCAGGTACGGCGCCAGCGGCACCGGACCGTCCTCGGTCTTGACCGTGTTGCCGCTGGGGTCGTGGTCGTCCTGGCTGATCTGCAGCATGTCGACGGAGGGGATCGGCGACCCCACGGCGGCGATGTCGCGGTTGGTCAGGACGCGGACGTCGTGGATCCCGTGGGCGTTCAGCGCGGTGACGGCACCGCGGGCGGTGGCCCCGAAGCCGATCACGACCGCGGTGAGGCGGCGGCCGTAGTCCCCGGTGGAACCACAGAGCTGCAGGGCGTGGATGACCGAGCAGTAGCCCGCGAGCTCGTTGTTCTTGTGGAACACGTGCAGGCTGAACCCGCCGTCCGACCGCCAGTGGTTCATCGACTCCCACGCGATGAGGGTCAGGCGCTTGTCGATCGCGACCTGGGTGAGGGCGGGGTCCTGCACACAGTGCGGCCAGCCCCACAGGACTTGTCCGTCCCGCAGGTCCTCGAGGTCGGACACCTGGGGCTTGGGCAGCAGGACGACGTCCGACGCGGCGATGAGCTCGTCTCGGTCCGCCATGGCGCCGACGAGGGGTTCGAGTTGGTCGTCCGTGATGCCGAAGCGGTGACCGTACCCGCGTTCCAGGATGATGTTCGCGCGCAGGTCGGGGTCGATGCGCTCAAAGTGGGCGGGATGGATCGGGAGGCGGCGTTCGTCGGGTTTCCGCGACTCGGCCAGCACCCCGAGGTGCAGCAGCGGCGATGCTGCCGGTGTTTGGGTCATGGTGCACTCTACGGCCGCTTGCCGCCGCCGAGCGGCCGAGTGGCCGAGCGGCCGAGCCGCCGAGCGGCCACGTCACCCGCGGCGGTCGGCGAGCGCCGTGAGCACCAGAGCCTCCATGTCGGGGCCGTCCTGGGCCTCGTGGTCGATCAACAGTCCGTGCATCCCGGCGGCCCGGGCCGCCTCCACGTCGTGCGCGACACTGTCCCCGACGAACAAGCAGCCGCTCGGCTCGACGCCGAGTTCGGCGGACAGGGTCTCGAATGCTCGACAGTCCGGCTTCTGCACGCCGATCCGCTCCGAGGTGCACACGACGTCCACCGTGTCGAGCAGGCCGGTCCGGCGCAGTTTGTCGACCTGCTGCGTCTCGGTGCCGTTCGTCAGCACGCCGATGCGGTACCCCCGCACACGGAGCGTCCGCAGCAGCGGCAGGCTCCCCGGGTACGAGCGCCACGATGCCTCGTAGTGGTGCCGGTACGCCTCGAAGAGCTCGTCGAGCCTCCGGTCGTCGGCGGGGATCGGCACGCCGAGCGCGGGCAGCACGGCCCGCAGCCGTTCGCGCCGCTGCTCGGGGAAGCTGATCTGCCCGGCTCGCCACCGCTCGAACTGCTCGGTCTCGGCGGCGAACCAGCGGGCGATGGCGAACGCCGAGGCGGGCACGTCGAGCGACTCGAGGAACCGGGTGGCACCGGCGGTCGCTGCGCCACGGTGGTCGAACAGCGTCCCGTCGAGGTCGAACCCGACCGCTCGCAGATGCACCATGTCCTCAGCGTAGGGACGGCGACCTCGCCGACCTGACGTGCTGCGGTTCTCCGCACGATGTGGGCCGGCCCGTCGGAGTTCGGCCAGGCTGCACTGGGAGGCGTCGTCCTGCCGGAAGAGGAGTCACCCCATGCGGGTCTTGAGCTACGTCCTGCTCATCGTGCTGATCACGGCGCTCACCCTCGGGGGCACCCTGCTGGCGGTGTTCGAACTCAGCGACGTTTCGGACGTCCTGATCATCGCGGTGAGCGTCAGCATCCCGATGTTCGTCGTCGGACCTGCGGTGGTCGGGTCGTTGGCGGGCTACTGGGACCACCGGTCGTCCACGGACAGCTCCCGGTACCTGCGGTGGTGGCTGCTGGGCGTGGTCGCCGTGGACGTGGCGGGTGCGGTGGTCATCGTGCTCGCGTCGGTCTCGGCCGGCGCGCCGGTCTGGGTGCCGGTCGTGCTGATCGGGGGAGCGGCGGTGCTGCTGGTGATCGCGCGGCCACTCGGTGCGCTGTTCCGGCGCACGGAGCCGTCGCCGTCGGCGTACCCGGTCGGCTACCGGTTCGGACCGGCCGAACTCCGCCACACGATCGTGGTGATCGCGGTGACCTTCGGCGTGTCCATCGTCGTCGTGACGATCGGCGTGGCGGTCCTGGCCGCCTTCACCGGGGACGACCCCGTTGGACTCACCCAGGCGGCCTTCCTCGCCGGCCAGCTGGTCTTCACTGCGACCGCGTTCGCGGCCCTGCTCCAGTCGCTGCCGTTGAACGGGCTCTTGCGGGCGTCCGCCGGCCACGACCTCGGTCGACTCCGTCGCTTCGCGAAGATCGTGGCCCGCGGCGCGGACCTGCCGCTCGACCCGGCTGAGCAGGTCGGCGCCGTCCGGTACGCCACGGTGGTCCCACTCGCGCTGCGGTTCCAGCTCGCGTACATCGGGCTGCTCTACACAGCGCTCGCGTTCCAGATGGTGTCGACGTGGCTCCGCGGCGACCTCGGGATCCTGCCGCCGGTGTTCCTCGTGCTCATGGTGGCGGTGCTCGTCTGGGTCGTCCCGCTGACGTTCCGCCGGATCCGCCGTGCGACGGCCTACGCCGCGCGGCACGCGGACCTGGTCGACATCGACCAGACTTGATCCGTGTCCCAGACGATCCACTTCCACCAGAAGCACCACGACGCCGTCCAGCGCGGCGAGAAGGTCACGACGGTGCGCTGGCACGAGGACGTCCGCACCGGCCCCGCGGTGTTCGTCTTCGACGAGCACCCCTCGGCGACGCCGTTGACCGGCCAGGTCACCGAGGTGACCGACCACCGCCTGGCGGAGCTCACCCCTCGGGCGGCGCACCAGCCGGCCGACACCGACATGGTCGACTTCGCCCGGCAGCTGCGCGCCAACTACTACCCGGACATGCCGGACGACGCGGTGGTCCAGGTCGCGGTCATCGCGCTCGACGCGACGCCGGCTGCGTGACGTCCGTCAGGGCGGTGGACGGGACGACCTGACGGACGGGAGGCATGGTGCGGGCCCGTCCCGCGCCTCCTGTCCGCCCGTCGGCCCCGCCCAGGGCACGCGGTCCGGCAGCGCACGGGTCACCGGTGCAGCGTGGCCTTCGGGTACTCCCCGTAGCGGCTCGTGTACTCCGCCGAGAACCGGCCGAGGTGGGCGAACCCCCAGCTGCGGGCGACCTCGCTCACCGAGGTGGTCGCAGTGTCGAGTCGCAGCAGGTCGCCCCGGACGCGCTGGAGCCGGACGGACCGGACGTAGGCTGACGGCGGCATCCCGAACAGCCGCTGGAACGACTCCTGCACGGCACGGACGCTCAAGCCGGACACCGCGGCGAGGTCCGACACGGCGATGGGTTCCGCCGCGTGCTCGTGCACGTGGTCGACCGCTCGCCGGATCCGGGCGTTCCGCGGTGCCCACAGGGCGCTCGACGGTTCGGCGGCCTTCGGCGGGTACAGGGCGAGGAATGCGACGGCGACGGCCCGGGTGGCGTCCGACCACGCGGTCGAGGTCACACCCTGTGCCGCGAGGACCCGACGAGCGGACTCGAGGACCTGCCGCCAGCGCACGACGGCGTCCGCTGCGGGGACGGCGCGCTCGTCGAGGTGCAGGCCGCCGGATGGCAGGCCGTGGCGCTCCTCGGCGACGGACCGCACGAACGCGCGGGTGAGGTGCACCATGACGGCGTCGTGGTTGCTGGCCTCGACCACGGCGCGTCGTTCGGTGGGCATCAGCGCCGGCACGCCGTTGTCGACCGGCCCGCCGCCGCGCAGGAGGTCGAGCGTGACGACGCCGCCGAGCACCAGGACGACGATGTACGCGTCGTCGGGGGCCACGGTGCCGCGGACGTAACCGCGCATCTGCGACCGGCGGAGCGTCACGTTGCCGTCACCGACGGCCAGGTACCGGAACGAGTACGCCCCGGTGGTCGGACGGGTCTGCCAGGAGGTGCCCGTGACGAGGCCCGGCAACTGCTCGAGGGCCTGTTCGGGTGAGGACGCCGATGCCTCCAGGCGGACCGGTGCGGCAGCGGTGGCGGTGCTCGGTTCGGTGGTGGTCGCGGATGACGTCTCGTCGACGGATTGTTGCGGCACGGTGACACTCCCTGATCGTCTCGAGGAACACAGGAGTTCCGGCGACCGGGGTCCGGGGCAGCTGCCGCCAAGCTACGTCGGTCCTGCTCCGGGCACAAGGGCGGCGATGATGCTCCTGTTCCGCGCTGTGCGCGCTCTCCTACGTTCCGTGACGAATCACTGCGTCCCGTTACGTCGACGCTCGTGCGCGTCGCTCGCTCGTGTTTGCATCGCTCCACTGACGAGGGAGTGTTGCATGACGCACGTCGAACGCACCGCCCGCGCGGCCACGGTGCCGTTGCGGATCGCGGTGTTCTCGCACGGCACCGAGGCGCCGCCGGCGACCCGGGCCTACCGCGAGGAGCTCGAGCTCTTCACCGCGGCGGAACGCCTCGGGTACGACGGGGCCTGGGTCCGCCAGTTCCACTTCCGGCACGACGACGCACCGGCGCGCGGCGGACTGCCGTCACCGTTCGTGTTCTTCGCGGCCCTCGCCGAGCGGACGTCCACCCTGCGGCTCGGGCTCGGAGCGGTCACGCTGCCGCACGAGGACCCGGTCCGGGTCGCCGAGGACGCCGCCGTCCTCGACGCGATCAGCGACGGACGCGTGGAACTCGGCGTCGCCAACGGTGGCGGCCCGGAGACCCTCGACGTCTTCGCGCCCGGTCTGGTCGGGGCCGACCACGACACCCGTCGTGCCGCGTTCGACGAGCAGCTCGCACGGCTGCTCGACGCGCTGCGTGGTGCGTCACTCGGCACGGGGCCCGCACGCCTGAACCCGGACGGCAGCGGGCTGCTCGACCGGATCTGGGACGCCACGCTCAGCGCCGAGAGCGCCGCCATCGCCGCCCACCGGGGGCACGGGGTGCTGATCGGCACCACGCAGACCGTGCCGGCCGAGGTCACCGCGGACGCCTACTACACCGCGCTGCCGGACGACGCCGTTCCCCGCGTCGCACTCTCGACGGCGATCTACCCGGCCCTGGACCGCGAGACCGCGCTGCGCGAGGCGCGTGCCGGCATCGAGGCGAAGTACGCGTGGGGCGAGTCGTTCCTGCCGCCGGCGACGACCCTGGCCGAGAAGGCCGCGTCGCTCAACCTGCACTACGGCACGGCCGACGACATCGCGGAGTCGATCGCGTCGAAGCCGTACTCGCGGTACGCGACGCAGCTCAACGTGCAGGTCGACGACGGCTACGCCGACGTCGGTGCACGGACGGACGCCCTCGCGCTGTTCGCCGAACAGGTGGCCCCGCAGGTCGGCGCCGTCCTGGCGCACGAGGCGGTGACGGCATGACCCGCGACGGCGGCCTGGTGCTCGGGGGGATGGTGTTCTACCCCGGTGGCGAGCACGTCACGAGCTGGCGTCTGCCGGGCAGCGAACCGGACGCCTACCTGGACGTCGAGTACTACGTCCGGTTCGCGCAGACGCTCGAGCGCGGTGGGTTCGCGACGCTGTTCATCGCCGACGAGCTGTACGTCTGGGACCGCTTCGCGTCGGGCATCGACCACGCCGTGAACATCCGCACCGAGCCCTTCACCCTGCTCGGTGCCCTGTCGCAGCGGACCGAGCGCATCGGGCTCGCCGCGACGGTCTCGACCACCTACAACGAGCCGTACCACGTGGCCCGGAAGCTGGCGTCGATCGACCACCTGAGCGAGGGCCGGGCCGCCTGGAACCTCGTCACGAGCGCCTCGGACGAAGAGGCCTGGAACTTCGGTCGCGACGCGAACCTCGACCACGCCGTCCGCTACCGCCGGGGTGCCGAGTTCGTCGACGTCGTGCAGGGCCTCTGGGACAGCTGGGACGACGACGCGTTCCTGTACGACCAGGAGTCCGGGTACTTCGCGAAGCGCGACGGACTGCACGTGCTCGACCACGAGGGCGAGTTCTTCCGCGTGCGCGGGCCGCTCAACATCGCCCGGCCGCCGCAGGCCCACCCGGTGCTGTTCCAGGCCGGGGCGTCCGAGGCCGGCCGCGCGCTGGCCGGTGCGAAGGCCGAGGGTGTCTTCACCCTCTGGCAGGACGATCTCGCCGACGCGCAGGCCCTGTACGCCGACTACAAGCGCCGCGCCGTCGAGCACGGACGTGACGCGTCGTCGATGCTGATCCTGCCGGCGGTGTCGCCGGTGATCGGCGACACCGAGGCCGACGCGCTGCGGCAGCTCGACGAGATCGAGGAGCTGACGCCGGACCGCGTCTCGCTCGACCTGCTGTCCCACTACCTGCAGACCGACCTGTCCGACCGGCCGCTCGACGCACCGTTCGAGCACGCCTTCGACGAGACGGCGATCAACCAGTCGAAGTCCGTCTACGAGTCGATCCGCCGCATCGCCGCCGAGGCCACCACGCTGCGCGAGGTCTACCGGACGATCCTGCGCCGTCGGTTCCTGCCGGGCACGCCCGAGCAGATCGCCGACTGGCTGACCGAGCGCTACGAGCAGGACGCCGCCGACGGCTACATGCTTGCGTTCTCGTCGATCCCGGTGAGCGTCGACCGGTTCGTCGACCAGGTCGTGCCGGAGCTCGAACGTCGTGGAGTGTACGACCGCACGTACCGCGGCGACACCCTGCGGGAGCACCTCGGGCTGGCGCGACCGGCGAGCCGGTACGACGGTTCGGCAGCCGCGCCCGCGCCCGCGGCTGTCGACCAGGAGGCGTCCGCATGAGCGACCGCATCCTGTTGGGCGCCTTCGCATTCCACCCGGGCGGCGCGCACGTCACCGGGTGGCGGCACCCGTCCTCGCGTCCCGCCGAGCACCTGAGCATCCGGCACCACCGGCACATCGCGCAGACCGCCGAGCGCGGCGTGTTCGACACGCTCTTCCTCGCCGACGGCCTGTACTTCTGGGACCGGTACCCGTCGGGCGTCGACCACTACGGTGCGCTGCGGCCCGAACCGTTCACGCTGCTCGCCGCGCTGTCCCAGGTGACGTCGCGGATCGGCCTCGCCGCGACTGTGTCGACGACGTACAACGAGCCGTACCACGTGGCCAGGACCCTCGCCTCGCTCGACCACCTCAGCGGTGGGCGAGCCGCGTGGAACCTCGTCACGAGTCGTTACGATGAAGAGGCCCGCAACTTCAGTGGGGACGCCCACATCGACCACTCCCGGCGGTACGAGCGCGGTCGCGAGTTCGTCGACGTCGTGAACGGGCTGCTGGACAGCTGGGACGACGACGCGATCGTGGCCGACCCGGCGTCCGGGGTCTTCGCGCGCCGCGACGGCCTGCACCGTCTCGACCACGAGGGCGAGTTCTTCCGGGTGCGGGGGCCGCTCAACATCGCCCGGCCGCCGCAGGGCCACCCGCTGCTGTTCCAGGCCGGCGGGTCCGAGTCCGGGCTGGAACTCGCCGCCGACACGGCCGACGCGGTGTTCACCCGTGGTGGCTCCACCGCGGACGTCCGACGCTTCGTCGACGACCTGCGCGCCCGCGCCGTCCGGCACGGCCGCTCCGCCGACGCGGTGAAGATCATGCCGTCGGTGATGCCGGTCGTGGGGGAGACCGCCGCCGACGCCCGAGCCGAGGCGGACGCGATCCTCGCCCTGACGCCGGACGCCCTCATCCTCGAGGACGTGTCGCACCAGATCGGGCAGGACCTGTCCGGCCGCGACGTCGACGTGCCGTTCGACTACGCCGAGGAGTTCGACACCTCGAACGAGACCCGCTCGCCGAAGCCCGCGGTCGACCGGCTCCTCGCCGACGGCCCCGCGACGCCCCGCGACGTCTACGCGTGGTCGTACCGCCGCAGCCTGCTGACGGGCACCGGACCGGAGATCGCCGACCGGTTCGAGGAGCTCGCCGACGACGGTGGCGCCGACGGCGTCATCGTGCAGTTCCCGTACCTGCCCGGCGGGATCGACCGGTTCGTCGACCACGTCGTACCGGAACTGCAGCGCCGCGGCCGCACTGCCACGGCGTACGACGACCTCACCCTGCGCGAGCGCTTCGGACACCCCAGGGTGCCGGACCGCGCGCACCGCTGACCGCACCACCCCTCCCAGCACCGCATCCCTGCAACCCGAACCCCTAGGAGTCATCCGTGACCGTCGACCTCACGTCGCGGCGGCGTCGCCTCAAGCGCCTCGCCCTCGCGGCCACCGCGTCCGCCCTCGCCCTCACGCTCGCCGCGTGCTCGTCCGGCGGCGACGCGTCGCCCGGATCGTCCTCGGACACCGGCACCTACACGCTCGGACTCCAGGAGCCCGACAGCACGATCAACCCGCTCACCACCTCGGACTACAACGCGATGTTCATCGTGGGGTTGGCGTCAGAGGGCCTGCTCAGCCAGGACGCGAAGGGCAAGCTCGAGGGCCGTCTGGCCGACTCGTGGAAGGCGTCGTCCGACGGCCGCACCTGGACGGTGCAGCTCCGCGACGACCTGCAGTTCTCCGACGGTGCCGCGCTCACGAGCAAGGACGTCGTCGCGACGTTCGACTCGATCATCGGCAAGGACAGCCAGTCGCCCGGCAAGTCGAGCTTCGACGGCATCCTGCAGTCGGTCGCCGCCGACGGTGCCTCGACCATCGACTTCACGCTCGCCAAGCCGTACGCCGACTTCCCCTACCTGCTCACGGGCTCGAACACGACCATCCAGCCGGCCGGCTTCGACGCCGGCGCGAACTGGGCCAAGCAGCCCGTCGGCGCCGGGCAGTTCGTGCTGACGAAGTACTCGGCGGGTCAGGGCGCCACGTTCACGAAGAACCCCGACTACTGGGACGCGAAGGACGTGGAGCTACAGCAGGTCGACGTGAAGTTCTACGCCGACGACCAGGCCCAGCTGCTCGCGTTCCAGAGCGGGGAGATCGACCAGATCGCCGCCAGCCCCACCGCGACGTCGACGCTGCAGGCCTCGGACTACACCGAGACCGAGCCGTACTTCAACAAGTTCGACGGCATCTTCCTCGACGTCACCAAGGCGCCCTTCGACGACCCGAAGGTCCGTGAGGCCTTCGCCCTCGCGCTCGACCGCGAGGAGATCGTCAAGACGGTCTACGGCGGAGCCGCCGAGGTCGGCAACGACACCACGTTCTTCCCGAGTTCGGCGATCCAACCGAAGGGACTCGAGCAGCGCGAGCAGGACAAGGCCAAGGTCGCGGACCTGCTCGGCGGCAGGACGGTCTCCTTCGAGATCACGACGCTCGACGCCGAGAAGGCCCTCGCCCAGGTGGTGCAGCAGCAGCTCGAGGCGGTCGGCGGGTTCGACGTCACCCTCAAGGTGCTGACGAGCGCGCAGTACTACGCCGACGGCGACGACACCCCGTGGCTGAACGCCCCGGTGACGATCACCAACTGGGCGCAGCGCCTGCCCGCGCAGTACGTCGACCTGATCTACCGCGACGGCGCCGTCTGGAACGCCTCGAAGTACTCGAACCCGGAGCTCGAGCAGCTGACCGACCGGTACGAGTCGACGACCGACGAGTCGGAGCGGCAGGACCTCGCGAACCAGATCGTCGAGATCGAGTGGACCGACCTGCCCGTGATCGTCCCCGCGTTCGCGTCGAGCAGCATCCTGCTGCAGAAGCGCGTCACGGGCACCTTCCGGTCGGGGCAGGACTTCCCGGGCGGGTTCGACTTCCGGGGCATCGGGGTCACCGCGTCATGAGCACCGCGCGCCGCCGTCGTCTGCTGACCCTGGTCGGGCAACGGGTCGTCCAGATCCCGCTCGTCCTGGTCGTGGTCTCCGTCCTGACGTTCTGGCTCGTCCAGGTCGTGCCGGGTGACCCGGGCCGGAACGCCCTCGGGCAGTACGCGACGGCGGCGCAGGTGCGCGCGTGGAACGTCGACCACGGGCTCGACGGGTCCCTCGTCAGCCGGTACCTGCACTGGATCAGCGGGTTCGTCACGGGGGACTGGGGCACGAGCTTCGTCTACTCCGAGCCGGTCCGCGACCTGGTGCTCGGCCGTCTCGGCAACTCCCTGCTGCTCGGTGCGTACGCGTTCGTCATCATGGTGCCGGTCGCGATCACGCTCGGTGCCGTGCAGGCGTACCGGCAGGGTCGCCGCTCCGACCGGGCCGTCACGGTCGGGCTGCTGACGATCTCGGCAGTGCCGGAGTTCGTCGTCGGGATCGTGCTGCTGCTCGTCTTCGCGGTCTGGCTGCGGGTGGTGCCGGTGCAGGCGTCCGGTGCGCTCGACGCCGGGTTCGGCGAGCGGCTCCGGGTGCTCACGCTGCCCGCCGTGGTGCTCGCCCTGGCGTACCTCGCCGTCCTGACCCGGATGGTGCGTGCGGGGACGATCGAGACGATCCGGTCGCAGTTCCACCGCACCGCCGTGCTCAAGGGCCTGACCACCGGCCAGGTCGTCGGCCGGCACGTCGTCCGCAACGCGCTCATCCCGACGTTCTCGGTGCTCGGCATCTACCTCGGCACCCTGCTCGGCGGCAGCGTCATCGTGGAGACCCTGTTCTCCTACCCGGGCCTCGGCGCGCTGCTCGTGTCGGCCGCCGAGCGCAAGGACGCCCTCCTGCTCGAGAGCGGGGTGATGCTCGCCGGGGCGCTCTCGCTCGTCGCGCTCCTGCTCACCGACCTGCTGTTCGTGGTGGTCGATCCCCGGATCCGCTTCGAACGGGCGGCCACCGCATGACCGCCGTCGTCCCCGGTGCCGTCGAGACCGACGGGCTCGCCGGTCGTCCGTCGGCGTCGACCAGCACGGGCACCGCACGGGTCACCCGCCGCGGGTGGCGCGGACTGCTCCGGCGTCCCACGTTCCTGGTCTCCGTGGCGATCCTGCTCTGGTGGGTCGTCCTGGCTGTGGGCTGGCACCTGCTCGGCCTGCAGCCCTTCGCCCGCACCGGCGAGCTCCTGCAGGCGCCGAGCGCCGCACACTGGTTCGGCACCGACTCGCTCGGCCGCGACGTCTTCGCCCGCGTCGCCGCCGGGGCCCGGCCGGCGCTCGTCATCGGCCCGTTCGGCGCGGCGCTGGCGACCGTCGTCGGCGGCACCCTGGGCCTGCTCGCCGGCTACCACCGCGGCTGGGTCGACACCGCCCTGATGCGGTTCTTCGACGTGCTGCTCGCGTTGCCCAGCCTGATCTTCCTGGTCGTCCTCGTCGGTGCGTTCGGGGTGTCGACGCCCGCGCTCGTCCTCATCGTCGGCGTGCTCTTCGCGCCGGGCATCGCGCGGATCGTCCGGGCCGCGGTGCTCGTCGAGATGGGCAAGTCCTACGTCCAGGCCGCACGGCTGCAGGGCGAGAGCGCCGTCCGGGCGATGGTCACGGAGCTGCTGCCGAACGTGACCGGGGTCTTCGTGATCCAGGCGGTCCTGAGTCTCGGTGCCGCGATCTTCATCACCGCGTCGCTGTCGTTCCTCGGGCTCGGTTCGCAACCACCGGCCGCCGACTGGGGGCTCGACATCAACGCGAACCGCGCCTACCTGCAGGCCGCGTGGTGGACGGTCGTGTTCCCGGGTGTCGCCGTGGCGTCGATCGTCGTGTCCGCGAACCTGATCGCCGACAACCTCAAGGAGGTCTCCGAGTGAGCGAGCAGCCCCGGACCACCGGCACGACCGACGCACTGGTCCGCGTCGAGGGGCTCACCGTGTCGTACCGCGGCACCCGGGTGGTCGACGACGTCGCGTTCGTGATCGAGCCCGGTGGCTCGTACGGGCTCGTGGGCGAGTCCGGCTCCGGCAAGAGCACCGTCGCCGGCACGCTGACGGCGTCGCTCGGCCCGGACGCCGCCGTCGGGTCGTCGGCGCTGGTCGTCGACGGCGTCGACGTCGCGTCCCTGCGCGGTGAGCGCCTCCGGCGGTTCCGGCGCGACGTCGTGGCGGTCGTCCACCAGGAACCCGGCCTCGCCCTCAACCCGACGATGACGGTCGGACGCCAGGTCGCCGAGGTCCTGCGCGCCACGGGCTCCGGCCGCGCGGCTGCGGACACCGCGACGATCGAGGCGTTCACGCGGGTCGGGCTGCCGTCACCGACGACGATCGGCGTGCGGTACCCGCACGAGCTGTCCGGCGGTCAGCAGCAGCGCGTCGCGATCGCGATGGCCCTGGTGGCCCGTCCGCGCCTGCTCGTGCTCGACGAACCCACCACCGGCCTGGACAGCACGGTCGAGGCGGGCATCATGGCGCTCATCGACGAGCTCCGGACCGAGACCGGCTTCGCGACCCTGCTCATCAGCCACAACCTGCCGCTGGTCGCCGCGCACTGCGGCCGGGTCGGGGTGCTCCGCCACGGGGTGCTCGTCGAGGAGGGCACCGCGACCCAGGTGCTGCTCCACCCCACCGAGCCGTACACGAAGCAGCTCGTCGACGCCCTGCCCGACATCACGACGGGCAAGGCAGGAACGGCGGGCAAGGCCGACACGTCGGCCGACACCGCGCAGCACGACGTGCTCGCGACGATCAGGGGCCTCCGCAAGGAGTACGACGGCGCCGTCGCCCTCGACGGCATCGACCTCGAGCTGCGCCGCGGTGAGGTGCTGGGCGTCGTGGGGGAGTCCGGCTCCGGCAAGACGACCTTCGGGCGGGCCCTCGCCGGACTGGTCCGACACGACGGCACGATCACGCTGGACGCGGGCGACCGGACGCCGACCGGCACCCCACCCGTGCAGGTCGTGTTCCAGAACGCCGACGCCTCGCTCAACCCGCGACGGACGGTCCGACAGGTGCTCGGACGGGCGATCCGGCTGCTGCACGGCGAGGGCACCGCCGAGCAGCTCGCGGCGCGGGTCGGGCTGCCCGCCGACGTCCTCGACCGCCGGCCGGCCCAGCTGTCCGGCGGGCAGAAGCAGCGCGTGGCCATCGCCCGGGCGTTCGCCGGACCGGTGCCGCTGGTGGTGTGCGACGAACCCACGTCCGCGCTCGACGTCTCGGTGCAGGCGCGGATCCTCGACCTGGTGCTCGACCTGCAGCGCACCACCGGCACGACCTGCGTGTTCATCTCGCACGACCTCGCCGTCGTGCGCCGGGTCGCCGACCGCATCGCGGTCTTCGACGCTGGTCGCGTCGTCGACGTGGGCCCTGCGGAGCGGCTGTTCGACGCGGGCGCGCACCCGCGCACCCGCGAGCTCGTCGCGGCCGCGCTCGACCTGCGCCGGCGCGCCGGTCTGGTGGCTCCCGCGGCCTGAGTGGGGCCCGAGACCTGCGCACAGGGCGGACGGGCGCGGGCCGATCAGCGTGACGCGCCAGCGGCACGCGGGCCGCGCCGACCGAGCCTGCGAGGGAGGGGTGGCGGGTCCGCCACGGGCCTCCCGTCCGCCTGTCGGTCGCGTTCACCGCCGCGGACGCTGAGCGTTCCGCGCTACTTCGCGAGGAACGCCAGCACCACGCGGTTCCACTCGTCCGGGTGGCTGACGTTGACGCCGTGCGGGCCGCCGGACACGACGTGCAGCTCCGAACCGGCGATCGCGGCGTGCGTGCGGGCCCCCGAGCCCTCGTACGGCACGGTCGCGTCGCCGTCACCGTGGATGACGAGCGTCGGCACGGTGACCTTCGGCAGGTCGTCGCGGAAGTCGGTGTTCGCGAAGGACGCCATCGCCTCGAGCGCGGCGGTCTTCGACGCCTGCTTCGCGAGCGTGAGGGCCTGCTGCCGGTCCTCCTCGGAGACGACCAGGGTGCCGTCCACCGAGAAGAAGTCGGTCGTGAACTGGTCGTAGAACGCGTCCTCGTCCTTCGTCAGGCCGGCGGTCATCTCGGCCGCCTGCTCCTTCGGCAGCGGGCCGTCCGGGTTGTCCGACGTCTGCAGCAGGTACGGCGGCACGGCCGAGGCGAAGACGACGCTGTGCAGCCGCTCGGTGCCGTACTTCGAGAAGTACCGGGCGACCTCGCCGCCGCCCATCGAGAAGCCGACGAGGGTGACGTCCCGCAGGTCGAGCTCGGTGAGGATCGTGTGCAGGTCCTCGGTGAGGTGGTCGTAGTCGTAGCCGGTCTTCGGCTTGTCGCTGCGACCGAAGCCGCGACGGTCGTAGGTGACGACGCGGTGTCCGGCGTCGACGAACGCCGGGACCTGCTTGCTCCAGGACTCGCCGGACAGCGGCCAGCCGTGGATCAGGACGACGGTGCGGCCGGAGCCGCCGGTGTCGTCGACGTGCAGGTTCGTGTCCTTGAAGAGCCCGTGGTGGGCGGTGATCTCGGTCAAGAGTCGCTTCCTTCCCGCGCCGCACGGGAGGCGGCACGCACCTCGTTGCTACCAGCGGGATCCCGAGCGACAGCGCGGAGTGGACAGACCCCTCGGCGTCGGCGTCGGCCTCGGTGTCGGCCTCGGCGTCGGCCTCGGTGCCTGTGACGCGCGCGGCGACCACGGCCTACTGTCCAGCAGGATCAGGGAACCGTCACCGCGGCGGATGCCCCTCGTCACGAGGGAGCACCGATGAAGTACGTCAACTACGCGGGGACCGTCCGGGTCCTGACCGGTGACACGGTCGCCGACGCGGTGATCCGGTACGCGGCCGCCCTGCACCAGAGCCGGTTGAGCGACGTCGTGTCGGTCCCGACGACCGACGACTTCGGCGCGGCCAGCACGGTGGAGCTGCTCCTCGCACCAGCGGTGGCGGTCGCCCTGGAGCCGGCGCCGGACGACGACCTGGAACCCGAGAGTGGGGCGTTCCTGGCCGAGCTGAGCCGACGGACCGAGGCGGTCCTGGCGGTCGACGCCAGCAGGTTCCCGACCGACCTCGGGCGGTGAGCGCGGTGCGCGCGGTGGGCGCGGTGGGCGCGGTGCGTGTCGCTCCGACCGCGCTGCGGTCAGGCGACCGGTCCGTCGCCCGTCAGGTCCGAGCGGGTGTCGGCGTGGATCGTCTCAGGGTGGTCGAACGTCCGCGCTGCAGCACGCAGGCGTTCCACGAACTCACCGTTCTCGACCTCGAGCTCGTCCTCGTCCGCGTCGGCGACGACGATCTCGCTCGACGGGCCGATGAGGATCTTCGTGGTCGTCATCGTGCCGTCCTCCGCCACCGTCGGGACCGCGATCGCGTCGGCGCGACTGCCGCCGGCGAGCGCCGCGGCGTACTCGATCACGGCGTCGGCGACGTCGTCGCTCGTCAGGAACGTGGAGCGGTCGTACTGGATGTACTTCATGTCGCATCAGTCAAACGCGCGGATGCTGGTCGTCGTCCAGGAAACCCGGCGCGTCGTGCGTTGCGCGGATGCCGACATGTCGCGAGGATCATCACGTGCCCGAGATGATGCACCGCACGCAGCGGGAGATCAGGACAGACGAGCCGTCGGTCGCGGCCGAGGCACTGTCGGTGACCCACGTGACCCACGGACTCACCGTCGAGGCGACCGGAGAGGGCTTCGTCTTCGAGGAGCGCGTGCGGGGCACCGCCCTGCTCTCCCTGGAGTCGACGCGGTGCACGGGTGCCCTGAGCGGCGCGGTCGAGCCCGGGCGGGCGATGATGATCGTCTGGGTGAAGGCCGGTTCGGCGCAGGTCGACGACAACCCGGTGCAGATCGGCCGCCCCGTGCTCTACCGACAGGACCCGCAGCGGTTCCGGTGGGTGGACTTCCAGCACGACGTGCTGCGCATCGACCGGTCGATCGTCGAGCAGGTCGCCGCCGAGCGCGGTGACTGGGCGCCGGGTCCCCTGGAGTTCCGTCCCCGACACGTGCCAGAGGGTGCGCCGCTCGCCGCCTGGTGGCTCATGGTCCGGTCGGTCGCGCAGGAGGTCCTGCAGGGTCCGACGGACGTGCCGCTCGAGCGGGAGCGCGAGCTCGCCCGGTTCGCGGCCGGCGGCTTGCTGACCGCGATCCCGCACTGGCCGGTGGGGCAGCACGAGCCGGTGATGGCGTCGACCGCGCGTTTCGCCCGTGCCGAGACGTTCCTGCTCGACCACGCGACCGAGCAGATCACCGTGAACGACGTCGCCGAGGCCGCGGGCCTGAGCGTCCGCGGGGTGCAGGCGGCGTTCCAGCGGCACCACGGCATCACGCCGACGATGTACCTGCGCCGGATCCGGCTCCTGCTCGCCCGGGAGCAGCTCGAGGCCGGCGACGACCGCAGCGTCGCCGAGATCGCCCGGGCGACGGGGTTCGCGCACCTGGGCCGGTTCGCGGGGAGCTACCGGCAGGAGTTCGGGGAGCTGCCGCGGCAGACGGCGCTGGCGGCGCGGGAGTAGCGGTCCGGCGTTCTGTCAACCGACGGCCGACGGCCGGCGGTCGGTCGTTGTCGACGGTCGGCGGTCGGTCGTTGTCGACGGCTTCGCGCCGGCTCATCCGTCGGGCGTCAGAGCCGTCCGAGGCCGTCGCCGACCAGGACCGCGCCGACGAGCACGAGGACGACGACGGTCACGGCCCGCGAGTTGTGCCGCAGCCAGGTGCGGAACCGCTCCAGGTCCGCGCGGGCCGGCTCCCCGCCGACCAGTGCGAAGACGATCGGCCCCGTCACCGTGGCCGTCATCAGCAGGGTGCTCGCCCCGACGAGGACGGTCGACGGCACCGCCGGCAGCTCAGCCGGGGCGAGCACGATGCCGACGCCGGACGCCAGCAGCAGGGCCTTCGGGCGCAGCGCGAGCACGGCGCCCACGGCGAGCGCGACGGCGGGTCGGACGGTGCCCACCGCCGCCGTCAGGAGTGCGCTCGTCCGGCTCGGTCCCGCTGCGGCGGGGCGCCGGAACACGACCCCCGCGGCGAGGACCGCGACGACCCCGAGCACGCACTCGCCCAGGCCGAGGCCCGGTGACGCCGTCGCCGGCAGGTCCACGACGAGGACACGGCCGAGCAGCGCGGTCGCGGCGACCGTGACCACGAAGACCCCGGTCACCGAGCCGACGGCGAACAGGACGGCCGGACCGAGGCCGCGACCGCCGAGCAGCAGGGTGAGCACCGCGGCGATGGGGACGGAGCTCAGCGCACCGGCGATGGCGAGGGGCAGGAGCTGGCCGATCACGGCGAGCACGGTGCCGGTCAGACCCCTCGGTCGTCCTCGTCGACCCGGCGGACGACACGCTGTCCGGTCACGGGGTCGATCTCGGTGACGACGCTCGTCGTGGCACGTCGCGGCCGGAGCCGGAGGACGATCCCCAGCACGAGGACCAGGAAACCGGCGACCATCAGGATGTAGCCGATGAGCTGGATGTCGATGCCGACGACCGTGAAGTCGAACGCGAACGCCATGATCGCGCCGACGACGAGCAGGAAGATCCCACCGCCGATGCTCACGGTGTCACCGCGGGTCGTGCTGTCACGGGGTTCATGGACGCAACGATCGACGGCCGGTGCCGGCGGTGCATCACCCGCCCCGGGTGATCTGCGGAGGCGTGCCAGATCACCCGCTCAGGGTGGTGCCCGACCCGTTCCGGCGCGGCTACACCTGGTGCCATGACCACAGGGGAGGCACCGTGACCACCTTCACGTACGGCCCGGCCGAGGTGTTCGTCGTCTCGTTCCGGGGCGAGCTGCCCGACGACGCCGTGCTCGGCGCGCTCGTCGACCTGACGGACGCCGAGACGGTCCGGGTCCTCGACCTGCTGCTCATCAGCCGGGCCGACGACGGCACCGTCCACGTCCGCGAGCTCGACGACGTGACCAGGACCGGCACGTCCGGCTCGGTCGCCCTCGAAGCCCGCGGCCTGGCCGCCAACGACGACGTCGACCAGGTCGCGGACACGCTCGCGCCCGGGACCTCGGCCGCGATCGTCGTGATCGAGCAGCTCTGGGCCAAGGACCTGGCGGAGCGGTTCGCCGACAGCGGGGGCCAGCTGCTCTGGAGCGCACGCGTCCCCGCACCGGAACTCAACGACCTCGCCGCTTCGGCGCACATCGGGTAGGAGACACCATGCCGTTCCGACGATTCGGCCGACCCGGCCTGCTCGGGCTCGCTGCACGGACCGCGGTCGTGGCCGGGACCGCGTCGGCGGTCGGCGGTGCGGTGCGCGAGCACGAGGAGCGTGCGGCAGAGGACCGCGCCGCAGAGGAGCGGGTCGCAGCAGAACGCGCCGCAGCGGAACGCGCCGCAGCGGAACGCTCCGTGGCGGACGTCCCCGCTGCTCCCGACCTGCTGGGCGAGCTCGAGCGACTCGGTCGGCTCCGGCAGCAGGGCCTCCTGTCCGACGACGAGTTCGCCGCCGCCAAGCAGCGCCTCATCGGCGGATGACCGACACCGACCACCTGCAGCACGACCGTTCGACAACCACGAGGAAAGGGAACCCCCATGGCCACCACGACCACCGCCACCGACTCGACCGTCGGTGTCTTCGCCACGAGTGACGAGGCCCTCGGCGCCGCCAAGGCGCTCAAGGACGCCGGGTACGGCGACGACGTCGTCTCGATCGTCGGCAAGGGCGTCAAGGACGAGAAGAAGGTGCACGGCTGGATCCCGGTCGGCAACGAGGCCGGCACGTTCGGCGGGTGGGGTGCCCTGTGGGGCGCGCTCACCGGTTGGCTGCTGCTCGGGTTCGTCTGGCTCCCCGGCATCGGGTGGGTCGCTGCCGCCGGGTGGCTGGCCAGCACGCTCGTCGGTGCCGGGATCGGTGCGGGTCTCGGCGCACTCATCGGCCTGGCGGTCCCCGAGGACGAGATCCCGCAGTACGAGGACGACCTGAAGGCCGACCGGTACCTCGTGATCGTGCACGGTGACGGCGAGACCGTCGACGCCGCCCACCGCATCCTCGACGGTGCCGGCCCGGTCCGGGTCAGCCGCTACTCCGAGTGACGACCACCACCAACGAAAAGGAAACGATCATGGCAGACCTCATCGTGATCTCGTTCGACGACGACGCCAGTGCCGTCGCCGCCTACGAGGAAGTCCAACAACTGCAGAGCGACCTCGTCGTCGAGCTGTCCGGCCTCGCACTCGTCCGCGTCGACGACAAGGGCAAGACGCACGTCGAGACCCCTGGTCCGGCGGGCAACGTCGGGGCCGGTGCCGCCGGAGGTGCCCTGTTCGGCACCCTCCTCGGACTCCTGTTCTTCGTGCCGTTCTTCGGACTGGTGATCGGCGGTGCGCTCGGCGCGCTGTTCGCCGGGCTCGACAAGACCGGGCTGAACGCCGAGTTCCGCGACCGGGTGAAGAGCGCCGTCGCGGACGGTCGTTCCGCGGTCGTCATCTACGCCACGAAGATCACCGAGGACAAGTTCGGTGCAGCCCTCTCCCGCTTCGGCGGGACCATCGTGCAGACCTCGTTGTCGGCGGACGACGAACACGAGCTCGCGCACGACATGACCGGCGCGCGCTGAGCGTGCGCCCCGGGCGACGCGCCGCCGACACCTGACGTCGGCGGCGCGTCGCCACCCCCCACCGTGGAAGGACCGGGCTCATGGGTGCGCTCATCGTCGGACTCATCGCGCCGGCGCTCGGGATCCTGCTCAGCCCACTGGCGATCATGGCCCTGGTGGCCGAGCTGCTCTCGCGGCGGTACCGCGCCAACGGCCTC
Organism: Curtobacterium sp. PhB172; assembly: GCF_003752545.1. Classification (NCBI taxonomy): domain Bacteria; kingdom Bacillati; phylum Actinomycetota; class Actinomycetes; order Micrococcales; family Microbacteriaceae; genus Curtobacterium; species Curtobacterium sp. PhB172. The sequence goes on from NZ_RKIF01000009.1 coordinate 282,551, forward strand.
GCGTTCTTCGTCGGCTGGCTGCTCGCCACCGTGGTCGTCGTGGGGGTCTCCGTCGCGGTGTTCACCGCGATCGACTTCCACCCCCGGACCGACACCCCGCTCTGGACGGCCGTGGTCCGGCTGGTCATCGCACTCGGGCTGATCGCCGCCGCGGTCTGGGTGTTCCGACGCGGCGGCCGTGACCTGCGGAAGATGTCCGAGGCGTCGACACCCGAGCAGGTCGCGGCAGCCGCACCACAGCTGCCCGGCTGGCTGCAGAAGGTCAGCGAGTTCACGCCGGCGCGGTCCCTCGCGCTCGGGTTCGGCATCTTCGCCGTCAACCCCGTCGACGCCTCGTGCGCGATCATCGCCGGCATCGACATCGCGGGCGCCCCGGTGACCGCCGGGCAGGGCGCCGCCGTGGCGATCGCCTTCGTCGTCGTCGGGGTCGCACCGATCGCGGTCCCGGTGTTCTTCGTGTTCGCGCGTGGGGACGCTGCGGCACCGCTCCTCGAGCGCCTGCGCACCTGGATCGCCGGCCACACCAACGTGCTCAACGCGGCGCTCATCCTGGTCATCGGTGTGCTGCAGCTGCAGAAGGCCGTCTCCGCCCTGATCTCCTGACGATCGCCGCTCCCGGGAAGGACCGCAGCACATGACCAGCACCGAGGACGAACTCGCCGCACTCCGCGCCGAGAACGAGCGCCTGCGCCTCCGGCTCGCCGGGCAGACCGCTGACGACACCCCGGTCCGCCGCCGCGGGTGGGGCTGGGCGATCCCGTCCGCCGCACTGATCGTGGTCGGGGCGCTGCTCGCACCGGTGGTGGTGATCACCACCTGGGCACAGCGCGAGGTCACCTCGACCGAGGCCTTCGTGGCGACGTTCGCGCCGCTCGCCCGCGACCGGGCGGTCCAGACGCTGGTCGCGGACCGCACGGTCGGCGCGATCGAGGACCAGCTGGACGTCGCCGGGCTGACCGGGGCGCTCTTCGACGGCATCCGCGGGTTGGACCTGCCGCCCCGAGCGGAGACCGCGCTCTCGGCGCTCGAGGCGCCGGCGACCGCCGGCATCCAGGACCTGGTCTCCGGCACCGTGGACCGGTTCGTGGCGTCCGACCAGTTCGCCGACCTGTGGAAGCAACTGCTCCGCACCGGGCACACCCAGATGGTGGCGTCGCTCAGCGGCGACCGACGGGCAGCGGTCGCGATCGGAGCGGACGGATCGATCGGCATCCAGCTCGGCCCGGTCGTCGCCGAGGTCAAGGAGCGGCTCGTCGACCGGGGCCTCACCTTCGCCGAACGGATCCCCGCGGTCGACCGGACCATCGTCATCGCGACGTCCGACGCGGCGGTCCGGGCGCAGACCGGGTACACCCTGCTGCAGGTGTCCGCCGTGTGGCTGCCGTGGCTCCTGGTCGCCTGCATCGCCGTCGGCGTCGTCATGGCCAGACGCCGGGCCCGGGCGCTCACCCTCGCCGCGGTCGGCGTCACCCTCGCCATGCTCGCCACGCTCGCCGGGATCGGGATCGGACGGGTGTTCGCGGTGCGGGCGCTGGCGCCGGACCTCATGCCCCGCAACGCAGCTCGAGCCGTCTACGACGCTGTGGTGGCCTTCGCCGCGCACGCCGCCGTGGCCGGCGCGGTCCTCGCGGCGTGCGTGGCGCTCGTCGCGTGGTTCGCCGGCTCGTCCGACACGGCCCGGCGTCTGCGAAGCTTCGCCGTCCGCGGTGCCGGGGCACTCCGCCGCCGCGCCGACGCCCTCGGCATCGGCACCGGGCGGGTCGGGGTGCAGCTGTACCGGGGCAGGGTCGTCATCCGCACCCTCATCGCGCTCGGTGCGGCCACCGTCATCGTGCTCGGCCGCCCGCTCGAACCGGCGCTCGTCGTGTGGACACTGGTCGGCGCGCTCGTCCTCGTCGCCGTGCTCGAGGTCCTCCAGCGTCCGGACGGGGCTCGCGGCGACGCCGGGGTCTCACCCGGAACTGACGATCCCGTCGGTTCCGCAGCGCACTAGCGTCCGAGCACGGCATCCGGGGACCGGGGCCGCGAGGGAGACGAGGCCCCGATGTCACTCTGGAAGCGCCGACTGCACCGATCGCGCCGACCGCACCGACCCGCCGATCCGGCGATGCCGATCGATGCGGCGCCGGCCGCCGCGGTCGGGTCCGGTCGCGGGCTGCGCATCATGCTCGGTCTCGCCGCAGCGGTCGTCGTCGCCGTCGGCTGCTCCCGGTTCGCCGGCATCATCGCTCCCACGGCGCTCGCCCTCGTCGTGACCATCTGCGTCCAGCCGGCCCGGGTGTTCCTCGAACGACTCGGCCTCGCCCGGAGCCTCGCCTCGGCGGTCGTCATCGTGGTGATCCTGGTGCTGCTCGTGGGGTTCTCGCTGGCGCTCGTGGTCTCGGTCGCACAGTTCGCCACGCTGTTCCCGCAGTACGCCGACCAGATGCACACGGTGGAGGACCAACTCGGGCAGTGGCTGACGTCGCTCGGCGTCGGGCAGCAGGAGGTGCAGACGCTGCTGGCGGGGCTCAGCCCCGGCACCGTCATCGGCGCGGTGTCGGACCTGGTCGGCAGCGTCTTCGGCCTCGGCGTCGGCCTGGTCGTCGTCCTCGCGCTGATCGTCTTCATGACGCTCGACGCCGGGTGGGGGCGACTCATCGCCGACCGGCTCCGGCCGGTCCGCCCCCAGCTCGTCGAAGCCCTCACCGGCTTCACCGTCAGTGTCCGCCGGTACATGGTCGTCACGGCCGTCCTCGGCGCCGCGGTCTCCGCGCTCGACGCCCTCGCGCTGGTCCTGCTCGGGGTCCCCGGCGCAGCGCTCTGGGGCCTGCTGGCCTTCATCACCGGCTTCATCCCGAACATCGGCTACTGGATCGGCATCATCCCGCCCGTCATCCTCGCCCTGCTCGCGAACGGCTGGCAGAACGCGATCGTCGTCATCGTCGTCTACGCCGTGATCAACGGGGTCATCCAGTCCGGCCTGCAGCCGCACATCGTCGGGTCGGCGGTGTCCCTCAACCAGACCATCGCGTTCCTGTCCGTCGTCTTCTGGTCGGCCGTGCTCGGGCCGCTGGGCGCCGTCCTCGCCATCCCGCTGACCCTGCTGGTCCGCGCGGTCCTGGTCGACGCGAACCCGGACGCGCGGTGGATGCGCCCGGTGCTCGGCGACGTGACCGGCCTCGGGCCCCCAACTCGGCGGACGGAACGCCGCACACCGACCGCTCCCGGCGGCACCACGACGACGAAGGGCACCCCGTGAACACCGCTCCGCTCATCGGCGAGCTCCTACCGCAGGCCGTGACCATCGCGATCAGCCCGATCCCGATCATCGCCGCGATCCTGATGCTGCTCGCGCCGCGCGCCAGGTCGGTCGCGACGGCGTTCCTGGTCGGCTGGGTCGTCGGCATCGCGGTGGCCGTCGTGGCCGTCACCCTGTTGTCGTCCCTGATCCCGGCCGGTGACCCCGACGCGTCGCAACCCGTCGCCGGGGTCGTGAAGCTGGTGCTCGGCGTGCTGCTCGTGCTGCTCGCCGTCCGGCAGTGGCGTGCCCGGCCGGCCCCTGGCACCACCGCGACGCCCCCGAAGTGGATGTCCGCGATCGACTCGATGACGCCGGTGCGCGCCGCCGGACTGGCCTTCCTGCTCGCCGCCGTCAACCCGAAGAACCTCATGATGGCCGTGGCGGCCGGCGTCACCGTCGGCACCAGCGGCGCGGACACCGGGTCGGTCGTCTGGGCGCTCGTCGTGTTCGTCGTCCTCGCGTCGCTGAGCATCGCCGTCCCCGTGGTCGGCTACCTGGTCGCCCGCACCCGGGTGCAGGGAGCACTCGGGGCGCTGCGCGACTGGCTCACCGCCAACAACGCCACGATCATGGCCGTCCTGCTGCTCGTCATCGGTGTGACGACCATCGGCAAGGGCCTCGGTGCGTTCTGATGCGCATCCTGGCCGGGCTCGACCGTCATTCGTGGCGCACGGAGGCACTCTCCGGCGTGACCCTCGCGGCGATCGCCATCCCGCTGAACATCGGGTACGCGCAGATCGCCGGTCTGCCACCGACCGCCGGGCTGTACTCCCTGATCGTGCCGGCGGTGCTGTTCGCCCTGCTGGCCTCGAGTCGGCAGCTGGTGGCGTCGCCGGACGCCGCAGCGGCCGCGCTCGTCGGATCGTCGCTCGCCGGGCTCGCGGCGACGGGCAGCGCGTCGTACATCCAGCTCGCACTGGCGCAGGCACTCGTCGGCGCCGTCGTGTTCGCCCTGTGCGCCGTCCTGAAGCTGGGGTTCCTGGCCAACTTCCTGTCCGCGCCCATCCTGGTCGGGTTCGTCGGCGGGCTCGCGCTCGACATCCTGCTCAGCCAGGTGGCGAAGATGCTCGGGGTCAAGGTGAACAGCGGTGACGAGTTCCTCCCACGGTTCGGGGAACTCGTCACCGGGCTCGGACACCTCAACGTGTGGTCGGTGTGCCTGTCCGTCGGGTCCGTGGCCGTGCTGGTCTTCGGCCGTCGGTTCCGAGCGATCCCGTGGGCACTCGTCGTGCTCGTCCTGACGACCGTCGTCCTGATCGTGTTCCGGCTGGACGACGCCGGCGTGGCCGTGCTCGGCGAAGTGCCGGCCGGACCCCCGACCCTGACGTGGCCGCAGATCTCGTGGCACCAGTGGGTCCAGGTCATCCCGAGCGCCGTCGCACTGACCCTCGTCGCGATGGCCGAGGGGCTGCTCGTGGCCCGCCGGTACGCCGAGGCGCACGACTACACGGACCGGGCGAACCGCGACCTCTGGGCGTTCGGTGCGGCGAACCTCGGCTCCGGCCTCACCGGCGGGTTCACGGTCGGTTCGTCGGCCTCGCGGACGGCGGCCATGGACCAGAGCGGGTCCAGGACCCAGCTGCCGTCGCTGATCGCCGCGGTGCTCACCCTGCTCGTCGTCTGCTTCGGCACCGCGCTGCTCCAGGACATCCCCTCACCGGCGATCGGCGCGATCGTCGCCGTCGCGGTCGTGCCGCTCCTGGGCCTCCGCGACTTCGTCCGGCTCTGGCGGCTCCGACGGTTCGAGTTCGCCGTCGCCGCCGTCTGCTTCCTCGGGGTGCTGCTGCTCGGCCCGATCATCGGCATCGCGATCGCCTTCGTCCTGTCGCTCGTCAACGTCATCCGGTCCGCCGCGAACCCGCCCGCCGACGTCCTGGTGCCGAGCGGCGACCCGGTCGACGTGTTCCGGGCCGCCCGTGACGGCAGCGTCTCGTCGGCACCCGGCGTCGTGGTCCTCCGGTTCTCCGGACCGCTCTTCTTCGGCAACGCCCAGCGCTTCGCATCGGCGGTCCGCTCCGTGCTCGCGTCCCGCGACCAGGCCGTCCCGGTGCACGCCCTGGTGCTCGACTGCAGCGCGGTCACCGGGATCGACACGACCGCGGCGGACGTCGCGGGCGAGGCGCTCGACTGGGCCCGCGCCAACGGGGTCGAGGTCGGCTTCTCGCGGGCGCGGGCGGCGACCCGGGTCGACCTCGAGCACTTCGACCTGATCGGGAGCAGTCGCTTCTTCCCGAGCAACCGGGCGGCCGTCGCCGAACTCGGTCGCTGAGGTCACTGAGCCCCCTGAGTGCGCCGAAGCCCCCGAGGCCGCGTGCGCCCGTCCGGTGTCAGCGCAGCTGCCGGAGCTCGGCGATGTCGAGCCCGAGGTCGGCGATCCGGGCCAGCAGCCCGTGCAGCTGGGTCTGGTCGGACAGGTCGCCGACGAGCAGCGTCTCGCCGGGGCCGATCTGCACCAGCGAGAACTCCGGGAACGCGGCGACGAGGGTCTCCGACATCGCGTAGGGAAGACGGACCTCGTAGCGGCTCATCGTCGGCCTCCTGCTCGTCGTGGAGCCACGATCATCGCGCGCAGGGGCCGGTGCGGGGTTCCCCTGATCCGGGTGAGGTCTCCGTCGTGTCCGCAGCACGCCGGAGGTCCGGCCCGAGCGCGCCGGGGCCGCCGAGAGCCCGCCGGGGCCGCCCGGAGCACGCCGAGTCCCCGGCCGGACCGCCTCAGAGCAGGCCGCGCCGACGAGCAGCCTGGACCGCCTCGGTGCGCCCCGCGGCGGAGAGCTTGCCGTAGATGCTCCGCAGGTGGGTCTTGATCGTGTTCACGCTGAGGTGGTGCTTCGCCGCGATCTCGGCGACGGTCTGGTGCGCCGGGAGCTCGAGCAACAGCTCCTGCTCCTTGGGGGTCAGCGGGACCGTGGCCTCCGGACGCTCCAGTCCGACGCCGATCCGCTCGTGCTCGGCCAGCGCGAGGACGTGGTCGGCGTACGGCTCGAGCGCCCCGTACGACCCGTGGTGCCGGAACACGAGCTGTGCGCCCGCACCCCGGCACGCGAGGAACTCGCGGGCGTAGCCGAACTCCTCGCTGACAGCGAGCGCGCGGCGGACCCGCTCGGCTGCCTCGGCGGGCCGACCGTGGGTGCACGCGTGCTCGGCGAGGGCGAGGTGGGCGTTCACGATGCTCGTGCCGGCCCACGCCGCGTCGTCGCCGTCGACCGCCGCGGCGAGGTCGCGCTCGACGAGGTGGTCGGTCCGTCCGCCGGCCAGCAGCCGGAGGGTGTTCACCTCGAGGGAGTCGGTGCCGAGGACGTCGGCGACGATGCGGCGGACCTCGGCCGCTGCGGGTGCGCCGTGGAGCGTGCTCGACCAGGCGTGCAGGCGCGTCGCGGCCCCGGCGACCACCCGCGGGTGGTCACGGCCGTCGAAGCGGACGAGCTGCACGAGGCGGGCGAGGGCCTCGCGCGGGGCGGGCGAGGCGTCGATCGCCGCGACGAGGAGCAGCGCGCGCACCTGGAAGAGCAGTCCGAGCTCGCTGCCGGTCGGGTCGGCCTGGTCGATGCGGTGCAACGAGGTGAACGAGACCGGTTCGCAGCGCAGGTAGGCGCGTGACGTCGCGAGCAGCAGGGCGCGGGCGGTCGCGCGGTTGTAGGGCGGCGCGGTGTCGAAGGGCAGTGCGCCCATCCGCGCCTCGTACTCAGAGGCCGTCCGCCAGTCGCCGGTGCGGACGGCGAGCGTCGCGGCGGTGTCGCAGGCGATGAGGAAGACCCACGAGAACCCGGCGTGCGCAGCGGCGGCCTGGATCGACCGGAGCAGTTGGTCGGCGTCGCGTCGACGGCCGGCGACGACGAGGCACCAGGCGACCGCGGCCCGGAGCAGCAGCGCGACGTCGAGCGACTCGACGGGCGTCTGCCGCAGGTACGCGCCGAGTTCCTGCAACCGCGCCGAGGCGTCGTCGGGGTCCTCGACGGTGAACGACCGGAGCGCCTCGACCACGGGCCGCCAGGCTCGTGCCTCGTCGGGTGTCGCGGCAGCGAGCTGCACGGCGGCCTGGGCGAACCGTTCCTCGGTGCCGATGCGGTCCGGGAACGACGGGGCGTCCATGCCGATGCGGATCGTGAGCGTGGCCAGTGAGTCCTGGCTCGTCGGGAGGGCGCGCAGTGCCGTCGCCACGATGGCCGCGCGGCCCTGCATGAGCAGGACACCGCCGGACCGCTCCAGCTGCCCGCGCACCGCCGACTGGTCGCGCGCGAGCAGTGCTTGTTCGAGGGCGAGGACGTGCAGGCCCCTGGACTCGTACCACCCGGCAGCCGCGACGTGGTTGCGCACCGCGCCGCACTCGTCGCGGCGACGGAACTCGGCGCGCATGAAGCCGGCGAGGATCGGGTGGAACCGGAAGCCGTCCTGGTCGGCACTCGTGGTCACGAGCACGTTCCGGGCGCTCAGCCGCTCCAGCACCGTGCCGACGTCGGCACGCCCGGTGAGTTCGACAGCGAGGGCGAGCGGGACCTCGGACCCGACGGCCGTCCGCATCAGGACGTCGCGGTGGTCGTCGTCCAGCGTGTCGAGGACCCGTGCCACCAGGTAGTCGGCGACCTGGTGCTGGTCGCCGCCGAAGTGGCGGACCGCTGCACCGCGGTCGGACTGCTCGAGCAGGTACGGCATCGCCAGCGCGAGCCCAGCAGCCCACCCCGCCGTCCGGTGGGTGAGCGTCTCGGCATCCTGGATCGGCAGCACCAGGTCGAAGCGGAGCGCGAGGGCCAGCGTGTCCTCGACGCTGAACGCGAGGTCCTGCGTCGGGACGACGAGCCGCCCGCCGGCCGCCTGCGTCACGGCGGCGAAGCCGCTCGGCTCGAAGCGTCCGGCGACGACGATGCGGGTCCGGGGACCGCACGCGCGCAGGAGTCGGATGAGCGGCGGGACCCCGAGCCCGCCGAGCAGACGGTCGACATCGTCGAGGAACAGCCACTGCTCGATGTCGTCGTGCACGGCCGGCGGCGGGTCCTCCTGCAGCAGTGTGTCCGCGTCGAGCCACCGCACGGCCACGTCGTCCGCCGCGAGGACCTCGGCCCAGGCTGCGAGCGCGGTGGACTTGCCGGCACCACCCGGCGCCCACATGGTGAGCAGGCGTCTGTCCGAACGGCGGAACCGTCGGAGGTGGTCGAGCAGCCGCGGTCGCTCCAACGCATCGGTGGGTGGGACCGTCGTGGTCGGATCCGACCCGACCGGCGTCCCCGTGCCGGTGCGCTGTCCGCTGCTCCTGGTCTGTTGGAAGGTGTACATGTGAGGCCTTTCCCTGAAAAGGCTTGCGTTGCTCACGATAGGTGCGGCGGGCGGTTGAGGCGAGGGATCGTCGTGCGCGTTCAGGACATTCACCCCATCCGGGTGAGGGCGTATCGCCTCATCCCCTCCGGGTGAGGCGGGTGCGGTCCCGACGCCGGAGGATCAGGTCATGCAGACCCTGCTCGATGCCGTCGACGTCGCGGGCGGTGCGTTCCTGATGGGTTCGGACCGCTACTACCCCGACGAGGGGCCGGTGCACGAACGCACGGTCGCCGCGTTCCGGATCGCCGCGCACCCCGTCACCAACGCCGAGTTCGCCGCCTTCGTGGCGGCGACCGGGTGGACGACCGAGGCCGAGCGGGCGCTCGACCCCGTGCAGTACCCCGACCTCGCGCGGGCCGACCGGGCTCCGGGGTCACTGGTGTTCGCGCCCACCACCGGACCGGTGGACCTCGGCGACTGGCGGGCCTGGTGGACCTGGTGTCCGGGTGCCGACTGGCGGCACCCGGCCGGGCCGACGTCGTCGGTGGACGGACTCGAGGAGCATCCGGTGGTCCAGGTCTCGCACGGCGATGCGGCGGCGTACGCGGCGTGGGTCGGTGGGCGACTGCCGAGCGAGGCCGAGTGGGAGTACGCGGCGCGCGCCGGCGGCGACCCGTCGTGGCCGTTCGCGTGGGGGAGGGAGGCGCACCCGGGCGGGCGGACGATGGCCAACACGTGGCACGGGGCGTTCCCGTACCGGAACACCGGAGCCGGCGGGTGGACGGGGACGTCGCCCGTGGGGTCGTTCCCCGCGAACGCGCTCGGTCTGGTGGACATGATCGGCAACGTGTGGGAGTGGACCGATTCGCGGTACACCGAGCGGCACGACCCGTCGACGACCCCGACGCCGCCGGCCGAGGCTCGGGCGACCGAGTCGTCCGCGCACTGCGGCTGCGGCCCGACGGACACCCATCACGACGCCGCCCCGGAGACGCCGTCGACCGTCACGCGGGTCCTCAAGGGCGGGTCGCACCTGTGCGCTCCGGAGTACTGCCTGCGGTACCGTCCGGCGGCTCGGTCGCCGCAGACCAGCGACTCCGCCGCCACCCACATCGGCTTCCGGGTGGTCTGGGACGGCTGATCCCGGCCTCACCCCGGGTCGGCAGCCGCAGCCTGAGCCGTCCGCGCGGCCATCGCGGCGTCGACCGTCGGCAGCACCCTGCCGTCGTCGACGAGCCCGCGGAACCACGCGGTCCGCGTCGCCGTCTCCGCAGCCGACCCGGGGAGGCCCACGAGCAGGAGCACGACGCCGCGTTGCGCGAGCTCGTGATCGAGGTCGGCGAGGCCGTCGAGGACGGTGACGGTCGCCTCGTGCATCCGCGACAGGTCGAGGACGACGGCGTCGGCCCCGTCCACGTCCTCGGCGAGCCGGAGGACGGCGTTCTCGTACGCCAGGACGTTCGCGGTGTACACGGCGCCTTCGATCCGTGCGCTGATCGTCGTGCCGACGACGGGGCCCGGGGCCAGCCGGACACGCTGCAGTTCGCGGAGGACCAGGAAGTACGTCCCGGCGACCCCGGCGACGACGGCTGCCAGCAGTCCGGCGGTCAGTCCGACCGCCGCGGTCACCACGGCGAGCCAGAAGTCGCGTCGGCTGATGCGGGCCAGCCTCCTGAGCGCGGCGACGTCGATGAGTCCGACGACGGCGGTGACGACGAGGGCGGCGAGGGTCGACGTCGGCATCAGGGCCAGGACCGGTCCGAGGACGAGCGCGACCAACACCGCGAGCGCGACGGTCACCAGGGTCGACACCTGGGTGCGTGCGCCGGCCCGCTGGTTGACCGCGCTCTGCGAGAACCCGCCGGCGGCCGGCAGCGTCTGGGTCAGGGACCCGGCGAGGTTCGCCGCGGCGGCCGCGAGCAGCTCGCGGTCGCTGTCGATCGGCGGCTCGCTCGGCTGTCGGATCCCACGCGCCACCGCTGCGGACTCGAGGAACGCCATCATCGCGATGCCGAGGGCACCGGGGAGCATCGCCGGCACGAGGGTCAGGTCGGGCAGCACGGGCACCGGGAGGCCGCTCGGGACGGGGTCGATCACCTCGACGCCGAGGTCGGTCAGGTGCAGGACGGCCGAGGCCGCGATGCCGCCGGCGACCACGACGAGCGGACCCGGCACCGCGGGCACGAAGCGGCGCAGCAGCAGGAGCACGGCGACCGAGGCGACGGACAGCACGACCGTCGGGCCGTGCGCACGGGGAAGCGCCTCGACGACCGCCACCACGGAGCGGATGAACCCCGTACCGGTCGGGTCGTCGGTGAGTCCGAGCAGCTTCGGCAGTTGCCCCACCGCGACGGTCGCGCCGACCCCGATCTGGACGCCGATCAGCGTCGACTTGTTGATGTTCTCGACGAGCGAGCCCAGGGTGAGCAGCCGGGCGACGACGAGGACGACGCCGACGAGCAGGGTGAGGGTCGACAGTGCGCGGAGCGCGTCGTCGGACGAGACCGCGACACCGGCGGAGACGAACGTCGTGGCGCTGAGCGTCGCGATCGTCGACGTCGTGGACACGCTCATCGCACGCGACCCGCCGAGCAGGGCGTAGACGGCCATCGGCGCCATGCACGTGTAGAGCCCGACCTGTGCCGGTAGCTCCGCGATGCTCGCGTAGGCCATGGCCTGGGGGACGACGACCGCGCCGGCGCTCAGGCCGGCCAGGACGTCGCGCCCGAGCCACCGGCGGTCGTACCCCCGGAGGGTGGGGGCGAACCACGTCCGGCTGCGCGCCGGTGCCGCCCCCACCTGCCGGGTCGCCATCTCAGTCGCGCGAGATCGCGGCGGCGAGGTGCGCCTCGAGGTCGACGTAGGCGTCGTCGGCGATGTCGAACACGACCTTGTGGATCGTGCCGTCGTGGAACTCGAACCGCTCGCCCGCGTAGGCCTGCGTGACCGCGTCGCCGCTGTCGTAGCCGATGCAGAGTCCCTCGCCGCAGAGCGAGAAGTGCCCGAGCACGGTCCTGATCGGCGTCTCGGCGACCTGCTCGTCGTCGATGAAGAGCGCGAGCGGTCCGGTGGCCTCGCGGTACTCCCCGGTTCCCTCCTTCGTGAAGGAGACCCCGACGAGGTGCCGCCCGGAGGTGGGAGCCGGGGTGGAGACGACGTTCTCCGGCGGGATGCCGAGGAAGTTGTAGACGTACGTCAGCTGCCCGTCCTTGACGAACAGGGCGTGACCGCCGAACCGCGATCCGTGCGCGAACAGGACCCCCTCGGTGTCCGGCGTGAAGTCGACGTCCGCGACGATCTTGTACGACACCCCGTGCACGTTCGCCGCAGACCGCTCCGGCACCTCGGTGGTACCCGGGTAGTACGTGTACTGCCCGCTCGGCGGGACGGGCACCTTGAACTCCATCGTGATGAAGGTCTCGAAATCCTTCGCGTTCCCGATGATCTGCAGGTCGTTCAGCGGCAGGACCTTGTTCGCTTCGGCTTCCTCGAACCAGCGCGCCACGAGCTCCTCGACCTTGTCCGGGTGGTCCGCAGCGAGGTCGTGCGCCTCGGACCGGTCGACGTCGGTGTGGAACAGCTGCCACCGGTCCCCGTCGAAACCACTCGTCCCCGCCATCGGCCCGTGTTCGGCGACGGCCTTCCAGCCCTCGTGCCAGATGCCGCGGTTGCCGAGCATCTCGTAGTACTGCGTGTGCTTCTCGGTCGGCGCCGCCGCCGCGTCGAAGCTGTACCGCATCGACACCCCGTCCAGCGGTGCCTGTTCAACCCCGGCGTACGTGTCCGGGAACGTCACGCCGCAGGCATCGAGGATCGTCGGCACGATGTCCGTCGAGTGGTGGTACTGGTTCCGGACCTCGCCGCGGGACGCGATGCCGGCTGGCCACGAGATCACCAGCGGGTCGCACACGCCGCCCTGGTAGGTGTAGCGCTTGAACATCCGGTACGGGGTCGAGAACGCCGTCGCCCACCCCGTCGGGTAGTGGTTGTACGTGTCCGGGCTGCCGAGCTCGTCGACCATCGTCAGGTTCTGCGCGAGGTCGTCCGGGTAACCGCCGAACACCTTGCCCTCGTTGACCGATCCGTTCGGGCTGCCCTCGCCGGAGGCGCCGTTGTCCGCGCAGTACAGGACGATGGTGTCGTCGAGCTGCCCGGACTCCTCGAGGTAGTCGACGATGCGGCCGACCTGCGCGTCGGTGTACTCCGAGAACCCGGCGTAGACCTCGGCCATCCGGCTGAACATCGCGCGTTCCTCGGCATTCAGCTCGTCCCAGGGGCGGACCAGGTCGGCCTCCGAGAACGTGCCGGGGGTCATCGGGTTGATCGCGGTCAGCTCGGTCCCCTCCGGCAGGATCCCGCGTTCGATCATCCGGGGGAGAACCCACTCGCGGTAGGCCTCGTACCCATCGTCGAACTGGCCCTTGTACTTGTCGATGTACTCCTGCGGGGCGTGGTGCGGCGCGTGGTTCGCTCCCGGGCAGAACCAGAGGTACCAGGGCTTGTCCGGCTCGGTCTGCTTCGTGTCGCGGATCATCTTCAGCGCCTGGTCGGCGAGGTCCTTGGACAGGTGGTAGCCGTCCTCGGGCAGCGACGGTTGGTCGATGTAGTGGTTGTCCTCGGCGAGCGAGGGGTACCAGTTGTTCGTCTCACCGCCGATGAAGCCGTAGAACCGGTCGTAGCCCTGCGCGAGCGGCCAGTTCTTCTTCGACGATCCGGCCGTCCACTCGTCGATCGGGACGTTGTGGTTCTTGCCGACCCAGAACGTGGACCACCCAGCGTCGCGGAGCACGTTCGCCATCGTCGCGTTCTCGGGCGGGATGTGGGAGTTGTAGCCGGGGAACCCGGTCGACGACTCCGAGATCGTGGCGAAGCCGTTCGCGTGGTGGTTCCGGCCGGTCAGGAACGTCGACCGCGTGGGGGAGCAGAGCGCCGTGGTGTGCCACTGCGAGTAGGTGAGGCCGTTCGCGGCGAGCCGATCCATCGTGGGCATCTGGATCCGGCCGCCGTACGGCGACCACGCTGCCTGCCCGGTGTCGTCGTAGAGCACGACGAGGACGTTCGGGGATCCCTTCGGCGCCTTCGACGGGATGAACGCGTCCCAGTCGGCGACGGAGTCGCGCACGTCGAGTTCGATCTTGCCGGAGAACTGCTTGGCCATGGTCCGCTCCTGTTCGTTGGTCTGTGCGACGAGCCTCACGGCCCGGCACGTCGACGTGCACGCCCGGAACGGGTGAGATCGCACGACCCCGCACGACCCCGCACGACCCCGCCTGACCCCGCACGGCCCCGCACGGCCCCACACGACCCCGCACGGCCCCGCACGACCCCGCAGAACCGTCAGTCCACGGCGTCCACGAGCGCGGTCAGGAACCGTGGTCCGTCCGACGACACCGAGCAGGTCAGGCCGGCGCTGCCGAGCGCCACCGCGACCGCGCGCACCACCGACGACCGGGCGGCCTCGCGGTCGTCGTACGCGGACCAGAACCGGATGGTGATGTCCGCCCAGGCCGGCGTGATCGTGTGCAGGAAGACCTCGGGATCCGTCGACGACACCGAGGACCCGGAGGACACCGAAGCCACCGAGGACACCGAGGCCACCGCGTCCAACAGCACCGGGCAGACCCGGTCGAGGTCCGGCGACCCGTGCAGCCGCGCCCGGACCTCGCTCCGGACCGCCCCCGACTCGCTGGCGTTCCAGAGCGGGTTCTCGAGCAGCATGGTGTTCGGGATCCGGATCGTCCTGCCGTCCGAGGTGGTGAGCAGGACGGCACGCCCCGTCAACTCGACGATGCGGCCGGCCACGCCCTCGACCTCGATCGAGTCGCCGATCCGTACCGGTCGTCGGGCCTGGATGACCAGACCCGCGCCGAAGTTCGCCGCGATCCCGCGCAGGGCCAGGAACGCGACCGCACTGATGATGATCACCGCGGCGAGCACTGGCTGCAACGGCGCTCCGAGCACGGTGAGGACGATGCCGATCGTGAGCAGGAGGATCGAGTAGCGCACGAGACGCGCCACGAGGTTCGTCCCGCTCGGTCCGAGCCCGCTCCACTTCGCCAGCGCCACGACGACGCCCCGTCGGGCCCACACGGACACGAACCACCCGACGACCAGGACGACGACGGCGAGGACCACGTCCCAGGCGCCGAAGGACGAGTTCTGCACCAGACCGTTCACGAACTCCTGCATGTCGCCTCCCAGCCGCAGCACGGTAGGCGAGCACGGTTGCTGCCCGGATCGCACCGACCGGGTGAGATCGCCGTCGTGCCGGCCGGCGGGCGATACCGCAAGGACCGCGCATCCACCAGTGCGTCCGTTGTCGAGCGGCCCTGCAGCGCTTGCGTTTCGGCTGTGCGACCCCGCACCGTCCCCCGAACCCAGGAGGCCGCACGGCCACGCCAGCCGTCCCCGTCCCCTCGACGTTCGCCCGACGCCTCCGCGAGGACGTCGCGCACGCCCGAGAGCACGTCCTGCTCACGGCCCTGCTCGGCGAGCACGACGTGGTCGTCGCGGCCGGCGCGGTCGTCACCAGGCGCCTGCTGGCGCACGGCGTCTACGCCGGCGTGCCGGCGAAGCGCATCCGTGACCTGGCCGGGGCGGACCCGGCCACGGACCGCAGAGCGACCGCCTGACTGCCTGGAGGCGCGGGGCGGCGCCGCCACGGGCCTCCCGTCCGCCTTCCGCAAGCGTCCCAGTGCCCCGCGCACTTCCGTGCACACCCGCCGTCTGCGACGATGGGCGCGCAGCGGGCGACGACGCCCGCCCGTCGTGAGGAGCCCACCATGTCCGTGCGTCTCAACCCGTACCTCGGCTTCCGCTCGGGGGCCCGCGAAGCCCTCGACTTCTACCACTCGGTGTTCCACGGCGAGCTCACGATCGGCACCTTCGGCGAAGCCGGCATGAGCCAGGACCCCGCCGATGCCGACAAGGTCATGCACGGGCAGCTCGAGGGCGAGAACGGCCTGCTGCTGATGGCATCGGACGCGCCGACGGGCATGGAGACGCCGTCGGAGAGCACGATCTCGTTGTCGCTCAGCGGCGACGACCACGAGGCCCTGACCCGCTACTGGAACGGACTCGCCGAGGGCGCGTCGATCATCGAACCGCTCACGACGGCCCCGTGGGGCGACACCTTCGGGATGCTCACCGACCGGTTCCGCGTCACGTGGCTCGTGAACATCACCGGCGCGGCGAGCTGAGGGAGACCGGGACCCCGCCGACGCTCGCCGCGATCGGCCACCGTGGCACCCAGCACCGGACACGGGCGGCGTAGCGGCGGAAGTCGTCGCCGAAGCGGGCCTCGAGGTCGGCCTCCTCGAGCGGCCGGACCACGCAGTTCCACACGATCGACCCGGCGAGCGCGTAGACGACGACCATCCACGAGCCGAGCAGCAGCCCGACGGCGACGCCCTGCGTGATGCCGGCGAGCGCCATCGGGTTGCGCACCGAGCGGTACGGGCCGGCGACGACCAACCGGTTCGCACTGGCGGACGGCAGCGGGGTGCCAGCGCCCTTGGTCGACATCGCCGCCGCCGACGCGATGCCGAGCGCGCTGGCGAGCACGAGGACGACGAGCCCGACCACCAGCAGCGCGGTCACGACCGGTCCGGGCAGTGCGGGGTGCAGCCGCCAGCGGTGCTCGGCGACGGCGATGGCCACGGGGAACACCCCGAGGAACAGCCCCCAGAAGACGACGATCTGCGCGGTCGTCGCGACCACGTGCCGTGACGTCGCGGCACCCGGGTCGGCCGTGCGGAACCGCAGCGGACCGGACGTCAACCACTCGGTCGGTACCCGGCCGAGCAGGACGACGGCGAGGGCCAGCACGGAGCCGACGGTCGCCGCGGTCATGACGACGACGCCCCAGCCGGCCTCGCCGGTGTCGGTCGCCCAGACGGCGAGTCCGGCGAGGACGAGCGCAGTCCACACGGTGGCGACGGTCGCCGCGATCCGCCCGACCGTGCCCGCGGAGACCGCTGCGAGCGCCGAGGCCACGACGAAGAGCGGGACGTCGAGGGCCGCGACGACCACCGGGTCCAGCGAGCCGAGCGTGAGCGTCCGGACGGCGGGGATGGTCGCGACGGTGATCCACCAGGCGGTGCCGCCGACGGCTTGCAGTGCGAAGTAGAGCCGGCCCCAGGACACGTCTGCACGCTAGCAGTGGGACGCGGCGGCGGCGGGCCCGGGGCGCTTCGTGAGCAGGAATGGTCGGGTGCTGCAAGCGAACCCGACCATTCCTGCTCACGATGTGCCGGAGATCAGTCCTCGCGGTTGATCCGCCCGTCGGCGCGCGGTGCAGGTCAGGGCGTGACCATGCCGCCGTTCACGTTGAGCGTCTCGCCGACGACGTAGCTCGACTCGTCCGACGCCAGGAACACGTAGGCCGGTGCGAGTTCGGCCGGCTGTCCGGCGCGGCCCATCGGCGACTCGCTGCTGCCGAACTCGGGCAGCGTCGACGGGTCGACGCCGCCGCTCGGCTGCAGGACCGTCCACGTCGGCCCGGGAGCGACGACGTTGACGCGGATGCCGCGCTCGACGAGCAGCTGCGACAGTCCCTTCGACAGGTTGTTGATCGCGCCCTTCGACGCCGCGTAGTCGAGGCGGTCGGGTGCCGGCTTGTACGCCTCCATGGACGCCGTCGTGGTGATCGTCGCGCCGGGCTCCAGGTGCGGGAGCGCCGCCTTGACGAGGCGGAACAGCCCGAAGACGTTCACGTCGAAGGTCGCCTCGAACTGGTCGTCGGTGATGTCGAGCACGTCCGGCTGCCAGCGCTGCTTGCCAGCGACGCTCACCAGGGCGTCGAGACCGCCGAGTCCGGCGACGGCCTGGTCGACGAGCTCCTGCGCGTACGCCTTGTCGCGCAGGTCGCCGGGGATCGCCACGGCGGTGCGTCCGGCGGCACGGATCTGTTCGAGGACGTGGTCGGCGTCGGACTGCTCCTCCGGCAGGTAGGCGATCGCGACGTCGGCGCCCTCGCGGGCGAACGCGATCGCGACGGCGCCGCCGATGCCGGAGTCACCGCCGGTGATCAGGGCCTTGCGGCCGGCGAGCCGGCCGGTGCCCCGGTAGCTCGTCTCGCCCAGGTCGGGGACCGGGTCCATGGCGGACTGGAGGCCCGGCTCGTCCTGCGTCTGCGGCTTCGGCGTGACGTCGGGGTAGCGGGTGCGCGGGTCACCGTGTTCGTACTGGTCGGTGGGCATGCGAGTTCCTTCCTGCTCGTGCCTCCACGGAACCCGTCCCGGCTGGACGGCGGCGGAGCGCCATCCGCCCTGCGCACCCGTCCAGGACGGCGGGGTTGCCTCGGGGGCATGAGTGACGACGACGACCAGCAGACCGAGCGCGACTTCGCCGACGCGGTGAACATGACCCCGTCGGAGCTCCGCGAGTGGCTCGACACCGACGAGTCGAAGCACGTCGGGCAGAAGCCCCCGGGCGGCGGCGAGTCCACCGGGCACGAGAGCGGGCGGCACGTCATCCGGATCCTCGAGAAGCACAAGGCGGACCGGACCGACGACGACCACGCCCACATGCGGAAGGTGGTCGGCTACGTCGCCCGGCACTCGGAACAGCGGCCGGACGGCGACGTGCACGACACCCCGTGGCGGTGGTCGTTGATGAACTGGGGCCACGACCCCGAGAAGCGCTGAGCCGCCGCAGGCGCGGAATGACGCCGGGCCGCCGCAGGCGCGGAATGACGCCGGGCCGCCGCAGGCGCGGAACGACGCCGGGCCGCCGTCGGCTCGGAACGACGCTGAGCCGCGCGCCGGCTCGGAACAACCCCGGGCCGGCGCGCGTACCGTGACGCACCATGCCGAACCAACTCAAGAAGCCGGACATGTACGAGGAGCTCCGCAAGGAGGGCAACTCGAAGGAGAAGGCCGCGCGGATCAGCAACGCCGCAGCGGCCCGCGGCGAGAAGGCCGTCGGGAAGAAGGGCGGCGAGTCCGGCTCCTACGACGACTGGACCGTCGCCGAACTCCGGAAGCGGGCGAAGGAGCTCGGCCTGACCGGGTACTCGTCGAAGCGCAAGGCCGAGCTCGTCGAGGCGCTCCGGGATCACTGACCGAGGTCGGCGACCGCGTCGATGCCCTCGGCGATCTCCGCCGCGTGCGTGTGGTGCAGGTAGTGCCCGCCGTCGAGCAGGACGACCTGGCCGTCGGTGACCGACGCCGCCTGCGCACGGTGCAGGCGCTCCCACCCCGGCACCTCCGGGTCGTCGCCCACGACGAACAGGCGGACCGGCAGATCGGCGGGGAACGCGAGGGCCCGGGCATGCCGGAAGTTCGCGCCGAGGTGCTCGTACTCGTCCAGGTACGTCGCGCGCATGCTGGTGCGGTGTGACAGCAGGCTCATCTGCTCCTTCTGCGCATCGGTGTAGGGCAGCCCTGCGTACGCGTCGCCGGACACGGCAGTGAGCACGCGGGCGAGTCCGGTGGCCTTCACGAAGCGGAACAGGCCAGACCCGACGGCTTCGTCGATGCCGGGCTGCGTCGGCACGCTGCTGTCGATGCCGACGAACGCCTGCACCTCGTCCGGGTACGTGTTCGTGTACTCGAGCGCGTAGATCCCGGCGACCGAGTGCCCCGCGAGCACGTACCGGTCGATGCCGAGCGTCGACAGCGCCTGGTGCACCTCGTCGACGATGTTCGCGCTGGTCCGGGGCCGGTCGGTGCCGTCGCTCAGGCCGTACCCGAGCGGCTCGACGACCACCACCCGGTGCGTGTCCTGCAACCGGTCGACGAGCGGGGTGAAGTCGATCACGGGGGATGCCGTGCCGAAGCCGGGCAGCAGCACGACGGTCGACGCCCCGGACCCGGTGACGGCGACGTTCACCCGGCCTCCGGTGACCGGGACGAGTTCGCCGTACGAGCGGATGTCGTCCCGTTCCGCCGCCGTCGCGATCGCGTCGTAGGTGGCCGTGCCGCCGAGCGTCAGGGCGCCGAGGCCGACGAGTCCGACGAGCGAGAACCCGATGATCCGGAGCGGGCGACGGCGTCGGCGTGCAGGGCGCACCGGGGTGCTGGTGGGGGTGGCCGTGGGGTGGTGCGTGTCCATGCCTGCACGCTAGGTCGGGCTCGGACCGCCGCACATCGGAGCACGGTACCGACGTGCCTCGCCCGCGTCGTACCGCGGGCTGACGTCGGGCGACCGCACGGCGGGTTCGGCATGGGGGAGAATGGCCGGGTGAACGAGACGGGCATGCCGCGCTTCCGACGGATCTGGTCGACCGTGCAGGTCGGCGTGCTGGCGATCGCCGTTGCCTTCTGCATCGTGATGCTCGTGATCGGGCAGGGGAAGCTCGACCGCGTCTACGCCGTCGCCGCGATCTTCTTCGGCCTGGCGCTCGTCGGGCACAGCACGTACCTCTGGCTGCTCGCCCGGAACGCCCGCGCCGGACGCTGACCCGGGCGCCGACGGCTTTGCTCCGGTTACACGCCGAAGCGCAGTGCGAGCGGCACGAGCAAGCCAGCCACCCAGACGAGCACCATCACGAGCGCACCGATCGCGATGAACCGACGGCGACGACGCAGCTTCGGACTCCGCTCCTCGCCCCACATCTGTGCGCGGACGAGCACCCGGTTCGCCTGCTCGACGACCTTGCGGACCTCGGGGTCGTCCAGCTCGAGGGCACCGGACCGGGCGTGTTCGGCGATGACCGTGGCTTCGTCGACGGTCAGGTCGTCCTTGCGCATGCTCCATCCTCGCACCGGGGCGAGGGGTACGGCCCGTCTGTGCGGGAACGGACCAGCAGCGCGTACCAAGGACGCATGGGACATCGGTACCGCGGGAAGATCGTCGTCGTCACCGGAGCATCGAGCGGCATCGGGAGGGCCGCGGCGCACGAGTTCGCCCGACAGGGTGCGACGCTCGTGCTCGCCGCACGCGGCCACGACTCCCTCGAGGCCGCCGCCGCCGAGTGCCGTGCACTCGGGGCCGATGCGGTCGCGATCCCGACGGACGTCGCCGACGAGCACCAGGTCGAGGACCTCATCGGCACGGTGACGAGTCGGCACGGGCGGATCGACGTCTTCGTCGGCAACGCGGCCCTGTTCGTCTACGGCCTGTTCGAGCAGACCCCCACCGAGGCGTTCAAACGGGTCGTCGACACGAACCTCTACGGCCATCTCAACGCGATCACGCACCTGCTCCCGCACTGGAAGCAGCGCGGCACGGGCACGTACGTGCTCGTCGGCTCGATCCAGTCGCTGCTGTCGGCGCCCTACCAGTCGGCCTACGTCACGAGCAAGCACGCGGCGCTCGGCCTGATCGACGTCCTCGGTGACGAGTTCGCGCACACCGGCATCCGCTTCACCACGCTGCTGCCGTCGACGATCGACACGCCGATCTACCAGAACGGCGCCAACTACACCGGCAAGAACTCGCACCCGCTGCCGCCGACGGTCTCGGTCGAGCGCGCGGGTCGTGCCGTCGTGACCGCCGCCACACACCCGAAGCGGTACCGCTACGTCGGCCGCATCCAGGCGTCGCTCGTCCCGCTGCAGTACGTGTTCCCGGGGCTGTTCCACAAGATCACGAAGCCCATGGTCGAGACCTTCGCGCTGCGCGGGAAGGGCGGCCCGACCGACGGCAACCTCTACGCCCCGGCGGACGCCGGCAACTCCACGAACGGTGGCTGGGTCGCGAAGCGGCGGCGTGTCACGCGCCCGCTCGTGTGGCTCGGCGCTGCCGCGGTCGGAGCGGTCGTGCTCGGCCGCGCACGGCGGTAGCCCGTACGGAAACGGGCGTACCTGCACGAACCGGGCGTACCTGCCGTGTTCTTCTGGGCAGGTACGCCCGTTCTCGCTTGCTACCGCAGCCGTTCTGGGAAGGAACGTGCGGCTCAGAAGAGCTTCGCGCTCGCGCGGCGTGCCCCCTCGCCGAGCGACTCGAGCTTCGCGGCGGCGATCTGCGGGTGGATGCGGCCGCCCAGGCCGCAGTCGGTGCCGGCGATGACGCGCTCACGCCCGACCACCGAGGCGAAGCGCTCGATGCGCTGCGCGACCAGGTCGGGATGCTCGACGACGTTCGTGGCGTGCCCGACGACGCCGGGGACG
The DNA here is from genome assembly GCF_003752545.1 of Curtobacterium sp. PhB172. Classification (NCBI taxonomy): domain Bacteria; kingdom Bacillati; phylum Actinomycetota; class Actinomycetes; order Micrococcales; family Microbacteriaceae; genus Curtobacterium; species Curtobacterium sp. PhB172. The sequence goes on from NZ_RKIF01000009.1 coordinate 304,139, forward strand.
ATCACCTTGCCATCGGGCAGTGGGACGTCCTGCCACACGGTCCACTCGTGTTCGTGGCGGGCGTTCGCGGCCTCGAACGAGTACGCGCCAGCGTCGATGTCGAGCATCAGGTCGACGATGTGGCGGAGCTCGATGTCGGTGGTGTGCGGACCGTGCCACGAGCCCCAGCACAGGTGGAAGCGGACGCGGCTGGTGTCCAGGCCCGTGAGCGCGTGGTTGAGCGCCTCGACGCGGATGCGGGTGAAGGCGCGGTAGTCCTCGAGGCTCGGCTCCGGGTTGATCTGGTCCCAGTTCTCGGCGATCGAGGGGTCGTCGATCTGCAGCACGAGGCCCGCGTCGAGGATGATCCGGTACTCCTCGCGCAGGGCGTCGGCCCAGGCCCAGATGTGCTCTTCGTCGGTGGCGTAGTACTCGTTCGCGACCCGGGCGGCGGAGCCGGGGGAGAGCGCCGTGATGAAGCCGTTCGCGGCACCGGCTGCCTCGACGGCGTGCTCGAGGTTGGCGGCGTCGGTGCGTGCGGCCTCGTGCCCGGTGTAGACGATCGGGCCGGTCGTGGTGGGGAACGCGGTGGCGTTCTTGCCGGTGCCGATGCCCGACGCCGGGTCGGTGTAGGCCTCGCGGAAGATCGTCCAGTCGCGACGGTCCGGGAAGCTGGTCAGCTGCACGTTGCCCGGGCTCGAGCGGACCGGCTCCTGCGTGAAGATGTCGGCGTCCGTGAGCGAGAGCCCGCTGACGCGCTGGAACGAGTAGCCCCACCACGCGCCGTAGTCGACGCTGTTCGACATCGCCTTGCCGAACTCGCCATCACCCGGCTGCGTGATGCCGAGGGCGGTCTGGCGGGCGACGACGTCGTCGACGGCCGCGCTCGTCATCGCGCGGACCTCGTCGGTGGTCTCGAGCGTGAAGCCGTCGGCGCCCACGGGGCGGGCGGCGTTCGCGGCGATGAGCTCCGGCGTGCGCGGGAGCGACCCGGCGGTGGTGGCCTGGACGTGGTCGGTGTTCTCGAAGGGCATGGGCCCAATGTGCCACGGGGCGCCTCCGAGCCGGGCTCCGTTCCGTGGCACGACGCGAGCCGGGGAGAATGGGATCCCTATGCCCAGTGCACGCCCGACCTCCCGCATCCCGCTCAACACCCTCGCCGCACCGTTCGGCCTGGCCGGCTTCGCGGAGACCTGGTCGTACGCGGCACCCGTCCTCGGCGTGCCGTCCGTCGTTCCGCAGGTGTTCTGGGTGGTCGCGGCGGTGGCGTGGTCGTGGTTGCTCGGCGCGCACGTCCTGCGGGGCGTCCGGGTCGACGAACGCCTGGTCGACCAGCTCCGTCACCCCGCGCAGGGCCCGATCGCGGCCCTGGTCCCCGCGACGGCGATGCTCCTCGGCGTCGACCTCGCGCGGTTCTGGGAGATCGGGGGGCAGGTCCTCGTGGTGCTCGCGGTGGCGGTCGCTGCCGGGTTCGCGGCGTGGTTGCTGAGCACGTGGTTCGAGGGGCGCCTGACCCTGGAGGCCGTGCACGGCGGCTACCTGCTGCCGACGGTCGCCGCGGCCCTCGTCGCCGCCGTCGCCACGCACGAGGTCGGTGTGGGATGGCTGTCCTGGGCGTGCTTCGGCGTCGGTGTGTTCTTCTGGGGCGTGATGACCGGACTGCTCCTCATCCGGCTGTCGTTCCGCCCCGCACTGCCCGACCCGCTCGTCCCCACGATGGCGATCCTCGTGGCTCCGCCCGCGGTGGCGACGGTGTCCCTGTTCGCGCTCACCGACGACGCCCGAACCCTGCCCGTGCAGGCGATCGCGGGCCTCGGGGTCCTCATGCTCCTCGTGCAGCTCGCCCTGCTGCCCCGGTACGTCCGGCTCGGGTTCTCGCTCGGGTTCTGGTCGTTCGTGTTCCCGGCTGCGGCGGTCGCGACGGCGGCGATCGAGTGGTTCCGGGTGCTCGACCTGCCGGTGGCGTGGGTGCCCACGACCGTGCTGCTCGTCCTGCTCACCCTGCTCGTCGTCGTGGTCGGGGTGCGGTCGCTGAGCCTGGCCGCGCGGCACCTGCTCGGGCAGGCCGAGTCGGTGCTGCACGCCGCCGACGACGAGGACGCGGCACCCGCGACGCAGTGACGGTGCCGTGGTGCGTCAGCACCCGCTCTGCGACGAACCACGCGTCGAACGACTCGTGGATCGTCGCGGAACGGGTGTGCAGTGCGACGCGACCGCGCGAGGGATCAGGCGCTGACGGTCTCGTCCGCCGTCAGCACCGGGGCGATGGTCCCCGTCCGGGCACCTTCGTACGCCGCCAGGATCATGCCGAGCACCGCGATGCCCTCGCGCTCGGTGTGGATCGGCCGCGTGCCGTCGCGCAGGCACGCCCCGAACGCGCCGATCTCGGCCGCGAAGGTGTCGACCTCGTCGAAGGTGACCGACTCGCTCGTGCCGTCCCGCAGGTCCCACCGCAGCGTGGTGCCGTCGCTCGTCAGGGCGCCGTGTTCGCCGACGACGCTGAACCGCTCGGTGCCGGCGGCCGGATCGTACGCCCAGCTCGTCACGAGCTGGCCCACGGCGCCGTTGTCGAAGCGGAACAGGGCCTGCGCCGAGTCCTCACCCTCCATGAACGCCAACCGGTGCGTGGAGAGCATCGCGGTGGCCTGCACGGGGACGCCGCCGGCCAGGTGCATCAGCAGGTAGCTCGGGTGGTACCCCGTGTCGATGAGCTCGCCGCCGCCGCTCGTCGACGCGTGGGCACGCCACCCCATGTTCGACGGGTCGAACTCGTTGCGGAACGAGTCGGTGGTGCGGACCTCGTAGACGGTGCCGAGGGCCCCGCCGTCGATGAGTTCCCTGGCCTTGGCGACCGCGGGCATGAACAGCTGGTTGTGCGCGCACATCAGGGTGATGCCGGACTCGGAGACCGCGCGCTGCACGTCGGCGGCCTCGTCGGGGCTCAGGCACAACGGCTTCTCGCACAGGACGTGCTTGCCCGCCTTCGCCGCGGCGACGATCGCGTCGCGGTGCAGGTGGTGCGGCAGGCAGATGTCGACGGCGTCGATGTCCGCCTGCTCGAGCATGGCGAGGTAGTCGGTGAAGAACGGGACGCCGAGCTCCGCCCCGCGCTCCTCGGCCGTGGCCGCGAACGCGTCGGCGACCGCGGCGATGCGGATCGTGTCGGGGTGCTCGGCGTAGCCTGCGATGTGCGCGGACGCGATGCCGCCCCCGCCGATGAGGCCGACGCGGATGATGTCGCTGGACATGGTGACTCCTGTGGTTGGTTCGAGGTGCTGGACTGCTGGGACGGTCAGGCGGGTGCGCCGACGAGGGCGTCACTCGTCGCGGGCTGACCCGCGGCGTCGTTCGCGGCGACCACGAGGCGGGTGAGCTCGACGGCGCGGGCGAGGTTGTCGTCGGCACGCGTGTCGGCGGCGATGTGGTCCACCCACTGACCGAAGGCGTCCTCGGTGTCGGCGGGGACGTCGAGGGTGACCGGCTCGTCGCCGTAGGCCGGGCCGCCGGCGGTGAGCCGGGCCTCCTGGTCGGAGTACGCGAGCCAGCCCCGGGTGCCGGCCACGTCGATCGTGAACGGTGTGCCCGCGACGAAGCCGGCCTCGATGACGCCGATCGCCTGCGAGGCGTAGCCGACGGTGACCACGGCGTGGTCCTCGACCGCGCGGCCGGTGTACGAGCGGTAGACGGCCTCGACCGTGTCGGGGCGGGCACCGAGGAACAGCTGCGTCAGGTAGACGGGGTGGCAGCCGAGGTCGGTGAGGGCGCCGCCGATCGCCGTCGCCGGGTCGAAGAACCGCTCCGGCAGCCACGGTGCGACGGCACCGTCGTGCGAGAGCCGGACACGGGAGTACGTGACGTCGCCGAGGCGGCCCGCGTCGAGCTCGCGCCGGATCGCGGCCGTGTAGCCGTGGTACAGCCGCGGGAGCGAGACCACGAGCGTGACCCCGGCGGCGTCGCAGGCGGCGATGACCGCGTCGCACTCCTCGACGGTGGGGGCGAGGAGCTTCTCGGTGAAGACGTGCTTGCCAGCCGCTGCCGCGCGCTCGATCACGTCGCGGTGGACGTCGGTCGAGGTCGTGATCGTGACGGCGTCGACGTCGGTGCGGGCGAGCAACGCATCGAGGTCATCGGTGTACTCGACGCCGAACCGTTCGGCGCCGGCTCTGCCGCGCTCGGTGTCGTCGTCCCAGACGGCCACGAGCTCGGTGCCGGGGTGGTCGACGGTCTGCTGCGCGTAGTCGCCGGCGTGAACGTGCCAGAAGCCGAGGACGGCGACGCGCAAGGGGGTGGAGGGCATGGGTGTTCCTTTCGTGGTGGGCGACCAGAGCGTTCCCGCTCAGATCCGGACCTTGTCGTAGTCCTTGGGCAACTTGAACGGCGAGTAGGTCTGCATCATCGGGTCGACGCGGTTCTGGGCCCGCTCGACGGCTTCCTGCGGACTCGCGGTGCCGAGCAGGACGCTCGAGCGCGCGTCGGCGAGGGAGTCCCACCACGCGCCGCCGACGGGCAGCGGCGGGCGGCAGCTCGACGCACCCATCGACTCGACGAAGAACCGGATCGACTTGGCCGATCCCTTCGGGTCCTTGAGCGCCGCGATGTTCGACGGCACGCTCGTCGCGGGGACGACGTACGTCTCCTGGCCCTGCTTGCTCGTGAAGTACTTCATGAGCTCCCACACGGCCTTGTTCTTCTTCGAGCCCTTCGGCACGCACAGCGCGAAGCCACCGGACCACGTGTACTTGTCGCCGCCGTCCTGCTGGGTCGGCAGGTACGCGGTGCCCCAGTCGAGGTCCTTCGGCCCGTAGTTGTCGAACGTCTGGATCGTCGAGGGGACGCTGACCATGAACGCCATCCGGTCCGCCATGAACGCGGTCTGTCCCGGCGGGTGTCCCGTCGGCTCGTAGGTCGCGATGAAGGTGTCGGCGTCCTTGTAGCCGTACCGCTTCGCCCAGTCCTCGTAGAACTCGAAGATGCTGCGGACGCTCGTCGAGTCCATCGTCATCTTCGAGTCCTGCTGGTCGAAGTACGACGCACCGAGGCCGAGCCCCCACGTGAACGGCCAGCCTTCGCCGTACCAGGGGAGCAGTCCCATGTGGGTGTAGTTGCCACCGGACTTCTTCGTGATGCGTTCGCTGACGTCCCACATCCGGTCCATGCTCACCGGACCGTTGTGCTCCCAGTCGAACTCGTCGGGGTCGATCCCGGCGCCGGTGAGCATCTTCCGGTTCACGAACATGCCGCGGGCGTCGGTGTCGTGGGGGAGGCCGTAGGTCTTGCCCTGGTACGTGACCTCGCCGATCGTGAACCCGAGCCACTGCGCCAGGAACTCGTCCTTCGGCTGGTCCTCGAACTCCTCGATCATGTCGTCGATCGGTTCGATGAGGCCGATCGCCGCGTACTGCGCTGCGCTGAACCGATCGAGGAGCCACAGGTCGGGGGCGGTGCCGCCGCGCACGGCGGTGATGATGCTCGTGGCGTCGCCGGTGCCCTGCGACGGCACGACGTTGACCTTGACGTCGACCTCGGGGTGGATCTTGTTGAAGTCCTTGATCACCTTCGTCTGGAACGGCACGAACGTACCGGTGACACCCCAGATCGTGACCTGGTTCGGGTTGCTCCGGCCGCTCGAGCCGGAGGCGCACGATGCTGCGAGGAGCGCGAGCGCCCCCGCACCGCCCGTCGCGGCCGCACCGCGCAGGAACGTTCGTCGGTCGAATGCGCTGCTCACTTGAAGCTCCCGATCTGGACGCCCTTGATGAACGTCCGCTGGAACACGAAGAACAGGACCACGAGCGGCAGGATGATGAGCACCGATGCCGCCATCAGCTGGTTGAACTGGAAGTCCTGCGAGTTGTTGAGGCGGAAGATCTGGAGCCCGATGGACAGCGTCTGCACGTTCTCGTCCTGCAGGTAGATGAGCGGCCCGAGGAAGTCGTTCCAGGCACCCACCGCCGCGAAGATCCCGACCGTGACGAGCGCCGCCTTGGCCTGCGGGAAGACGATCCGCCAGAGGATGCCCCACTCGGAGGCGCCGTCCATCCGCGCCGCGTTGAGCAGGTCCTTCGGGATCTGCAGCAGGAACTGCCGCAGCAGGAACACGTAGAACGCGGACCCGAACAGACTCGGCACGATCAGGGGCAGGAAGGTGTTGATCCAGCCGAGTCGGGCGTACAGGTCGAACATCGGGATGAGCGTGACGGGGAACGGGATGAACAGCGTGGCGAGCACGATGTAGAACACCTTGTCGCGGCCGCGCCACTCGAGGCACGAGAACCCGTACGCGATCACGAGGTTCGACACCATCGAGAAGAGCGTCACGCAGACCGTGATGATGAGCGTGTTCCGGAAGAACGTGAAGAACGGCATCGCGTCGATCGCCTTGCCGAAGTTCGACCAGTCGAGCCACTGCGGGAACCAGGTGGGCGGGAAGGCACCGAGTTCGGAGTTGCCCTTCAGCGCCGAGATGACCATCCAGTAGATCGGGATGAGGAACAGCAGGCTCATCGCGATGAGGAGCACGCGGGCGAGGACGGACGACCACGGCGAGCGGATCGAGCCGTCGGCGTTCCGGGAGCGGTCGTCGGCACCCTTGCGACCACGGGGCCGGACGGACTCGATCGACGAGGTGACGGTGTCGCGGTCCGGGTGTCGTTCAGTGCGCAGTGTCATCGGTCACTCCCCGGTCACGTCGTAGTTGACGAAGCGCTTGGACAGCCAGTACACGAGCCCGGACAGGATCATGCCGGCCAGGAACAGCAGCACGGCCATGGCGCTGGCGAAGCCGAGCTGCGCGTAGCTGAACGCGTTCTTGTAGAGGTAGAGCATGTAGAACAACGTCCCGTTGTCCGGGCTGCCGAGTCCTCCGGTGCCGGACGAGATCACGTACGCCTCGGTGAAGACCTGCAGGCCGTTGCTGATGCCGGTGATCAGGTTGAACAGGATCACGGGGGAGAGCAGCGGCAGCGTCAGCGCGAAGAACTGCCGGAGCGGTCCGGCCCCGTCCACGCGAGCGGCTTCGTACAGGGTCTTCGGGATCCCGCGCAGTCCGGCGAGGAAGATCAGCGCCGCGTTGCCGGCACCCATCTGGGCGAGCGCGACGATGACGAGCTTCGCCGTGGTCGGGTCGCCGAGCAGGTTCGTGGCCGGGATCCCGACGAGCTTCATGACCTGGTTGACGAGGCCGGTCTGCGGGTTGACGAGCACCACGAAGATGAACGCCAGCGCGAAGGTCGGGATGAGCGACGGGATGTAGAGGGCCGTCCGGTACCAGCCGATCTCGCGGACGTCCTGGTTCATCGCGATGGCGATCACGATGGCGATGACGATCCCGACGGGCACCGCGATGACGGCGTAGAACAGGGTGTTGCCGACCGCGGTGTGCACGAGCGGGTCGATGAACGCGGCGACGTAGTTGGCGAACCCGACCCAGGTGATGTCGGCCATGCCCGAGTACCGGGTCAGGCTGATCGCGAACGAGTAGATCAGGGGGTAGGCGATGAACACCAGCACACCGAGGATCCACGGCGAGATGAACGCGATGCCGACGCGCAGCCGGCGCTTCTCGGCCGGTGTCCACGGGTGCTTCTCGCGTGGTCGTCGTCGGACGGTGGTGTCACCGCCCCGCGCCGTTCGCGGTGGTGCTGCTGTTCCGGATCGTGCGGTCGTCGTCACGAGCGTCCCTTCCGACCCCGTGCCACGACGGTGTGGCACAGGCGAACCCGTCTCCGGACGGGCGAACCGATCGCACCGTCGCGGTTTCAATCCAATTGATTGACAAATTCGTATGACCAGAGATGCTAGGGACCATGTCCGAGCCGCGTCAACCCCTTCCTGACACCGTGGTGCAGGGCAGAACGGGCGGCACGAACCTCGTGCGCGTCGGGGTCCAGAACCGTGCGCTGGTGCTCGATCTCGTCCGTCGCCGGGGACCGTTCGCCCGCGCCGAGCTGATGCGTGCGACCGGGCTCAGCGCGCAGACGGTGTCGAACATCGCAGCCGGACTCGTGGGATCGGGACTGGTGCGCGAGGTCCCCGGCGGTGGGCGGCAGCTCGAGGTCGTCGCGGGGTCGCGGTCGGCGATCGGGGTCCACCTCGACCCGGCGCACCTCGTCGTCGTGCGCACCGACCTGACCGGAGCCGTGCTGGCCGTCGAGCACGTCGACCTGGACGCCACGGACGACCCGGTGCGGACGCTCGACACGATGGCGGCGGCGGTGCACCGGGTCAGCGGCGACGGCAGTCGGGCCCGCTCGCGCACCGGCGTGCCCGCCCCTGCCGGCATCGGCCTCGCCGTCCCCGGCTCCATCGACCCCGACGGCGTCCGGATGGGCACCCCCGCGCAGTTGCCCGCCTGGTGGTCACTGCCGGTCACCGACGAGCTCGCCGCCCGGACGGGTCTGCCGGTGCGCCTCGAGAAGGACGGCGTCGCGAGCGCCCTCGGCGAGGTCTGGTCCGCTGCCGGCGCCGACGACTTGGTCTCCGTGTTCCTCGGCCACGGCATCAGCGCCGCGACGGTCGCCGCGGGCGAGGTGGTCCGCGGCGCCACCGGCAACGCCGGTGAGTTCGGCGGCATGCCGGTCGAGGCGCACGGCCGCTGGACCGAGGTCTGGGAAGCCTGCCAGCCCCTGCAACAGGTCCGGCGCGCCATCGCCGCCGGGCTGCTCCCCACGGGCATCCCGCTCGATCGCGCGAGCGACGTCCGGCACGCGTTCGAGCGGCTCTGCGCGAGGCCGTCCGCAGCGCCGCTGGTCGCCGAGGCCGGTGCAGCGCTCGGATCCGCGCTCGCCCACGTCGTCGAGCTGCTCGACGTGCCGCGCGTCGTGATCGGTGGCAGCGCGGCCCTCGCCGGCGGCGACGGCTTCATCGCGGCCGTCCGCGAGCGGCTCGCGGTCCGCCTGCCGCACGGACCGTTCCCGACGGTCGCGGCGACCGCCTTCGGCGAGGCCTCGGTGGCCCGTGGCGCCGCCTGCGCGGTGCTGCAAGCCGACCTCGCCGTGCCTGCCCCCGTCGGCCGCGGCACCGGCGTCGGTACGGGGCGTCGACCGGGAGGCCCGGTGCACGTCCGCAGCATCGCCCACCCCTGGTGAGCGGGACCGTCCAGGGCCTCGGGTCGGCCGTGCGCGTGACGTCGCGCGACGGGGACGTCGCGTTCGCGGCCCGGGCGTCGTAGCGTCGGGGGCATGAGCACGACGACGCCGACCGCACCCGACTCCGCCACCGAGTGGGCGGCCTGGCACGACGCCCACGAACGAGCCCGGGCGAGCGAGCACGGCTTCCTCGCCATCACGAGCATCCGGTGGCTGACGAGCACGCCCGAGCGGTTCGACGACGCCCCGGGCACGTGGTCGACGGGCGAGGACGGCCCCGTCGTCGAGCTCGCGGACGGCGAGACCATCACGGTCGACGGGCAGTCGGTCACCGGGACCCACCGCTTCGGACCACTGCCCGAGCGCTCGAGCACGAACGTCGTGTGGCAGGACGGCGACGAGACCGTCGTGGTCGAGGTCGCCCGGCGCGGCGGCAGCGACGTCATCCGGCCCCGGCACCCGGGCAACCCGACCCGGACCGAGTACCCCGGCACCCCGACGTACGAGCCATCGGACCGGTTCGTCGTCGACGCGCACTTCGAACCGTTCGACGTACCGCGCGAGGTCACCGTCGGCTCGGTCGTCGACGGGCTGCAGCACGTGTACTCGGCGTCGGGCGTGCTCACCTTCGACCTCGACGGGCCGCGGTCGCTGCTCGCGTTCAACGGGCACGGCGACGGTCTGCACGTCCTGTTCACCGACCGCACCAGCGGCGTGACGACGTACGCCGCGAACCGGAGCCTGGACATCGCCGCCCCGGATGCCGCCGGCGCGACCCGGATCGACTTCAACCGCGCGACGAACCTGCCGTGCGCGTACACCGCGCACGCCACGTGCCCGCTGCCGCCGGCCGAGAACCGGCTCGACGTCGCGGTCGAGGCCGGGGAGCGGCTGCCCGCCTGACCGGTGTCGCTCGGGCAGCGCCGCCGCTCGGTCGCCGTGAGCGGTCCGACGCGGAACGACGTCCTCGATGTCGTACGACGTCGAGGACGTCGTCCGTTGCGCGCGCGGGTCGTTGCAGCCGCGCGGAAGCGACAGGGCCGATGTCGTGCGACGTCCACGGTGTCGTTCGGCGTCGGTGGACGGCGCACGCCTCAGCTGAGGGGAACGCGCTGCCAGGTGCTCGTCGCCCGCCACGCCCGCGCATCGAACGCGAACACGCTGCCCATGCCGGGTTGGTCGAGCGCGCGTGACACCGGCGCTCCCGTCAGGGCAGCGAGGAGCAGCGCCCCGACCGCACCGTGGGACACGATGGTCGCGTCGCCCGCCGCAGTGAGCCGCCGGACCGCTCCGACGATGCGGGCCTGGGCGTCGACGGCCCGCTCCCATCCGCGGACCGATCGGGTCGGTTCTGCGAAGAACCGGTCGACGACACCCTCGAACTCGGCCGGCGGCAGGTAGCCCGTCGCGCTGCGGTCGATCTCGCCGAGCAGGGGATCCTGCGCGGGCACGAGCCCGACCGCGGCCCCGAGCAGCTCGGCGGTCTCGACGGCCTTGCGTTCCGTGCTCGACACGAGTGTCCGGACGCCCGGCTCCCAGGCCAGCGGACCCGACCGCGCTGCGCGTGCGCGTCCCGCTGCGGAGAGCCCCCACGACTCGATCGCGACGGCGGGCTCCACGACGACCTCGGCGTGGCTCAGGAAGTAGGAGACCATCCGCCGATCCTGGCACGGCATCCGCAGTGGTCCGCCGTAGGGTGAGCGCGTGGAGTTCCCGGGGGAGGCGGCCGGCGCGCGTGACGCGTCGACCTCTCCGGGGTCACCCCGGGGCACGCAGGACCAGCAGGACGACACGCCCCGAGCAGGCGAGCGCGCTCCGCGCGCGCCGCTGCACGGCGGCACCGACAGGTCCTCCGGGAACCCCACGCCCCTCTCCGTCGTCACCGCGGCGCTGGCAGATGCGTTCCTGACGGCCGAGCGGTGGGAGCCGGACGAGCTGGCGGCCGTCGGGTACGTGGTCGTCGGCGTCGAGCGCGCGTACGTCGGGCTCGCGGTCGCCGCTGCGCTCGAGGCGTACCCCCGGCCACCGGTGGACGCTCCGCGCCAGCTCGCCGCCGTGCTCGCCCTCGCACCGCGCCTCGTCGCACTGCACCGGTCGCGCGAGGACCGCCGGCCGGTCCGCGTGCTCGTCCACCGGGCCACCGCGGTGCGCGCACGACCGGAGACCGCGAGCCCGTTGCTCGTCGACACCCTGCCGGAGCTCGCCCGGGCGCTCGACCTGACCGTCGGCCGGCTGCTCTGGCTCGCCGACACCCGCGCGTGGAACCGTCGCTCCGGGCCCTCGAGCCCGCTCCACCACTACCGGCACGAGTGGATCACCCGACCCGGTCGAGCACCGCGCCTGCTCGAGAAGCCGATGGACATGCTCCGCCGCACACAACGGACGACCCTCGACGAACTCCTGACGATGCTGCCCGTGCACGATGCCGCGCACGGGTTCGTGGCCGGGCGGAGCGTCGTCACGGGAGCGGCCGTGCACACCGGCCAGCAGGTGGTGGTCACCGCCGACCTCACGTCGTTCTTCGCGAGCGTCAGGGCCCCGACGGTCTACGGCGTCTTCCGGGCCGCTGGGTTCGCTGAACCGCTCGCGCACGTGCTGACCGGGCTCTGCACCCACCGGGTGCCGGTGCACGTGCTCAGCGCGATGCCCGCCGGCGGCTCGCCGGAGGAACGCCACGCGCTGCGCCAGGCGTTGGCGACGGCGCACCTGCCCCAGGGCGCACCGACGTCACCGGCGCTGGCGAACACCGCGCTGCGGCACCTCGACGCCCGTCTGGCCGGGTGGGCCGGCGCCGTCGACGCGGTGTACACCCGCTACGCCGACGACCTGACGTTCAGTGGGGGCGACCGGCTGGCCGCACGACCGGATGCCTTCCTGCGGGGCGTCGACCGGATCGTGACCGAGCAGGGGCACCGCCTCAACCCGTCGAAGACCCGGGTGCGGCGCCGTGGGGTCCGGCAGTCGGTCACGGGCGTCGTGGTCAACGAGCGGCCGTCGCCCGGGCGCCGCGAGGTCGACCGGCTGCACGCCATCCTGCACAACGCCGTGGTGCACGGGCCGGCCTCCCAGAACCGTGCGGGACACCCGGATCTCCGCGCGCACTTGCTCGGGCGCATCGGGTGGGTCGAGCAGGTCAACCCGGGTCGGGCCCGACGGCTCCGCGAGGAGTTCGCGCGCATCGTGTGGTGAGTCAGTCTGCGCACCGTGTGACGTCCGGTTGCGCCCCGTTGCCCCGCGTTGCTGCGCCCGGCCGCGCGCCGCGCGCACTGGGTAGCGTGCCGCCATGTCTCCGAGTGAGCTCCCGGCCGACGACCGCTACGACGCGCTGATCGCGCCGCTCCGGCCCGTGATCGAGCGGATCGGTCTCGACGCCCGCCAGCGGGAACGCGAGGAGCGTCTCGCCACCGAGCAGCTCGGGTGGCTCGTCGACGCCGGCTTCGCACGGTGGCGGACACCGGTCGCGTGGGGCGGGGTCGGTGCCCGTCTGTCCGACGTGTTCCGCGCGATCGCCGAGATCGCCGAGGTCGACCCGAACCTGGCACACGTGTGGCGGAACCACTTCTCGTTCGTCGAGGACCGCGTGCACGCCGAGGGCACCGCGTTCGACCGTGCCATCGTCACGCGGCTCGGCGACGGCGAGTTCGTCGGCGGCGGGTGGAGCGAGTCGCCGAGCCCGTCCGGGGCGGACCTCGCCACGCGGATCGTCCGTGACCCGGGCGGGTCCTGGCGGCTGACCGGACAGAAGTTCTACTCGACGGGCAGCGTGTACGCCCGGTGGATCACGGTGCTGGCCGTCGACGACACCGGCACGAAGTCCGTCGCGCTCGTCGACGCGACCGACCCCGGCGTGCTGATCGGCGACGACTGGGACGGCTTCGGCCAGCGGATCACCGGCAGCGGGAGCGTGACCTACACCGACGTGCCGGTGCCCGACGAACGGGTGCTGCCGTACGCGACCCGGTACCCGTACCAGGAGCAGTACTACCAGACGGTGATGCACGCGATCCTGGTCGGCATCGGCCGCGCTGCCCTGCGCGAGGGCGTCGAGGCACTGCGGTCCCGGGCGCGCGGACACCACAACGGCACCGCGGCGGATCCGACCCACGATCCGGAGCTGCTGAGCGTGATCGGCACCGTCGACGCCCGGGTGCACGCCGCCGACGCCGCGTTCGTCGCGAGCCTCGGCCCGGTGGACGCGGCCGTCGACCGGCACACCGCCCTGCGTGCGGCGGGTGCGGACCCGTCGACGGACCCGGCGCTGCGCGCGGCGCTCGAGCGCAGCTGGGTCGCGGTGGCGCGCGCGCAGACCATCGTCACGGACGCCGTGCTCGACGCCACGACGCTGGTGTTCGACGCGCTCGGGTCCTCGGGGACGTTCCGCTCGCTCGGCCTCGACCGACACTGGCGGAACGCCCGCACCCTGGCGTCGCACAACCCGCGCGTGCACAAGCGCCGCATCGTCGCCGACCTGCTCGTCAACGGTGCGAGTCCGCTGGACCGCTGACGGCAGACCGCTTCGCCGTAACGGACCGTCACGGGGCGCAACCCGCAGACACCTGCGTGCAGCGTGCCGAGGTGAGCACCTACGGTCGGTGCACCGGCTCGCCACGGACGCTGGGGAGGTGACCGTGGCGGGCCGTTCTGCGCACCTCGAACGGGAGGACCACCGTGACCACCGCGCCCAGCGCCCCCGCACCACTCGTCGTCGCCGTCCCGGACGCGGACCTCGCCGCCGCGGCCGCCACACCCGGCGGCATCGCCCGGCTCGCGGCCCGCATCGTCGCTTCCGGAACGGCCGTCGTGGCAATCGGCACCGACCGCTTCGACCCGGCGACGAGCACCGGCCACCGGCTGGACCCGACGACCGCGGCGCTCACCCTCGGCCGTGCCCTGCCGGAGCACGGGTTCCTCGTCGCCGTGGCACCGACCCGCGAGCACCCGTACAACGTCGCACGCCGGGTGCTCTCGCTCGACCACGTCCTGGACGGCCGGGTGGGCATCGTCGTCGGAGCCCGGGACCACGGCGCACCGGCCCCCGGAGCACCGAGCGCCGGCGCACCGCACGACCCCGCCGAGTTCGCCCGCGTGCTCCGCGGGCTGTGGCGCACCTGGCCGCTCGACAGCATCGTCGGTGACCGCACGTCGGGTGTCTTCGCGCACACCGACCGGATCCGACCGCTCGACCACGACGGCGGGCCGGATGGCTACCGCGTCCGGGGACCGCTCACCACGCCGTCGAGCCGGCAGGGCGAACCCGTCCTCGCGGTCTGGCACGACGTCGACGTGCCCGGAGCGGACCTCACGCTCGGGGGCGCGGCGCACCCGCTCGCACCGCTGCCGGGGGAGACGGACGGGGCGGAGCCGCACCGGGCCTCCCGGTCGACCGTGACGCGACCTCCGCGACCGACACGACCGACACGACCGAGGCGCCCGACGCTCCGTGCCCTGCTCGGGCTCGCCGTGCCGGACGCCGCGGCGGTGACCGCGTGACGGGCGCAGGCGGCGACGCCGGCTTGATCCTCGGCGTGAACCTGCAGGGGTTCGGGCAGCGTCCGGCGGCCTGGCGGACCCAGGACGTCGACGCGACCGACCTGCTCACGGCGGAGTTCTGGGCTGACCTCGGGCGCACCGCCGAACGCGGCCTGCTCGACATGGTCTTCTTCGCCGACCACCCGGCGTTCGGCGACCCGAACGTCCGCGCGTACGGACTGCTCGAGCCGTTCGTGGCCCTCGGGGCGATCGCCGACGCGACGAACCACCTCGGGTTGGTCGGCACCGCGTCGACCACCTACAACGACCCGTTCGACATCGCCGAGCGGCTGCTGTCGCTGGACCTCGTGTCCGGCGGGCGCGTCGCCTGGAACGCCGTCACCACCTACGACCGCTCGGTCTCCGCGAACTTCGGTGTCGCGACGAACCCCGACCGGCCCGAGCGCTACGCCCGTGCCGGGGAGTTCGTCGACCTGGTGACGGCGCTCTGGCGGTCCGCCGCGACCGGGGTACCCGTCGTGCACCACGGCGAGTTCCTCGACCTCGAGGGCGTGCTCCGGGTCCCGCCGTCGGCGCAGTGGCACCCGGTCGTGTTCCAGGCCGGGGGATCGCCGCACGGTCGTGACCTGGCGGCGCGGGTCGCCGAGGGCGTCTTCGCCGTCGAGTTGACGCCGGAACCAGCCCGCGAGCACCTGCGCGCGGTCAAGGTCGCCGCCGAGACGTACGGCCGGAGCGCAGCGGACGTCGCCGTCGTGCCCGGACTGTCGCTCGTGCTCGGTAGCACCGAGGCCGAGGCGCAGCGCCGGTTCGACGAGCTCGAGGCCCTCGCGCCGGACGGCTACTCGCTCCGGGCGCTCGGGACGCACCTCGACGCCGACCTGTCAGGGCTCGACCTGGACGCGCCGATCCCGTCGGCGATCCTGGACCGCGAGGTCGACCCGGTCACCTACGGGCCCTCGCTCGGGTACCACGAGACGGTCGTGCGGTGGGTGCGCGCCAACAACACCTCGTTGCGGGACGTGCTGCGGGGCTTCGGCGGGTATGGCGCCCGGATCGTGGTCGGCACGCCCGAACAGGCCGCCGACACCATCGAGGACTGGTACCGCACCGGTGCCGCCGACGGCTTCAACCTGATGATCGACGAGTTCCCGCGGGGCCTCGAGACCGTCGTGGACGAGCTCGTGCCGATCCTGCAGCGCCGCAGGGTGTTCCACCGGTCGTACGAGGACGTGACGTTGCGCGGGCGGTTCGCGGCGCGCGCCCGGGGGCTTTGACCGCGCACCGTGCGAGGTCCGCGGAGCGGCCGCGCTGCAGCACGGTGCGCGAGCGTTGATCTGGTGCGAGGTTGGTCGCACCGTGCGGGCTTGCAGCCGCTCACGGAGCGAGCAACCTCGCACCGACCGACGGAGGCCGCACCGTGCGGACCGCGCCGCGCGCCGCGCGTCCCGCGCCGCGCGCCGCGCGTCGCGCGTGACGCCGTGTGACGGCCGGCCGGCGGCTCCGTGTCACACGACGACACCGCCGGTCACGGTCCGCAACACCCGTCGCCTCGAGGCCCCGACCGCCCTAGCGTCGCCGACATGACCGACTACCTCGACCGCGAACAGGACAAGACCTTCACGAAGGTCTACAAGCAGCAGACCCCGGACATCCTCAAGGCCTTCGTCCAGTTCGACGAGTCGGTGTTCCAGGCCGAGGGCCGCGCGATCCCGCTCAAGTACCGCGAGCTCATCGCCCTCGCCGTCGGCATCACCACGCAGTGCGTCTACTGCATCGACGGCCACAGCCAGCGCGCGGTGACGGCCGGTGCGACCGAGGCTGAACTCGCCGAGGCCGCCTGGGTCGCCACGGCCATCCGCGCCGGCGGTGGGTTCGCGCACGGCCGGCTCGGCTTCAAGTTCGGCGCAGACGCGACCCCCGCCGACGCGACCCCCGCAGACGCGGCCCCCGCCAACGCGGCCCCCGCGTCGGCCGCCGCCGACCACGCCGCGCACACCCACTAGGAGGACTGCCATGCCCGACCGCATCACCCTCGTCACCGCGCTGCAGGGCGCCGGCTGGCACCCCGCCGCCTGGCGCGTCGCCGGCCCGGCCGCGCAGCGCCTGTCGAGCCTCCGGCACTGGCGCGAGGTCGTCGTCGAGCAGGACCGGCTCGGCATCGACGCCGTCACCATCGAGGACTCGTTCACCGCGGGCCCGACGCGCCCGGCAGGCCCCGGCCCGACGGCTGCCGACCACGACCTCGACACCACGACCGTCGTCGGACGCCTCGACGCCCTCCTCGTCGCGAACGCGGTCGCCCCCGCGACCCGCGCCGTCGGTCTGGTGCCGACCGTCTCGGTGACGCACACCGAGCCGTTCCACGTCGCCACGGGCCTCCAGACCCTCGACCACGTCTCGCTGGGGCGAGCCGGGTGGCGGATCCAGGTGAGCCCGACGCCCCGCGAATCGGCCCTGTTCGGCCGTCGACCCGGCGGCGACGACGCGGCCACGCTGTTCGACGAGGCCCGCGAGGCGGCGGAGGTCGTGTCGCGCCTCTGGGACAGCTGGGACGACGACGCGATCATCCGCGACGTCACGACCGGCCGCTTCATCGACCGCGACCGGATCCACAACGCCGAGTACGCGGGCCGTCACCTGTCCGTCCACGGCGCGTCGATCGTGCCGCGGTCGCCGCAGGGTCGCCCGCCGGTCTTCGCCCTGGCCCACCGCGCCGACGCAGCGGCGTTCGCCGTCGACGCTGCGGACGTCGTGCTCGTCACGCCCGGGTACCAGGGCCGGGAGGCGCTGGACCTGGTGGACGAGGTCCGTCACCTCGAGCAGGTGGCCGGGTCGGACGTCCGTCGCCCGGTCCTCGCCGACCTCGCGGTGCTGATCGGGTCGTCGACCGCTGCCGCGGCCGACGAGCTCGCCGCGCTCGACGCCGCTGCCGGTACCCCGTACGCCGTCGGCTCCGGGTCGGACACGTCCGTGCTCGCGACGACGGTGCCCGAACTCGTGTCGCTGATCGGGGATCTGCGGGGCCTCGGCTTCGCCGGCGTCCGGCTCCGCCCCCTGCGCATCCCGATCGACAGCACCGCCATCGCGGGGCAGCTCGTCCCCGCCCTCGTCACGGCCGGGCTCCGCGCCGACGTGGCGTCCCGTCCCACCGCCGACCTGCGCACGCGGCTCGGCATCGCCCCGGCGGTCAGCCGGTACGCCCGTCCGTCCGTCACCGGTCCAGTTCCCTCGGGGGTCTCAGCATGAGCACCAAGCGTCAGGTCCACCTCGCCGCCCACTTCCCAGGCGTCAACAACACCACCATCTGGAGCGACGACCGCGCCGAGAGCCAGATCGCGTTCTCGTCGTTCGAGCACTTCGCCCGCAACGCGGAGCGTGGGTTCTTCGACTTCCTGTTCCTCGCCGAGGGCCTGCGGCTCCGCGAGCAGAAGGGCCGCGTCCACGACCTCGACGTGGTCGGGCGCCCGAACACCCTCGCGGTCCTGGCTGCCCTGGCCGGGGTCACCGACCACATCGGGCTGGTCGGCACCCTGCAGACGACGTTCAACGAGCCCGTGGAGCTCGCGAAGCAGCTCGCTACGCTCGACCACCTGACGGACGGTCGTGCCGGCTGGAACGTCGTGACGAGCTCGGACGCGTTCCACGGCGCGAACTTCCGCCGCGGCGGGTTCCTCGACCACGCCGACCGGTACACGCGCGCCGCCGAGTTCATCGCGCTGTCCCGCGAACTCTGGGACTCGTGGCAGCCCGACGCCGTCGTCGCCGGCACCGCCGCGGTCGGCGAGCTGGCGGACGGCGTGTTCGCCGACCGGTCGCGCATCCGCGACGTCGACCACCACGGTCCGCAGTTCGACGTCACCGGCACGTTCCCGGTGCCCCGCAGTCCGCAGCGGCACCCGGTGATCGTGCAGGCCGGTGACTCCGACGAGGGGCGCGACCTCGCCGCCACGAACGCCGAGGTCATCTTCTCGCTGCACACCGAGTTCGACGACGCGCAGGCGTTCTACCGCGACGTGACCGAGCGGCTCGAACGGGTCGGACGGTCGAAGGACGAGCTGCAGATCCTGCCCGGCGCGACGTTCGTGATCGGGTCGTCGGCGGCGGACGCCGAAGAACGGTCGAACGCCATCCGTCGTGCCCAGGTCAGTCCGGCCACGGCGATCGCGTTCCTCGAGCAGGTCTGGAACCGCGACCTGTCGTCGTACGACGTCGACGGCCCGCTGCCGACGGTCGAGCCCGACTACGAGGGCACCGCGATCACCCGCGGGCGCGCACGGCACACCCGCGACGTCCCCGCCCTGGTGCAGTCTTGGCGGGACCTCGCCGAGGCCGAGCACCTGTCCATCCGCGACCTCGTCATCCGCGCCTCGACCCGCGGCGGGTTCGTCGGGACGGCGTCGCACATCGCCGCCGAGATCGACCGGTACGTGCAGGAGCGCGCCACCGACGGGTTCGTCGTCGTGCCGCACACCAACCCCTACGGCCTCGACGAGTTCGTCGACACGGTCGTCCCGCTGCTGCAGGAGCGCGGCGTCTACCGGCAGTCCTACGACGAGGGTGCGACCCTCCGGCAGACGCTCGACCTGCCCGGCACGATCCGCGACCGATCGGCCGCCGCACGCACGGCCGCATCGGCGGGTCCGGCGCGTGCGGCAGCGTCCGCCGGGGTGCTCGCGTGACGATCTCCAGCCTCGCGATCCTCGTCCCCGGCAACTTCGAGGACGACGCCCCTGCCGACGGTCTCGAGGCCACCCTCGACCTCTTCGCCACGGCCGAGCGGCTCGGCATCGACGGTGCCTGGGTCCGGCACCGACACCTCGAGCACGGCATCGGCTCGGCCGCGGTCTTCCTGGCGGCGGCGTCGCAGCGCACCACGTCCATCGAGCTCGGCGTCGCCGTCGTGCCGATCGGGTGGGAGAGTCCCTTCCGCCTGGCCGAGGACTTCTCGCTCGCCGACGTCCTGGCGCACGGTCGGCTGCAGGTCGGCCTGTCCACCGGCTCGCCGCACGCCGAGATCCTCGGCGATCTGGTGTTCGACGGCGACTGGCGCGCGTTCGACCGTGGGTACGGGCGGGTGTCCCGGTTCGTGGAGAACCTGCGCGGCGCGTTCCTCGGCGCGGACGACACCGTCATCCAGAGCCCCGGGAACCTCCAGCGCCCCCGGTTGCAGCCGTACGCGCCGGGCCTGGTCGACCGGGTCTGGTACGGCGGCGGGTCGCTCCGGTCGGCCGCGTTCGCCGGCAGTTCCGGGCTCAACCTGCTGCTCGGCAACCTCACCTCGGGCGAGGACACCGACGACTACGGCACCGCTCAGCGGAACCAGCTCGCGGCGTACCGCGCCGCGCTGCCGACCGGCCGCACGCCCCGCGTGGCCTGGGGCCGGTGCGTCGTGCCGACCGACTCGGCCGACCGGGTCTCGCGCGAGCGGTACCGCACCTGGTACGAATCCCGTCTCGCACGGCAGACCGCGCCCCAGGGACCGCGGCGGACCCTGTTCTCCGCCGACCTGGTGGGGCCCGCCGAGCAGATCGTCGAGCAGCTCGTGCACGACGCCACGCTCGCCGAGGTCGACGAGTTCCGGATCGAGCTGCCCTACGAGTTCGCCGGTGACGAGTACGAGCAGATCGTCTCGGACGTCGTGGCGAAGGTCGCACCGGCGCTCGGGTGGACGCCCGCCCGGACGGCGGTGGCGGCGTGACCCGCTACGTACTCTCCCGCATCGGTCAGGCCGTGCTCGTGCTCTGGGCGGCGTGGACGATCTCGTTCTTCGTGCTCTACGTGCTGCCGAGCGACCCGGCCCGCATCATGGTCGGCCCGGACGCCACCGACGTCACGGCGGCGCAGCTCGACGCGCTCCGGCACCAGTACGGCCTCGACCAGCCGGTGCTCGTGCAGTACGTCCAGCACCTCGGCGCCCAGCACCTCGGCGCCCTGCTCACCGGCGACCTCGGCCGCTCGATCGGCGTCGGTCGACCGGTCGCCGACGTCATCGGCGAAGCGATCGCGCCGACCGCCCAGATCGCGGTCGCCGGCCTCGTGCTCGCGATCGTGTTCGGCGGCGGGATCGCGGTCCTGGCGACGTGGACCCGGAACCGGGCCCTCGGTCAGTTCCTGCTCCAGCTGCCCCCGATCGGCGTCGCCGTCCCCGGGTTCTGGTTCGCGCTGCTGCTGGTGCAGTGGTTCTCGTTCGGACTGCACGTCTTCCCGGCGTTCGGCGGCGAGGGTCCCGCATCGGTCGTGCTGCCGGCGATCACCCTGGCGCTGCCGACCGGTGCCACGATCGCCCAACTGCTGTCGAAGTCCCTCGTCCAGACCCTCCGCGAGCCGTACGTGGACACCGCGTACGCCAAGGGTGCCGGGCGGTGGCGGGTGCAGCTCCGGCACGCGCTCAAGAACGCTGCGCTGCCCGCGCTCACCGTGACGGGACTCATCGTCGGACAGCTGTTCTCCGGCACCGTCGTCACCGAGACGGTGTTCTCACGCCCGGGCCTCGGCCGGGTCACCGCCACCGCCGTGCAGCAGCAGGACATCCCCGTCGTGCAGGGCATCGTGCTGCTCGCCGCCGCGATCTTCGTCGTGGTGAACCTGGTCGTCGACCTCGTGTACCCGCTGCTCGACCCGCGCGTCGTCGTCGCCGGCAGCCGTCGGAAGCTCCGCGACCAGGACGGCGGGACACCGGGAGGGACACCGGGCACGACGCCCGGCGGGACGCCCGGCGCGAGCCCGTCCAGCGCCAGCCCCTCCAGCGCCACCGAACCGAAGGCGGTCCCCGCATGACCGAGACCACGCAGCTCGCCATCGGGCGCCCCGCGTCGCTCGCCACCGACCGCGTGCCCGGCGGCACCGCGCCCGCCCTCTGCGCACTGATCGCCCGCCCGACGCTCGCCATCGCCCTCGTCTGGCTCGCCCTCGTCGTGCTCGCCGCGCTCCTGCCCGGAGCACTCACCCACCACGACCCGCTCGCCGCCGATCCGGCCGCCAAGCTCACCGCTCCCGACGCCGCGCACTGGTTCGGCACCGACCAGCTCGGCCGCGACCTGTACGCCCGCGTCGTGCACGGCACCGCGCTCACACTGCAGGCCGCGGTCCTCGCGATCGTCATCGGGCTGGTCGGCGGCTCGCTCGTCGGGCTCGTCGCCGGCTTCGTCGGCGGGGTCGTCGACGCCGTGCTCATGCGCGTCGCCGACGTCCTGCTCGCGATCCCGAGCCTGCTGCTCTCGCTGACGATCGTCACCGTGCTCGGCTTCGGCACCGTGAACGTCGCGGTGGCGGTCGGCGTCGCGAGCATCGCCACGATCGCGCGCATCATGCGCTCCGAGGTCGTCCGGGTCCGCACCGCGCCGTACGTCGAGGCGGCGAGCGCGAACGGCAACCGCTGGTGGCGCGTGCTGCTCGTGCACGTGCTGCCCAACGCGGCCGGGCCCGTCCTGGTGCTCGCCGCCCTGGAGTTCGGCACGGCGATCCTCGCCGTCTCGAGCCTGAGCTTCCTCGGGTACGGCGCGCAGCCGCCGCAACCCGAGTGGGGCTCGCTCGTCGCCACCGGGCGCGACTTCATCGCGTCCTCGTGGTGGCTCACGACCATCCCCGGCCTCGTGATCGCCGTCACGGTGCTCGCCGGCAACCGCGTCGCCCGTGCACTCGACACCGAACGGAGGGCCGTCCGATGAGCCTGCTCAGCATCCAGGACCTGACCGTCACCTACGGCCGGGGCAGCAGCGCGCGCACCGCCCTGCACGGCGTCTCGCTCGACGTCGGCCGCGGCGAGCGCGTCGCCATCGTCGGCGAGTCCGGTTCGGGCAAGTCGACGACGGCGCACGCGGTCCTCCGGCTCCTGCCCGCAGCGGCGGACCTGACGGGAGGCACGGTGCGGCTCTCCGGGGCGGCCGACGGATCCGGGGACCTCGACCTGGTCACCGCGACCGACCGCCAGGTGCGGTCCGTGCGCGGCGTCCGGATCGGCTTCGTCCCGCAGGACCCGACGGTGTCGCTCAACCCCGTGACGCGGATCGGCACCCAGGTGGCCGAGGTGCTCCGGATCCACGGACTCGCCACCGGTGCCGAGGCTCGGGAACGCGCCGTCGAGGAGCTCCGCCGTGCCGGAATCGACCGACCCGGACTCCGTGCTCGGCAGTACCCGCACGAGCTGTCCGGCGGCATGCGGCAGCGGGTGCTCATCGCGATCGCCCTGATCGGCGACCCGGAGCTCCTCGTCGCGGACGAACCGACGAGCGCGCTCGACGTCACGGTCCAGCGGACGATCCTCGACCACCTGGACCGGCTCGTCGCCGAACGGGGCACGAGCGTGCTGTTCATCACGCACGACCTCGGGGTCGCCGCCGACCGGGCCGACCGCATCGTCGTGATGTCCGAGGGACGGATCGTCGAGCAGGGCACCCCGGCCGAGGTGCTCGGCGCACCCCGTGAGCCGTACACGCGCGCACTGATCGCAGCGGCGCCCAGTCTCGACGACGTGACCGTGTCCGTGGGAGCCGCCCCGCGCCTCCAGGCCGGTGTGGACGAGCCGCTCGTCGTCGCGACGGGCCTGCGGAAGTCCTTCGCCCGCGTGGCCGCCGTCGACGGCGTCGACGTGACCGTCCCGCGCGGCCGCACGCTCGCGCTGGTGGGGGAGTCCGGTTCGGGCAAGTCGACCACCGCGCGCCTCGTGCTCGGACTCGAACGCCCGGACGCCGGCCGCGTGAGGTTCGACGGTGCCGACGTGGGCGGAGCCCGCGGTGCCGCGCTGCGGGCGTACCGGCGGCAGGCGCAGATCGTGCAGCAGAACCCGTACGCGGCCCTGCACCCGCGGCTGTCGGTGGGAGCGGTGATCGCGGACCCGCTCGCGGCCTTCGGCATCGGCACCCGGCGGTCCCGCGCGGCTCGGGCGGCGGAGCTGCTCGACCTCGTCGCGCTGCCGTCGGCCGTGCTCGGTCGTCGTCCGGCGGAGCTCTCCGGCGGACAGCGGCAGCGTGTGGCGATCGCCCGCGCGCTCGCGCTCGACCCGTCGTTCATCGTCCTCGACGAACCCGTCTCCGCGCTCGACGTGTCCGTCCAGGCGCAGATCCTCGACCTGCTCGCGGAACTGCAGTCGACGCTCGGCGTCTCCTACCTGTTCATCTCGCACGACCTCGCCGTCGTCCGTCGCATCGCGCACGAGGTGTCCGTCCTGCGCGGCGGCCGCGTCGTGGAGCACGGCGACGTGGCGCAGGTGCTGCACGACCCGCAGCACGAGTACACGCGCGCACTGCTCGACGCGATCCCGGGACGGTCCCGGCGCGTCCCCACCACCGAAGGAGTCTCATGACCACCCACCGCACCCCGTTCCGTCTGGTGGCCGCGATCGCGGCCGGCACCGCGGCGGCCCTGGTCATGGCGGGCTGCTCGTCGGGCGGCACCGCGTCGACGTCCTCGTCGTCGTCGAAGCCCGTCGACGGCGGCTCGCTCACGTACGCCATCGCGAACGACCCGATCACGCTCAACCCGGCGGGCACCGGCGCGGGCAACGACACGTTCGCGATCACCCGGCAGCTCGTCGACTCGCTGCTCTGGCAGGACCCGTCCGACGGCTCGCTCACGCCGTGGCTCGCGACCAAGTACTCGGCGAACGCCGACGCCACCGCGTTCACGTTCGACCTGCGCTCCGGCGTCACGTTCTCGGACGGCACCGCGTTCGACGCGACGGCCGTCAAGGACACCTTCGACGACATCGCCTCGGCCGGCGCATCGAGCACGGCGGCCGCGTACTTCTCCGGCTACGAGGGGACGAAGGTCGTCGACGACGACACGGTCGAGGTCGACTTCGGGGCGCCGAACGCCGCGTTCCCGAACGCCACGGCGTCGGTCGCCCTCGGCATCGTCGCCCCGAAGACCACCGAGACCCCGTTCGACGACCGCGCCGACGGGAAGGCCGTGATCGGCACCGGACCGTTCACGCTGTCGTCGTACACGAAGAACACCTCCACCGTCCTGACGAAGCGCAAGGACTACGACTGGGGCCCCGCCGCGCGGTCGAACGCCGGGGCAGCGCACCTGTCCGAGGTGACGTTCCAGGTCGTCCCCGAAGCCAGCGTCCGCACCGGCAGCCTGCAGTCCGGGCAGCTCGACGCGATCAGCAGCGTGCAGCCGAGCGACGTCGACGTGCTCAAGTCGCAGTACGAGCTGGTGACCCGCGCCAACCCGGGCCAGGTGTTCGGCCTGACGTTCAACCAGAAGCGCCCGATCGTGTCCGACCTCGTCGTCCGGAAGGCGATCGCACAGGCCGTCGACCCGAAGGCGGTCCGTGACACCGCACTGAACGACCTGTTCACGGTCGCGGACTCGGTCCTCGGGTCGACGACGCCCGGGTACGCGGACACGTCGTCGGGTTCGGCGACGTACGACCCGAAGGCTGCGGCGGCCGCCCTGGACGACGCCGGGTGGGAGAAGGGATCCGACGGCATCCGCACGAAGGACGGCACGAAGCTGCAGCTCAAGCTCGTCTGGATCACGAACTTCGGACCGAACCAGACGTCGCTCGAGCTGATCCAGCAGGAGCTCGGGAAGGTCGGCGTCGGCGTCACCCTCGAGAGCGGGACCGTGCCGCGGTACCTCGCCAACCTGACGAGCGGCGACTGGGACCTGTCGTGGGACAACAGCTCGCGCGCCGACGGCGACGTCCTGCGGTCGAAGTTCTCCAGCTCGGGTGCACAGTCGATCGGTGCGTCGGACACGACGCTCGACGCGCTCTTCACGAAGGAGCTGTCGCAGTCGTCGGCGTCCGACCGGTCGGCCACCTTCGGGGAGATCCAGCAGCGCATCGCGTCCCAGGTCGACTTCGTCCCGGTGCACGAACTCACCAGCATCATCGCGCCGGCGACGGACGTGCACGGCATCGTCTTCGGCGCCGACACCCGGCTCGACCAGCTGACCGGCGCGTGGAAGGACGCCTCGTGAGCGCCGCTCGCTCCGTCCCGCTCTCGGTCCTCGACCTGGTGCCGGTCACCGCCGGATCGTCCGCAGCCACGGCGCTCCACCGCACCGTCGACCTCGCCGTCGCCGCGGAACGCGCCGGGTACGCCCGCTACTGGCTCGCCGAGCACCACCTCAACCCCGGTGTCGCGGGCAGCGCGCCGACCATCGTGATCGGAGCGGTCGCCGCGGCCACGTCGACGATCCGGGTCGGCAGTGCGGCGACGCTCGTCGGCAACGTCCGCGGGCTGCAGATCGCCGAGACCTTCGGCACCCTCGCTGCGCTGCACGGGCCGCGGATCGACCTCGGGCTCGGCCGCTCCGGGGCGCCAGCACCCGGCACCCCCAAGCCGCCGTCGCTCGCGCCCCGCTCGGACGAGGTCGTCGACGGACTGCTCGTGCCCGCACCGTTCGAATTCCACATCGCACCGGGCAGCCGGTTCGCCCTGCAGGGGGAGCTGCTCGGACGCGTCCCCGGTGACGTCGACCGGTTCGAGGGCGAGCTGTCGCTCATCCGGTCGCTGTTCGCCGGCACCTGGTCGCGGGACGGCGCCGTCGTCGAGGCGCCGCCGGCAGCAGGAGCGTCCGTCGAACTGTGGATCCACGGGTCGACCGGCGGCGAGAGCGCCCGGGTCGCCGGAGCACTCGGACTGCCGTACGGCGCGAACTACCACACGTCGCCCGGCACGGTCCTGGCGTCGGTGCAGGCCTACCGCGACGCGTTCAGCCCGGGGGTGCTCGAGGCACCGCACGTCATCGTGTCGGCGGACGTCGTCGTCGGGCGCACGGAGGCCGAGGCCGCGGAGCTGTCGCTCGGGTACGCGGAGTGGGTGCACTCGATCCGCTCCGGCGTCGGGGCGATCGAGTACCCGACGCCGTCCGCGGCACGGGCTGCGCCGCTCGCTGCGGCGGAGGCGGCGTCGGTCGCCGATCGGCTCGCCACCCGGTTCGTCGGCGATGCTGCGGCCGTCGCGGACCGCCTCGAGGTCCTGCAGCGGGCAACCGGCGCGGACGAGCTCCTGGTGACGACGATCACGCACGACCACGACGCCCGGGTGCGTTCCTACGAGCTGCTCGCGGCGGAGTGGGCGGCGCGGGGTGCAGCTGGTGCTGGTGCTGGTGCTGGTGCTGGTGCTGGTGCTGGTGGTGGTGCTGGTGCTGCGCGTGCGGCGGCTGGCGTGGGTGCCGGGGCGCGCTGACCGTACTGGTCCGTGTCGACCCGGAACGACGAGCTCGATGTCGCACGACATCGGGCTCGTCGTTCGTGCGCGCGTGCAACCGGTGGCGCATGCAACGAGCGACACCGTGGTCGTCGTGCGACGTCGACGATGTCGTTCGGGGTCGGTGCGCGCGGTCGGTGCGCGTGCATGTTCCGACGATGCACGCGTCGATCACCTCGTGGAATGTCGGACGATGCGCGCGCAACGAGCGACACCGTGGTCGTCGTCGGACGTCGACGATGTCGTTCCGCATCGGCGCCGACCACCGCGCGCGCACGGAACGACTCCCTCGACGTCGTGCGACATCGAGGGAGTCGTTCCGAGTCGTTCGGACCCGACGAACCCCGCTCAGCTCGCGTCGAGCGGCAGCCCCTCGGGGTTGACCTCGGAGTGCTCCACGGCCTCGTTCGACAGGTTGTACGACTTGAGCCACTTCGCGTACGTGCCGTCGTCGATCAGCTCGTCGATGGCGTCCGCGATGGGCTCGGCGAGCCCGCTGTCCTTCTTCGTCGTCGCCGCGATGAGCCCCTGCAGGTCCCCGCCCGCGCCGGAGAACGTGCCCGCGGTCTTCGTCGGGTTCGCGCCGTCCGCGCTCAACGTGTTCTGGTAGGCGACCGTCGGGTTCGGCCCGAAGTACGCGTCGATCTTGCCGGAGTCGAGCGCCAGCTTCACGGCGTTGCCGTCCGGGTAGTACTTGATCGTGATCGTCTTGCCCTGCTTCGCGAGGTCGGCCTTCCAGCCGAGCAGGATGAGTTCCTGGTTGGTGCCGGAACTGACGGCGACGGTCTTGCCGGCGAGCACGGACGGGTCGCCGTCGAACGTCAACGAGGAGTCCTCCGGCACCTGGAGCGCGAGGTTGTCCTGGCGGTACGAGGCGAAGTCGTACTTCTCCTTGCGCTGCTCGGTCACCGTGATGTTCGAGAAACCGGCGTCGTACTTGCCGCCGTCGATCCCGACGAACAGGTTGTCCCACGTCGCGTTCTGCACCTGGTCCTCGAGGCCGAGCTTCGCGGCGACGAGCCGGCCGAGGTCGGGCTCGGAGCCGGTCAGCGTCTTCTGGTCGTCGCCGGTGAACGCGAGCGGCGGGAACCCGGCGGGCAGCGCACCGATGCCGACGACGAGCTTGCCGGACTTCTTGATCGATGCCGGGAGTTCGTCGTGCAGCTTCTCGTCCGCGTCGACCGTGACCTTGGTCTCGGTGGCGGCGCCGTTCGACGCGGCGCCGATCGTGACCGTGCCGTCGGACGCGCCGGAGCCAGAGCCAGAGCCGGAGCCGGAGCCCGAGCCGGCGGACGCCGACGTGGCGCACCCGGCCAGGGCGACGACGACTCCGGTGGCGAGGACGAGGGCGCCGGCGCGGTTCCGCCAGCGTGCGGGGGTGGTGGGGGACATGGTTCTCCTGGGATCGGGTGGAAAGGGGAAGAAGGAACGTCGAGGGGACGGCGTCAGCGGACGCGGGACAGGAAGTCCCGCGTGCGAGCGTGCTGCGGATCGTCGAGCACCTGGGCGGGGGAGCCCTGCTCGACGACGCGGCCGTGGTCGAGGAACACGACGTGGTCGGCGACCTCGCGGGCGAAGGCGATCTCGTGGGTGACGATGACGAGCGTGGTGCCCGTGTCCGCCAACCCCCGGATGACGCCGAGCACCTCGCCGACGAGCTCCGGGTCGAGCGCCGAGGTCGGCTCGTCGAGCAGGACGACCGACGGCTCGAGCGCCAGTGCCCGCGCGATGGCCACGCGCTGCTGCTGCCCGCCGGAGAGCTGCCGCGGCCGGGTGTCGCTACGGTCACCGAGTCCGACTCGCTCGAGCAGAGCCGCCGCACGGGCGTGCGCCACGGCACGGGGGACCCCGGCGGCGATCGGCCCCTCGGCCACGTTCTCGAGCGCGGTCAGGTGCGGGAACAGGTTGAAGTGCTGGAACACGAAGCCGATCCGCGACCGCTGCCGCAGGATCAGGCGATCGGGCAGCTCCTTGTAGCGGGGGACCCCGTCGCGCCCGGTCCGGAGCCGGACGCCGATCGTCTCGCCGCCGACCGTGACGACGCCGCGGTCGAGCGGTTCGAGGTGGTTGATCGCGCGCAGCAGCGTGGACTTCCCGGACCCCGACGGGCCGAGCACCACGGTGACGCTCCCGGACGGCAACGACAGGTCGACGCCGTCGACGACGACCGTGTCACCGAACGCCTTGACGGCTCCGTGGATGCTGATCGCTGCGCTCATCAGATGGTCCTGTCGTCGATGGTGGAAGCGGGGCCGGACGCGACCACGCGCGCGCCGGAGGCGGCCTGCCGGGCGCGATCCGGGCCTCCAGGCCGTCCCGACCCACGTCCGGAACCGCGACGCACGGCGGCCCGCACCCGCTGGAACGGCGTGGGCGGCAACGCCCGGACCGAGCCGCGGGCGGTCCACCGCTCGACGTAGTACTGCACGACCGACACCGCGCTGGTGAGCGCGAGGTACCAGAGCGTCGCGACCACGAGCAGCGGGATGATGTCGGTCGGGTAGGTGCTCGACAGGTTCTGCACCACCCCGAACAGGTCGAGCAGCGACACGTAGAACAGCAGCGACGACGCCTTGAGCAGCCCGACGACCTGGTTCACGAACGCCGGCACGATCGACCGCAGTGCCTGCGGCAGGATCACCCGCACGAACTGGCGACGCCGGGGGAGCCCGAGGGCCTGCGCGGCCTCGTGCTGGCCGTGGTCGACGGCGAGCACGCCGGCGCGGACGATCTCGGAGGCGTAGGCGATCTCACTCAGGCTCAGGCCGATCACCCCGATGGCCAGGTCGCCGAGGACGTTGGCCGTGGTGACCTCGACCTGCGGCCCGAACGGGATCCCGATGCCGATCGTCGGGTACAGCGACCCGAGGTTGTACAGGAAGACGAGCACGAGGATGAGCGGCACGGAGCGGAACAGCCAGACGTAGCCCCACGCCAACCCGGACAGCACCGGGTTGTGCGAGAGCCGGGCGATCGCGACGACGATGCCGCCGGTGAAGCTGATGACCGCGCTCAGCGCCGTCGCGACGAGCGTGAGCTGCAGGCCGGTCAGGATCGCCGGGCTGAACAGCCACTTCCCGACGGCCGGCCAGCCCCACGACTCGTTCGTGAACAGCGTCTCGACGAAGTTCAGGAGCACCACCAGCACGACGGCCGCGGCGATCCAGCGCAGCGGGTGCCGCAGCGGGAGGACGGGTCGGTCGAGCGCGGCGCGTCCGGCGGCGTCCACGGACGTGGCGGTCGCGTCGGTTGCGTCGGTTGCGTCGCTCGCGACGGTCGGCCGGGAGGCCCGTGGTGCGTCCGGCGCTCCGGCCGCGTGGTCGACGCCGGTCGCGTCGACCCCGTCGGTGCCGGCGACGGCGCTGGTCGCGCCGCGGGGCAGTCCCGTTCTGGTGTCGGTCATGTCGCGACCGTAGAAGGGTCGCGGTGCCTGGACAACGCACCGTGAAACACACCGCTACGGGGCGGAACGCTGCGTCACAGTCGCCGCGCGCGTGACGTTCCGTGACGCCGGGTGCGCAGTACTGTTCTGCCATGACAGCGCACCGCGTGACCGCTCCAGCGCCCCCGGCGGACGGCAGCACGGCGAAGGGGCCGGCGTCGTACTTCCCGAGCATCGAGAAGACGTACGGCCGCCCGGTCCAGGAGTGGCTCGACCTGGTCGCCGAGCAGCTCGACGACCACCCGCACATGCAGGTCGTCGCCTGGCTGAAGACCGAGCACGGGCTCGGCCACGGCCATGCGAACGCGCTCGTCGCGTACGCGAAGCGGGCCCTCGCGGGCTGAGTGCACCCCGGTTTCCCGCAGTGTCGGTGGCGGTGCCTAGCGTGTGGACGTGGCCGAACCCGTCGACGCGTGGTGGCGCCGCCGACAGTGGTCGCGCGGCGAGGCGGTGCCGTACGCCGTCGGGCAGTTCCGCGCCGACTGGGCGCCGTACCCGGTGCTCATCCGGCAGTACCACCCGGACTGGAACCACGGCGTCGTCCTGACCCAGGTCCCGCCGGCGGCCGAGGTCCTGCTGACGTGGGAGTGCGACGTCGGCCACGTCTTCGTCGCCACGCCGTCCGAACAGCGCTCCCGGCCGGGTCGTGAACGCCGACGCTCGGTGTGGTGCCCGGAGTGCGCGGTGCAGGCGCAACCGCAGCGCTGGCCGGTCCTGCCGTCCGACTGGCCGTCGCAGGTGCCGGTCCCGCAGCGGGTGGTCCGGGCCACCGGTCGCCAGACCCTGCCGGCCGCGCCCTCCCGCGGGACCCCGGCCGGTGCTGTCGCCTCGAGCCGCACCCGCGCACGTCGACCGGCGCCGGGCACGCCGCGACGTCCGAGTCAGCCGGTGCCCCGCACGATCTGCCCGAAGACCCCGCGGCTGCCCTCGGGCGAGTCCTTCACGAGCGTCTGCGCCCCGGCGACGGCCTCCGCGGTCGAGGCCGAGCTCCGCGCGGCGCTGTCCGACCGGTTCGCGTTCACCTACGACCACTCCGCGATCCGCCTCGACCGGCCGTTCTTCGACCACGTCGAGGTCTGGCCGGACATCATCCTGCCCGAGCTGCGCGTCGCGATCGAGTACGACTCGACCGGCCGCCACGGCCTCGAGCACGTCGGCCCGCGGCAGGACACCGACCGCCGGAAGGACCGCGCCGTCCGCGCCGTCGGCTGGGAGGTCGTCCGCATCCGCACCGGACGCCTGCCGGCGCTCGGGCCGTACGACCTGCAGGTGTCCGGCATCTCCGGCCGGACCGTCGATCGGCTCGCCGACACCCTGCGGGAGATCCGCGGCGACCTCTTCGTGGACGCGTACGCACGGTGACCGATCGGGGTACAGGATCCGCCGACGGGGTACACCCCGCCTGGGTCCACCGCGGAGCGACCGGTAGGCAAGAGGAGTGACCCCTGCGTTCTGCCTCCACGCGTTGGGGGCGAGCTCCGAGGAGTTCGCCCTGCTCCGCCGCGCCCTGATCCGCGACGACCTCGAACTCATCGGGATCGACCTGCCCGGCTTCGGCCGCAGCCCGGCGTCGTCCGGCACGACCGTCGAGGAGATGGCCGTGCTCGTCGAGCGCGCGATCGGCGCCAGTGGCGCGAGCGAGTGGGTACTCGTCGGTCACTCCATGGGCGGCAAGGTCGCCACGGTCGTCGCCGACCGCACGATGTCCGGCGCGAACGGCCTGTTCGGGTTGCGCGCCGTGGTGCTGCTCGCGGCCTCGCCGCTCGCGCCCGAACCGATGGACGACGACCGCCGCGCCGCGATGCTCTCCTGGGCGGCGGACGGCTCGATCAGCGCGGCGCACGCCGCCGAGTTCGTCGACGCGAACACCGCGTCCACCCTGGCGCCCGAGCGACACACGACGGCCGTGCAGGACGTCGAGCGCGCCGACCCCGGCGCGTGGACCGCGTGGCTCACGCGCGGCAGCCGCGAGGACTGGTCCGACGCGGCCCCGAACCCCGTGCCGGCACTCGTGCTCGCCGGTGCCGAGGACGGCGACCTCGACGCCGAGGCACAGCGGCGCCTGACGCTGCCGCACTGGCCCGACTCGGAGCTCCACGTCGTCGAGGGTGCTGCCCACCTGCTGCCGTGGGAGCAGCCCGAGGCGGTGGCGGACCGCATCCGCGACTTCTGGACCCGCCGGTTCACCGGGGCGCCCGTCGTGCCCGTCGAGCAGGCACGGGTGATCGCCTCGCCGCGGGTCAGCGCGCGGATGCGTTCCCTGTTGGCGGCCCGCGCGCTGCCCGACGACCCGTCCGCCGAACCGCGAGCACTCACTGCTCGGCAGCTCGACACCCTCCGTGCGATCGCGCGCATCGTCGTGCCGCAGCCCGGCGACGGTCAGGTGGACCTCGCCCTGCGCGTCGACGACCAGCTCGCCGCGGGGCTCGGTGACGGATGGCGGGTCGACGGCATGCCCACCGACGTCGAGGCGTACCGGGCAGCGCTCGACGTGCTCGCCGGGCCAGCGCAGGACGGCGTGCTCGACAACGCCCTGCAGGACGTGGCCGCCGGTCGGTACGGCGCCGACGGTGTGCCCGATGCCGGACGCGACGACGTGGTGGACGCCGTGCTGGACACCGAGGTGGACGCAGCGCAGCTGCGTACTTGGTACGAGGACGCCAGCGTCGACCTCGTGAAGCACTGGCTCGCGCACCCCGCGACGATGGCGGCGATCGATTTCGACGGCTTCGCGAACGGGGGCGACGGCGTCCGCAAGCAGGGCTTCCAGTTGCTCGCCGCCGACCAGCGCGAGGCCTGGGAGCCAGCCGCACCCGACCGCCGCGAGCGCACCCGCGACGACACGCACGACGGCACGCACGACGGCACGCGCAACATGCACGACGACACCACGACGACGGAAGCAGCACGATGAGACTCGACGGACAGCGCACCTACGGCACGGACGACGTCGTCGACGTGGTGGTCGTCGGCACCGGAGCCGGCGGAGCGCCCCTGCTGGCCTCCCTGGCCCGACGTGGCCTGCGGGTCGTCGCCCTCGAGGCCGGTCGCAACACCGAGCCGGGCGAGCACGTGCCCGACGAGGTCGCCGCCCCCGGTGACATCAACTGGATGGACGAGCGGCTGAGCGGCGGCGGCGCACCGACGGCGTTCGGTCCGAACAACAGCGGCACCGGGGTCGGTGGTTCGACGCTGCACTGGGGCGCGTTCACCCCGCGTCCGAGCACGCACGACCTGTCGCTCCGCTCCGCGTCCGGTGTCGGCGAGGACTGGCCGATCAGCCACGCCGAACTCACCGGCTGGATCGAGCAGGTCGAACACGACGTCGGGGTCGCCGGACCCGAGCACTACCCGTGGGACCCGTCCCGCCGCTACCGGATGCGTCCACCGGCGCGCAACGCCTCGTCGGACATGATGATGCGCGGGGCAGCGGCCGCCGGCATCACCGCGACCGACGCCCCCGTCGGCCTGACCACCGAGGACCGCCACCA
The DNA here is from genome assembly GCF_003752545.1 of Curtobacterium sp. PhB172. Lineage (NCBI taxonomy): Bacteria > Bacillati > Actinomycetota > Actinomycetes > Micrococcales > Microbacteriaceae > Curtobacterium > Curtobacterium sp. PhB172. The sequence continues at coordinate 337,791 of NZ_RKIF01000009.1, forward strand.
GGAGCACCACGGCCTGCGGCACGCCTGCGTTTCCTGCGGCTCGTGCCACCAGGGCTGCCGCAACGGCGCGAAGGTCTCGATGGACACCACCTACCTGCCCGCCGCGGTGGCGTTCGGCGCCGAGATCCGGCCGGACTCCTTCGTGCACGGCATCGAGCTCGATGCTTCCGGCGAGGTCAGCGCCGTGCTGTACACCCACGACGGCCGCGAACACCGGCAGCGCTGCCGGGCCCTCGTGCTCGCCGCCGGCGGCATCGAGACCCCGCGCCTGCTGCTGCACACCGGGCTCGCGAACAGCAACGACCAGGTCGGCCGGAACTTCACCGCGCACGGCGCCACCCAGGTTTGGGCGCGGTTCGACGAGTCGATGCGCTCGTACCGCGGTTACCCGTCGTCGATCATCACCGAGGACTTCGTGCGCCCCGCCGACGCGGACTTCGCCGGCGGGTACCTGATCCAGAGCCTCGGCGTGCAGCCGCAGACCTTCGCGAACACGCTCATCCGGGGCGGCGGCCTGCGCGGCGCCGAGCTCGTGCGGGCGCTGCAGGACTACCCGCACTCGGCGGGCGTCGGCATCAACGCCGAGTGCCTGCCCTACGACGACAACCGGCTGGTCCTCGCGGACGAGGTCGACGAGCACGGCGTGCCACGAGCCCGGGTCTCGTTCACCCCGGGCGCGAACGAGGACGCGATCCGCCGCCACGCGATCCGCACCATGACGACCATCGTCGAGGCCGCCGGCGGCAAGGACGTCCGGGTCCTCGAGCGCACCGCACACACCATCGGCACGGCACGCATGGGCGCGGACCGCGAGACCTCGGTCGTCGACCCGGACGGCCGCTCGTGGGACGTCCCGAACCTGTGGATCGCCGACAACTCGGTGTTCCCGAGCGCCGTCATCGCGAACCCGGCGCTGACGATCATGGCGCTCTCCCTGCGCACCGCCGACCGGATGCTCCGCGCGGCCTGACCGGCGTGGGCGGCCCGCCGACGTGGGCGGGCCGCCGGCGCGGACGCGCTCCGGCCCGCTCGGTCAGCCGCGCAGGGCCAGTGCTTCGCTCGTCCACCGGGCGTGCAGGTCCCACGGGTCGTCCACGCCGGCCGCGACGGCGTCGACGTGCGCGAGCAGCTCCGGTGTCGCCCGGAACCACTCGGTGCCGGGGTACCGGGCGGCCGCGAACTGGGCGTGCCGCCGACGTTCGAGCGTCCGGTCGCCCCGCTCGAAGGCCAGGAGGTCCTGGTGCGGGATCGCGGCCAGCCGCTGCTTCGGGTTCATCGTCGTGCCGATCTTCACCCGGTCGCCGAAGTCGTCGCGCATCCGCAGGTAGTACACGACGTCGACCCGCGGGGGAGCGAGGTCGCCATCGGGCACGTCGCCCCACCGCCACTCGCACCGCGCGCAGACGAAGCCCGTCGGGAACCGCACCCCGACGCGGGATCCGCACATCGGGCACGGCCCCGGCAGGGTGTCCTCGACGCCGACGTGCTCGGCCGCGAACTCCGTCACCAGGGCGACGTGCGTCGCGCACAGGGGCACACCCGTGAGCGCGTCCGCAGCGGGACCTGCGCAACCCGGCACGCAGCACGACGAGGTGACCATGCCCGGAACGCTAGCCGGACCCACCGACGCACCCCGTGCCTCCCGTCCGCCCTGCGCACCCGCGCCGGACCGGCGCGTACCTGCCTGAAACGGGCGTACCTGGTCGGTTGGAACGATCAGGTACGCCCGTTTCCGCTTCCCATCGCATCCGCTCTGGGAAGAACCGGGCGTCCCTGCCCGAACCAGGCGGACTCACGCCGAACCGGTGCGCACCTACCGAAACCGGGCGTACCTGGTCAGTTGGAACGACCAGGTACGCCCGTTTCCGCTTCCCACCGCATCCGCTCTGGGAAGAACCGGGCAGGCCGAGACCGATCAGTCGGTGAAGATCACGCCGACCGGCTCGCGCTTCTCCTCCTGGAACTGGTCCTCACCGCGGCCGAGCGCCCAGTACGCCGACAGCGACATCTCGCGCTTCTCGAGCCCCCAGTCGTCCTGCAGCAGCCGACGGATCGCCTTCATCGCGGTCCGCTCGCCGTGTGCGAACACCTGGACCGGCCGGGAGGCACGGGGCAGCGCCCGGGCCGCGTCCAGCAGGAGCGTGCCCGGCTGGGCGCCGGTGGCGTCGCGGTGCAGCCACCGCAGGTCGACCCCCGCCGGGTGCGCGATGTCCTGCTCGTCGGCAGGGCCGGCAACCTCGACCAGGGCGACTCCCGTGGCCGTGTCGGACATCGACTCCAGCGCGGCGCCGATGGCCGGCAGGGCACTGTCGTCGCCGAGGAGGACGTGGGTGACGGCCGGGTCGTCGACAGGCGCGTAGCCACCGCCGGGACCGGACAGGGCGAGTTTGTCGCCGGGCTGCGCCGCTGCGGCCCAGGGCCCGGCGAGTCCGTCGTCGCCGTGCACGACGAAGTCGACGGCGATCGTCTTCGCGGTGTGGTCGACAGCCCGCACCGTGTACGTGCGGCGGGCCGGTCGGTCTTGCTTCGGCAGCGTCTCGCGCAGTTCCTCGAGGTCGTACGGGGGTTCGAGGCCGAGCGACGGCTTGGCGAGCAGGAGCTTGACGTACTTGTCGGTGGCGGCCAGCTTGTCCGGGTCGGCCGTGCCCACGAAGTCGTCGAAGGCCGGTCCGCCGAGGTGGACGCGCACCATGTGGGGCGACAGTCGCTCGGTGCGGTCGACGACGAAGACGTGCTGGGGGCGTTTGGGCTTGGAGCTCATCGGTACGAGCGTCCTCTCTCCTGCTTGACGTTTGTCGAACTAAGGTTAGCCTTACCTCATGGACACGACCGTCATCCCGTTCTCCGAGCTGCTGCGCAAGCGCACGCGTCGCTCGCACGGTTCCTCGGCCGGGAACGGCTTCATGCACGACCTGCTCGGCGGGAAGTGTGACGTCGCCGACTACGCGGCGTTGCTCGGACAGTACTCGTTCGTCTACGACGCCCTCGAACGTGCGGCCGAGCGGATGGCGGACCACCCGGTGGCGGCGCCGTTCGTCACCTCGCAGCTCACCCGGATGCCGGCGATCCGCGCCGACCTCGAGTACCTGATCGGCCCGGACTGGTCCGAGCTGGTCTGCCCGCTCCCCGCCACGACGGCGTACGTGCGGCGGCTCAACGAGGTCGCGGCCGAGTGGCCGGGCGGCTTCGTCGCGCACCACTACACGCGGTACCTCGGCGACCTGTCCGGCGGGCAGGTGATCGGGCGGATGCTCTCCGACCAGTTCGGCTTCGACACGAACGGCGTCCTGTTCTACATCTTCGACCAGGTCGCGGACCCGAGTGCCTTCAAGGACACCTACCGTGCGCAGCTCGACGCGGCGCCGTGGACGGCCGACGAGCAGGAGCGGGTCATCGCCGAGGTCGAACTGGCGTACTCGCTCAACAGCGGCCTGCTCGAGGGGCTCGACGCCCGGCGTCGACCGGTGACCGACGGGGCCGGCGACGTGGCGGTGACCGCGTGACCGAGCCCTTCGACGACGAGGCGCGCCGAGCGATCCTCCGGCACATGAACGCCGACCACGCGGTCGACAACCTGGCGATCGTCCGCGCGAACGGGGCCGCGACCGCCGTGGCCGCGACGATGACCGAGATCGACGCGATCGCCGGTGTCTGGATCGCCCGGCTCGACGACGGCGACGAGGAACAGGTCATCGTGCCCTGGACGTCGCCGCTGACCGACCGCCGTTCGGCGCGGGTGCAGATCGTCGAGGTCCACTCCGCCGCGCAGGCCCAGCTCGCTGAACCGAGCCGATCCGCGCTGATCCGCGCTGATCCGCGCTGATCCGAGCCGAACCGAGCCGATCCGCGCCGACCACAGACCCGCCGGGATCGCGGACCGCGTCGCAACTGCAGGGGTGCTCCCGCCACGCGTCGCGATCCCGGCGTCCTCCGTGCGTGCGCGCGCTGCGCGCGGGTACGCGCTCCACACACCCCGCCCGCTGATCCGTCCGGACGGTCGACGTCACGGGTGGCCGCGGGCCGATACGCTGCTCGGAGCCGGGACGGTGTTCCCGGACGACCCCGAAAGGACCCCATGACGGCGATCGACGGATCGGCGCGCCATGAGCGCGCTCGGGACGACGTCAGCGGCGCGGTCGACAGTGACCTGCGCGCCGACGTGCGCTACCTCGGCAACCTGCTCGGCCGGGTGCTGCGCGAGAACGGTGGCGACGAGCTGCTGCGTGACGTGGAGTCGCTGCGTGCGGCCGTGATCGACGCCTACGAGGGCGACCACGCCGAGGGTGCTGCCCGCGCGCAGACCCTCGTGTCCGCGATGTCGGCCGAGCGCGCCGAAGCGGTGGCGCAGGCCTTCACGACGTACTTCCACCTCACGAACCTGGCCGAGGAGCACCACCGCGTGCGGGTGCTCCGGCAGCGCGGCGACGACGGCGGCCTGGCCGGCGACTCGTTCCCGGCGACCTACGCAGAACTCGTGGCCGAGGTCGGCGAGGCCGAGGCGGCCGAGCGACTCCGGACGCTGCGGTTCCACCCGGTGCTGACCGCACACCCGACCGAGGCCCGCCGTCGTGCGGTGACCACGGGCGTGCGGCGCATCACGGACCTCATCGACGAGCGCGACCGCTCGAAGAACGCCACCGCGCGTGCCGAGAACGAGCGACGGCTGCTCGAGGAGATCACGACGCTCCTGCGCACCTCGCCGCTCCGCACGACCCGCCCGACCCCGCTCGACGAGGTCCGCACCGCCATGAGCGTCTTCGACCAGACGCTGTTCGAGATCGTCCCGCAGGTCTACCGCCTGCTCGACGACCGGCTGCAGGGCGACGACGCCGGACGTGCACCGGTGTCGGCGCCCGCGTTCGTGCGGTTCGGCACCTGGATCGGTGGCGACCGCGACGGCAACCCGTACGTGACCGCCGACATCACGCGCCAGGCTGCGGAGATCGCGGCCGAGCACATCCTGATCGGGCTCACCCGCGCCACCACCCGCATCGGCAGTGCCCTGACCCTCGACGCGAGCGACACCCCGGCCGACGCCGGGCTCACCGCGCTCGTGGCGGCGCAGGAGTCGCTCGACCCGGGCATCGCCGAGCGCATCGGTGTCCGCGCCCCGAACGAGACGCACCGCCGCGCGCTCCTGTTCACCGCCGCGCGCATCGACGCCACCCGCCAGGGCACGACGCCGCTCGCGTACGACGGACCGGACGCCCTGCTCGCCGACCTCCGCACGATCCAGGCGTCGCTCGTCGCCGCCGGCGCGATCCGGCCGGCGAACGGCGAGCTGCAGAACCTCATCTGGCAGGTCGAGACCTTCGGGTTCCACCTGGCCGAGCTCGAGGTCCGGCAGCACTCGCAGGTGCACCGCACCGCCCTGGCGGAGATCCGGGCCGGCGGCGCGCTGAGCGAGACCACCGAAGAGGTCCTCGCGGTCTTCCGGACCATCGCCGACCTGCAGGACCGTTACGGGGTCCGTGCCGCCAGCCGGTACATCGTGTCCTTCACGCAGTCGGCGGCGGACCTGGCGAACGTGCACGAGCTCGCCGTCGCCGCACTCGGCTCGCCCGAGGCCGCGCCGGTGCTCGACGTCATCCCGCTGTTCGAGACCTTCGCCGACCTGCACGCCAGCGTCGACATCCTCGACGAGGCCGTCCGCACCGAGACGTTCCAGCGTCGCCTGGCCGCGACCGGCCGTCGGCTCGAGGTCATGCTCGGCTACTCGGACTCGTCGAAGGACGTCGGTCCGGTCTCCGCGAACCTGGCGCTCTACGACGCCCAGGCCCGCATCGCCGACTGGGCGCGGGACAACGAGGTCGAGCTCACCCTGTTCCACGGCCGCGGCGGTTCACTCGGCCGCGGCGGCGGGCCGGCCAACGAGGCCGTCCTCGCGCAGCCGCCGGGATCGATCGACGGTCGCCTGAAGCTCACCGAACAGGGCGAGGTCATCTTCGCGCAGTACGGCGACCAGGACATCGCGGCCCGTCACCTCGAGCAGATGGCCTCGGCCACCCTGTTCGCGTCGTCGCCGTCCAACGAGTCGCGCACGGCCGCTGCTGCCACCCGGTTCGCCGACCTCGCGCAGCAGCTGGACGACGTGTCGCGCGTCGCGTTCTACGAGCTGGTCAAGGCGGACGGGTTCGCTCCGTGGTTCGCACGGGTCACCCCGATGGAGGAGATCGGTCTGCTCCCGCTCGGCTCCCGCCCGGCCCGCCGCGGGCTGTCGGTCGAGTCGCTCGAGGACCTCCGGGCGATCCCGTGGGTGTTCTCGTGGACCCAGGCGCGGATCAACCTGGCCGGCTGGTACGGGCTCGGCTCCGCGCTCGAGGCGGTCGGTGACGTCGACGTCCTGCGGGCCGCGTACGCCGAGTGGCCGCTGTTCGGCGCGATGATCAAGAACGTCGAGATGTCGCTCGCGAAGACCGATGAGCACATCGCCCGCCGGTACCTCGAGCTCGCCGACCGCGACGACCTCGCCGCCAAGGTGCTCGACGAGATGACGCGGACCCGTGACTGGGTGCTCCGGATCTCGGGCGGCAGCGACGTGCTCGAGGACCGTCCGGTCCTGGCCCGGGCCGTGCGCCTGCGCAGCCCGTACGTCGACGCCCTGTCGCACCTGCAGCTCCGCGCGCTCCGGTCCATCCGGACGACGGGCAGCACCGACCCGACCGACGCCGACCACCGTCTGCTCCTGCTCACCGTGAACGGGATCGCCGCCGGCCTGCAGAACACCGGCTGACGCCGGCCGAGGCGGACAGGAGGCCCGTGGCGGTGCCGCCACCGGCCTCCTGTCCGCCTGCGCGCACGCCGTACCCCCGTCGAATCGATTCGGGTGCGCGTAGCGTGTCGGTCGTGACGACGGAGCGCACCCGGAAGCCGACCACGACCACCCTGCCGCCGATCGTGCCGCTGGCCCTGATCGTCGGGGTGTCGCCGTTCGCCACGGACATGTACATCCCGGCGCTCCCGCAGATCGCCCACGACCTCGGCACGACCCCCGGTGCCGTGCAGTTGTCGCTCACGGCGTTCCTCGTCGCCTTCGCGGTCGGGCAGTTGCTCGTCGGACCCGTCAGCGACGGGGTCGGCCGGCGGCCGATGCTCGTCGTCGGCACCGCGGTGTTCGCGCTCGCCTCGGTCGGGTGCGCCCTCGCGCCGGACGTCGTCACGCTCGTCCTCGCCCGCATCGCGCAGGGGCTCGGTGGAGCAGCCGGAGCGGTCGCCGGCCGGGCGATGGTGTCGGACGTGTCGAGTGGGACCCGGATGGCGAAGGTCTTCGGCACGCTCGCCGCGATCAACGCGATCGGCCCCGTCGTGGCACCCCTGGCCGGGGGCGCCGTGCTGACGTTCGGCACGTGGCGGATCATGTTCGTCGTGCTGGCGGTGCTCGGCGCGATGTTCTTCGCGATGGTGGTGCTGCGGTTCCGCGAGACCCTGCCGCCGGAGCGACGCGGGGGCGTGGGCTTCGCCGCGAACGGTCGACGCATCCGCGAACTGCTGGCGATCCCGCGGTTCCGGGCCTACGTGCTGAGCGGGGTGCTGTCCACCGTGGGGTTCTTCGCGTACATCGCGACCAGCTCGTTCGTGTTCCAGACCCAGTTCGGCTTCTCCGAGGGCATGTACACGCTGGTCTTCGCCACGAACGCCTCGATGATGATCGTCACCACGCTGGTGTTCGGCCGGGTCGTCGGACGGTTCTCCGAGGACTCCCTGCTCACCGTCGGCCTGCTCGTCGGCACCGCGGGTGCGGCGGCGGTCCTCGTCTCGGCGCTGCTCGACCTCGGTCCGGTGCCGGTCTGGTGCGCGCTCGCGGTCGTCACGGGTGCGTGGGGCTTCGTGCTGCCCGCCGCGATGACCCGGACGCAGCACGTCGGGGCGGCGCACCCGGGGACGGCCGCGGCCCTGCAGGGCGGCCTGACGTTCGGGATCGGCGGCCTCGGGACACCGCTCGCCGGCGCGCTCGGCGGGACCGCACTGGCGATGGGCGGGGTCATGGCGGCACTCATGGCCGCAGCCGTCGTGGTGCAGGTCACCGCGACGCGTCGGGACCGCAGTGGGACCTGACACGGCGGAGCCGGTAGGTTGCTGGTTGCAAGGCGCACCGATCAGAGGAGACCACCCGGCATGGACATCGTCGTACACGAAGCGCAGCCCGACACCGCGGTACTCGAGTGCAGCGGGCGCCTCAACATGGTGTCCGCCCCCGCGTTCCGCGAGGCGGTCGCGAAGGTCGTCGACAACGGACGTGCCCGCGTCGTGGTCGAGCTCTCCGGTGTCGAGTTCATGGACTCGTCCGGGCTCGGCGCGCTGGTCGGCAGCCTGAAGACCGCGCGGCAGGCGGGCGGCGACCTCCGCATCGCGGCGCCGTCCGAGCAGGTGCAGATGGTCCTGCAGCTCTCCAACATCGACAAGATCCTCCGCACGTACCCCGACGGGGACGCGGCGGTCACCGACTGGTGATGACCGCCTCGGCCGCCGAGCACACGCTCGCATTGTCGTGCCCGCCGGACGACGTGTCCGCCGTGCACGAGTTCCTGGCGGGCGTGTGGCAGCACGAACCCTCGGTCTCCGTCGAGGACCGGATGGCCCTCGAGCTCGCGATCGTCGAACTCACCTCGAACGTGATCGAGCACGGGACACGCCCGGAGGGAGTCTCATGCCGCCTGCGCCTCGAGATCGGAGCGGACCGGTTCGCGGCACTGCTCTCCGACGACGGCGTCGCCGCCACCGTGGACACCGAGTCGGCCGAGTTGCCCGACGGACTCGCCGAGAGCGGCCGCGGCCTCGCCCTGGTCCGGATGGTCGTGGACGACCTGCGGTACGAGCGGATCGCCGACGAGAACCGGTGGACGGTCCTGCGCGCCCGGCACTGACCGCCACCACGCGACCGGTCGCTTCGTCCGTCTCGCGCACTCCGTGGGCCACAATCCGCAAGGAGCCGCGGGGGATTCCCGGGGTTCCTGGCTGCCGTGTCACGATTCGCGCGATGACAGCCGAACCGGATCCCAGGATCAGCTTCGAGACGTCGGGGGCCGATCTCGACGCTGCCGTGCACATGTACGAGGACGCCTACGCCAGTGTGGGCTTCACCGCGACCCGCACGGAGCGTCCGTTCGCGTACCGGTTCCGCGTCGTCGGCGACGACGTGATGTCGTTCCGATCGACCCGGTTCGACGCGCGGATGCAGGGTGAGCTGGACGTCACCGACGAGTACGTCGTCATGTGGACCACGGACGGCGGCGGGCGCGTCGACATCGGCCGGCAAGAGGTCGCGTTCACGCCCGCCAGCCCGATGATGTTCCCGACCGGCCGGCCCTTCGCCTTCGACCTGCAGGACGTCCGGCAGAGCCTGGTGCAGTTCGACCGCACCGCCCTGGAGCGCGTCGCGGCCGAGGTCCACGGTGCGCAGCCGGGTCCGCTCGTCTTCGACCACACGGCGACGCCGCGCACGGCCGAGCTCCGGGGCTGGAACGCGCAGGTCCAGCGTGCCGCGGCGGTCGTGCTCGGTCGGGCGTCGGTCAGTTCGCTCGCCCTTGCAGAGGTCGCCCGGGACACCGCCCAGTCCCTGCTCCGGACCTTCCCGCACAAGCTGCTGGCCCCGGACGTCCCCCTGCCGCAGGGCGCTACCGGCCGTGTCCGCGAGGCCGTCGAGTACATGCACGCCTTCGCGCACACGCCGATCTCGACCACCGACGTCGCCGAGCACGTCGGGCTGAGCGTCCGCGGCCTGCAGCAGGCGTTCCAGCGGCAGGTCGGCACCGCCCCGAACGCGATGCTCCGCGGGATCCGTCTCGACCGCGTGCGCGAGGAGCTCCGCCGTGCGTCGACGGGCGACCTGACCGTGGCGAGCGTGGCGATGCGGTGGGGCTTCGCACACCTCGGCCGGTTCTCGGCGGCGTACGCAGCGCGCTTCTCCGAGTACCCGCGCGACACCCTGCAGCGCTAGGTCCGTCCGGGGTTCGCTACGCTGCCCGGGTGAGCAGACCTCGACCGTGGGTGATCGTGCCCGGGATCTGGAACTCCGATGCGGAGCACTGGCAGTCCGTCTGGCAGCGGGAGCGCGGTGACGACGCCGTCCGCATCGCACCGGCGTCCTGGGGTGAGCCGGACCCGGAGGACTGGCGAGACGCCATCTCCCGCGCGGTCGCGTCGTGCGCCGAACCGCCGGTGCTCGTGGCGCACAGCCTGGGCGTGCTCGCCGTCGCCGACTGGCTCGCCGCAGACGCCGCAGACGCCGCGGGTGCCGCCGGTCCCACCGTCGCCGGCGCCTTCCTCGTCGCGCCGCCGGACCCCGCGGCACCGGGCTTCCCCGCCGCCGCCGCCGGGTTCCCCGCGCCCCGCCCGATCCCGGCCGGCACCGCAGCGGCCCGCGTTCCGACCCGCCTGGTGGTGAGCGACGACGACCCGTACTGCACCGCCGACCGTGCTCTGGTGTTCGCGGAGACGATGGGGGCCGCGGTGCTCCGGGTCGGCCCGCTCGGCCACGTCAACGTCGCCAGCGGTGTCGGCGCCTGGCCCGCAGGTCGGGAGCTCCTCGGCGCGTTCGAGCAGACGCTCTGACCCGACCCCCGGGGCGACGGGCGACACGCCGTTCACGTTCGGGGCGATATGGCAGGGATTGCTGCGACACACCGCGGATGTCCTGAGTTTCTGCGCGCGCGATATTTATCCTTCGGACATGGAGACCCAGTCCGGTGCACGCACCCCCCTCGTCGACCCGTTCGGTCGCGAGGTCGAGGAGTGGCTCCGCGACGCCCCGGCGACGCGCACGCCGTACGTGGCGGACCTCGTGGTCCCGCCCGTCACCGGCCCGGTGCAGCGCCCCGGCGCCGTGGCCGACGCCACCGCCGTCCAGACGCCGGACCCCAGCACCGCGGCTGCAGCAGTCGCCGCGCCCGAAACCGGCACTGCGCCTGACGCCGGCACCGCGCCTGCAGCCCCCGCGTTCCGCCGCGACCGCGCCCGGCACGCCGCCGTCTGCGCACCGTCGTTCCCGGAACCGCCGGAGCGCCTCGCCCTGCGCATCGAGGACCTCGCGATCGAGGTCTCGTCGTCCACCGGTCGCAGCACCATCGAGCGGATCGTGCTGCTCGAGGACGAGGTCCGTCGCCGCGACGAGGACCTCGCCCGCCTCGCCGCCTGGGAGGCCACCGTCGACGGCGCGGACGACCCCGAGGTCACCGCGGCCCGCGCTTTCGCCCAGACCGTCTTCGCGGACCTGCTCGAGGACGCCGCCGCCGAGTCGGACCGACGCGACCGTGCAGCCGCCCGCCGTGCCGCGACCGCTCCGGTCGCCGTCGTGACCGGCGTCGCTCCCGCTCCCGCTGTCGCCGTGGTCCGCCCCGCACCGACGGCAGCAGCCGCACCGGGAGCCGACGTCGTCACGGCGACCCCGGCCGTGGCGCTGGTCGCCCCGGAACGCGACGAGCCCGTGCGACCGGTGCTGGGCCTCCCGGCCGTGTCGCCGGTGTCCGCGAACACGCGACCCACGCCGCTCGTCCAGCCCGCCACCGGGCCGACGGTCATCGACCGTGCCGCGTTCGCGGCCGCCCTCACCGCCCATCAGGGCACGACCGCGAGCACTCCCGTCGTGCTGCCGGACGCGATCGCCGTGCCCGTCGTCGAGACGGCCGCCCCGGCGAGCGTCGACACCGGAACCGGCACCGACGAGCCGGCCCGGCCCGGCTGGTGGTCGCGACTCGTCGCCGGCCTGCTCCGTGCGCTCGGTCGCCGCTGACCGGGAGGCCCGGATCACCCCGCGCGGACCGGCTGCCGGTGCCGACGCGGTCGGCTCGGTAGACTGACCGGATGCCGACGCTCCGCGAACTCCAGGCCGTGATCGAAGACCTGTGGCCCGCCGCAGGAGCCGAGTCGTGGGACGCCGTCGGACTGGTCGCCGGGGATCCGGACGCCATCGTCGAGCACGTCCACCTGGCCGTCGACGCCGTCCCCGCGACCGCGCGTGAAGCGGTCGAGCTCGGTGCCGGGCTCCTGCTCACGCACCACCCGTTGCTGCTGCGCGGCGTCACGACGATCGCCGAGTCGACGTACAAGGGCAGCGTCCTCGCGACCCTGGTGCGCGGTGGCAGCGCCCTGATCGCGGCCCACACCAACGCCGACGTCGTCACCACGGGGACCTCGGCCGTGCTCGCCGACCGGATCGGCCTGACCGACCAGCGACCGCTCGACGCCGGAGCCGACCCCGCGACGGGCATCGGCCGCGTCGGGCTCCTCGCCGAGGGCACGACCCTCGGCGCCCTGGCACGGAAACTCGTCGACCTGCTGCCGCCCACCGCGACCGGGGTCCGGGTGTCCGGCGACTTCGACCAGCCCGTCCGCACCGTGGCACTGTGCGCCGGCGCGGGGGACTCGCTGCTCGGCCACCCCGCCGTCCTCGCTGCCGACGTGTACATCACGAGCGACCTCCGCCACCACCCGGCGTCCGAGTTCCGCGAACAGGCGCTGCTCGGCGGCGGTCCCGCCCTCATCGACACCTCGCACTGGGCCACCGAGTGGCTCTGGCTCGACGTCGCGGCCGCGCAACTGCGCCAGGCCGCGGGCGTCCGCGTCACCGTGAGCGACCTCCGCACCGACCCGTGGGACTTCGCGGTCCTGCCGGCGGCCGAACCCACCACCCCCACTGAAGGAGTCTGACCATGAAGGCAGCACCCGAGGACCAGGTCATCCTCCTCGACGTCCAACGACTCGACAACGACGTCACCCGCATCGCGCACCGCATCACGTCGCTGCAGAAGGGCGACCAGCTCACCGGACTCGGCACCAAGGCCGCCGGGCTGCGCAGCGAACTCGTCGCCGCGACCGGCCTGGTCGAGGACGCCGAACGCGAACTCGCTCGCCTGGAGTCCGACACCGCCACCGCGCAGGCCCGCGTCGAACGCGACACCACGATGCTGCAGAACGTGTCGAACTCGAAGGACGCGACCGGGCTGCAGAACGAGCTCGAGTCGCTGCAGCGCCGCATCGGTGGCCTCGAGACCGCCGAGCTCGAGGTCATGGAGAACCTCGACGGCCTGCGCGCCCGGGTCGGCGACATCGAGGCGCAGCTCGCCGACGTCGAGGCCGCGCGCTCCGGCCTGGTCGCCGAGCGTGACGCCGAGATCGCGCGCCTGTCGTCCGACCGTGCTTCTGCCGAGCAGGCCCGGACCGACGTCGCCGCGAAGGTGCCGGCCGAGCTGCTCGCACTCTACGACCGGCAGCGTGCCCGCTACGGCTTCGGTGCGTCGCTGCTGCAGGGTGGGGTGTCGACGGCGTCGGGCGTGGCGCTGAACAACTCGGACCTGCAGGACATCCGCCGGGCCGCGCCGGACGACGTGGTGCTGTGCCCGGACAGCGACGCGATCCTGGTGCGCACGGCCGAGTCCGGGCTGTAGGCGCTCGCACGCTGCCGACGGCAGGCGCGGAGCCAGCTGGCACCGCGCCTCCCGTCTGCGGCGCACGGTGCACGGGCGCGCGGTGCGGGGGCGCACGGTGCGGGGTCCGTCGCCTGGTGCGAGGTTGCACGCTCGGTGCGGCCTTGTGGCGCTGCACCGAGCGTGCAACCTCGCACGGGATCGCGAGCGCCGCACCGTGCGTCGGGCACGGGTCTCGTGGAAGTGGGGCGAATGGGCCGGCCGTACGCCGGGTTCTGTCCCGCCGCTTGCACGGCGGTGACGGCCATCTCTCTCGGACCGACGTTGCCGTCGGCCTCCAGCGGTCTACCCGAGGACTCGGCGAGCAGCCTCAGCGTCCTCTGTCTGACCTTGCTCCGGGCGAGGTTTACCGAGCGGATCCGGTCACCCGGACCCCTGGTGGTCTCTTACACCACCGTTTCACCCTTACCGACGTTGCCGCCGGCGGTCTGCTTTCTGTGGCACTGTCTCGCGGATTGCTCCGGGTGGGTGTTACCCACCGCCCTGCTCTGTGGAGCCCGGACGTTCCTCGGCACTCCCGGGGGAGTGACGCGACCGTCTCACCGACCCATTCGCAGGTCCGAGTCTACCGGCCCCGCGCCCGTGCCTCGGCCCGGCCCCGGCCACGGCCCCCGAGGTTCCGAAATCTCGGCATGTCGGCACGTACGAGGGGTCTCCGCGGAACCTCGGCGAACCGCAGACGGCGAGTCGTGGAACCTCGGCGCCAGCGGCCGGGCGCGTCGAATCGCACCGACGCCGCACGGTGCACGGTGCGGGCCGGTGGGAGCGGGGTCGACGGTCCGACCGACCTGCGGGTCAGGCGCTGCGGGCAGCCAGGGTCGCGGCACCGATGATGCCGGCGTTGTTGCGCAGCGTCGCCGGGATGATCTCCGCCTGCAGGTCGAGCAGCGGCAGGAACTCCTCGTACTGCTTCGACACGCCGCCGCCGACGACGAAGAGCTCGGGGGAGAGCAGGGCCTCGAGCGTCGAGTAGTAGGTCTGCAGACGCTTCGCCCAGTGCTTCCACGACAGGTCGTCGCGCTCCTTGGCTGCGAAGGACGCGCGCGACTCGGCGTCGTGCCCGTCGATCTCCAGGTGCCCGAGCTCCGAGTTCACGATGAGCACACCGTCGTTGATGAGCGCGCTGCCGATCCCGGTACCCAGGGTGGTCACGATCACCAGGCCGTCCTTGCCCTTCGCCGCACCGAACTGCTGCTCGGCGAACCCGGCGGCGTCGGCGTCGTTGACGAAGTGGATCGCGCGGCCGAGCTCCTTCTCGAAGAGCGCTTCGGCCTCGAAGCCGATCCACTTCTTCGAGACGTTCGCAGCCGACATGGTCTTGCCGTCGCGCACGATCGCGGGGAAGCACACGCCGACGGGGACGTCGGCCGCCGGTGCGAGCTCGTCGAGGATCGAGGCGACGACGGCGGTGATGTCGTGGGGCTTCCCGCCTTCCGGTGTGGCCTTCTTGATGCGGTCCGTGGTCAGTTCACCGGACGCGACGTCGACGATCGCGCCCTTGATGCCCGTACCACCGATGTCGACGCCGACTGCGAGGGAGGTCATGAGGTTGTCGTGCCTTTCGGTTGCCTGCCGGAGTGCCCGGTCAGGAAGGGGTGTCCGGTCAGGAGACGGTGAGGAGCTCCGCGCCGCGTTCGGTGACGACGAGGGTGTGCTCGAACTGCGCGGTCCACGACTTGTCGCGCGTCGAGACCGTCCAGTCGTCGGACCAGATGTCGGCCTCGATCCCGCCGAGGGTCAACATGGGCTCGATGGTGAACACCATGCCCTGCTCGATGACGTCGTCGTACTGCGGCGCGTCGTAGTGCGGGATGATCAGACCGGAGTGGAAGGCACGGCCGACTCCGTGGCCGGTGTAGTCGCGGACGACGCCGTAGCCGAAGCGCTTCGCGTACGCCTCGATGGCGCGGCCGATGACGTTCACCTGCCGGCCGGGGGCGACGGCCTTGATGCCGCGCTCGAGGGCGAGCCGGGTGCGGGTCACGAGGTCCTCGACCTCCTGCGACGCCTGCCCGACGATGAACGTGCGGTTCGTGTCGCCGTGCATGCCGTCCTTGTAGGCGGTGATGTCGATGTTGACGAGGTCGCCCTCCTGCAGGACGGTGTCGTCGGGGATGCCGTGGCAGATGACCTCGTTGAGGCTCGAGCACAGCGACTTCGGGTACCCGCGGTACCCGAGCGTCGACGGGTAGGCGCCGTGTGCGACGACGAACTCGTGGCCGATGCGGTCGAGTTCGTCGGTGGTCACGCCGGGACGGATCGCCGCCCCGACGGCGTCGATGGCATGTGAGGCGATGCGGCCGGCGGTGCGGATGCGCTCGACCTCGTCGGGGGAGTACGTGTCGCCGAGGCCGTGCTCGTGCGGTTCGACCTTGCCGACGTACTCCGGGCGCTCGATGTCCTTCGGGACGGGCCGGAGCGGGGAGATGCGGCCGGCGGTCAGGTGTCCGTGTTCGTCCCGGGGCATGCCGACCACTCTAGCCGCGGCGCGACGCGCCGAGCGCAACCGCCCCCTGCTGCGGCCGACGGAGTGAGCGCGACTGCCTGGAGGCCCGGTGCCGGTCCGCCGGGCCGGCACCGGGCCTCCAGGCAGTCACCTGGGTACGGTGGGCGACATGAGCGACGAACGCATCGAGTCCCAGTGGTGGTTCAACGACAAGACCGGCCAGGTCGAGCAGGGTCCGCAGTCCCCGCAGCGCGACCGCATCGGCCCGTTCGACACGCGCGAGGAAGCGCAGCACGCGCTCGACCGCATCGCGGCGAACAACGAGAAGTGGGACGCCGAGTCCGACTGACGAGACGACGCCGACGCAGCGCACGGCAGCGGCCGCGTCAACGGTCGGCGGTCAGCGGCCGCTGGGCTGTGGTCGTCACGGTGGTCCGGCCGGAGCGAGGGCGATCGAACAGCCAGCCGAGTCGGGTCAGCGGTGCGACCCGGGCCAGGACGACGGGCCCGGCGACCCCGACCACCGACGCGACCACCAGCACGATGCCGGGCGGCACGTCGATCACCTGCAGCACGATCCGGGCACCGGCCGCGAACACGATGTGCGCGAGGAACACCGGCAGTGTCAGCCTCCCGATGCGTTCGAGCGACGCGCCGACCACCGGGAGCGAAGCCACCAGGACCGCGATGCCGATCGTCACGACGATCCCGCAGAGCACCGCGGCCATCCCTGCGGTGCGCCCCAGCAAATCGAGCGTCGACGGGTCGAGTGGACCGCGCGCACCGCTGGACCACGCGAAGGCGAACAGACCGCCGGCGGCGAACGTGACGGCGACCCACCACGCCGGGTGCCCGCGGGCCGCGGTCGACATGCGCGGGAGCCCGACGGCCGCGCCGAGTGCGACGAAGACCACGAGTCCGAGCGAATCGATGCCGACCACGGGTGGTCGCCACCCCCACGCGGCGAGGGAGATCGCCGCGGCGACGCCGAGGCCAGCGTGCTTCGCGAGTCCCTGCCGACGTCCGAGGAGCAACACCGTGACGGCAGTCGACAGCCACAGCGCTGGCAGGAAGTAGAGCTGCGCAGCGGGCGTCCACACCATCAGGAGCGACAGGTCGACGGGCCGCGGGGCGTTCCGGATCGGGTTGGTCGCGACCTCGACCACGGTCTGCACCGCGGTCCAGATGATGTACAACCACCCCAGCAGGAGCGCGCGGTCAGCCAGGTAGCGCGGTCCGCCGTGACGGGCGAGCGCACGGGGGATGAAGAGCCCGGCGACGAAGGCGATCGCGGGCACCCGGAAGACATGGGTCACGTCGTAGGCGACACCGAGGGCGCCGTCCCGAGGGAGCGCTCCGGAGTCGAAGAGCCCCACCGCGACGTGTCCGATGACGACGCACACCACGGACAGGCCGCGGGCGATGTCGATCGCGGCGACTCGAGTCGATCGGTGCTGCATCTGTGCATTCTAATCCAACATGTCACACGACACCAGGCACTTTCCGGTCAAGGCCCGTTCCCACCAAGGCGCGTCGCACGGCCCCGCGCACGCCGCGGGACCACTAGCCTGGGACGAGGCCCGCCCGCGGCCACCCGATACACGGAAAGGTCGTGCATGGACAAGCAGACGGACTTCGTGCTCCGCACCATCGAGGAGCGCGGCATCAAGTTCATCCGACTCTGGTTCACGGACGTCATCGGGACGCTGAAGTCGGTGGCGATCGCCCCGGCCGAGGTCGAGGGTGCCTTCGCCGAGGGCATCGGGTTCGACGGCTCCGCGATCGAGGGCCTGTCCCGCTCGTACGAGGCCGACGTGCTCGCGCACCCGGACCCCTCGACGTTCCAGATCCTGCCGTGGCGCGGTGAGGTCGACCCGACCGCGCGGATGTTCTGCGACATCACGACGCCGGACGGCCAGCCCGCCGTCGCCGACCCGCGCAACGTGCTGAAGCGCACGCTGGCCCGGGCGAGCGAGCGTGGCTTCACGTTCTACACGCACCCCGAGATCGAGTTCTACCTGCTCAAGAGCCGTGAGTGGAAGGACGGCGGGCCGCAGCCCGTCGACCAGGCCGGCTACTTCGACAACGTCCCCGGCGGCAGCGCGCACGACTTCCGTCGTCGCTCCGTCCGGATGCTCGAGGACCTCGGCATCTCGGTGGAGTTCAGCCACCACGAGGCCGGCCCGGGCCAGAACGAGATCGACCTCCGCTACGCCGACGCACTGACGATGGCGGACAACATCATGACCTTCCGCACGGTCGTGAAAGAGGTCGCGATCGAGCAGGGCGTCTACGCGACGTTCATGCCGAAGCCGATCTCCGGGCAACCGGGTTCGGGCATGCACACGCACGTCTCGCTCTTCGAGGGCGACCAGAACGCGTTCTACGAGGCCGGCGGCGAGTACCAGCTGTCCCGGACCGCCAAGCACTTCATCGCCGGTGTGCTCAAGCACGCACCGGAGATCACCGCGGTCACGAACCAGTTCGTGAACTCGTACAAGCGCCTCTGGGGTGGCGACGAGGCCCCGTCCTTCGTGACCTGGGGCCACAACAACCGTTCGGCGCTCGTGCGTGTGCCGCTGTACAAGCCCAACAAGGGGCAGTCCTCGCGCATCGAGTACCGCGGCATCGACTCCGCGGCGAACCCGTACCTGGCGTACTCGCTGCTGCTCGCTGCGGGGCTCAAGGGCATCGAGGAAGAGTACGAGCTGCCGGCCGAGGCCGAGCACGACGTCTGGAGCCTGACCGACGCCGAGCGTCGTGCCCTCGGGTACAGCCAGCTGCCGTCGAGCCTCGACCACGCCCTCAGCCTGATGGAGGACTCCGAGCTCGTCGCCGAGACGCTCGGCGAGCACGTGTTCAACTTCGTGCTCCTCAACAAGCGCCAGGAGTGGAAGCGCTACCGCGACCAGGTCACGCCGTTCGAGCTCGACACCAACCTCGGCGCCCTCTGAGCGAGCGCACCACATGACCGGTCGGACGACGTCGTCGCGTTCCGAGTTGGCCCGCCTGGGCTTCGCCGAGCTGTCGGAGAGCCTGGAGCGGATCGCCGACCTGGAGGCGCGGTTCGGCTCCGTCGTGCCGCTGCCGGTCAGCGGCACCCCGGCGCTCTGGGGCATCACCGCGGATCCCGACGGCGCGCTGCGGCTGCTGGAACGGCTGCTGGAGCGTGCTCCGGACGAGCTCCGCCCCGTCCTGACGGACGAGGCCGCGACGGAGCGGCTGATCCGCCTGCTCGGCGCCTCGGTCGGTCTCGGCGAGTTCCTGCACCGTCGTCCTGCTGAACTCGCACTGCTGCTCGAGCCCGTCGTCGCACCCTGGTCGCAGGAGCGGTACACGGCGTCCCTGCTCGAGGCGATCGACGGTGCCACCGGTGAGGACGCTCGGATGCGCCTGCGGGTGCGGTACCGCCGGCACCTCGCGCAGATCGCCCTGTACGACGTGCTGCACTCGTCGCCGACCGAGGCGTTCCCGGCCGTCGCTGCCGGACTGGCCGACCTGGCCGGGGCAGCGCTCGACGCCGCGGTCGACGTCGCCCGGCGCGAGGTGCCGTTCCCGGCGGACGACGTCGCCGCGACCCCGCTCGCGGTGATCGCGATGGGCAAGGCCGGTGCACGCGAGCTCAACTACGTCAGCGACGTCGACGTCATCTTCGTCACCGAGGCCACCGACGACATCGGCACCGACCGTGCCGTCCGCATCTCGACGCGGATCGCGATCGCCGCGACCCACGCGATCACCGACCTGGCCGCCGAACCCGCTCTGTGGGAGGTCGACGCGAACCTGCGACCGGAGGGCAAGGACGGCGCCCTCGTCCGCACGCTCGACTCGCACGTCGCGTACTACGAGCGCTGGGCGAAGTCGTGGGAGTTCCAGGCACTCCTCAAGGCCCGGCCGATCGCCGGCTCGGCCGACCTCGGTGCGCGCTACGCCGAGGCCGTCGCACCGTTCGTGTGGAGCTCGTCGGCGCGCCCCGGGTTCGTCGAGTCGGTGCAGCGGATGCGCGAGCGCGTCACCGACCACATCCCCGACGGCGAGGTCGACCGGCAGCTGAAGCTCGGTCCGGGCGGCCTGCGCGACGTCGAGTTCACGGTGCAGCTCCTGCAGCTCGTGCACGGACGTGACGACGAGTCCGTGCGCGTCCGTTCCACCCTCGAAGCGATGGACGCCCTGACCGCCGCCGGGTACGTCGGACGGGCCGAGGCCGCCCACTTCGGTCCGGACTACGCGCTGCTCCGCGTCCTCGAGCACCGCATCCAGCTCCGCCGACTCCAGCGGACGCACCTGATGCCGACCGACGAAGAGGAGCTGCGCGTCCTTGCCCGGTCGAGCGGTCTGGCCACCTCGGCCGCAGCGCTCGAGACGCGGTGGCGTGCGGTGAAGCTCGAGGTCCGCGGGCTGCACGAGCGGCTGTTCTACCGTCCGCTGCTGTCCGCCGTCGCCACGACCGAGGGTGAGATCGTGCTGACCGACGACCAGGTCGTCGACCGGCTCGCGGGCGTCGGGTTCGTCGACCCGCCGGGTGCGCTGCGGCACATCCGGGCCCTCACCCAGGGCACGAGCCGACGTGCGGCGATCCAGCGGAACCTGCTGCCGGTGCTCCTGCGGTGGATGGCCGAGGGGCCGGCGCCGGACCGAGCCCTACTGGCGTTCCGACGGCTCAGCGACACCCTGGGGGAGTCCAGCTGGTTCCTCCGGATGCTCCGCGACTCGTCCGGGGCTGCGCACTCGCTGACCACCGTGCTGTCGGAGTCGGCGTTCCTGTCCGGTCTGCTCGAGCGGTTCCCGGAGGCCGTCGCCTGGCTCGACGAGCCCGAGTCGCTCCTGCGTGCCCGCCCGATGGACTCGTTGCTCGCCGAGATGACCGCGACGACGGCGCGGCACGGCAACGACGTCGACGGTGCGGCCAGCCTGCTGCGCTCGGCGCGCCGCCGCGAGACCCTCCGCCTCGGCATGGCGGCAGTGCTCGGCCACCTCGACGTGGACGCCCTGGGTGCTGCACTCAGCGACGTGACCGAGGCAACGCTCGCCGGGGCCCTCGCGCTCGCCCGACGGGAAGCCCCCGCGGACTTCGAGTTCGGGATCATCGCGATGGGCCGCTACGGCGGGCGTGAGCTCGGCTTCGGCTCCGACGCCGACGTCCTCTACGTGTACCGCGCGCCGGACCTGGCGACCGAGGTGGCCTCGCGGACGGCACAGACCATCGTGCGAGAGCTGAACCGGCTCACCGAGGACACCGTCCACCCGCTCGACCTCGACATCGACCTGCGCCCCGAGGGCAAGAACGGCCCGGTGGCGCGCACCCTCGAGTCCTACGGCGCCTACTACGCCCGGTGGTCGCTGACGTGGGAGGCGCAGGCGCTGCTCCGTGCCCGCGGGGCAGTCGGCGACGACCAGCTGCTCCGGGACTTCGAGCACCTGGCCGACCGCACGCGGTACCCGGAGCGGATCGACGAGAACGAGGTGCGCGAGGTCCGACGCATCAAGGCCCGCGTCGAGTCCGAGCGACTGCCACGCGGGGCCGATCCGGCTCGCCACCTGAAGCTCGGGCGCGGATCGCTCAGCGACGTCGAGTGGTTCGTCCAGCTCCTGCAGCTGCAGCACGCCCTCGAGTTCCCCGCGCTCCGCACGACCTCGACGCTCGAGGCGCTCGACGGTGCCGTGGCCGCCGGGTTCGTCAGTGCCGACGACGGCGAGCGGCTCGGGGCGGCCTGGCGCTTCGCCTCGCGGACGCGCAGTGCGCTGGTGCTCTGGTCGGGGAAGACGACCGACGTCCTGCCCGTCGACCGCGTCCAGCTCGAGGGCGTCGCGCGGCTGATGGAGTACGCGCCCGGCTCGGCGAGCGAGCTGGAAGAGGACTACCTCGGCGTCACCCGACGTGCACGACAGGTCTTCGAGCGCGAGTTCTACGGCGCCTGATCCAGCGGCGACACGCCCGAGGTCGCGCGCACGGCACGGAACCGAGCAGTCATCGGAGGTTAAATCTCCGTGTCGCGCAGTGTC
Organism: Curtobacterium sp. PhB172; assembly: GCF_003752545.1. NCBI lineage: Bacteria > Bacillati > Actinomycetota > Actinomycetes > Micrococcales > Microbacteriaceae > Curtobacterium > Curtobacterium sp. PhB172. The sequence continues at coordinate 359,661 of NZ_RKIF01000009.1, forward strand.
CCCCGTTGCGACGACGGCCGTACCCCTGTTCGGACCGCGCCGGTACTGTTACCACGTCGTGACCGAACTCCCACCGGACCTCCAGGCGCTCATTTCCGGTGCCCCCCGACACGCCACGTGACCACCTGCTGACCGGGGCTTTCCGTCGGAGTCGACCCGCGCCTCCCGGCCCCTGTCCACGTGTGTACCGGCGGCCGATGTCGGGCGGGTGGTCCACAGGAGTGCTGTCAGCACGAGGGGGGACCACCGGTCCCGGTGGCGATGGGGACAAGTGTGTACCCCGTAACGCGCTCGTAACGCCCCCGGACGGGGGTCGCGTTGCGCTGGGGTTCAGGTTTCTGCGTCAATGGGGTCACCCGAACCGACCCTGATTCCCCAACGTCGCGGAATCTCCACCTCGAACGTTGAAGCAGGGATCAGTGTTCACCTTCATTCTGCAGATCAGGCAGATGGTCGAAGGCCACCCCGAGTTCTACCTGTTCGCCGTGTACTCCGCGGTGATCTGGTTGCTCTGGTTGGTCAAGGTCGTCATCTCCGCCCGCTACCGCCCGTTCACCGGCACCTTCGTCGGTACCACCAGCGTCGTCGTCCCCGTCGTGGACGAACCGCTCGACCTGTTCCGCGACGTCATCGGTCGCATGGTCGAGCAGCGACCCGGCGAGATCATCGTCGTCATCAACGGCGCCCGCAACGAGGCGCTCGAAGCCGTCTGCGACGAGTTCGCCCCGCTCGTCCGCTGGACGCACACGCCCATCCCGGGCAAGCGCAACGCCGTCAAGGTCGGCACCGAGATGTCCAACGGCGACATCACGGTGCTCGTCGACTCGGACACCGTCTGGACCCCCGGCGCGCTCGAGGAACTCCTCAAGCCGTTCGCCGACGAGTCCGTCGGCGGTGTCACGACCCGGCAGCGCATCCTCGAACCCGAGCGCAGCTGGATCACCCGCTGGGCCGACTGGCTCGAGAACTCGCGGGCGCTCTACTCGATGCCCGCGCAGAGCGTCCTCGGGCAGATCGGCTGCCTGCCCGGGCGCACGATCGCCTTCCGGCGGAACATCCTGATGCGCGTCATGGACAAGTTCATGCACGAGAAGTTCATGGGTGTGTTCCTCGAGGTCTCCGACGACCGCACGCTCACGAACCTCACGCTCAAGGAGGGGTACCGGACCGTCTACCAGTACACCTCGCTGGTCTACACGGACGCCCCGCTGCAGGTGAAGAAGCTGTTCAAGCAGCAGCTCCGCTGGGCCCGTGGCTCGCAGTACAACACGCTGCGCATGCTGCCGTGGATGCTCGGTCACGCACCGGTGCTGGCGGCGTTCTTCATCACCGACATCATCCTGCCGTTCATGCTCTTCGGCGTGATCGCCGGCTGGATCTACCGGGCCTTCACCGGGCAGGGCGAGAACCTGTACCAGGGCATCCTGTCGCAGTACGGATTCTCGACGGGCTTCGTCTACGTCGCCGCACTGATGGTCGTCTCGTCGGTGCTCAGCATGGCCATCCGGCAGATGCGTCACCTGGCCGAGAAGCCGAGTGACTTCTTCCGCCTGCCGATGTTCATCATCGTGTCGACGTTCTTCCTCATGCCGATCCGGCTCATCGGCTTCTTCCGCCTGGCGCACGCGTCCGGCTGGGGGACCCGCGCCGGTGCCTACGCCGGCGGTCCGATGCAGGAGGACCCGTCCGACGCCGCGCAGCCGTCGTCCTTCGGCACCCAGACCCCGGTCAGCCCGATCGACGCCGCGGACCGTGCTCGGGCCGTCGACGGACGCGTGCCGCTCGGCAGCGACCAGGTGGCCGTGGACCGCGCGTTCGACGAGCTCTTCGGGGCCGACGCCACCACCAACTCCACCACGACCGTGCTCGCGACCCGGCGCGAGGCCGCTGCTGCAGCAGCAGTGCAGCCCGCAGCCCCACGGACCGCCCCCGTGAAGGCCCGCCGGTACAACCCGTACGCCGCGATCCCGTACTGCATCGGCATCGCGATCTTCGTCCTGGAGGCCTTCCTCATTGTCTGACATCATCCGCTCCTCCAGTACCTGGTGGGCGCAGTCGAGCAAGCACGCCCGCTGGACGGCCGTCGGCACGACCGCCATCGTCCTCGCCCTCGCACTCATCACCTGGTCGGTCTGGGTCTCCCCGGCCGGCCCCGTCTCCACCGCCGTGCACCAGGCCCTCGGGGTCACCGCCCCGAAGGCTAAGAAGGTGTCCGCCGCCGAACTGCAGACGCAGCTCGACGCCGCCCAGGACCGCATCTGGGCGCTCGAGGGCAAGCTCGACTCCCGCACCGCCCAGGCCGGGTCGCGTGGCGACCAGATCACGGAGCTCAAGGCGCAGATCGCGTCGCTCCAGTCCCAGCTCGGTGCCGCGAAGGGCTCGGGAGGCTCGTCCTCCGTCAACGCGTCGGGTTCCGGTGCGAACGGGGCCGGCGCCTCGGGCTCCGGTACCGGGTCCGGGTCGGTCGCGTCCGACAACGGGTCGGGCTCCGGGTCGGGCAGCGGCTCCGCCGGTGGATCGGGCACCGGTTCGGGTGGCGGCAACGGTGGGGTGACCAACCCCAACCCCGGCCCCTCGACCGACCCGGGCACCACGCCCGTCGCCGTGCCGACCAAGGCCGAGATCCTCGGGCAGCAGTCGCGCTGGTACGGCCTGTACACGGCGCAGTCCCCGTTCAACTGGGCCGAGTACGACGAGGTCTCCCGGCAGGTCGGCACCGCGTCGAACATGACCGGGTTCTTCCAGGGCTTCGACCAGGCGTTCAACGCGAGTGCGATCCAGCGCTCGTGGGCCAACGGCCGCGTGCCGCTCATGACCTGGGAGACCGCTCCCGCGCAGACCGGCAACGACCAGAAGTACGTCGCCGGCTACACGAACCAGGACATCACCGACGGTGACTTCGATGCGTACCTGACGAAGTACGCCAAGGCGCTGAAGGCCAACGGGCAGCCGATGGTCATCCGTCTCGACCACGAGATGAACGGCTCTTGGTACAACTGGTCCGAAGGCGACGCCCAGCAGAACGCGAAGCAGTCGTACGTGAAGATGTGGCAGCACGTGCACGACGTCTTCCAGGCGAACGGCGCGAACGACTACGTCATCTGGAACTGGGCGCCGAGCCGCATCGACAAGCTCGGCAACGCGAAGTACCAGACGCTCGAGTACATGCAGAACTACTACCCGGGTGCCGACTACGTCGACTGGGTCGGCATGAGCGGGTACTACCGCACGGCGTCCGAGGACCCGACGTACGCGAACACCTTCGCCGCCACCGTGCAGCAGCTGCGCGAGGTCGCACCGGGCAAGAAGATCCTGCTCAGTGAGATCGGCGCCACCGAGAGCGGCACCACCGTCTCGGGCGGCCAGAAGTCGAAGTGGATCAACTCGCTCTTCGATGCCCTGGCCGACCCTGCCAACGCCGACATCATCGGGTTCTCGTACTTCAGCGAGACCGCGACCACGGTCGTGGACGGCGTCCGCTCCACCAACGACTGGCGACTCAACTCGCGAGCCGACTCCCTGCAGGCATTCGCCGAGGGCATCAAGCGCAACGACATCGACTACGACCTGCAGGAGGTCACGCCATGACCGCGTCCAAGAAGTCGCCCGACCAGGCCGACACCCGTCCCGCACCCGTCATCAGCGTCATCGGCACCGGCTACCTCGGTGCCACCCACGCGGCCGCCATGGCCGAGATGGGCTTCGAGACCATCGGCGTGGACGTCGACCCGGCGAAGCTCGCCGCGTTGTCCGCCGGCGAGGTCCCGTTCTTCGAGCCCGGCCTGCCCGAGCTCATCACGAAGCACGTCGCGAGCGGCAAGCTCCGGTTCACCGCCGACATCGCCTCGGCCGTCGCCGCAGCCGACGTCCACTTCGTGTGCGTCGGTACCCCGCAGAAGGCTGGCTCGCACGCCGCCAACCTGGCGTACGTCGAGAGCGCCACCCGCGGCGTCGCCGAGAACCTCACCCACCCGGGACTCATCGTCGGCAAGTCGACGGTCCCGGTCGGTACCGCGGCGCGACTGCGCGGCATCGTCCGCGAGTTCACGCCCTCGGGCATCGACGCCGAGCTCATCTGGAACCCGGAGTTCCTCCGCGAGGGCAAGGCCGTCGAGGACACCCTGCACCCGGACCGCCTGGTCTGGGGTGGCGCGTCCGAGGCTGCCGACGCCGTCATCCGCGAGGTCTACGCCGCGCCGATCAGCGAGGGCACCCCGGTCATCACCACCGACCTCGCCACCGCGGAGCTCGTCAAGGTGAGCGCCAACGCGTTCCTCGCCACGAAGATCTCGTTCATCAACGCGATCTCCGAGATGTGCGCGATCACCGGCGCCGACGTGTCGACGCTGGCGGATGCCCTCGGGCACGACGCCCGCATCGGCCGGAAGTTCCTGAACGCCGGCCTCGGGTTCGGCGGCGGGTGCCTGCCGAAGGACATCCGAGCGCTCATGTACCGCGCGAACGAGATCGGGGCGGGCCAGGTCGTCGGCCTCATGCAGCAGGTCGACGAGATCAACATGGGCCAGCGTCAGCGGGTCATCGACATGGCGATCGACTCGGCCGGGGGATCGGTGCTGAACCGTCGAGTGGCCGTGATCGGTGCCGCGTTCAAGCCCCTGACCGACGACGTGCGGGACTCCCCGGCGCTCAACGTGGCCGCTGCGCTCCACCTGCGCGGCGCCCAGGTCACCCTCTGGGACCCCGAGGCGATGGAGCCGGCGAAGCGCTCGTTCCCGACGCTGAGCTACGCCGCGTCGATGGCGGACGCGATCGAGGGCGCCGACGTCGTCCTGGTGCTCACCGAGTGGGACGAGATCATCACCGCCGACCCGGTCGCCCTCGGTGACCTCGTCGGTCGCCGCGTCGTGATCGATGCGCGCAACTGCCTCCCGGTCCACGACTGGGTCAAAGCGGGGTGGGCCGTCCGTTCCCTGGGGCGGCCCACGCCGGTCACGGGTGCACCCGTGAGCGTCGCAGCGGGGACGAACGACTCGTTGGCCACGGCTCGCTAGTCACCGTTCGCGAAGCGGGGTCCGTGCCGGGCGGCACGGGCCCCGTTCCCGTGTGTGCGGTGCCGGGTCGGATCGGGCGTACTGTGCCGAAACGGGCGTACCTGGTCGGAACTTTCGACCAGGTACGCCCGATCCGGCTTCCCAGTCCGGGTGCGATGGGAAGGAACGTGCGTCGCGACCCGCCGGGAGGCCCGGTGCCGGCCCGCCGGACCGGCACCGGGCCTCCAGGCAGTCGCCGCAACCGCCCGACCCGCCAAAGCGACACATTCCTGCGGATGGTTCGCGGCACACTGTCGCTGTCGCGACACACACACGAAGGCCCCGCACCTGACGGTGCGGGGCCTTCGTGTGTCAGCGAGGATCAGACGCCGAAGTACAGCTCGTACTCGAACGGGTGCGGGCGCTGCGCCAGCGGGAGGATCTCGTTCTCACGCTTGTAGTCGATCCAGGTCTGGATGAGGTCCTCGGTGAAGACGTTGCCCTTCGTGAGGAACTCGTGGTCCGCCTCGAGGAAGTCGAGCGCCTCGTCGAGGGAGCCGGGGACCTGCGGGATGCCCTTGGCCTCCTCCGGGGGGAGCTCGTAGAGGTCCTTGTCGACGGGCTCGTGCGGCTCGATGCGGTTCTGGATGCCGTCGAGGCCCGCCATCAGCTGCGCGGCGAAGGCGAGGTACGGGTTGCCCGAGGCGTCCGGCGCGCGGAACTCGATGCGCTTGGCCTTCGGGTTGGTGCCCGTGATCGGGATGCGGATCGCAGCCGAACGGTTGCCGGCCGAGTACACCAGGTTGACCGGCGCCTCGAAGCCCTTGACCAGGCGGTGGTACGAGTTGATCGACGGGTTGGTGAAGGCGAGCAGCGCCGGAGCGTGCTTCAGCAGACCGCCGATGTACCAACGGGCGAGGTCGGACAGGCCGCCGTAGCCGTTCTCGTCGTAGAAGAGCGGCTTGCCGTCCGACCAGAGCGACTGGTGGGTGTGCATGCCCGAGCCGTTGTCGCCGAAGAGCGGCTTCGGCATGAACGTGGCGACCTTGCCCCACTGGTCCGCCGTGTTCTTGACGATGTACTTGAACTTCAGGATGTCGTCCGCGGCGTGGACCATCGTGTCGAACTTGTAGTTGATCTCCTGCTGGCCGCCGGTGCCCACCTCGTGGTGCGAGCGCTCGAGCTCGAAGCCCGCGTCGATCAGCTTGAGGGTGATGTCGTCGCGCAGGTCGGCGGTCTTGTCGACCGGCGACACGGGGAAGTAGCCGCCCTTGTACGGGGTCTTGTTGGCGAGGTTGCCGCCCTCTTCGTCACGACCGGTGTTCCAGGCGCCCTCTTCGGAGTCGACCGCGTAGAACGACTCGTTCTGGGTGACGGAGTAGCGGACGTCGTCGAAGATGTAGAACTCGGCCTCGGGGGCGAAAAACGCGGTGTCCGCGATGCCCGTCGACGCGAGGTACTTCTCGGCCTTCTTCGCCACCTGGCGCGGGTCGCGGCCGTAGATCTCGCCGTTCCGCGGGTTGTAGATGTCGAAGATCATGATGAGCGTGCGCTCGGCGCGGAACTGGTCCACGTAGGCGGTGGTCACATCGGGGATCAGCTGCATGTCGGACTCGTGGATCGACGCGAACCCGCGGATCGAGGAGCCGTCGAAGAGCTGGCCGACCGAGAAGAAGTCCTCGTCGACGGTCGAGGCGGGGATGTTGAAGTGCTGCTGCACACCCGGCAGGTCCGTGAATCGGATGTCGAGGAACTTGACGTCGGTGTCCTTGATGAAGGCCAGGACCTCGGAGGAATCGCTGAACATGGGGGCCGATCTCCAATGGGTTGGGTGATGTCGGAGGTACCGATCAAGGCACCTCCGACGAGGCTATTGACACGGGGTTTCCCGGACGTGACTGAATTGTTTCGGGCGTGTTACGGGCGGCCGGTCGCCTACGCTTGGGGGCATGGCCCGCAGCTCCTCCAGTCCGTCCGCGCCCCCCGAGCACCCCGACGGCTGGCCGGGCAAGGACCTCGGTCTGCCGGAGGAAGGACCCCGCAGCGTCGGGCGGATCGGACGGCGGATCGTCGCCCTGCTCATCGACGGCGCCCTCGCCGATCTCATCGCCTACGTGACCGGGGTCTGGTCGCCGGTGAACGGTTCCGGGGACATCGCGCACTCGTGGGTGCAGCTGGCGATCTTCGCCGCGCTCCAGGTGCTCTTCATCTGCCTGCTGTCCGGGTCGTTCGGGCACATCTGCGTCGGGCTGCGCGTCGTGCCGATGCGCGGGGGCTACGTGGGGGTGTGGCGTCCGGTCGTCCGGACCGTCCTGCTCTGCCTGGTGGTGCCGGCGCTCATCATCGACCGGGACAGCCGCGGCGCGCACGACCGCATCGCCGGCACGGTGCTCGTCCGCCGCTGACCCCGGGGCCGCGCCCGCGACCGCGCCGCACGGTGCGAGGTTCGTCGCCGGAGCGCGCCGGGATGCGCGCCGCGGTGCTGCTGCGCACGGTGCGAGGTTCGTCGGCACGTGCGAGCTTGCCCGCTCGGTGCAGCGCGACGGGCTCGCACCGAGCGGGCAACCTCGCACCAGGTGGCCGAAGGCGCACGGTGCGCTCAGCGGGCGCGACCGACCGCCACCGACCGCACCGGCCACCACCGCGCCGCACGCAGAACGCCCCCGACCTGGCACGGTCGGGGGCGTTCTGCGTGGTGGTTCGGGGACGGGTCAGCGCGGACGTCCGGCGCGGGCACGCATCGGGTCCATGCCCTTCGGGATCGCGGCGGCGGGGCTCTGCGTGAGCGAGTCGAGGCGGTTCGCGACGGCCAGGACCTCGTTGCGGTTGAGCGACTTCTTGAACTTGTTCATGGCACGGGGGAGCTTGTGCAGCGTGAGGGTGTCGTCGCCGTCACCGACGCTGACCACGTGGACCGCGACGTTCGGGACGATGCGCTGCACCTTGCGACGCTCTTCGTCGACCTGACGCTTCAGGTTGCCGCGCTGGCCCTCGGTGATGAGGACGACGCCGGGACGCCCCACCGCGCGGTACACCGCGGACTGCGAGCGACCGTGCACGGCGACGGGCATCTCGCTGGAGCGCCACTGTCGACGCAGCGAGTTGGAGAGCACCGCACCGACGGCGCCGGGCTGGCCCTCGATCTGCGAGTACGCCGCCCGCTCGGCCAGCCGGCCGAGGACGATGAGGAAGAGCAGCACGCCCATCAGGACACCGGCGACGATCCACAGGATCATCGCGAGCCAGTTCTGGCCCGGGAGCACCAGCGCCAGCACGATGCCGAGGACGACGGGGCCGACGAATGCGAGGGCGAACCACCAGACGGACGACGGGTCGGCCCGTCGGGTCATCTGGAAGACCTGGAACATCTGCTTGAGACGCCCCGGCTCCTTCGCCTTCGTGTCTGTGGAAGTGCTGCGTGCCATGCTGACAGGATACGGCCTCCGCGGTCCGGGGGAGACCGCAGTCGGTCCGGCTGTGCGCGAACACGCGTTGTCCACAGATCGAGCAGGACGGACAGGAGGCCCGGCTCGCCTCCGCCACGCTCGTCACCATGGACACGAGCACCGACCAGAGCATCGACGACGCCCGCAGTGACCGTTGGGTCGCGGCGGCCGACGACGCTGCCGTGGCGGCCTGGATCGCGGACCGGTGCGCCACCGGCCACCGGCACCTGGTGCCCGTCGAGGCGGTGGGCCGGACCGGGGCCGGCGGGCTCGTGACCCTGCTCGACCGCCCACGCGGGACGCCGCTCCCGGTGGCGCTGGATCGCCTCGGCACCCCGACGACCGGGGTCGCGGTGACCCTCTGTGTCCCGCTGCTCGAGCTCCTCGTCGCGGCCGTCGACGGCGCGGTACGGCTCGGCGTCGCCGGCATCGACGATGTCCTGGTGGACGACGCGGGCGCCGTGGTGCTGTGCGACCACCCGGCTGGAGCCGTCCGCGACGGCACGGAGCTGCCCGGTCACGACGCTGCACGGGTCCTCGGGCTCGCCGCCCGGCTCGTCTGGGACCGTGTCGACCCGCGCGATCCGAGTCGCGACGACGTGGACGCTGCCCTCCTCGCAGCGCTCGACGGCGACCGCAGCACCGTGTGTGCGGCGCTCGAGACGGTTCGGGATGCGGCGCCGCCGCGGCCGTTCCGGTGGGCCCCACCGCCGGCCGACCTGGTGTTCGTCGAGGCGGACCCGCCGGTCGACACGACGGGCCCGGTGGCTCGACTGCGCGAGGTCGTCGAGCTCGGCATCCCGCTCGGTGCTGGTCGGCGGTTGCCGCTCCGCCGCGCCGTGGTCGGTGTCGTCGTCGCGATCGGTACGGTCGTCGCCGCGGTGTCCGTGCTCGGTGCCGGAACGGACACCGGTGCCGGTGCGGGTGGTGGTGGCTGACGCGCCCGGACACCCCCGGACGCCCCCGGACGCCGACGAACCGGAACGGGAACGGGAACGGCCCCGGCTCCCCACGAGGGGGAACCGGGGCCGTCGGCCGTGGTACTGGGGTCAGTACCCGAGATTGGGGGCGAAGTTGCCCGCTTCCAGGCGGTTCTTGACCGCGACCAGGTAGCGCGAGGCGTCCGCACCGTCGATGATCCGGTGGTCGTACGACAGCGCGAGGTAGACGAACGAACGGATCGCGATCGCTTCCTGGCCGTCGACCTTCACGACCGCGGGACGCTTCGTGACGATGCCAGTTCCGAGGATCGCCGACTGCGGCAGGAACACCACGGGGGTGTCGAACAGCGCGCCACGCGAACCGGTGTTCGTCAGCGTGAACGTACCGCCAGCGAGCTCGTCGGGCTTGAGCTGGTTGTTCCGGGTGCGCTCCGCCAGGTCCGCGATGGACTTCGAGAACTGCGCCAGGTCGAGCGAGGCCGCGTCCTTGATGACCGGGGTCAGCAGGCCGCGCTCGGTGTCCACCGCGATGGAGACGTTCTCGGACTCCGGGTAGACGATCTCGTCGCCTTCCACGGTCGAGTTGATCTTCGGGTGGGCCTTGAGCGCCTCGGACGCCGCCAGGGCGAAGAACGGCATGAACGAGAGCTTCGAACCGGTCTTCTCGAGGAACTCCGCCTTGTGGGCGTCGCGGAACTGCGCCACCTTCGTGACGTCCACCTCGACGACGCTCGTGAGCTGTGCGGTCGAGGTCATCGACTGCACAGCACGCTCGGCCACGACCTTGCGCAGGCGGGTCATCTTCTCGCGGGTGCCGCGCAGCGGCGAGACCTCGGCGACGAACGGACCAGACGCGGCGGCGGGTGCAGCTGCACCACCGGCGGCCGGAGCCTTCGCGACGGCCGCGAGCACGTCCTCCTTGCGGATGCGCCCGCCGACACCGGAACCGGTGACGGTGGACAGGTCGACGCCCTGCTCGTTCGCCAGCTTGCGGACGAGCGGCGTGACGTAGCCGGAGGCTGCGCCGTCCTGCGTCGGGTTCGGCACCGCGGCGGCGGTGGTCGCGCTCGGCGCGGCCGGCGCGGGTGCAGCAGCGGCCGGCGCCGGGACGGCGGCCGGGGGTGCGGCGGCGGGCGGCGGGACCGGAGCGGCCTGCGGGACCGGAGCGGCGGCAGGAGGTGCCGACGGGGCCTGCGGGGCCGCGGGCTGCGTCTGTCCGGCGGGGGCCGGCTCGGGCTCGGTGGGCTCCGGGGCGGGGGTCTCGGACTCCTGCTCGGTGCTCGGCTCGGCCTCGGGGACCTCTGCCTCGGCAGCGGTCTCGTTCGAGGACTCGTCGGACGAACCGGAGTCGGAGGAACCGGAGTCGGACGAGCCGTCGCCGATCTTCACCAGCGCGGTGCCGACCTCGACGGTCTCGTCCTCCTGCACGAGGATCTCCTCGATGACGCCGGCGACGGGCGACGGGATCTCGGTGTCGACCTTGTCGGTCGAGACCTCGAGCAGCGGCTCGTCGACCTCGACCCGGTCACCGACGTTCTTCAGCCATCGGGTCACCGTGCCCTCGGTGACGCTCTCGCCGAGCGCCGGGAGGCTGACGGATTCGCTCATCGGGTGGACTCCTCTTCGCGGGGGGTTGCAGTTGTTGTGGATGTCATTGTCACAGGGCGCGGACTCGTGCGGGTCACAGCGCGTGCAGCGGCTTGCCCGCGAGGTGCATGAACGCCTCGCCCAGGGCCTCGTTCTGCGTCGGGTGCGCGTGCACGAGCGGAGCGATGTCCTCCGGGTACGCCTCCCAGTTCACGGCGAGCTGGGCTTCACCGATGAGCTCGCCGACGCGGGCGCCGATCATGCTCACGCCGACGACGGGGCCGTCGACGACGCGGACGACCTTGACCGAACCGGACGTGCCGATGATGTGGCTCTTGCCGTTGCCGGCCAGGTTGTACTCGTACGAGTCCACCTTGTCGGCGCCGTACTCGGCCTCGGCCTTGGCCTGCGAGAGGCCGACGGAGGCGACCTCGGGGTCGGAGTACGTGATCTTCGGGATGTTCTTGTCCTCGATGATCACCGGGTTCAGGCCGGCGATCTCCTCAGCCACGAAGATGCCCTGCTGGAAGCCGCGGTGTGCGAGCTGCAGCCCGGGGACGATGTCGCCGACCGCGTAGACGTTCGGCAGGTTGGTGGCGAGGCGCTCGTTCGTGGTGACGAAGCCGCGGTCCATGGCGACGCCGACCTCGTCGAAGCCGACGTTCTGCGTGACCGGGCCACGACCGACGGCGACCAGCAGGACGTCACCATCGAAGGTCTTGCCGTCCTCGAGCGTCACGACGACGCCGTTCTCGTGCTGCTCGACGCCCTGGAACCGGACACCGAGCGAGAACTCGATGCCGCGCTTGCGGAAGGCACGCTCGAGCTGCTTCGACATCGACTCGTCTTCAGCGGGGACGAGGTGGGGGAGCGCCTCGACGATCGTGACCTCGGCGCCGAAGGACTTCCACACGCTGGCGAACTCGACGCCGATGACGCCGCCGCCCAGGATGACGACCTTGTTCGGCACGTAGTCCATGCGCAGTGCGGTCTCGGAGGTGATGACGCGGCCGCCGATCTCGAGTCCGGGCAGGGACTTCGAGTAGGAGCCGGTCGCGAGCACGACGTTCTTGCCGACGATGTTCTGGTCGCCGACCTGCACGGTGTTCTGCGAGGTGAGTCGACCCCAGCCCTCGACGACGGTGATGCCGCGGGCCTTGATGAGGCCCTGCAGGCCCTTGTACTTGGAGGTGATGACGCCCTGCTGGTACTCGATGACCTTCGGGACCTCGACACCGGCGAACTCCGCGATCACGCCGTACTTCTCGGCGTCACGCGTCGCGTCGGCGACCTCGGCCGCGTGCAGCAGCGCCTTGGTGGGGATGCAGCCACGGTGCAGGCACGTCCCTCCGAGCTTGTCGCCCTCGATGAGCGCGACGCTCATGCCGAGTTCGGCGGCCCGGAGCGCAGCGGCGTAGCCACCGCTCCCGCCACCGAGGACCACGACGTCGTAAGTCTGTTCCGTCACCTGGTGCAACTCCCTCGTGCGTGTCGGGCCGATCGGGGCCCTACGTGGACACCGCGGGGGCGGCGTCCGACGGTCGGACCGCGTGGTTCCGGTCCCGTCCCGTGCAGTACCGGTGGGAGGCGCGTCGATGCCCCGTCCCACCGGTACCAAACCTACTACTCGGACTGGAGGTCTTCTGCGAGCGCGATGAGCGTCCGGACCATCACACCCGTCGCGCCCTTGCCGAGCCACCCGTAGCCGCCGCCCTTGTGCTCGGACGGACCGGCGATGTCGAGGTGCGCCCACGGGATGCCCTCGCCGACGAAGCGCTCCAGGAACTTGCCCGCGAGCAGCATGCCGCCGGCCGGGTTGCCGACCGTGGCGTTGACCATGTCGGCGACGTCGCTGGCGAGCCGGGCGTCGAGTTCCTCGGGCAGGGGCATCGGCCAGATCGGCTCCGACACGCCCTCGGCCACGGCACGGAGCTTCGCGACGAGGTCGTCGCTGCCCATCAGGCCGGTGGTGCGGTCGCCGAGCGCGACGACCTGCGCGCCGGTCAGGGTGGCGACGTCGACGATGGCGTCGGGCGTCTCGAGCGAGGCGGCTGCCATGCCGTCGCCGAGCACGAGGCGGCCCTCGGCGTCGGTGTTCGTGACCTCGACGGTCTTGCCGTTCTTGAGGGTGAGGACGTCACCCGGGCGGGTCGCCGTGCCCGACGGCATGTTCTCGGCGAGTGCGAGCCAGGCGGTGACGCGCACGTCGAGGCCCAGGCGTGCGGCAGCGACGGTCGCGGCGAGCACCGTGGCGGCGCCGGTCATGTCGGTCTTCATGCCGAGCATCGACGCCGCCGGCTTGAGCGAGAGCCCGCCCGAGTCGAACGTGATGCCCTTGCCGACGAGGGCGAGGTGCTTCGTGGCGGACTCCGGCGCGTAGCGGACGACGACCAGGCGCGGGGGACGCGCCGAACCACGGCCGACCCCGAGGATGCCGCCGAAGCCCTGCTCCTCGAGTGCCTGCTCGTCGAGGACCTCGACGGTGAGCGGGAGGTCCGAGGCGAGCCCGGTCGCCACGTCGGCGACGTCCTGTGGCCCCAGGTCGCCGGCGGCGGTGTTCACGAGGTCGCGGACCAGCGAGGCGGCATCGGCCACGATCGCCGGACGGACCGCGGCGTCCGTCGCGGCGGACGGCGCGAGGACCGTCACGCGCTGGTCGCCACGCGTCGGCCCGGTCGTGCCGGCGCCCTTGTGCCGCGTGAAGGCGTAGGCGCCGAGCGCTGCGCCCTCGAGCGCTGCCTCGACGAGTGCGTCGGTGTCGGTCGGCAGTGCGAGCGCGATCGACGCGGCGTGCGGCAGCTGGCGGACGGCACTGCCGGCGGCCGAGCGGTACGCGGCGGCGTCGGTCCCGGTGCCGAGCCCGATGAGCGCGATGCTCGCGGCGTCGACGCCCACGGCCGGGATGCGCACGAGCTGGTCCTTGGCGCCCGTCGCGCCGATCGCTGCGAGGTCGAGGTCGTCGAGCGCGGAGAACGGTGTCGTGGCCGGCTGGGCGATCGTCGCGGGGGCACCGTCGGCACCGGGCCGGACACCGACCACGAGGACGTCGGCGGAGATCGAGGAGGGGGCGGAGGAGTCGGTGGAGAGCGTCGGTCGGACCATGCTCCAACCCTATCCACGCACTGTTCGCTGTCGGCGTGGTCGTCCCGCGCGGGGGCGTCGGTGGCCCCGCCTAGCATGGGGACGGTGAACCACCCCGAGGAGCTCTACACGTTCGACGAGGCCGCCCCGACCGTCCCGGCCGGGCTGCACCTGGTCGCCGGGCTCACCGGCTTCGCGGACGCCGGTTCGGCCGTTGCCCAGGTCACGACGTCGGTGCTCGAGGACCTCGACACCCAGATCGTCGCCGAGTTCGACCCCGACGTGCTGCTCGACTGGCGTGCACGCCGGCCCGTCATCACCTTCGAGCACGACCACATCGCCGCCGTCGAGCCGCCCCGGCTGGCGCTGCACCTCGTGCGCGACGAGATCGGCCAGCCGTTCCTGTTCCTGTCCGGGTACGAGCCGGACTTCCAGTGGAACCGGTTCGTGGACGCCGTCACCGGCCTCGCCGCCCAGCTCCAGGTCGCGGACACCACCTGGGTGCAGTCGATCCCGATGCCGGTCCCGCACACCCGCCCGATCAGCCTGACCGTCTCCGGCACCCGCGCCGACCTCGTCGAGCAGATGAGCGTCTGGAAGCCCGAGACCCAGGCGCCGGCGAACGTCCTGCACCTCGTCGAGCACCGGCTCGCATCCACCGGCGCGCAGGTCACCGGGCTCGTCCTGCTCGTCCCGCACTACCTGTCGGACACCGAGTTCCCGGACGCAGCCGTCGCGGCTCTGTCCGGCATCGCCGCCGCCACCGGCCTCATCTTCCCGACGGACGCCCTGCGCGAGGCGGGTCGCGAGTTCCTCACCCGGGTCGAGGAGCAGGTCGCCGGCAACGCCGAGTTGCAGCGACTCGTCGGTGTGCTCGAGGAACGGCACGACACGTACATGGAGGGCAACCCGGTCGCGTCGCCGCTCACGGACGTCGACGGCGAGGTGCCGACCGCGGACGCGATCGCGGCCGAGCTCGAGCGCTTCCTGGCCGACCGGCGCACCCAGGGTGACGGCGGCGAGTAGCCGCGTCGGGCCCTGAACGGTCCGGAACGGCGGTCTGGAGGCCCGGGGCGGGCCCGCACCGTTCCTCCCGTCGGTCGTCCGGTCGCGACCAGGACGCCACCAGCGTCGGCGACACACGTCGCGTATCCGGCTCCGCCGGATCGGTAGCCTGTCGGGGTGAACTCCCGTCGCGCGTACCTGATCTGGGGCATCGCGGTGCTCGCCTACGTCCTGGCGGTCGTGCAGCGGTCCTCGCTCGGGGTGTCCGGGGTGGACGCGCAGGACCGGTTCGCGGTCTCGGCGGCGGTGTTGTCCACGCTCGCGGTCGTGCAGATCGCCGTGTACGCCGGACTCCAGATCCCGGTGGGCGTCGCGCTCGACCGGGTGGGGCCGCGCAAGCTCGTCCTGCTCGGCGCCGCGCTGCTCGTGGTCGGCCAGGCCGTCGTGGCCTTCTCGCCGACGATCGGCCCGGCGATCGCGGGCCGGGTGCTCGTGGGCGCCGGCGACGCGATGACGTTCATCTCGGTGATCCGCCTGGTGCCGATGTGGTTCAGCGGCCGGATCCTGCCGCAGATCTCGCAGTGGACGGGCAACCTCGGGCAGATCGGCCAGATCCTGTCGGCGTTCCCGTTCGCCGTGCTCCTGCACGCCGCGGGGTGGACGCCCGCGTTCGGGGTCGCCGCCGCCGCGAGTGCCGTCGGGCTCGTCCTGGCGTTCGTCTTCGTCCGCAACGGCCCCGTGGTCGTGCGGACCGGAACGATCCCACTGCCGCACTCGTGGGGCGCCGCGTTCCGGACGTTCGGGCACGCGTTGCGTCGACCGGGCACGCAGCTCGGGTTCTGGTCCCACTACGTGACGCAGTCGTCCGGCACGGTGTTCTCGCTGCTGTGGGGCGTCCCCATGCTCCGCGGGCTCGGGTACAGCCCCGCCGAGGCCGCCGGCTTCCTGACGATCATCGTCGCCGTGGGCTTCGTCGCCGGGCCGGTGCTCGGGCTGCTGTGTGCGCGGTTCCCGATGCGCCGCTCGAACCTCGTGCTCGGCGTGGTCTTGCTGCTCGCCGTGGTGTGGACCGCGATCCTGCTCTGGCCCGGCCACCCGCCGACCTGGCTGCTCGTGCTGCTCGTCGTGGCGATGGGCATCGGCGGCCCCGGTTCGCTGATCGGGTTCGACTTCGCCCGGACGTTCAACCCGGTCGGTTCCCTCGGGTCCGCGAACGGCGTCGTCAACGTCGGGGGCTTCCTGGCGGCCTTCGTGATGATGTACCTGATCGGGCTGCTCCTCGACGTGATGTCCCGCGTCACCGGTGAGACCGTGTTCGCGTGGGACAACTTCCGGGTGGCCCTCACGGTGCAGTACCTGGTGGTGGGGTTCGGCGTAGCGATGCTCCTGCACGCGCGGCACCGCACGCGCCGGGTGCTCCACGCGGAGGAGGGAATACGCGTCGGACCGCTCTGGGTTGCACTCGTTGCGCGCCTGCGGAAGCGGCACGTGCAATAATGATCACGGACCCACTCAGGACCCCCATCCTGTCGGAGCGCTTCGGAGCGCCGATCAACCCGGGGGACTTGACATGGGTCTTAGTGCTGCCCGGAACGGTAGGACTCGACGACGCGGGGGACTGCGGCTCGGGCCCTGGGCGGCGAGGGAGGCCACGACCCCACGAACGTGGCACGACGAGAGAGGTGATCGCATGGCTGCCCGGAGCACGACGATCGATCCCACGAAGGACACTCAGCCCGAAGGTGCTGTGGCAGAGGACGCCACGGACGCCGAGGGAACCGCCGCGCCGAAGAAGCGCGCCACCAAGGCCCCCGCCAAGAAGGCCCCGGCCAAGAAGGCCGCCCCGAAGGCGAAGAAGGTCGACCCCGTCGACGAGGCGAACGAAGCCACCGACGAGCCGACCGAGGACGTCGAGGACACCGACGACAAGGCGATCAAGCCCGACGCCGCCGCAGCGGTCGCCGCCGGCGCGCTCGTCATCTCGCAGACCGACGACGACGAAGCCCCGGTCTACTCGACGACCATCACGGGTGCGACCGCCGACCCGGTGAAGGACTACCTCAAGCAGATCGGCAAGGTCGCCCTCCTCAACGCCGAGCAGGAGGTCGAGCTCGCGATGCGCATCGAGGCCGGCCTGTTCGCCGAGGACAAGCTGCAGCACTCGACCGGGCTGACCAAGCCGGCCGAGCGTGAGCTGCGCTGGGTCGCCCGCGACGGTCAGCGCGCCAAGTCGCACCTGCTCGGCGCGAACCTCCGCCTCGTGGTGTCGCTCGCCAAGCGCTACACCGGCCGTGGCATGCAGTTCCTGGACCTCATCCAGGAGGGCAACCTGGGCCTGATCCGTGCGGTCGAGAAGTTCGACTACACCAAGGGCTTCAAGTTCTCGACGTACGCGACGTGGTGGATCCGCCAGGCGATCACCCGCGCCATGGCCGACCAGGCCCGCACCATCCGCATCCCGGTGCACATGGTCGAGGTCATCAACAAGCTCGCTCGTGTCCAGCGCCAGATGCTGCAGGACCTCGGTCGCGAACCCACTCCGGAAGAGCTCGCGCGCGAGCTCGACATGACCCCGGAGAAGGTCGTCGAGGTGCAGAAGTACGGTCGCGAGCCGATCTCCCTGCACACGCCTCTGGGCGAGGACGGCGACTCCGAGTTCGGTGACCTCATCGAGGACACCGAGGCGGTCGTGCCGGCCGACGCGGTGGGCTTCACCATGCTGCAGAAGCAGCTCGAGAGCCTGCTCGACTCCCTGTCCGAGCGCGAAGCGGGCGTCATCCGCATGCGCTTCGGCCTCGGTGACGGCCAGCCGAAGACCCTCGACCAGATCGGTGACACGTTCGGCGTGACGCGTGAGCGCATCCGTCAGATCGAGTCCAAGACGATGGCGAAGCTCCGCCACCCGTCGCGGTCGCAGTCGCTGCGCGACTACCTCGAGTAGGCCGATGCGGTTCTTCATCCCGATCCTGATCGGGCGGGTCCTCCGCGCCCTCGCCCGAGCGCGGGGCGGGGGATCCGCCTACCCCGGGTACATCGTGCTCAAGCTGGTGCCGGACTTCCTGCAGCACGTGACGAAGCAGTTCCCGAACGGCGTCGTCTTCGTGCTCGGGTCGAACGGCAAGTCGACGACCACGCACATGATCTCGGACATCGTCCGGGCGCACGGGCTCCGCGTCTTCACGAACCCGTCCGGGGCGAACCTGCCGCAGGGCATCGCGTCGGCGCTGCTGTCCGAGGTGTCGCTGACCGGTCGCCTGAAGGCGGACATCGGCATCCTCGAGGTGGACGAGGCCTTCGCGGTCGAGCTCGCCGGCATCCTGTCGCCGTCCACGGTGACGATGCTCAACGTGCAGGTCGACCAGCTGTACCGGTTCTTCGAGACCGAACGCGTCGCCGACATGATGCTCGACACCGCGGCACTGTCCACGGCGAACGTCATCACGAACCGCGACGACCAGTTCCTCGATGCCTACGCAGCGCGCACGGGCCAGCGGGTGCTGCGTTTCGGTGCGAGCGCCGAGGTCGTCGCCGCGGCGCCGAACGGCCTGCAGAACGCCGACGACTTCGACCGGCAGGACGCCCAGCCGAACGCCGCTGAGTCAGAGGTCGTCGTGAACACCGGTGACGGTGCGTCGATCCGTTTCGACGGTTCCGACATCGCGGTGCGCCTGCCCGCACGCGGCCTGCACTACGCGGTCGACGCTGCTGCTGCCACCGCCACGGCCAGCGCAGCACTCGGCACGCAGTTCCGCGCCGACGCCGTCACGAAGGCCTTCGGCACGATGAAGCCGGCGTACGGCCGCGGGGAGCGACTGCCGATCGCCGGCGAGTTCGCCGAGTTCACGATGTTCAAGAACGCCGCGAGCCTCCAGCTCAACCTCGACGCGCTGCCGGACCGCCCCGAGCAGGTCCTCATGGCGATCGACGAGGGCACGCCGGACATCTCGTGGATCTACGACATCGACTTCTCGAAGCTCGACCACGTCGACGTCGTCTCCGGTGACAAGGCCTGGCAGATCGCGATCGCCCTCGAGCACGCCGGTGTCCGCATCGGCAGGGTCGACCCCGACGTCGAGGCCGCGATCAAGCACATGGAGCAGCTCGGGTCGACGACCAGCGGGACGAAGAACTTCATCGTCAACTACGAGATCATGATGATCGCCCGCAAGGCCCTCGGCCACCCGGACATGGAGAAGACCGCATGACGGCCGACCGGCTGACCATCCTGCACGTCTACCCCCGGCAGATGGGGGTCTCGGGGGACCGCGGCAACGTCGCAGCCCTCGTCCGCCGTGCCGCCGCAGCCGGCCTCGACACCGAGGTGCTCGAGTACGCGCCCGGCGACGATCTGCCCGCCGCGGCCGACGTCGTGGTCATCGGCAACGGACCGCTCAGCGCGATGCGGTCGCTCGGTGCGGACGTCGCCCGCATCGCCGCTCCGCTCCGTTCGTTCGCGAGCGACGGGGTGCCGGTCATCGCCGTCGGCGGCGGGTTCGACCTGGCGACGAACGAGGTCGTCCCCACCGAGGGTGCTCCGCTCGCCGGGTTCGGCGTGTTCGACGCCCGCGCCGTCCGCGGTGCCGAACGTCGGGTCAACTACTTCGTTCTCGAGACCCGGTACCCGCTGCTCCCCGGTGCGCCGAAGCGGCTCGCCGGCTTCGAGGACCACGCCACCACGATCGAGCTCGCGGCCGGGGTCACCCCCTTCGCCGACGTCGTGTCCGGCTGCGGCAACCAGGCGGGAGCCCCGGTCGAGGGTGCGATCGTCGGCACGTCCTTCGGCACGCACACGCAGGGTCCGATCCTGCCGCTCAACCCGCAGCTGACCGACGGAGTCCTCGCCGCAGCAACCGCACGGCTGGGTCGCGAGTACGCACCGGACCCGGAGCAGACGGCCACCATCGACCGCTACGCACGCGAAGCGCGCGCGACGGTCGACCGCTACGTCGACAAGGCGTTCAAGCGCATCGCGTGACGCTCACGAAGGCCGGTTCCCGACGGGACCCGGCCTTCGTCGTATCCGCGCGTTCTGAGACGGGCAACAGACAGACGGGAGGCCCGGTGCCAGCTGGCACCGGGCCTCCCGTCTTGCTGTGGTCGCGCCTTCGCGCGCTACTTCGACTCGTAGAGTCGGCTGCTCTCGTCGTGCCATTCGATGGCGGTCGCCGCGAGCTTGTCCTTGAACTCTGCGCCGTGGTGCGCGCAGAAGAAGAGCTCGCCGCTCGACATGGTGGCTCGGATGTAGGCCTGCGCTCCGCAGCTGTCGCAACGGTCGGCGGCGGTCAGCTGGTGGTTGCTGACTTCGTCGATGGAGGGGTCCTGCACGGTCTGGGTCATTGCTGTGCTCCTCACGGATCGCAGGTGGTGCCGGGTGGTTGCACCATTTCAACACGTGATGCCTGAGAACGATGCATTGTGCAGCGCTGTTTCGCTGAGCGCGGATCGGTTGTCCCCAGTGCGAGTGTCCGCGCCGAGGGTGTCGGTACCGCTCGGTAGCATCGGACGGTGAGCTCCGACTACTCCGCACGCCATCTCTCCGTCCTCGAAGGGCTCGAGGCGGTCCGGAAGCGTCCGGGGATGTACATCGGCTCGACCGACTCCCGCGGGCTCATGCACTGCCTGTGGGAGATCATCGACAACTCCGTCGACGAAGCCCTGGCGGGGCACGGCGACGAGATCGGCGTCGTGCTGCACGCCGACGGTTCGGTCGAGGTCCGCGACACCGCCCGGGGCATCCCGGTGGACGTCGAACCGAAGACCGGCCTGACCGGGGTCGAGGTCGTGTTCACCAAGCTGCACGCCGGCGGCAAGTTCGGCTCCGGCTCCTACGCGGCCTCCGGTGGTCTGCACGGCGTCGGTGCCTCGGTGGTCAACGCCCTGTCCGAGCGCCTCGACGTCGAGGTCGACCGCGGCGGCAAGACCTACGCCATGTCGTTCCACCGCGGCGAGCCCGGCACGTTCGACGACGCCGAGGGCATCGGTCCGGACGCCCCGTTCAGCCCCTTCACCTCGGGCAGTGAGCTGCGGGTCGTCGGCAAGGTGAAGAAGGGCGTCACGGGTTCCCGGATCCGGTACTGGGCGGACCGGCAGATCTTCACCGCCGACGCGCGGTTCAGCACCGACGACCTGGTCACCCGGGCGCGGCAGACGGCGTTCCTGGTGCCCGGGCTCGGCATCACGATCACCGACGAGCGCGTGTCCTCGATCGAGGCCGCCGCTGCGCGTGCCGAGGCGACGGGGACCGCCGTCGAGGCCGGCCCGGTCGTCGAGCGCTTCCGCTACGAGGGCGGCATCGGCGAGTTCGTCGAGCACCTCGCGGCCGACACCGCCGTCACCGACGTCTGGCGCGTGCAGGGCACCGGGACCTTCACCGAGACCGTCCCGATGCTCGACGACAAGGGTCACATGGTGTCGACCTCGGTCGAGCGCTCCTGTGAGGTGGACCTCGCGCTGCGGTGGGGCGACGGCTACGAGACGGTGTTCCGCAGCTTCGTCAACATCATCGCCACGCCGAAGGGCGGCACGCACCAGGCCGGCTTCGAATCCGGTCTGGTCAAGGCCGTCCGTGCACAGGTCGAGGCGAACGCCCGCAAGCTCAAGGTCGGGCAGGACAAGCTCGACAAGGACGACGTGCTCGCCGGCATGACCGCCGTGCTGACCGTCCGGCTGCCCGAGCCGCAGTTCGAGGGACAGACGAAGGAGATCCTCGGCACGCCGGCGGTCCGCAAGATCGTCGACCAGGTCGTGTCGAAGCGCATCACCGAGATCCTGACGTCGACGCAGCGCACCGAGAAGGCCCAGGCGGCGACCCTGCTCGAGAAGGTCGTCGCGGAGATGAAGACCCGCATCTCGGCCCGCGCCCACAAGGAGACGCAGCGCCGGAAGAACGCGCTCGAGAACTCCTCGTTGCCGACGAAGCTCGCGGACTGCCGATCGCAGGAGACCGAGGGCACCGAGCTCTTCATCGTCGAGGGCGACTCGGCCCTGGGGACTGCGAAGCTCGCCCGCAACAGCGAGTACCAGGCGCTGCTGCCGATCCGCGGCAAGATCCTCAACGTGCAGAAGGCGTCCGTGTCGGACATGCTGTCGAACGTCGAGTGCGCGTCGATCATCCAGGTCATCGGTGCCGGCTCCGGCCGGACGTTCGAGATCGACCAGGCGCGCTACGGCAAGGTCATCATCATGTCGGACGCCGACGTCGACGGTGCCCACATCCGCACGCTGCTGCTGACCCTGTTCTTCCGGTACATGCGACCGATGATCGAGCAGGGCCGGGTGTTCGCCGCCGTGCCGCCGCTGCACCGGGTCGTCGTGGTGAACCGCGGCAAGCCGAACGACACGCTGTACACGTACTCCGAGCAGGAGCTGCAGACCGTGCTGAAGAAGCTCGAGAAGACCGGCAAGAAGTACCAGGAGCCGATCCAGCGGTACAAGGGCCTGGGCGAGATGGACGCCGATCAGCTCGCCGAGACCACCATGGACCGTGCGCACCGGACCCTGCGGCGGGTGAACATCACGCATGCCGAGAGCGCGGCGAAGGTGTTCGAGCTGCTGATGGGCAACGACGTGGCCCCGCGCAAGGAGTTCATCCTGGCCGGCGAGGGTCTGGACCGCGACCGCATCGACGCGTAGTCGCGCGGCGGCGCCTGGCCCGAGTCTCGGCGGTGCTGGGCCGAGTCTCGGCCGCAGCGACTCCTCTCGGGCTGCGAGCTCCGAGTTCGGTCGCTCAGCCCGAGTCTCGGTGCCCCCAGCGCCGCCACCGTGCCGCCACCGTGCGCGGTCCGTACCGCCAACGCGACCGAGTCCTGCGAACTGTTGGCGGACTTCTGTCGCTTCCGCGTCGGCGGAGCGAGCGGTCTGGACGGGGCTGGCCCGCGCCTCCCGGCCAGCGAGTCTCGCGGTGGGCGACCGGACTCGGGTGCCGGACCGCGAACGATGTCGCGCAGACCGAGTCTCGGTGCCGCCAGAGCGACACCGTGGCGCCACCGTGCTCGGTCCGTGCCGCCAACGCGACAGTGTCCCGCGAACTGTTCGCGGGACACTGTCGCTTCGCGGAGAGAAGCCCGCCGGAGCGCTGCCGCGCGCTACGCGTCGCCAGCGGTGCCGTCGAGCGCCGCAGCACTGCCACCGATCGAGCCGATGACCGCCTCGAGCGGCGCCCCCGACCCGTCACGCTTCGACAGCCAGTCGGGCAGGGTCCGCGCGGCGCCGTCCGTACCGACCGCGTGCGGGGGAGCGATGCCCGCCCAGCCCACGGTGAGCCCGTCCTCGCCCTTCAGGAACGCGTGCGCTCGGACACCCTGGGTCGCCCGGCCCTTGGCGGGGAACTCGGACAGGGCGGAGACCTTGGCGCGACCGGAGTCGGTGCCCGGCAGCGCCGTGGAGGTCGTGGACACCGTGGCGACCACGGCGTCGTCGGACCGGGCGACGGAGCCGAACCAGATCACCGAGGACCCGGGTGCCAGCGCCATGCCCGCGACACCGCCTGCCGGGAGCCCCTGGGCACGGACGCCGGACGCGGGGAAGCGCAGGAGCTGGGCGTTCGAGCTGATGAACACCAGGTCGTCGGACTCGGGTGCCTGGGCGGCGCCGACCACCGCGTCGCCGGGCTTCAGGCCGATGGCGACGAACTCGGGCTTGTCGGGCCAGGCTCCGGGGACGACGCGCTTCACGACGCCCTGCGCGGTACCGATGGCGAGGGAGTCCGACGACGCGCCGGACAGGTCGACGAGTGCAACGACCGTCTCGCCCTTGGTGAGCACCAGGAAGTCCGTGACCCGTACGCCGGCGTCGAGGCGGACCGCGGCGGGCGGCACCGCCGGGACGTCGACGGGGGAGAGCCGCAGGACCCGCCCGGTCGAGGTCAGCGCGCCGACCTGGCCCCGGACGGTGCTCACCACGGCGGACCGGACGGCGTCGTGCTTGGAGCGCTTCGGCACGCGGACGATGCTGAGCTCCGACGTCTGGATGTCCACGCGGATGAGTCGTCCGGTGGTCGAGAGGAGCACGCGGCACGGCGAGTCGGCGACCTGGAGCGACTCCGGGTCGACCGCGGCCTTGCGACCGCCCTTGACGGGGGCGTCGGCCTCGGTGAGCAGGGTGCGGCGGGGGGTGGCGAACTTGTCGGAGACCTCGGTGAGCTCGAGCGCGACCTGGGCACGGAGCCGTTCGTCGGACGCCAGGAGTTCCTCGAGCGCAGCGATGTCGGCGAGGAGCTGGTCGCGCTCTGCCTCGAGCTCCATGCGCGAGAACTTCGTCAGGCGTCGGAGCCGCAGTTCGAGGATGTACTCGGCCTGCACCTCGGACAGGTCGAAGACGTCGCGGAGACGGCTCCGTGCGGCCTCGGAGTCGTCCGAGGTGCGGATGACCTGGATGACCTCGTCGATGTCGAGGATCGCGATGAGCAGGCCCTCGACCAGGTGCAGCCGCTCGAGGCGACGCGCGAGCCGGTACTCCGACCGCCGGGTGACGACCGACAGCCGGTGCTGCACGTAGACGTCGAGCAGCTCGCGCAGTCCGAGCGTGCGCGGTGACCCGCCGACGAGCGCGACGTTGTTGATGCCGAAGCCGTCCTCGAGCGGAGTGTGCTTGTACAGCTGCTCGAGCACCGCGGTGGGGTTGAACCCGCTCTTGATGCCGATCACGAGCCGGAGCCCGTGGTTGCGGTCGGTCAGGTCGTTGACGTCCGAGATGCCGACGAGCTTCTTGGACTGGACGCCGTCCTTGATCTTCTCGATGACGCGCTCGGGGCCGACCAGGTACGGCAGCTCGGTGACGACGAGTCCGACCTTGCGCGGGGTCAGGTTCTCGACGCTCACCTTCGACCGGGTGCGGAACGTGCCACGCCCGGTGGCGTACGCGTCGCGGACCCCGGAGAGCCCGACGATGGTGCCGCCGGAGGGCAGATCCGGCCCCGGCACGAACTCCATGAGCTCTTCGAGGGTGGCCTGCGGGTTCATCAGCAGGTGCTTCGCGGCCTCGACCACCTCGCCCAGGTTGTGCGGCGCCATGTTCGTCGCCATGCCGACCGCGATGCCCGACGCGCCGTTGACGAGCAGGTTCGGGAACGCCGCGGGCAGGACGCCGGGCTGCATGATCTGGTTGTCGTAGTTCGGGACGAAGTCGACGACGTCCTCGCCGAGGCCCTCGGTCATCGCCATCGACGGTTCGGCCAGGCGGGCTTCGGTGTACCGGGCGGCAGCGGGACCGTCGTCGAGCGACCCGAAGTTGCCGTGGCCGTCGATCAGCGGCACACGCATCGTGAACGGCTGCGCCATCCGCACCAGGGCGTCGTAGATCGCTCCGTCGCCGTGCGGGTGCAGCTTGCCCATCACCTCACCGGTGACGCGGGCGCTCTTGACGTGCCCGCGGTCGGGCCGCAGACCCATCTCGGCCATCTGGTACAGGATGCGCCGCTGGACGGGCTTCAGGCCGTCGCGCGCATCGGGCAGCGCCCGCGAGTAGATGACGGAGTACGCGTACTCGAGGAAGGAGCCCTGCATCTCCTCGGAGACGTCGACGTCCTCGATGCGCTCACCGTCGGGCAGGCCGACTGCGTCCGTGCGTGCCATGGCACCTTTCTGGAAGACCGGAGTCGTCTGGGAGACCGGGGTCGTCTGGAAGACTCTGTGGAATGGGAACAAGCGTACCGACGGCCCCCGACGCCGCCGCGAACCTCGCCGACGTCTTCCCGAGTTGCCTCGTGGCGCTCGGGGCTGCGGACGGCGCGTGGTCGCGTGACCACGGCCTGGAGGCCCGGATCGCCCTCCGTCCCGCCCGTTCCGCGATCGTCGTCCTGGTCGACGGCCTCGGGAGCGTCGCGCTGTCGGCTCGCGCCGGGCACGCCCGCTGGCTCACGGCCGCGAAGGGGTCCGGCACCGCGAAGAAGCTGCGCAGCGGGTTCCCGACCACGACGGCCGCGGCACTGAGCACCCTGACCACCGGACGGTCGCCCGGCACGCACGGCGTCGTCGGCTACAGCGGCTGGAACCCGGACACCGGTGCTGTCATGAACCTGCTCGGCGGGTGGGACACCGAGGTCCCCGCGGACTGGTTCCTCACCGAGACGCTCTTCACCCGCGCCGCGGAGCTCGGCGTCGACCCCGTCGTCGTCGGCCCCGATCGGTACCGGGCGTCGGGCATGACCGCGAACGTCCTCGGCGGCGCGCGGTACGTGTCGGCGGACACGATCCCGGAGCGCATCGACGCCGCCCTGGCCGAGACCGCCACCGGTCGGTCGCTCGTGTACCTGTACGTGCCGGAGCTCGACTCGATCGGCCACAAGTCCGGGTGGCAGTCCGACCGGTGGACGGCGACGCTCGAGCTGCTCGACGGCGAGCTCGCCCGCCTCGATGCCCGCGGTGCGTCGGACGTCGGCGTCCTCGTCACCGCGGACCACGGCGTGCTCGACGTGCCCGACCACGCGAACATCGCCATCGACCCGCTCCTGTTGACGGACGTCGTCGGGGTGGCGGGCGATCCGCGGTGCCGCCAGCTCACGGTGGCACCGGGCACCGACGTGCGCGGGCTGGTCGGGGCGTTCCGAGCGCGCTACGGCAAGAAGGCGTACGTCGCAAGCCGCGACGAGGCTATCGCCGCCGGGTGGTTCGGTGCGGTCTCGCCGCAGGTGGTCCCGCGCATCGGCGACGTGATCGTCGTGGCGCGCGGGTCGTGGGCGTTCAACGACGACCGCGCGCTGCGTGACGGCGAGGTGCCGAAGCGCATGATCGGCCAGCACGGCGCGATGACCGACGAGGAGACGTTCGTCCCGCTGCGGCTCGCCGGGGCATTCGCGCAGTAGCAGCCGGCCGCCGGTCAGTCCGAGCTGATCAGGCCGGGTCCTCCGGGCGGGTGCCGAAGACGATCTCGTCCCAGCTCGGCATCGACCGACGGTTGCGCTTCTTGCGCTCCGCACGGCCCTCGGCTTCTGGCGCCGATGCCGGACGGGCGTCGGCGGACGGCGGAACGGTGTCGCCCTCGGGCTCGTCCTCGAAGCCCTGCAGCGGGATGTCGACGACGCTGATCGAGGTGCCGCGAGCGGGCTCGTCGCGCTGTTCCCCGAACGATGCGGCCTCGCGCTCCCCACGGCGGCGGCGGAGCGCCTCGAGCAGGTCGGCGGTCTCGTTGCCGGGTGCGCGCTCCTCGACGGCCGCCTGACCGATGCGGGGCAGCGGTGCTCGGAGCGGCGCGCGGTCGGGGACGTCGGGGTTCGTGACGGCCTCGTCCTCTTCCTCGACGCGGAAGGCGCCGGAGTCGAAGCGGGTGCCGTCGTCGTGCTGCTGCTCGTACTCCACGGCGCGCAGGCGGGGCGCGATGCCCTCGTCGTCGGTGTGCGAGAGCCGGTGTGCGTCGCCGTTGTCCGGCACGAGCGTCGAGGTCTTCGGGTCGAAACGCCACTGCGCGTCGTGCTCGACCTCGGCCGCGGTGTAGCGGACCCGGACCTGCCAGCCGCTCTCCGGGTGCTTCCACGAGCCCCAGCTGATCGCGGTGGCCTCGCCGGCCTCGAGCTTCGCGGTGATCGCCGCGCCGAAGGTGTCGGGGGCCTCGTCGTCGACCGGGGTCACCGGGACGCGGTGCGAGGCGTCGAGGACGAAGGCGCGCTCGGCGAGCACCGGGCCCTCGAAGCGTCGGACGTACTCGACGTCGACGTCGAGTGCGGCGGCGACCTCGGCGGCGTCGGCACCGCCACGGATGCGTGCCTGGACGTCCTTGGGGGAGACCCGCTTCTGCGGACCGGCGTCGGGGTTGGCCTGTCGGACCTGCCCCGGCAGCGAGGACGTGACGGGCAACCGGAACTCGGTACCGCCGTCGGTGGCCAGGAGGATCGCGCCTGCCTCGACTCCGATGACTCTCACGTCTTGCATGGTCCAGCCTTCCCAGCGTCGCGTACGGTCGTGCGTCGTACCCCGTGAGTATGCAGTGGTCGCGGACGGTTTCCACGGAGGCGCACGGGCGTGCCGCGGAGTCTGCGCACCAGTGGCGACGGGTGTCGGGAATGTCCCGATCCGGTCACGGGTTGCAGCGCCGTGACGACCCGCCGCAGATCTCGGTTTGCACTCTGGCGGGACGTAGTGCAAACTGTCGCCGCCGATCACCCGGCGACGACCTCTCGATACGAGAAATGGATGGGCATGGCCACCGATTACGACGCCCCCCGGAAGACCGATGACAACTCCGATTCGGAGTCGATCGAGGCCCTCAAGGAGCGCGTTCCCGACAAGATGTCGGGGGTCGTCGACGATGATTCGGACAACCCCGGCAGCTTCGAACTCGCCGGGCAGGACCTGAGCGACGTCGACCTCGACGTCGTGGTGCTGCCCCCGCAGGTCGATGAGTTCACCTGCGTCGAGTGCTTCCTCGTGAAGCACCGCTCCCAGCTCGACCACGAGTCGAAGCTCGGGCCGGTCTGCGCGGAATGCGCGGCGCTCTAGACGCACCGATCACCGAAGGCCCCGCATCCTCCAGGATGCGGGGCCTTCGTCGTGCGGTGCGGGGCGGACGCGTGCCGGGCCTCCCGTCCGCCCGTCGCGGTCCGTCAGGACCGGAGCGCCTCGACCACCTTGCTGGGCTGCCGGACGCTGACCAGCCAGTAGGGCGTCGGGTCGGCGTCGTCGCGGACCTCGACCTTGACGACCCCGCGCACGTAGCCGCGGAAGAGCGTCCACGCTCGAGCGTCGAGCTTCGGTCCGCGCTGCGTGGTAGCCTCAGCGCCCTCGAACGCCTCGACGCTGCCGACGAGTGCGCGGGGGAGGTGCGCCTTGCCAGCGCGGAACTCGCTGTCCGTGACCTCGATGGTGGGTGCGAGTGCCCACAGGAGCACGAGGACGCCGAGCTCCATGCCGATCGCCACGAGCACCCCGGCGAGCACGCTGATGGGCAGGAACACGAGCAGGGTGGCGGGGATGACGAGCGCCGTCGCCAGGTACAGGGCGGGCGGGGCCCAGAGTCGTTCGCGGTACAGGGTCACGGGTCCATTCGACCACGACTCGGGACAGGTCACGGTCGGGTCACGTCTCTGCACTACCCTCGACACGTGATGGAACCAGTCGACGTCCTCTGGACCGGGGAGAACCGCCCCGGACACGCCCACCCCGGCGACGCCGGTGCCGACCTCGTCTCGACCGAGGCCTTCGTGCTGCAGCCGGGCGAGCGCCACCTGGCCGCGACCGGGCTGCGGATCGCGCTCCCCGAGGGGTACGCCGCGTTCGTGGTCCCGCGCAGCGGGCTCGCCGCCAAGCACGGCATCACCATCGTCAACAGCCCGGGCACGGTCGACTCCGGGTACCGCGGCGAGATTAAGGTCTCACTGCTCAACACCGACCGGTCCGAACCGTACGAGGTGCACGTGGGTGACCGGATCGCACAGCTGATCGTCATGCCCGTGCCGCGGGTGACGTACACGCACGTCGAGGAACTCCCCGACAGCGTCCGGGGCCAGGGTGGCTTCGGCTCGTCCGGCTACGGTGACCGGAGCGGTGCCGTGACCGGTGCCGCCGATGATGTTCAGGAAGGAACGCGCGCATGAAGTTCGGTCGACGCAAGCGTGACGAGGTCGAGGGCGCCGAGGTCGAGGTGGCCGAGGCCGTCGCCGACGAGGTCGAGATCGCGGACACGACCCCCGAGGTCGACATCGCGACGGACGCCGACGCGGACCTCGACGAGGTCGACGCGGTCGCCCCGACGGACAAGTCCGCTCCCGAGGACCGCGCCGAGAACGGCCCGCACGACGAGACCGAGGCGAACCTGGTCCGTCCGTACGTCGACCTGGGCGGTGTGAAGGTCCTGCCGCGCGAGGGCCTGCACCTGCGCCTCGAGGTCGAGGAGGGCTCGCAGCGCGTCGTCGCGGTCGGGCTCGACTACGACGACTCGACGCTGCAGGTCCAGCCGTTCGCCGCACCCCGCTCGACGGGTCTGTGGCACGAGATCCGTGCGCAGATCGCCGAGCAGATCGAGCGCCAGGGCGGTGTCGTGACCGAGGTCGACGGCCCGTTCGGCCCCGAGCTCCGTGCGTCCGTGCCGGTCGCGGTCGACGGCGACGGCGGCACCGCCGGCGTCCGTCCGGCCCGCTTCGTCGGCGTCGACGGCCCCCGTTGGTTCCTGCGCGGCGTGATCGCCGGCAAGGCCGCCGAGCAGCCCGACGACGCAAGCGAGATCGAGGAGCTGTTCCGCAGCGTCGTCGTCGTGCGCGGCACGACGCCGATGCCGCCGCGCGACCTCATCCCGCTGCACATGCCGAAGTCGACGCAGACCGCGATCTGACGACCTGACCCGCCCTGGAGGCACGGTGCCGGAACACGACGACACCCACCGACCCGAGACGGCCGGGTCCGAAGCCGTGCCCGCGTCCGCTGGGACACCTGACGCTGCGTCGGCTGCGCCGTCGTTCTCGGCGCAGTTCCGCGACGCGGTGCAGAACGCGGGCATCGCCCGCGTCGCCCCCGGCGAGGCGCCCTCCGGGCGCGCGCTGCTCGGAGCGGTCGGCGGGATCCGCGGGCTCGCCGAGTCGGTGCTGCCCGGGTTCGCGTTCCTCGTCGTCTACGCGATCACGAAGGAGCTCGTGCCGAGCGTCGTGATCCCGGTCGTCGTCGGACTCGTCTTCGTCGTGCTCCGCCTGGTGCAGCGACAATCGCTGACGATGTCCTTCGCCGGCATCCTCGGCGTCGCGGTGTCGGCCGGCCTCGCCCTCATCACCGGACGCGCCGAGAGCAACTTCATCCCGGGGATCATCATCAACTCGGTGTGGTTGGTCGGGCTCCTCGTGTCACTGGCCGTCCGCTGGCCGCTCATCGGTCTGGTCGTCGGGTTCCTGCTGCCGGCGAACGAGGACGGCTCGCACGTCGACTGGCGCGCCGACCCGGTCAAGCGCCGCGTGCTGACGGTCGCCACCTGGATCTGGGTCGGGCTCTTCGCACTCCGCCTGGCCGTCGAGGTGCCGCTGTACCTCACCGCGCAGGTCGAGCTGCTCGCCGGCCTCAAGCTCATCCTCGGCGTCCCGCTCTACGCCGCCGTGCTCTGGGTCACGTGGCTGCTGGTCCGCACCGTGTTCGTGCGGAGGGACGACGCCGCCACGGTGTAGAGTTGTCTCGACATCAAGAGACTTTCCCGTCCGGCGCTCCGGCGCCAGCGGGATTAGGTTTGCCTTGCTGGTGGGACGGACCACGGCCCGCGATGATGAGGGCAAACCGATCAGTAGGGAGGCGGCACGGTGGCTGCAGTCAATAGCTTCGGCTCGAAGGACACACTGTCGGTTGGGGGTGTCGACTACGCGATCCACCGGATCGACACGGTGCCCGGGCACGAGAAGCTCCCGTACAGCCTGAAGGTGCTGCTCGAGAACCTCCTCCGCACCGAGGACGGCAAGAACGTCACCGAGGCGCAGATCCGCGCGCTCGGCTCCTGGCGCCCCGACGCCGACCCGGACACCGAGATCCAGTTCTCGCCGGCGCGCGTCGTCATGCAGGACTTCACGGGCGTGCCGTGCATCGTCGACCTCGCCACCATGCGCGAGGCGATGGCGGACATCGGCGGCGACCCGAACAAGATCAACCCGCTGTCCCCGGCCGAGATGGTCATCGACCACTCGGTCATCGCCGACCTGTTCGGCAGCACGGACGCACTCCAGCGCAACACCGACCTCGAGTACGAGCGGAACGGGGAGCGCTACCAGTTCCTCCGCTGGGGCCAGACCGCGTTCGAGGACTTCAAGGTCGTCCCGCCGGGCACCGGCATCGTGCACCAGGTCAACATCGAGTACCTGGCGAAGGTCACCTACACGCGTGACTTCGACGGCGAGACCTACGCCTACCCGGACACCCTCGTCGGCACCGACTCGCACACCACGATGGTGAACGGGCTCGGCGTGCTCGGCTGGGGCGTCGGCGGCATCGAGGCCGAGGCAGCGATGCTCGGCCAGCCGGTGTCGATGCTCATCCCGAAGGTCGTCGGCTTCAAGCTCTCCGGTGAGATCCCGGCCGGCGTGACCGCGACCGACGTGGTGCTCACCATCACGCAGGAACTCCGCAAGCACGGTGTCGTCGGCAAGTTCGTCGAGTTCTACGGCGAGGGCGTCAGTGCCGTCCCGCTCGCGAACCGCGCCACCATCGGCAACATGTCGCCCGAGTTCGGTTCGACGGCGGCCATCTTCCCGGTCGACGACGTCACGCTCGACTACCTGCGCCTGACCGGTCGCGACGAGGCGCAGATCGCCCTGGTCGAGGCGTACTCCAAGGCCCAGGGCCTGTGGCACGACGCGTCGGTCGAGCCGGCGTACTCCGAGTACATGGAACTCGACCTCTCCACGGTCGTGCCGTCGATCTCGGGGCCGAAGCGTCCGCAGGACCGCATCGAACTGTCCAAGGCGAAGGACCAGTTCGAGGTCGACCTGAACAACTACACGACCCCGAGCGAGCAGACCGACCTCGACGATGCGGTGGAGGAGACCTTCCCGGCCTCCGACCCGATCGCCGCGGGCTCGACCAACGAGGACACCAACCTGCACGAGCACGTCTACGTGTCGAGCGCCCCGTCGACGGCCTCGGCCCCGACGAAGGTCGCGATGGACGGGGCCGACCCGTTCACGATCGACCACGGTGCCGTCGCGATCGCCGCGATCACCTCGTGCACGAACACGTCGAACCCGTCCGTCATGATGGCGGCCGGCATCCTCGCGCGGAACGCCGCCGCCAAGGGCCTGACCTCGAAGCCGTGGGTCAAGACGACGCTCGCCCCCGGGTCCAAGGTCGTCACCGACTACTACGAGAAGGCCGGTCTCACGACCTACCTCGAGCAGCTCGGCTTCTACACGGTCGGCTACGGCTGCACCACCTGCATCGGCAACTCGGGCCCGCTGCCCGAGGAGATCTCGCAGGCCGTGCAGGACAACGACCTCGCCGTCACCGCGGTGCTCTCGGGCAACCGCAACTTCGAGGGGCGCATCAACCCCGACGTCAAGATGAACTACCTGGCGTCCCCGCCCCTGGTCATCGCGTACGCCCTCGCCGGGTCGATGCACTTCGACTTCGACAAGGACGCCCTCGGCAAGGACCAGGACGGCAACGACGTCTACCTGCAGGACATCTGGCCCGACGCGGTGGAGGTCCAGCAGGTCATCGACGAGTCGATCGACACCGAGATGTTCACCCACGAGTACGGCTCCGTGTTCGAGGGCGACGACCGCTGGAAGAACCTGCCGACCCCCACGGGCGACACCTTCGAGTGGGACCAGGAGTCGACCTACGTGCGGAAGCCCCCGTACTTCGAGGGCATGACCATGCAGCCCGACGCGGTGTCGGACATCTCCGGCGCCCGCGTGCTGGCGAAGCTCGGCGACTCGGTCACGACCGACCACATCTCGCCCGCCGGCTCGATCAAGGCGGACAGCCCGGCCGGCAAGTACCTGGCCGAGCACGACGTGGACCGCAAGGACTTCAACTCCTACGGCTCGCGTCGCGGCAACCACGAGGTGATGATCCGGGGCACGTTCGCGAACATCCGTCTGCGCAACCAGCTGCTCGACGGCGTGGAGGGCGGATACACCCGTGACTTCACGACCGCCGACGGCGAGCAGTCGTTCATCTACGACGCCTCGCAGCACTACCAGGAGCAGGGCATCCCGCTCGTCATCTTCGGCGGCAAGGAGTACGGCTCGGGCTCGTCGCGCGACTGGGCGGCCAAGGGCACGAACCTGCTCGGCGTCCGCGCGGTCATCACCGAGAGCTTCGAGCGGATCCACCGCTCGAACCTCATCGGCATGGGCGTCGTCCCGCTGCAGTTCCCGGCGGGCGAGACGGTCGAGTCCCTCGGGCTGGACGGCACCGAGGTCGTCTCGATCTCGGGGTTGACCGAGCTCAACGAGGGCCGGACCCCGAAGACCGTGCACGTCACCGCGACGCCGAGCGAGCACTCGCCCGCGGGCAAGCAGCCGGTCGAGTTCGACGCGGTCGTCCGCATCGACACCCCGGGTGAGGC
Source organism: Curtobacterium sp. PhB172 (assembly GCF_003752545.1). Taxonomy (NCBI): domain Bacteria; kingdom Bacillati; phylum Actinomycetota; class Actinomycetes; order Micrococcales; family Microbacteriaceae; genus Curtobacterium; species Curtobacterium sp. PhB172. The sequence goes on from NZ_RKIF01000009.1 coordinate 393,678, forward strand.
CGACTACTACCGCAACGGCGGCATCCTGCAGTACGTGCTCCGGTCGCTCGTCTGAGCGACGTGAGCACGGGTCGCTGACGCGACCACACGACGGACTGGAGGCCCGTGGCGACACCGCCACGGGCCTCCAGTCCGTCTGCCGGTCACGCGGATATGGTGGGGGATCAGCCCCACGAAAGGAGCGCCCGTGAGCCTGCTCAGCAGCATCACGTCGCCGCGCGACCTGAAGCGTCTCTCCGACGTGCAGATGACCGAACTCGCCGCCGAGATCCGCCGGTTCCTGGTGGCCGAGGTCGCGAAGACCGGTGGGCACCTCGGGCCCAACCTCGGGGTGGTCGAGCTGACGCTCGCGATGCACCGGGTGTTCGATTCGCCGAACGACCCCTTCGTGTTCGACACCGGGCACCAGTCGTACGTGCACAAGCTCGTCACCGGGCGACAGGACTTCTCGAAGCTCCGCGAGCGGGGCGGCATCGCCGGCTACCCGCAGCGGAGCGAGTCCGAGCACGACATCGTGGAGTCGTCGCACGCGTCGTCGTCCCTGTCGTGGGCCGACGGGATCTCCCGCGCGTTCGGGCAGACCGGACAGACCGACCGCACCGTCGTCGCGGTGGTCGGTGACGGCGCCCTCACCGGTGGGATGACGTGGGAGGCGCTCAACAACATCTCGGACGACAACGACCGTCGCCTGGTCATCGTCGTCAACGACAACGGCCGCTCGTACGCTCCGACGATCGGCGGCATGGCGCGGTTCCTCAGCTCCATGCGCACGCGGCGTGAGTACCGGGCGCTGTACGAGACCTCCCGGGCCGTGGCCGACCGCTTCGGCGCTCCCGGCCGGGCCGTGTACCGCGGGATGCGCGGGGGGCTCCACGGGTTCCTGTCGCGCTTCACGAACAACGAAGCGCTGTACTCGAACCTCGACATCAAGTACATCGGGCCGGTCAACGGACACGACCAGCGTGCGATGGAGGCAGCGCTCCGGCAGGCGAAGGCCTACGGCGCCCCGACGATCGTGCACGCGATCACCGAGAAGGGCCACGGGTTCGAGCCGGCCCTGCGCGACCAGGCCGACCAGTTCCACGCCGTCGGGCACATCGACCCGGAGACGGGGGAGTCGCTCGAGGCCGCGTCGGGTCCGTCGTGGACCTCGGTGTTCGCGGCTTCCCTGGCTGACGCCGGCGCCTCGGATCCCCGGATCGTCGCGATCACGGCAGCGATGCTCCGACCGACCGGACTGCACCTGTTCCAGGAGCAGCACCCCGACCGGGTCTACGACGTCGGCATCGCCGAGCAGCACGCCGTGACGACCGCTGCGGGTCTCGCCTACGGCGGCCTGCACCCCGTGGTGGCGCTGTACGCGACCTTCCTCAACCGGGCGTTCGACCAGGTGCTGATGGACGTCGCGTTGCACAAGGCCGGCGTCACGTTCGTGCTCGACCGCGCCGGCATCACCGGGCCGGACGGGCCGTCGCACCACGGCATGTGGGACCTCGCGCTGCTGCAGGTCGTGCCCGGCATCCGGATCGCGGCGCCCCGCGATGCGGCGACCCTGCGCGAGGAGTTCCGCGAGGCGATCGCCGTCGATGACGCCCCCACCGTGCTCCGGTGGTCGAAGGGCCAGGTCGGGCCGGACATCCCCGCCGTCCGTCGTCTCCCCGACGGTGTGGACGTGCTGCACGCCGCCGCGGACGGCGTCGAGGACGTGCTCTTCGTGGCCGTCGGCTCGATGGTGCCGACGGCGCTCGAGGCCGCGGCGCTGCTCGAGGCGCAGGGCATCGGCGTCACCGTCGTCGACCCGCGCTGGGTGGTCCCGATCCCGGGCTCGCTCATCGAGCTGTCGCGGACGCACCGGCTCGTCATCACGATCGAGGACGGCGTGCGCGTCGGTGGCGTCGGGACCCGGCTGCGGCAGGACCTGCGGGCAGCCGGGGTCGACACGGGCGTGAACGAGCTGGGGTTGCCGGACGAGTTCATCGACCACGCGACCCGGTCGCAGATCCTCGCCGACGTCGGGCTGACGGCTCAAGCGATCGCCCGCGACGTGATCGACCAGGTCGTCGGGACGAAGCTGCCGCAGGCGAAGCCCGCGCGGTCGCGGGAGTCCGCCGACCGCTAGGCGGGTCGTGTGGCGCTTGGTCGGGCGCGCAGGGCGTGCGGACCGCGCGGCAGTCCCGAGTCGCGCCCCCGCGCGGGCGTGGGGGCCCCCCCCGGGGGGGGGGGGGGCCCCCCCCCCCCGGGGGGGGGGCCCCCCCGCGCGCGCGGGCCCGGGCGGGCAAGAACAGGGGGGGGGGGGGACGAACCCAAAAAAGCACCCA